>CACZBS010000012.1 GCA_902779455.1 uncultured Prevotellaceae bacterium
GCTCTCAACGCATTACTATAGATGAGATTATAAACAGTCATTCTTGTAACTCCAAGCAATGATGCTGCTTCGGCAATAGACATGTAGTCTTTGTTGCCGATTTTACTCGCAGAAATCTTGTCTGCTTTCTCCATGGTGTCCTGCTCTGTCTGGAGAAGGACTCTTTTTCTGATTGCGTCTTTATACGCATGACTGTTACATTGCTTTGAACAGAACCTTGTTGAGACCTTCCAAGCAATGAACTCTTGTCCGCACCATTCGCAGACTTTTTTGATTTTAACTTTACTTGCTGTCATTTTTGTTCATTTTTTGTTAATATTAAGGTGGCCGATGGCTTCAACTATTGTATATAGTAATATACCATTGTCAACCATTGTATAATTCCTCTACTATCTCGCTAACCTCCGCCACTATTATAATGGCCGTTATTGGAGTCAGCGGTACAAGAGCGGTACAAAAAATCGAGCAAAAACGATTTTTATCGACTTTACTTAAAAAGTAGGCAAAAAGAAAAGGCGCTCATTATGAACGCCTTATGTGATATTTTGTGATTGATTGTAATCGATGCTAATTGCTATTTACTTTCCCACGCAGAAGTGTCTGAAGATGTTGCCTAAGACTTCGTTGGGGGTGATTTTGGTGCCGGTGATTTCGGCAAGCTGGTCGAGGGCGAGGCGGAGGTCTTCGGCAAGGAGGTCGCCGGAGAGTCGCTGGGCCATGCCGTCGAGGACACGCTGAAGGCTGGCGTGAGCACGCTGGAGTGCGTCGTAGTGGCGGGCGTTGGTGACGATGGTGTCGGCGTCGGTGAGGGTGGGGATGTTGGCCGAATGGTAGATGGCTTCTTCGAGTTGGGCAATGCCTTGGCCGGTCTTGGCTGAGATGGAGAGTACTGGGGCGAGGGCTGCGATATGATCGCAGCATTGAGGACGGAGGTCTGTCTTTGTGTGGATGGGGAGGAGTGTGCGCCCTTGGGTGCGGGCGGTCATGTCTTGTATTTCCTCTTTGCTTGGCAGCTCGTCGATGAGCCAGAGCACGATGCGGGCTTTGTCGATGGCCTGATAGGTGCGGTCGATACCGATTTGCTCGATCTGGTCGGTGGTCTGGCGGATGCCGGCGGTGTCGATGAAGCGGAAGGTGACGCCATGAAGGTCGATGGTGTCCTCGATGGTGTCGCGGGTGGTGCCGTGGATGTCGGAAACGATGGCACGGTCTTCATGTAGGAGGCGGTTGAGGAGGGTTGACTTGCCCACGTTGGTCTTGCCGACGATGGCTACGGGGATGCCCTGCTTGAGGGCTTGTCCGGTTTCGAAGCTACGGGCAAGGCGTGTGATGTGGTTGTCGATGCTCTCCGACAGAGCCTTGAGTTCGGTGCGGTCGGCAAACTCGAGGTCTTCATGGTCGGAGAAGTCGAGCTCGAGTTCGAGCAGGGAGGTGAGCTTGAGGAGTTGCTCGCGAAGGACTTTCAGCTCCGATGAGAAGTGGCCGCGCAGCTGGCTCATGGCCATCTGGTGGGAGGCGCGGTTGGTCGAGGCGATGAGGTCGGCCACAGCCTCGGCCTGCGAGAGGTCCATCTTGCCGTTGAGATAGGCACGCTTGGTGAACTCGCCTGGCTGGGCCATGCGACAACCTTTCTGTATGAGCAGCTCTAATACCTTGTTAAGAATGTAGCGGGAGCCGTGGCAGGATATTTCCACGGAGTCTTCGCCAGTGTAGCTGTGGGGAGCTTTAAAGACGGAGACCATGGCCTCATCGACGACTTCGTTGCCATCGATGAGACGGGTAAAGTGGATGGTGTTGGCTGGGGTGGTTGCGGTGATACCGCAACATACCGAACCGGCGATGCCGACGGCATTGGGGCCGCTGATGCGGATGATGCCGAGGGCTCCGCCGGGAGCAGTTGCGAGTGCGCAGATGGTGTCGCTGTTGCTCATTACTTTAAGGCCCAGGTGTTAGCAGGGATTATAAAAACAATAGTTTGAACAATGCTAATGATCATATCCGGTCGAGCACCTTCTGTATGAGTGTGTCGATGGAGTTTTTGTACTCGGTGTTCATCTCCTTGGCGTAGCGGTTGGCGATGACCATGCAGCAGGTCATGGCGCGGTGGCCGAGCAAGGTGGCGAGTCCGGCGAGGGCCGACGACTCCATCTCGAAGTCGCAGACCTTCATGCCGTCGTATTCGAAGGCTTCAATCTTCTCGTTCTGTTGGGGGTCGGCAATGTCGGCGCGGAGCACTCGGCCTTGCGGGCCATAGAACCCGCCGCAAGAGATGGTGTAGCCGCGCACCATGTCGTCGCCGGCTATCTGGTTGATGAGGTCATCGTCGGCCACGGCCACGTAGGGTGCACCCTTGATGGGGTTCCATGCCATGTGTTGGGTGAAGGCGCGTTCCATCTCGACGTCGCACACCACGTTGCGCCCGGCGTAGTAGTTGAGCAGTCCGTCGAAGCCGATGCTCTTCACCGAGGCTATGAAGCATCCTGTGGGTGTGAAGGGCTGGAGTCCTCCGCAGGTGCCTATGCGCACCATGGTGAGCGTGCGGTGCTCGGGCTTCTCCGTTCGTGTGGCATAGTCGATGTTGGCCAGGGTGTCGAGTTCGTTGACCACGATGTCGATGTTGTCGCATCCGATGCCGTGGCTCTGGCATGTGATGCGCTTGCCATGATACGTGCCAGTGATGGTGTGGAACTCTCGGCTCTGCACCTCGCACTCGATGGTGTCGAAGTGCGCGGCTACGGTATTGACGCGTGCCGGGTCGCCGACGAGGATGACCTTGTCGGCCAGCTGTTCGGGCCGCAGATGCAGATGGAAACAGGAGCCGTCCTCGTTGATGATGAGTTCCGAGGGGGCGAAATACTTAGTAGTCATAGGCTTTATTGATTGTTTTGATAGATGCGGTTGCGTTCTTCTTTCTCCTTTTGGCGAATCATTCTCTGGAGCTCTTCCAGTTCCTTCTCGCTGCTCAGTATCTCCGGGCGTAGGCGTTCGCGCTGGCTGTCGTTCGACGTCGCATAGTTGTTGCGAGCCAGCTGGAGCGCCTTCTCCAGGACCTCAGCCTTGTGGCGCAACGACTCCGACTCGGACATCTTGCCTTCCGCCTTTGGCTTCTTCACTTCGTGTTGCTGGCGGGCGTTCTTCAGCCGTGCCAGGGCCTGCTGGCGGATGTTGCCCTTGGGCCAAGTGTCGGCGATGCGGCTGATGCTGGCCAGGGCGCGAAGCTGGTATTCGTCGAAGGCCTCGCTGACGTAGGTGCGGCGCGTCTCGTTGGGGATGAAGATGTAGATGCAAACCTTGTCGGCGGGCTGACGGCGGGTGGTGACGAAATAGCCCAGCTGATGCTGCTCGTCAACGGCATAGAACAGGTCGTCGGCATCCGAAGCGAAGGGCATGCCGAGATTCTCAGGCCGCAGGAACCGGCCGTCTTCAGCGTCATAGCGCGTGACGAAGAGGTCGTAGCCGCCAATGCTGTTCTCGCCCTTCTGCGCGAAGTAGAGGGTGGTTCCGTCGGGCATGAGGTAGGGGAAGTTGGCAGCATCGTCGCCCAGACCCTTCGCTCTGACCGGCTCGCCCCACGAGAATCCCATCATGTCGCGCACCATAATGTGCGGCACCTTCTGGGCGTCGACGGCGGCTTCCAGCCGTTTGTCTCCCAATTCGTTGGTGAATTGTCCGAGCCCGTCGTTCAGGGCGATGCGTCCACAGTCGCGCGATAGGGGGATGAAGTCCATGAAGTTGGCACGGCTGACCACCATGCTGTCGATGAACACCACTTGCTGGGTGGCCTCGAGCATCTGGACGATGCGGGGATCCTCTTCGACCACCTCCTCCACCTTTGGCTTCGGCTTTGCGGCCTTCTTCTTTCGGCGTTGTGCATCGGCCGCGGCAGGCATCAGCATGAGGGCAGCGAGGAGGAGTGTGGTTAGGCGTATTGTGTTAAAAGTATTTTTCTTCATTTCATGAAAACAAGATAGACGGCGCAGATGATGAGCAGGAAGGCCAGGATGTGGTTCCAATGCAGGTGGTTGCCCTGGAACATGATGTTGGCGATGACGCAGAAGACGACGAGCGAGATGCACTCCTGGACGACCTTCAGCTGAACGAGCGAGAAAGGCCCGCCGTTGCCGACGAATCCCAGCCTGTTGGCCGGCACCTGGCAGCAATACTCGAAGAAGGCGATGCCCCACGAGAAGACGATGACGCCCAGCAGGGGCCAGTTGGATGATGTGCCTGTCTCCTGGAGTTTCAAGTGCCCATACCAAGCAAGCGTCATGAAGACGTTGCTCAGTATGAGCAGTAGGATGGTGTATAGACCGTTCATTCTTTTTCTTTATTGTTGCGACGGAATCGCAACACACACTTTTTTTATTGTTGCGACAGAATCGCGACACACACTATTTTGACTGTAAATAATCGTGCATGTTCTGGGCGGCACGGCGTCCGTCGCCCATGGCGAGGATGACCGTGGCACCGCCGCGGACGATGTCGCCGCCGGCGAAGATCTCCGAGCGTGAGGACTGCATGCCGTCGTTGACGACGATGGTGTTCTTGCGGCCCAGCTCAAGTCCTTCGATCGACTTCGGCACCAGCGGGTTGGGGCTGACGCCGACGGCCACGATGACCTGATCGACGTCGAGCGTCACCGTCTTGCCCTCTACGGGCACGGGGCTGCGTCGTCCCGAGGCGTCGGGCTCGCCGAGCTCCATCACCTGTAGAACGGCCTGCCGGACGGCTCCCTGCTCGTCGCCGATGTATTCGATGGGGTTGTGCAGGGTGAGGAAGTTGATGCCCTCCTCCTTGGCGTGCTTCACCTCCTCCAGTCGGGCCGGCATCTCCACCTCCGAGCGGCGATAGACCAGCGTGACGTCGGCCCCCAGTCGCTTGGCCGTGCGGCATGAGTCCATGGCCGTGTTGCCACCGCCCACGACGAGCACGTTCTTGGCCGGGTTGAGCGGCGTGTCGGTCGTCGGGTTGGCGGCGTCCATGAGGTTGACGCGCGTCAGGTATTCGTTGGACGACATAATATTGATAAGGTTCTCGCCCGGGATGTTCATGAAGTTGGGCAGTCCGGCGCCCGAGCCGACGAAGATGCCGCGGAAGCCCTGCTGCTCCAGATCCTCGACCTTGATGGTCTTGCCGACGATGACGTCCGTCTGGAAGTGGACGCCCATCTTGCGCAGGTTGTCGATCTCGACGTCGACGATCTTGTTGGGCAGACGGAACTCGGGGATGCCATACTTCAGCACACCGCCAATCTCGTGCAGGGCCTCGAAGACATAGACGTCGTAGCCCAGCTTGGCCATGTCGCCGGCAAACGACAGGCCGGCAGGTCCGGAGCCGACGACGGCCACCTTGATGCCGTTGGCCGGTGCCATCTCGGGCAGCGAGATGTTGCCCGACTCGCGCTCATAGTCGGCGGCGAAGCGCTCCAGATAGCCGATAGCGACGGCCGGCTCGTTCATCTTCAGGTGGATGCAGCGGCTCTCGCATTGCTTCTCCTGGGGGCAGACGCGTCCGCAGACGGCGGGCAGGGCCGAGGTCTGCTTGAGCACCTTGGCAGCGGCCAGGATCTCTCCGCGCTCGATGTTCTTGACGAACGAGGGGATGTTGATGCCGACGGGACAACCCTCGACACAGGTCGGCTTGGCGCAGTCGAGGCATCGCTTGGCCTCGCGCATGGCCTGCTCCTTGGTCAGTCCGATGTTGACCTCCTCGTTGCGCGTGGTGGCGCGATAGACGGGGTCGAGCTCGGGCATGACGACGCGCTCGATCTGGGTGCGCTCCTTGGGCTTCATACTCTTGCGGAGCTCGTCGCGCCAGGGGGCGTTGCGGTCGGTGAGGACGTCGATGGTGTCGACGGCTGAACCGTCGACCACACTGGCGTTGCGGACAGCGGGGGCGTCGACGGAGGAACCGTCGACCACAGTATGCGTGAGGTGCTCCTCGTAGTGCTCCATCTCCTCCTGCTCCTGCTTCTTGAACGTGCCCATGCGCTTGAACATCTCGTCCCAGTCGACGAGGGCGCCGTCGAACTCAGGTCCGTCGATGCAGACGAAGCGCGTCTTGCCGCCAATCGTCAGTCTGCAGGCGCCGCACATGCCGGTGCCGTCGACCATGATGGTGTTGAGGCTCACCTCGCAGGGGATGCCGTGCTTCTGGGCCGTCAGGTTCGAGAACTTCATCATGATGGGCGGTCCGATGGCAAAGACCTTGTCGACGTGCTCCTGCTCGATGAACTTCTCGATGCCGACGGTGACGACGCCCTTCTCGCCGTAGGAGCCGTCGTCGGTCATGATGATGACCTCGTCAGACGACTCGCGCACTTTATCTTCCAGTATGATAAGATCCTTGGAGCGGCCGGCCATGACCGACAGCACGCGGTTGCCGGCAGCCTTCAGCGCCTGGATGATGGGCAGCATGGGTGCGACGCCCAGACCGCCTCCGGCGCAGACCACCGTGCCGAACTTCTCAATCTTGGTCGGGTTGCCGAGGGGGCCTACGACGTCCGTCACGTAGTCGCCCACCTCCAGCTGGCACAGCTTTGAAGACGAGAGGCCCACCTTCTGCACGACCAGCGTGATGGTGCCGCGCGCGATGTCGGCGGCAGCGATGGTGAGAGGCATGCGCTCGCCCTTCTGGCCCACGCGTACGATGACGAAGTTGCCCGCCTTGCGACTCTTCGCGATGAGGGGTGCTTCGATCTCGAAGAGGAATACCTTCTCCGAGAACTGTTCTTTCCTGACAATCTTATTCATACTCAAAAAATCAAATTTAGTTGTGTGTAGATGTTGACTTTAGTCGATGATGTCGAATCCCGTGTAGGGCTGGAGGGCCTTCGGGATGCGGATGCCCTCAGGCGTCTGGTTGTTCTCCAGCAGGGCGGCCACGATGCGGGGCAGGGCCAGTGCCGAGCCGTTCAGGGTGTGGCATAGCTCCGTCTTCTTCGTGTCCTCGCGGCGATAGCGGCACTTCAGGCGGTTGGCCTGATAGGTGTCGAAGTTGGAGACCGACGACACCTCGAGCCAGCGGCCCTGAGCCTCCGAGTAGACCTCGAAGTCGTAGCAGATGGCCGAGGTGAACGACTGGTCGCCGCCGCAGAGCAGCAGGATGCGGTAGGGCAGCTCGAGCTTCTTCAGCAGGCCCTCGACGTGCTCCAGCATCTCCTTGTGGCTCTCGCGAGAGTGCTCCGGCGTGTCGATGCGCACGATCTCGATCTTCGAGAACTCATGCAGGCGGTTCAGTCCGCGCACGTCCTTGCCGTAGGAGCCGGCCTCGCGGCGGAAGCACTCGGTGTAGGCGCAGTTCTTGATGGGCAGCTGCTTCTCGTCGAGGATGACGTCGCGATAGATGTTCGTCACGGGCACCTCGGCCGTCGGAATCAGATAGAAGTCGTCGACCTCGGCGTGATACATCTGGCCCTCCTTGTCGGGCAGCTGACCCGTGCCGTAGCCCGAGGCGGCGTTGACCACCGTCGGGGGCATGATCTCCGTGTAGCCGCTCTTGCCGGCCTCGGTCAGGAAGAAGTTGATCAGGGCGCGCTGCAGCTGGGCGCCCTTGCCGATGTAGACGGGGAATCCGGCGCCCGTGATCTTCACGCCCAGGTCGAAGTCGATCAGGTTGTATTTCTTGGCCAGCTCCCAGTGGGGCAGGGGATTCTCGATGCCCAGCGTGGGATTGACCGTCCAGTTGCCGACGGTGTCGTCCGGCGTACATTCCTTGAGGTTGCTCTTCACCACGCGGTTGTCCTCGGCGTGCAGGCCCTCGGGCACCTCGTCGTAGGGGATATTGGGGATCTGGCAGAGCAGACGCGTCATCTCCTCCTGGGCCTTCGACATTTGCTCGTCCAGCTGCTTGTTCGTCTCCTTCATCTGCGACACCTGCTCCTTGACGGCGTTGGCTTCGTCGCGCTTGCCCTCCTTCATCAGGGCGCCTATCTGTGCGGCCATCTTCTTGGCCTCAGCCAGGTTGCGGTCCAGCTCCTGCTGGGCCTCGCGGCGCTTCCTGTCGACAGCGAGCACCTCGTCGATGGCTTCCCGGGCGCCCGTAAAGTGTTTCTTCTCCAGACCGGCAATGACGCGCTCAGTCTGCTCAGTAATGAGTTTTAGTGTAAGCATATTCCTATGATAAAATAATAAAAACTGCCTGCAAAGTTACAACTTTTCAATGATTCAGCCAAACTTTGTTTGTCATTTGTTCCTGTTTTTGCTTTTTTAAGAGAATATGCGTTGAATATTCGCTGAAAAGTATTACCTTTGCGCCTTGTAAAATCTATAACTACTATGAAATCAGTATTACTACTGGTCGCCTCGTGGCTGGTGTGCGTGTCTGCCATAGCTCAGCAACGTGTGGTTGAGCATCTCAGCGTGGAGGCTCGCGGCGATTATCAGCGCGACTACGTCGACGGCTCCGGGCGCGACGACGCGTCGGGCTTCAGCGGCCGCTATCTCAACGTGAAGATGAACGGGCAGATTGCCGACCGGCTGACCTACAGCTATCGCCAGCGCCTGAACAAGGCGTCGCTCGATGCCGGCTTCTTCGATGCTACCGACTGGCTCCACCTCGACTATCAACCGACGGAGCAGTGGACGCTGTCGGCCGGCAAGCAGGTGGTCGACATCGGCGGCTACGAGTACGACCGCGCGCCCATCGACCTCTACTTCTGCAGCGAGTTCTGGAACAACGTGCCCTGCTATGCCTGGGGCGCCAGCGTGGCCTATCAGCTGACGGCGGCTGACAAGCTGCGCTTTCAGGTGTGCGAGAGCCCCTATCGGCAGCTGCCGGCCTTCAGCCATGAGGACCTCTACAGCTACAACCTGATGTGGTATGGCTCGCACGGCCCATGGAGCACGATGTGGAGCGTGAACATGATGGAGCGGACCGACGGCCACTACATCAGCTACATCGCCCTGGGCAACGAGCTGCGGCTGAGCGACCGCCTGCGCCTCGAGCTCGACCTGATGAACCGCGCGGCCGACCATCAGACATACTTCCTGCGCGACTGCTCCGTCATTGGCGAGCTGAGCTATCGGCCCACGGCCAAGTGGAATATTTATGCCAAGGCGTCCTACGACGTCAACCGGACGCACACCGCTGCCGACCAGCTCGTCATGGCCGGCACCGAGCTGACCCGCGTGGGCGGCGGCCTGGAGTTCTTCCCCTTGGGCGATGGCCGCGTGCGGCTGCATGCCAACTATTGCTATTCGTTCGGCACCAACGCCAACCCCGCCGGCACGATGCTCGACCGCCAGTCGCTCGTCGACGTCGGACTGACGTGGCGGGTGAAGGTGATTGGTAATTGAGAGTTGAGAATTGAGAGTTGAGAATTTATGATGAAAGTTGAAATGAAAACCATACGGTCGGGCGCCATTTGCCTGACCATCGTGCTGATCCTGTTCTCGGGCATCGGCTGGCAGATGGGTGCTGCCAACATGCTGAACACCATTATGAAGACGGCCCACGACCTGCTGCTCAACACCGTGTTCTATCTGATGGGCATCTGCGTCATCACGGGCGCCATCGGCCGACTGTTTGTCGAGTTCGGCGTCGTCAGCATGCTCGAGCTGCTGCTGCGGCCCCTGATGCGACCCCTGTTCCACATGCCCGGCGTGGCCTCGCTGGGCGCCGTGATGACCTTCCTGAGCGACAACCCCGCCATCATCTCGCTGTCTCAGGACAAGCGCTTCGCAGGCTACTTCAAGAAGTATCAGTACATCTCGCTGACCAACTTCGGCACCGCCTTCGGCATGGGCCTCATCGTCATTATATATATGATTGGTCAAGGCTACTTCGCCGCACCGCTCATCGGACTGTTCGGGGCCTTCTGCGGCTGCATCGTCTCCACCCGCATGATGCAGCATCTGCTCGTCAAGGCCCATCCCGAGTTTGCCACGGAGAACGCCGTCGAACGTAGCGACATCGAGGAACAGCAGGAGGCCGTGCCGGCAGAGGAGAAGACGCTCTTCATCCGCATTCTCAACTCGCTGCTCGACGGCGGACGCACGGGTGTCGACGTGGGCATCGCCATCATCCCCGGCGTGCTCATCATCTCGACGCTCGTCATGATCCTCACCTTCGGCCCCGGCCCTGACGGCGTCTACAACGGCCAGGCCTACGAGGGCGTCGAGCTGCTGCCCTGGCTGGGGGCCAAGATCGACTTCCTGTTCCGCTGGCTCTTCGGCTTTGGCGACCCGCACCAGATTGCCTTCCCCATCACCGCCCTGGGCGCCGTGGGCGCCGCCCTCAGCCTCGTGCCCGGATTTGCCGAGCAGGGCTGGATCGACGGCAATGCCATCGCCGTCTTCACCGCCATCGGCATGTGCTGGAGCGGATTCCTTAGCACCCACACCGCCATGCTCGACTCGCTGGGCTATCGCGAGCAGACGTCGAAGGCCATCCTGTCGCACACCGTCGGCGGTCTCTGTGCGGCCATCATTGCCCACTGGATGTATGTCCTCTTCACTTTGATTGTGTAGGCGTGTCGTGATTTTTCGCAATTTTTCGACACAAATACATAACTACTTGAATAATAATCTTTTATGCGTTGAAAAATAATAAAGCACCGCTTCTCGATAAGAAAAGCGGTGCTTTTTGAGTCGAGAAGCGGTCCTTTTTGACCCGAAAAGCACCGCTTCTTTAAACTGCAAATCGGGTTTGTTAATAAAAATGACAATCCCGTGAACCTTTTTCCTGCTCGCGTGTATCACCTTTCAGAAACAACCCAACGAACAATGAAAGCAATGATGAAACGAACCGCAATCGTATTCGTATGCCTTGCCGCCATCGGCATGGCACGCGCACAGCAAACCATCGAGAGTCCCATCGTGACGGAGAAAGACTTCGTCTGGTATGCAGAGCAGAAGTCGGCCTGGCAGCAGGCCGTCAGGCACAACCCGAAGGACGAGCGGGCCTGGCTCAACTACTACAACGCCGCACGCTACATGGGCTGGTGGGGCGACAGCTCCGACAGCATCGCCCACCAGGCCGTCGTGGAGATGGGCCAGGCCATCCCGAATACCTATACCTATAATATGTGTGCCTACATTGCCATCAAGCTGGGCCATGGCGAGGGCACCGACGGCGATGCCTATGCCGAGGCGGCCCTTACGATGCTGCCCGACAACATGACGCTCAGCGACTACAACGAGTGGGTCTGCTATCTGGCCATGAAGGGACAGATGGAGCGCATGAGCCAGATGGCCAAGCGATTCTTCGACAGCGGACTCTATTCCGAGGCGGTCCTGCGCTACAGCTACAACGAGCTCTTGGGCATGGACCAGGGAGGCATCATCCTGGCCAACGGCGACGCGGCCGTCATCCCGAAGTGGCTCATCCAGGAGGGCATGCGCGAGCATCGCGACAAGACCATCGTCTGCATACCCTTCCTCTTCGTCAAGGAGTATCGCGAGTGGCTGTCGCGCAAGCTCGACATCGCGCTGCCACAATGGGAGCAGGGGTGGTCCTACGACGACTACGAGCGACGGCTGCTGCAGACACTCATCGACCGCTTCGGCCGCCAGCTTTACTTCTCGGCCACCACGCCCCCCTCTGTGACCGAGCCATGGAAGGAGCACCTCTACAACGAGGGCCTGACGCTCCGCTATTCCCCTAAGTCTTACGACAACATGACCGTGAAGCGCCGCAACGTCGAGGAAAACTACATGCTGGAGTATCTGCTCGTCTCGTTCCGCCCGGAATGGACCTCGGGCGAACGGCTGTCGGCCAACTATGCCGTCCTGCTGGCCGACCTGCTGCCCTACTATGCCAAGCACGATGAGCGGCGCTATAAGTGGCTGATGAACATCCTCGTGAGGGCCGTGACGAACACGTCGCTCTCGGGGGACGACAAGCAGATGTTCCTCAATCTCCTGACTGACAACCGGTAGGCCCATGCTCATCCATCTCAATCTCTCTCGTTTATCTGACGAACGGCTCATGGCCGACGGCAGCGAGCGGGCCTTCGCTGAGCTCTACAACCGCTATGCACGGCGGTTGCAGGGCTTTCTCGTGCGCCAGCTCGGCGGCGACCGCGAGCTGGCGGCCGACTTCTGCCACGATGCCTTCCTGCGCATCTACGATGCCCGCCGCACGTACAACGCCGGCCGCCCGTTCCGCACGTGGCTCTTCAGCGTGGCTTATAATCTCTGCAAGAACCGCTACCGCCACCTGCAGGTGGAGGCCGAGGCGATGGCTCAGATTGACCGCCAGCCCGAGGCCGAGCTGCCCACGGTTGAGGCCGATCTCTCGCAGGCCGAATTCGACGCCGCCCTCCAGCGGGTGCTCGACGGCCTGCCCGCCGAGGCCCGCATGCTCTTCGCCCTCCGCTTCGAGGAGGAGCTCTCCATCGCTGAGACGGCCGCCGTCATCGGGCTGCCCGAGGGCACCGTCAAGAGCCGCCAGCACAAGATCATGAACCACATCAAGCAGCAGCTCGCTGCCGCCCTCCTCCCCTAAAAATAACTATCATCACCGTCCAGTAAGCTGCGTTGCCAACGCAGCCCCCTCTAAAAAAACAAACAATCATGAAAATAGACAACCAAACCATCATCGACACCGCCCGCCGCCAGCGCGAGGCCGACATGAACGGACTGAGCCCGCGCCCCTGGCGCCGACAGCACCGCCGGCCAGCCGTGCCCGCATGGCTCGTGGCCCTGCCGGCTGCTGCCGTGGCCGGTTTCCTGTTCGGGCTCTCCGTGCGTCAGCCCGACGGCGACGCCACACCGCTGACGGCCAAGGCCGACACCATCTATATCACCCGCGAGGTGCCCGTCGCCCAGCGCCCTGACACCGTCGTCCGCTATGTCGAGCGCCCCCGTCGTGCCCCCAGGCAAGTGGCCAGCCGCCAGGCCGAACCGCCGGCCACGGGGCGCAGCGTGGCCGAGGACAACATCGACTACTCGATGCTGGTGATGAGGTGAGCCCCCGGCGACTCCTTTTTCTTCCGCCCGGCAGAATTTCTTCCGTCGAAAATTCGTTTTTCTTCTGCAAAATGGCTACCTTTGCAGCCGCATGAAGTATTTTATCGACGACCGACTGGACGAGATCGACCTCGACGCGGCATTGAGGCTGATGCCGCAATGGCGGCGGGAGCGCACCCTGGCCTACCGGCGTGAGGGCCTGCGCCGGCAGAGTGCGGGCGCGTGGCTGCTGCTGCGCCGCGCCTGTCGCGAGGTGTGGGGGCTCGACGACGTTCCGGAGGTCAGCCAGGGCGAGCATGGCAAGCCTTATTTTGCCGACTATCCCGACCTGCACTTCAACCTGAGCCATTGCACCAAAGGCGCCGCCTGCGTGGTCAGCGACCGGCCTGTCGGCATCGACATCGAGACGCTGCAAGCCCCCCACGAACAGCTCTCGCGCCACGTCCTGAGCGCGGCGGAGTACGACGCGATGATGGCCAGTGAGCGGCCCGACGTCAGCTTCACCCGCCTGTGGACCATGAAGGAGAGCCTCTCGAAGCTCTCTGGCTATGGGCTCACCACCGACTGGCCACGGCTGCAGCATCTGCTCGACGACCACCCCGAAGCGCGCTTCACGACGATCGTGGCCGTTGACAGGAATTATGTCTGTACGATATGTGAAGAAAATAAATAAACCACGAATTGCACTAATTACTCGAATCTGAAATGCGCTTTCCGGGCGCAGTCAATTCGTGTGATTAGTGCAATTCGTGGTTTGGAATAATCCCAAGTCAATATTGTCGGCTTACGGCCTTTTTTGGAAGACACGGACGTAGTCGACCTCCATCGTGGCGGGCAGGAACGACTCGTCGACGCCCTGCGCTCCGCCCCAGTCGCCACCCCAGGCGAGGTTGAGGATAGGATAGAAGGCGGCCGTGAAAGGCCATGCGTCGCGGCCGGTGCCGTCGTCGCGATAGGTGAGCAGCTCCTTGCCGTCGACGTAGAACGTCATCTTGTCCTCGGTCCAGAGCAACGCATACTTGTGGAAGGCGGTGTAGGCGTTCTGAAGCGTGGTGCTGCGCGATTCGGTGGCGGTGCCGCCGTTGTTGTACTTGTTGCAGTGGATGGTCGACCAGACGCGGTCGGGCTGGTAGCCGACGGCCTCCATGATGTCGATCTCGCCGTCGCCCGGCCAGTTGGTGAAGTTGACTGGCATCATCCAGAAGGCCGGCCATGTGCCCTTGCCCTTCGGCAACTTGATGGAGGCCTCGAAGTAGCCGTACTTCCAGCCCTGGCGCACCTTGGCGTAGACGCGGCCGGAATAGATCTTGCCGTCCTCCTTGAAGCAGTGGATGCGCAGGGTGCCGTCGGCAATCTCGGTGACGCGGTCGCCCCGCGGCGATGTGCCGTTGACGTAGGCCTGCAACTCGTTGTTCACTCTGCCGGCGGGCCAGATCTCGTGGGTCCAGCTGCTGCCAAGCGTGGTGCCCGAGTCGAACTCGTCGTTCCACACCAGCTCGTAGCCCTCGGGACCCTTGATGGAGGGGTCGGTGGCCGGGCGCTCAGCGGCCTGCTGGCTGACGTCGATGGCGGCGCGGGCGGTGCCCGACATGGCCACGATTCGGCCCTGGCGGGCGGCGTAGTCTGTGTTCTTGGCTATCCTGACGTTCACCGTGGCGCTGCGGCTGGTGCCGTTGGCGGGGCTGAGCGTGACCCACTCCTTGCAGTTGTCGTCGGCATAGACGGCCCAGTCCTGGGTGGTGGTCAACTCAAAGCTGGTGCTGAGCCCGTCGGCCGGTGCCTCGATGGCCTGCTTGCTGAGCTTCAGGGCCACATCGCTGCCGCTGGCGGGTTCATCGCTGTCCCCGCCACAGGCTGTGGAGCCCATGGCGAGGAATAGGATGATGGAAGAAAACATGGTTCTGGTCATGATCTTACTTTGATTTCTGCAGGATAATGTCGCTGATGGTGACGCGGGTGCCGGCCTGACAACCTCCGAAGTCGAACACCATCATCAGTTTCTCGGCACCGCCCGTAGGCAGCAGGCGGCCCGTGGCGGTGTAGGTCACCTCCTCGTAGGCGGGCAGCTCGACCTGATCGGCAAAGAAGAAGTTGCCGTCGTCGCCGTCCTGCGTCAGCTTCACCGTGGCGCCGTTCATCGCCTTGTCGGCCGTCAGCTTGCAGCTGAAGTCGTAGGGCGTGTCGGCATCGCCGGGAATGTTGGTGTGGATCTTCACCTGAGCCTGCCATTGGTTCATGGTCTCGATGGGCAGGTCGATGGTGATGGTCTTGCCGTCGTGGGCGAAGCCGATGGGCTCAGGGCATGGCTCCCATGCGCCGCCAGTGGCATAATAGAACTCGGTGGTGTAGTCGCGGGCGTCGTCGATGGCCGCCTTCCAGAGGTTGTCGGCACTGTCGTAGACGAGCTCTGGGGTGTCGCCACCGCCCTGACCGGGCTGTCCTGCGCCGTCGTCGCAGCCGTGCTCCTTGAAGACGATATTCTCGACGGTGACGTTAGTGCCGGCCTGGCATCCGCCGAAGTCGAGCACGAGGTCGACATTCTCCATGTCGATGCCGGCCATGTCGCTCTTGTAGAAGACGTAGGGCTCATAGGCCTTGACGTCGATCTGGTCGGTGAAGAAGAAGGTGCCGTCGTCGCCATGCTTGACGAGCTTGACGGTGGCGCCGCGCAGGTCCTTGTCGGTGTTCATCACGAGCGAGAAGTCGTAGTTAGTGGCCGAGTTGGAGGCGATGTCTGAGAAGAGCTTCACCTGGGCCTGCCATTGCATGTTGGTCTCGCAAGGCAGTGAGATCTTGACGTTCTTCATGTCGCTGGTGTTGAGGCCGATGGGCTCGGGGCAGGCGGCCCAGTCGCCACCCTGGGCGTAGAAGGTCTCGGTGGTGAACTGTGCCGTGCGCCACTGGTTGCAGTCGTTGTCGTAGTTGTAGCCGTTGAAGACGGGCGTGTCGTCGACGGGCAGCACGGTGCCGTCGTCGCAGCCATGCTCCTTGAGCACGATGTTCTGGACGGTGACATTGGTGCCGGCCTGGCATCCGCCGAAGTCGAGCACGAGGTCGACGTTCTCCATGTCGATGCCGGCCATGTCGCTCTTCCAGAAGATATAGGCTTCGTAGGCCTTCAGGTCGATCTGGTCGGTAAAGTAGAAGGTGCCGTCGTCGCCGTGCTTGACGAGCTTGACGGTGACGCCGTTGAGGTCCTTGTCGGAGTTCATGACGAGCGAGAAGTCGTAGTTGGTGGCCGCGTTGGTGGTCTGGTCAGAGAAGAGCTTCACCTGGGCCTGCCACTGCATGTTGGTCTGGCAGGGCAGCGAAACCTTGACGTTCTTCATGTCGCTGATGTCGAGGCCGATGGGCTCGGGGCAGGCGGCCCAGTCGCCACCTTGGGCATAGAAGGTCTCGGTGGTGAAGTGGGCCGTGCGCCACATGTTGCAGTCGCTGTCGTAGTCGAAGCCCTCGAAGACGGTGGCGCGCTCGCCGCTGGTCAGGATAAAGTGCCATGCGATCTCGCCGTTGTCGTAGACGAGCACCATCTGCTTCGGCGTGACCGACTCGATGAGGAACCGCACAGGCGACTTATACTGGGCGTCGTTGGCAATGTAGGGGAACAGAGTCTCAGCAGGCAGCGTGAGGTAGAGATTGTCGCCCACGACGTCGAAGTCGTAGCTGACGGTCTGAGCCTCGACGGGCGCGCTGAAGTCAACGTCCTGATGTGACTCGGGGAAGATGGTGCAGCCCGTGTTGACATAGACGCAGCCTCCCTTGCCTGGGTCGAAGGTGTATTGCTTCTCGGTGGTCAGCGTAATGCTGCTCTCATAGAGGCCCGTGCCGGCCTTCTCGTCGGGCTGGGCGCCGTACCACTCTGTGCCGGTGGTGCCCGACGGACCGCAGCCCAGGTGCTGAGCGACGCTGTTGTCGATGCGCCATGTCTTGCTGCTGCCGCTGCCTTCAGAGCCGCCGGCCATCAGGTTGAAGTACTGGTCGAAGTTGAAGATGGTGTTGTCGATCTTGAAGCTGACCGAGTCCATGCCGAGGCTGACGCCGTTGGCATTGCCGATCTGATACTTCACCTGGTATTCGCCTGCCGTGGCAAAGATGCGCTTCAGGCCGTTGACGGTGGAATAGACCGTCTTGGCGCCGTTGGGGATATACCACAAGGGGTAGCAGCCCTTGTTGTTCATCGTCAGGGTGACCTGGTTGGTCGTCTGGTCGACGTTGACACTGACGTCAGCCTGCCCCACTTGCGGGATGCCGGCCTGGCTGGGACTGTCGAACTCGTCGGGCGAGCAGGCCGTCAGGGCCAGTGCCATCATCAGTGCGCTTCCTATATTTTTGAATGTCTTATTCATATATCTGTGTCTGCGATTAAATGGTTAGTAATTGTTCTGGACTAAGTTGCCTTGTGCGGCCTCGATCTCGTTTTGCGGGATGGGCAGGTACTTCTTGCTCTCGCTCCACGTGTTGGTGCGATAGCCGTACTTGTCGGGGACGAGCGTCGTCGAGGCTTTGCCCGTGCGGACGAGGTCCCAGTAGCGCTTGCCTTCGCCGACGAACTCGAGCTTGCGCTCCTGGATGATATTGTCGACGGTGGCCGTCAGGTTATCGGTCAGACCGGCACGGTGGTGCACCTGGTTGAGGTAGTCGGCAGCCTTCGACGCGTCGCCGTTGGTGAGCACGAGCAGTTCGGCGGCATTGAGGAGCGTCTCGGCATAGCGGTACATGCGGAGGTTGTTGTTGAAGTTGCCGTCGGTGGCGCCGTTGATGTCGACGAGATTCGACTTGCGTGCCAGGTATTTGTTGAGGAAGTAACCCGTATCCTGATAGCGGGGCTTGTAGGTGCCCTCCTGGGCATGATAGCAGGTGGCGTCGCGGCGGGTGTCGCCGTCGGCATACATCTCGTAGGTCTCAGCACGCACGACGAAGGTTCCCCAGCCGTTGTCGATGCCGTCGTCAGCCAGTGCGCCCGTGGGCGTGTCGGGGCTGATGATGCGGGGCAGCCATGTGCCGCCGACGTTCTTTACGCCGCCTTCGTAGGCGCGTTTGCCGTTAGGTCCGTCGGTGTAGCAGATTTCCCAGATCGACTCCTTGGTCCATTCGCCCGACGTCTCCCAGATGTTGGGATAGCTGGGGTTCAGGTCATAGAGGGGCGAGGCAATGATCTCCTGCATGTACTGCAGGGCCTTGGCGTAGCGGGCCTGGTCGTTCTGATACATCACCATCTCGGCGTAGAGCATATAGGCCATGGCCTGCGAAACGCGGCCCAGGTTGTCGTCGTCCCACTGCATTGGCAGCACCTTCATGTCGATGGCGCCCTCGAGGTCCTCGATGACGTTTTTATAGACGTCGTCGGCCTTCAGCTGGTCAGCCAGATAGGGGGTACGCAACTGCTCGGTGAAGTAGGGGATGTTGCCATAGAACTTCCACAGTTGGCAGTAGTAGAAGTCGCGCAGCACGCGAGCCTCGGCCTCGAAGAGAGCCTTGTCCTGGTCGGTCATGTTGGCGTCGGGCAGATAGCTGACGACGTCGATGGCGCGCTTCACGCCCTGATAGCTCTGGTCCCAGACGCCGCGCAGGGCCGTCAGCGGGGTTGACTCGAAGTTCTCCATGAGGTGCCAGTGCTGCTGGTCGCTGGGATCAGATGCGCCCGTCCACATGATGTCGGCCATGACGTCGGCCGAGACGTTCAGCGACGAATATTGTGCACCGTTCCAGTCGTACATGCGCATCGGGGCATAGGCAGCCACGAGGGCCTCGTAGACATGCTCCTTGGTGGAATAGTATTCACCGAGCGTTGTCTTGGTCTGCGGTTCCACTTCGAGGAAAGAGTCGGCGCAGCCCGTCAGCATCATGGCAGCCGAAAGCAGACCTGTTGTCAATATCTTGTTTGTATTCATTGTATAGTTTATATTAAAAAAGGTGATACATTAGAAGCCCAGGTTCAGGCCGACGGTGAACACCTTGGCCTGCGGGTAGACGCCCTTGTCGATGCCGAGCGACTTCTGGTCGGCGGCAATCTCGGTGTCGAAGCCGTGATACTTGGTGAACGTGAGCAGGTTCTCGGCAGCGACGTAGACGCGCAGACGCTCGATGAAGGCCTTGCGGGTCAGCTCGCGCGGCAGGGTGTAGCCCAGCTGGATGTTCTTCAGACGCATGTAACTGCCGTCGTAGACGTAGAGGTCGGACGACATCCAGTTGACGGCGTCGCCGGCCACATAGCGCGGCGTGGTCGTCGAGGTGCCCTCGCCGGTCCATCGGCCGAGCATCCAGCGCGGCATGTTGAATCCGAAGGCGTCCGAACGGCCGAAGGTGGCGTCGTAGATGTCGTTGCCGATAGTGCCCTGGAAGAAGGCCGAGAAGTCGAAGCCGCGCCACTCGGCGTTGAGGCTCAGACCGAAGGTCCAGTCGGGCATGCCCTTACCGATCTTTGTCTCATCCTGGTCAGAGATCTTGCCGTCGCCGTTGACGTCGACAAAGCGGACGTCGCCCGGCACGGCGTTAGGCTGGATGAGGCTGCCGTCGGCATTGGTGTAGGCCATCACCTCGTTCATGTTCTGGAAGATGCCGTCGGTCTTGTAGCCATAGAAGTAGGGGAAGGGCTCGCCGTTCATGGCGCGGGCGATCGTTCCGACGTTGGCATAGCTGTCGGTGCCCATGTATCCGCTCTCGTTGCCCAGCTTGACCAGTTCGTTCTTCAGGTAGGACAGGTTGCCCTTGACCTGGAACTTGGCGTCGGCCACGTTGAACTTATAGCCCAGTTCGAACTCGAAGCCGCTGTTCTTCATGTCGCCCACGTTGCCGATAGGCTTCGACTCACCCACGTAGTTCGGGATGGGAATCTCCATCAGCATGCCGTTGGTCTTCTTCACATAGTAGTCGGCGCTGAAGGTCAGGGCATTGTTGAAGAATCCGAAGTCGACGCCGAGGTCGGTCTGCTCGCTCTCCTCCCACTTCAGGTCGGGGTTGGCAAGTCCGCCGGCCTTGACGCCGCGGATCTCGTTCTCATTACGTCCGAAGAGCACGTTGTGGCCCGACTCTGTGTAGACGGCATAGCGGAAGTTACCGATGTTCTCATTACCGTTCTTACCCCAGCTGGCGCGCAGCTTCAGGTTTGATAGCCAGTCGCGGGTCGATTCCATGAACTTCTCGTTCATCACGTTCCAGCCCACCGAGAACGAGGGGAACGTGGCGTAGTGGTTGTTCGATCCGAAGCGGCTCGAACCGTCTCGGCGCACCGTGGCCTGCACCATGTAGCGCTCGTCGTAGTTGTAGCTGGCGCGGGCGAAGAGCGATGCCAGTGTGGCCGTCTCGTTGGGGCCACCCCATACGTTCATGTCGCCGTCGACGGCCAGTCCCGTCGAATAGTCGATATAGGGCTTGGCACCCGTCGGGTCGACCAGGTTGTTGCGGCTGCCTCCGAGATACCATCCCGTCGACTTCTTGGCCGACTGTCCCAGCACGACGTTGATTGTGTGCTTGTCGAAGGTCTTGTCCCATGTCAGCACGTTCTCCAGCTGCCAGTTGGTGCCGCGGTTGCTCTGGGCGTTGGCGCCGTTCTTCGTGGCGTTGTTGTTGCCCGAGAGGTAGTAGAGGATGTTATAACCCTTGTCGATGCCGTTGAAGTTGAGGTCGGCACCGTAGGAGATGCGGTAGTTGAATCCATAGCCCAGGCTCAGGTCGGCGGCGAAGTTGGCCACGAACTTGTGCACCCAGGTGTAGGCACCCGGCAAGGCCAACATGGCCAGCGGGTTGTTCAGCTCCTTGAACTCACTGCCTGGCACGGTGTAGAGCATGCCTTCAGCATTGTACATGGGCTGATAGCCGCGTGCGCCGTACAGGTTCTGGTATTCGGCCAGGGCAGCCTCGGCTTCGGCTCCAGAGAGGTAAGGCTTCACGATGGGCGACAGGCAGAGGGCGCTGCCCAGCACCGATCCCCACTCCGAGTTGGTGCCGATGCCGACGCCCTTCACGCGTGCATACGAAAGATTAGCGGTGACGGTCAGTTTGTTGAGCCACTCGCGCTCCTTCGTGGCGTCGAAGAGCACATACTTCGTGTTGCTGCGCAGCGTCATGCGCTTATAGTTAGAGCGGTCGAAGTTGCCGCCGACGATGCCCTCCTGGTCGTAGTAGCCCAGCGAGAGGTAGTAGTTCACCTTCTCCGAAGCGCCGCTGACGTTCACCTCATGGTTCACCACCGGGGCGTCGTCGTTGAACACCAGGTCCTGCCAGTTTGTGCCCTCGCCGAAGCTGTAGGGGTCGGCATAGCGTGGGGCCGATCCGCTGTTCATCAGACCCTCGTTGATGAGCAGGGCATACTCCGTGGCGTTGAGCACGTCGCGCTTGCGCCAGGGATTCTGTATGCCGTACGAGAAGTTGTAGTTGACGGCCGTCTTGCCCATCTTGCCCGACTTGGTGGTGACGATGACCACACCGTTGGCAGCACGTGCACCGTAGACGGCACCCGAGGCGGCATCCTTGAGCACCTCGATCGACTCGATGTCCGAGGGGTTCAGGTAGTCGATGTTGCCTTCGAGCGGCATGCCGTCGACGATGTAGAGTGGGTCGGCATTGTTGATCGTACCGATGCCGCGGATGCTCACGCGGGCGGCAGCACCGGGCTGACCAGAGGCAGCCGTCACCGTGACGCCCGAGGCCAGACCCTTCAGCGCATTGTCCACACGCACCGGGGTCGTGCCGGCCAGATCGTCGGCGCTCACCTTGGCAATCGAGGCCGTGACGACGCTCTTCTTCTGCACACCATAGCCGATGACCACCACCTCGTCGAGCAGCTGCTCGTCAGGCTGGAGTGTCACGCTGACACTGGGGAAGGTGGCCCTCACGTCCTGTGAGGTGTAGCCCATGTACGAGATGGTCAGCACGGCGCCTGGCTCCACGTCGATGCGGAAGTCGCCGTCATAGTTGGTGATGACACCGTTGGAGGTGCCTTTCTGCACAACAGATGCGCCGATGACGGCCTCGCCGGTGTTGTCGACGACATGTCCCGTCAGGGTGCGCTTCTGTGCAAGAGATGTCATCGACGTCAGCATGAGCGTCAACAACATGAGTAAGAATTTTGTTTTCTTCATACTTGCTTTTTTAGTTAGTTAAAGATTCGTTATGTTAGGTTACGGCTGCAAAGGTAATAAAAAATAATTGCATGTGTATATGATGTTTTGAAAAAAGTAGACAAGCTAAGTTTGCTTTTGTTGTAAATAGTTGCTATATAGATGTTTATGGTTGTCGCTTTTGTAAAAAGAGTGGACGAAGCCATCCTTGCCCATGCCTGTCTGAATGCGAAAAATTGGTCATTTATGTAATAAAACTGACCAAAATAGCGTTAATGATATGTATGCAATGGACTGACCGGATCCGACAGGTGAAGATATGGCTCGTGGTGGCGGCGGTGCTGATCGCCGTGGCCTCCCTGCTGGCGTCGCATCTGATGGTGCGCGACCTGCAGCAGGAGGAGCGCCGCAAGATGGAGGTGTGGGCCGAGGCCATGCATGCCCTCAACGAGGCCGACGCCGAGACCGACCTGACGCTCGTGACGGCCGTCATCGAGGGCAACAACACCATCCCCGTCATTGTGCTCGACGCTGAAGGCGCGGTGATGGACTACCGTAATATTAAAGATGTGTCTGACGTCGAGGCTTATGCCCGGCGGATGCGTGCCCGGGGCGACACGATCCGCATCGAGCTGGGCCCCACGATGGGCTATCAGCTGGTCTGCTTCGACGAGTCGCTCATCCTGAAGCGGCTGACGCAGTATCCCTACTGGCAGCTGGGCATCGTGATGATCTTTGTCGTCGTCGCCATCTTCGCCCTGCTTTCCTCGAAAAAAGCTGAACAGAACAAGGTGTGGGTGGGCCTCTCGAAGGAGACGGCCCATCAGCTCGGCACGCCCATCTCGTCGCTCATGGCGTGGGTCGAGATATTGAAGGAGAACTATCCTGACGACGAACTCATCCCCGAGATGGACAACGACGTGAAGCGCCTGCAGCTCATCGCCGAGCGCTTCTCGAAGATCGGGTCGCTGCCCGAGCCCGTCGAGGCGTCGATGAACGACCTGCTCGACCGTGTCATCGTCTATATGGACAAGCGTACGTCGCAGAAGGTGGCCATCAGCGGCCACTATCCTGACCACGACGTCATCGTCAAGATGAACGCCTCGCTCTTCGAATGGGTCATCGAGAACCTCTGCAAGAACGCCGTCGACGCCATGGAGGGCACGGGCCGCATCGACCTCACCCTGACGGAGGAGTCGGGCCTCGTCGTCGTCGAGGTGAGCGATACGGGCAAGGGCATCCGCAAGAAGGACATCGGCAACGTCTTCCGCCCGGGCTTCACGACGAAGAAGCGCGGCTGGGGCCTGGGCCTCTCGCTGGCCAAGCGCATCGTCGAGGAATACCACAAGGGCCGCATCTTCGTGAAGCAGTCGGAGGTGGGCCGCGGCACGACGTTCCGCATCGAACTGAAACAGAACTGATTGCTTTATTTAACTATAACTTAAAAACTATGAAATTGACAAAGACTTTAAAGACTCTGGCCGTGGCCCTCTGCGCCCTGGCCATGAACTGTCCTGTGGCCGCACAGGACGACGTCGCCACCTTCCGCACATGGGCCATGACGCCCCCGATGGGCTGGAACTCGTGGGACTGCTACTACTCCTCAGTCACCGAGAAGGAGGTGATGCAGAACGCACAGTACCTCGTCGACAACGACCTGGTCCGTCATGGCTGGGAATATGTCGTCGTCGACATCCGCTGGTATTGCAACCACCCCTCGCTCGGCGGCGGCAACTATAACCAGCGGGGCGACCAGGACTACGTCATCGACGACTACGGCCGCTACCTGCCCTCGCCCACGCGCTTCCCCTCGTGCATGCAGGACGGCGTCAACGTGGGCTTCAAGCCTCTGGCCGACAAGCTCCACGCGATGGGTCTCAAGCTGGGCATCCACCTCATGCGCGGCGTGCCCAAGTCGGTCCTCGGCTCCTCCTATAAGCTGAAGGGCAGCGAGCAGACCGCCTGGAGCCAGGTCTACAGCTCGACGACGCCCGCCTGCACATGGCTGAAGGACAACCTGACCGTTCAGAACAACGAGTATGGCCAGCTCTACTATAACTCCATCATGGACCTTTATGCCCAGTGGGGCGTCGACTTCCTCAAGATCGACGACCTCAGCCGTCCGTTCTATACCGACGAGATCCGCATGATCCGCCGGGCCATCGACCAGACGGGCCGCCCCATGGTGCTCTCTCTCTCGCCCGGCAAGACACAGCTGCAGTATGCCCAGGACTGTCTGGACAATGCCAACATGTGGCGCATGATGGACGACCTCTGGGACAACTGGAGCGCCGTCGACGCCGTGTTCCAGGAGGCCGACGCCTGGAGCCAGTATGCGCGCCCCGGCAACTATGCCGACTGCGACATGCTGCCTCTCGGACAGATTGCCATGACCATCGGCGACCCGGGCTACACCTCGGCCCAGAGCGGCCGCTGGACGTCGCTGACTGAGAATGAGCAGCTGACGATGATGTCGCTCTGGGGCATCTGCCATTCGCCCCTGTTCTTCGGCGGCGAGATGACCCGCAATGACGACTTCACGCTCTCGCTGCTCACCAACGAGGAGTATCACCGCATGCACAAGTATGGCGTCGAGGCCCGTCAGGTGCTTAACGACGAGGACATGGGGCGCGTCGCATGGACGTCTCTCGACCCCGAGACGGGCAACCGCTATCTCGCCCTCTTCCAGCGCGACAACAACCGATGGATCGTCGGACAGAAGGCCCTCTATCGCTCCGAGGTCGTCGCCTATACGACCGACGGGCATAAGGTCGACGTCGACATCGCATGGCCTGAGGGCTCGAAGACGCTTGTGCTCGTCGTCGACGACGGCGGCGACAACTACAACTACGACCACGGCGACTGGATCAACCCGACGCTCATCCTGCGCGACGGCACGGAGGTGGCCCTGACCGGCACGTACAAGACCCGCCAGTACACCAACTCCTATTTTAATCGCGTGCGCGAGAACAGCAACGTCGACAACGGCGGCAAGATGCGGGTGATGGGCCAGACCTACGACCGCGGCTTCTCCACCGACGCCAATGCGGCCATCTTCTTCCAGATTCCTGACGACATGGACGTCGTGCGCTTCACGGCCATGGCCGCCGCCGACGACTCGGGCATCGGCCAGACGGGCGCCACGACCTCGATACGCTTCATGGTGTTCGACCAGAACCCGCTCACCAACGAGCAGGACGACTATGCCGCCCGCTCGGGACTCATCTCGCGCACCGGCACCAAGTCGACCACGATGGAGTGCGACGTCACGGGGGCCGAGCAGCTCAAGATCGTCGTGAGCAACTATGGCGACGGCTTCGCCTACGACCGCGCCGACCTCATCAACCCCGTGCTCATCGACGCCGACGGCCAGGAGACGTCGCTCACCACGCTCCAGCACACCAGCTACACCTCGGAGTGGGGCACGCTCCACGTCAACCGCAACGTCGAGAACGGCACGCTCCGCGTCGACGGACAGTCGTACACCACGGGTCTGGGCCTCAATGCCCAGTGCACCCTCGTCTACGACCTGCCCAAGGGTCACTCCTACAAGACCTTCCGCGCCCTCTGCGGCTACGACTCCTCGTGCGACACCGACAACACGTCGTCGTCAGGCACCACCATGGAGTTCCTTTTCTACGTCGCCAAGGGCCAGCCCTACACCTTCGACCTGACGCAGCTGGGCTATAGGGCCGACGAGCAGGTGCCCGTCTATGACATCTGGGCCGGGCAGGACCTCGGCACGTCCACGGGCGTCCTCACCACCGACGTGCCCAGCCATGGCGTGCGCCTGCTGCGCCTGGGCGACAATGTCGCCACGGGCATCACCCGTCCCGCTGCCGATGGTGTCGCCCCCTGTGGGGCCACGTCGCAGCCGGTCTACGACCTTCAGGGCCGTCGCGTCGTCTCCCCGAAGCATGGTCTCTACGTCCGTCAGGGCCAGAAAATATATGTGAAATGACGCTTGGGAGGCGATGATTTGTAATAAAAAAGTCTCGTATTGCTATTGATTTTTATAATCCGTTGATAATCAGCGGACTCGCAAATCGCTAAAAAAGAAGCGGTGCTTTTCGACTCGAGAAGTGCCGCTTTTTTCATCGAGAAGCGGTGCTTTTTGCCTCGGGAAGCACCGCTTTTCTCCATGAAGGATGCCGTTTTGTCAATTAAATTCAAATAAACTAATTGTTTTAGTTTAATTAACTAAAGAAATTAGTTTAATTCATCATTTGTTTGTATCTTTGCTGCCGAAATAGGATGTCGGATATGATGTGTGAAATGAAGTTACAGACCCCACCCCCAATGGTTAAAAATGAAGTTACAGACCCCACCCCCAACCCCTCCCCTTGAGGGGAGGGGTTGGGGGTGGGGTCTGTAACTTCAATTTAATGTATAACAAAGGTATAGCCTGCCTCCGAAATGATAAATTCAACGATGCAACTTATGAAACGAACAACGATATTATTCCTGCTCCTCAGCCTGGTGGCCAAAGGAAGCGCCCAGGCACAGGAAACCGCCGACAGCATCCGGCGGGACAGCCTCGTGGCCGTCGGGCTCGGCCACTATGCCCGCGGGGCCTACCAGCGCTGCATCGACGTGCTCGACCCGCTGGCGCAGACGGTGCTCGCCGCGCAGGAGACACCGCTGCCGTCCGACGCCTACCATGCGCTCTACTACAGCTGTCAGCGGCTGGGCCGCCGGCCCGATATGTACTACTGGGGACAGAAGTGTCTGGACCGCGATGCCGACGACGCGGAGATCATCGCCGACATGGCGCGCCACTACAACGAGGAGGAGAAGCCCGACCTGGCCTTTCGGCTGACGGCCCCCTACAACATGCGCCATCCGGAGCAGCTCAACGTGACGCGCCAGCTGGCCCACGCTTATTTCCAGAAGATGGTCTTCCCGCTGGCCGCCTACCTCTACCGCCAACTGCTCGACGAGGGGCTGCGCACGTTCGACGTGGCCTATTCGCTCGGACTCTGCTATTTTCAGGACGAGAAGTTCGATTCGGCCTACGTCTTCCTGCGCCAGGCGGGCGAGATGAACCGTTTCCAGAACAGCAACTGCCTTTATCGCCTCGGCATCTCGGCCATCAAGACGGGACGGGCCGACGAGGGCGTGGAATATATCAATAAGGTGCTGGCGCAGCTGACGCCCAGCCCCGACCTCATCCGCTCGCTCCACGAGGAGCTGGCCGAGGGCTATGCCCAGCTGGGGCGCGACTCGCTCGAGCTGGAGGAGCTGAAGCTCGTGATGGTCCACGGCGGCTATGCCGACATGCAGGTGCTATGGCGCGTGGCGGGATGCTATGAGCGCATCGGCGACGAGGACAACGCCCGCCATGCCTACCGCCAGTTTGTCAGCACGGCGGCCATGCTGCCCCCCGACAAGCGCGACCCGATGGTCGACGCATGGCTGCGCGAGGCCGAGAAGAAACTGAAATGACCGCCCATTGTCTATCGTCTAAACTCCTAAACTCATGAAACAACTGACACAGAAAGAAGAAGAAATCATGGACCGCTACTGGCAGTACGGTCCCATGCAGATCCGCGAGCTGCAGACGCACTACGACGAGCCGCAGCCGCACGTGAACACACTGGCGACGCTGGTGAAGATCCTCGAGGAGAAGGGCTTCCTGGGCCATCGCGCCCTGACGGCCCGCTGCTTCCAGTATTTCGCCCGCATCTCGCGCGAGGAGTATCGGGGCGGGTCGCTCGCGGCCGTCGTCGACAAACTCTTCGGACATTCCTACCTGAGCGCCGTCTCCACGCTGGTGAAGAGCGAGAAGATCTCGGTCGACGAGCTCAAGGAACTCATCCGCGAAGTGGAAGATAAAAGATAAAAGATAATAGATAAGTCATAGAGAACCACGAATTTCACGAATTTCACGAATTCCACGAATCTCTCATACTCTGATGCCTATACAAGTGGGAGAAAATCCGGGAAATTTCAAAATATAATTTTACAAATTAGGATACATGAAGAAATGATAATTCAAGAAATTCGAGTAATTCGTGGTTCTAAAATACATCCGAAACTTCAGTAAGAAATATGATGTTGATATATCAATTTAAGGTGGGGGTGTGCCTTGTGGTGTTCTACCTGTTGTTCAAACTGCTGCTCAGTCGCGACACGCTGCACCGCTTCAACCGCGCGTTGCTGCTCGTGCTGTCGGCGTCGGCCTTCGTGCTGCCCTGGCTGCACATGCCCTCGCTGCCTGCAGGCACCGCCGCCCAGCAAATCATCATCGGCCCGCTGACGGTCGTCGAGTCTGTTGCGTTGCCAACGCAACCAGCTGAAAATTCGGCCCCGCTGCCCCTGCACCTTATTTATTATGTGGGCCTCGCGGCCGTCCTCGCCTGGCAGCTTGGGTCGTTGTGGCAGCTGCGACGCCTGCTGGCCACGGCCACCGACAGCATCACTGCCCCCGGCGGCATACGCATCCACCTCCTGCCCGCCGACACGGCGCCCTTCAGCTTCTTCCGCCATGTCGCCATCAGTCGCGACGACTATCGCGACAACGCCCGCGAGATCCTCACCCACGAGCGGACCCACATCCGCCTGGGCCACTCGGCCGACATGCTGCTGATGAACCTGCTCGTCACGATACAGTGGTGGAACCCCGCCGCCTGGCTGCTGCGCCGCGAGCTGCAGCAGATCCACGAATACGAGGCCGATGAGGCCGTTCTCAAAGAGGGAGTCGACGCCCGGCAGTACCAGTTGCTGCTGATACGCAAGTCCGTCGGGAACCAGCTATTCTCGATGGCAAACAATCTTAACCACAACTCATTAAAACAAAGAATCCGTATGATGAAAAGAACAAGAACCTCGCGATGGCAGTTGCTCAAGGCGCTGGCCGTCGTGCCCGTGGCGGCCCTCCTGGCCGTGGCCTGCGGGCAGAAGAGTGAGAAGGTTGATGGTGGCGAAGAAGAGCCGCTGACCGTAGGGGTCGAAGTGCCGGCTGATGCGCCCGAGGTGGCCGTCACTGGCTATGACGGAGGGGCGGAGACGCCCAAGGTGTTCGACGTCGTCGAGCAGATGCCCGAGTTCCCTGGCGGCACGGCCGAACTGATGCAGTTCCTGTCGAAGAACATGAAGTATCCTGATGAGGCCACAAAGGCCGGACAGGAGGGGCGCGTCATCGTGTCGTTCGTCGTCGAGGAGGACGGTCGCGTGACGAATGCCAAGGTTGTCAAGAGCGTCGCCCCGCTGCTCGATGCTGAGGCGCTGCGCGTCATCGGCCTGATGCCCCGCTGGGAGCCCGGCCGCCAGAACGGCGAGGCCGTGCGGGTGAAATACACCATCCCCGTGACCTTCAGGCTGCAGTAAATCCCTCTCTCTCGTTTTTGTAGAAGCGAGCCGGGCTGTCTCGTTGGCGTGCGAACGTCGCGGAGACAGCCTGTTTCTTTTGAGAGCTGACGTTGCACACGTGACGCGGGAGTGTGCAAAAACGAAAAAAATCACGGAAAAGTTGTCCGTATATCAAAAAAAGTTTGTAACTTTGCAGCCGCAAAAAAAGTGTATATGTGTTACTTAGAGCGATTTAAGATTGATTTAAAAGCACTTACGCAGGACGTCACGCCCTTGGGGTGGGAGCTCGACGATCGGTTCTTCCAGTCGCTCGAGGGTGCTCAGCTGCAGAGTGGCTCGCTGCATGTGTCGGGGTCTATACGCAAGGCCGTCGGCTTTTATGAGCTCACGCTGCACACGAGCGGCACGGTTCAGGTGGTCTGCGACCGCTGTCTCGACATGATGGATCAGCCCATCGAGGCCGACCTCCGACTGATAGTGAAACTGGGCCCTGAATACACCGAGGATGATGACCTGATCGTCGTGGACGAGACTGATCCTGTGCTCGCCACGGCATGGCTCATCTACGAGTCAGTCGCACTGGCGGTACCCATCCAGCACGTTCACCAACTTGGCGGTTGCAACGATGCCATGATGCGGGTGCTCGAGGAGCACTCGGCTGCCCGAAGCAGTGATGCGGACGACAAGGAGACTGACCCGCGGTGGGAGGCACTTCTTAAGCTAAAAGTGAAGAGTGAAGAGTGAAAAGTGAATAATTTGCTGCCGCTCTGAATCATCGTAAAACGTAAAACATTAAAATAATAAATCAATTATGGCACATCCTAAAAGAAGACAATCAAGTCAGCGTCAGGCCAAGCGTCGCACACACGACAAGGCAGTAGCACCCACATTGGCAGTATGCCCCAACTGCGGAGCTTACTATGTTTACCACACCGTATGCCCCACTTGCGGCTACTATCGCGGCAAGGTGGCTATCAAGATGGAAGACGAAGTCGCTGAATAATCCTTTGCTCTGATAATGGGAAAGATTAACGCGATCATAACTGGCGTTGCCGGCTATGTGCCTGACTATGTCCTCACCAATGAGGAGCTGTCGCGCATGGTCGACACCAACGACGAGTGGATTATGACGCGTGTCGGAATCAAGGAGCGCCGAATCCTTACTGAAGAGGGGCTCGGCACTTCTTATATGGCGCGCAAAGCAGCCAAGGCTCTGCTGAAGAAGACGGGCACGAACCCCGACGAGATCGACGCCCTCATCGTCGCCACCTCGACGGCCGACTATCACTACCCCTCGACGGCCAGCATCGTGCTCGGCAAGCTGGGGCTGAAGAATGCCATGGCCTTCGACTTCTGGGCAGCCTGCTGCGGATTCATCTACTCACTCGACGTAGCGACGTCGATGATTCAAAGTGGTCGCTACAAGAAGATTCTGCTCATCGGAGCCGACAAGATGTCGTCGGCCACCGACTATAAGGACCGCCAGACCTGTCCGCTCTTCGGCGACGGCGCTGGCGCCGTGATGCTCGAAGCCACTGAGGACACCAGCCTCGGACTGCAGGACAGCTACCTGCGCACCGACGGCATGGGTCTGCCCTTCCTGCACATGAAGGCCGGTGGCTCGGTCTATCCGGCCAGCCACTTCAGTGTCGACCACCGCATGCACTACACCTATCAGGAAGGCCGTACCGTCTTCCGCTACGCCGTGACCAACATGAGCGACGACTGCGAGCTCATCGCCAAGCGCAACGGACTCGACAAGGACAGCATCCAGTGGGTCATTCCTCATCAGGCCAACATGCGCATCATCGAGGCCGTGGCCAAGCGGCTGGAGATGCCTATGGAGAAGGTGATGTGCAACATCGAACGCTACGGCAACACGTCGGCTGCCACCATCCCCCTGGCACTCTGGGAGTATGAACCCAAGCTGCGCAAGGGCGACAACATCATCATGACAGCCTTCGGAGCCGGCTTCGTCCACGGAGCCAACTTCCTGCGCTGGGCCTACGATGGTGCTTAAGCAAGGAAGAGTTGAGAAGTGAGAATTAAGAAGTGTCGGCTATGCCGAGTAAGAGTTGAGAAGTAATAGCAGCGCATTTAATTCTAAATTCTTACATCTTAATCGTAGCGGAGCGAGAATACCTCTTAATTCTTAATTCTAAATTCATAAGTCAATATGCATAAGGCAGGATTCGTCAATATCGTTGGGAATCCCAACGTCGGAAAAAGTACGCTCATGAACCAGTTGGTTGGTGAGCGTATTTCCATTGCTACCTTTAAGGCACAGACCACGCGCCACCGTATCATGGGCATCGTCAATACCGACGACATGCAGATCGTCTTCTCTGACACGCCGGGCGTGCTGAAGCCGAACTACAAGCTGCAGGAGTCGATGCTCGCCTTCTCGGAGTCGGCACTCCAGGATGCCGACGTGCTGCTCTACGTCACCGATGTCGTCGAGAATCCCGAGAAGAACATGGACTTCCTCGAGAAGGTGCAGAAGATGCAGATTCCCGTGCTGCTGCTCATCAACAAGATTGACGAGAGCGACCAGAAAACGCTGGGCGACCTCGTCGAGAAGTGGCACTCGCTGCTCCCCAACGCCGAGATCCTGCCCATCTCGGCAAAGAACAAGTTCGGCACCGACCTGCTGCTGAAGCGCATCCAGGAGCTGCTGCCCGAGAGCCCCGCCTTCTTCGACAAGGACCAGCTGACGGACAAGCCCGCCCGCTTCTTCGTCTCGGAGATTATCCGCGAAAAGATCCTGCTCTACTACGACAAGGAGATTCCCTACTCGGTGGAGGTTGTCGTCGAGCGCTTCAAGGAGGACGACCGCCAGATCCACATCAACGCCGTCATCTACGTCGAGCGCGAGTCGCAGAAGGGCATCATCATCGGCCACCAGGGCGTCGCCCTGAAAAAGGTCTCGACCGAGGCCCGCAAGACCCTTGAGAAGTTCTTCGACAAGCACATCTACCTCGAGATCTTCGTCAAGGTCGACAAGGACTGGCGCTCCTCGAAGAAGGAACTCGACAACTTCGGGTATAACCCCGAGTAGGACGGTCTTATGAAGTTATTCCAGACTCTCATCCGCGCTTTATTCCTCTGCTTTCTTTTTTTTCAGAATCAGGGCGTGGGAGCACAGGAGGTCCAAATAAAAATAGATGACCGCCTGATGACTATGTCAGGTACTGAACTTGTTAATCTGGGGCTGGATTATCTTCGGGCACGCAATATGCCAGACAGCGCATTACTCTGTTTTACAATCCAGGCCAATCGACGGTTCGTGAATCCCAAGGATTCAACGGAACAGGTGGCCTGTGCTGAGGCCTTGAATTATCTTGGCGTACTGTATAAGGCATATTTCTCTGACTATCAAAAAGCATGGGGATTCTATCATCTTTCTGAGGAATATGCTGTCAAGCATCATCAGGATCACTTATTGCCTAAAATCCATAATAACATGGCGGGGCTGACGCTGCTCAGTACATTGCCTGACCATCAAAGAATGGGTCATGTGACAGACAGTGTTCTCTTGAGGTCGATGCGGACATTTGAGGAGGCAGCCCTTCTGGGACAACAAGAACTGATGGGCGTCATTGCATCTAATCTGGCAGCCTTGGGGCTTAACTGTCATGCAGTAGACAAAGTAGGTAGCGTATTGCGTAAGTTTTGCAGTATGAAGCTAAGCGAAGAAGACAATCCAACCCTTGTTCATGCCCGTTATTTATGCAAGGCCGTTTTGGCATCCGGTGAGGAGAGTTCTGCTGAGGAGTCCATTGCCTTTCTTGATTCCGCTCTGAGTTGTGGCTATGCGAAGAATCATCAGGAAAGGTGCAACGACTCAGTGATCAATTACCTGATGCGCTATGCCATTCTGTTTGAGAAAGAATTGTATCCGAAAGCTTTGGCAACCGCCGACAGTCTGATTTGTATTGCTTCAAGAAACGGCCATCATATAGGCTTGGCAGGTATTTATCAAGATTTGAGTGACTATTATAAATCTGAGGGGAAACAGCAGGATGCAGACAAATATGAGTTGCTGTTCCATCGCGAAAAGGACATTATTGTTAACCAAAGCAATCTGAGGGATATTGAAAAGACTAAGTTCCTTTTTGAAATTGACAATCTGAATCAGAAGGCACGCGAGCAGGCTCACCGAGAAAGAATCAAAACTTACATGATGTATGGGACGGCTGTCGTTGTTGTTTTGCTGGTTTGCATGCTGATTTTGGTTGTCAGGAAATACCGGCAGACACAGGAAAAGAACAGGCAACTCTATCTGAAAAATACCGACTTGCTGAAGGCTCATGAAGAAGAAGTGAGACGATGGGAACTGGCCGTGGCTGATAACGTCGGGAAACCGAAGGCAAAATACGAGAAGAACCCGATGGATGAAAACGGCAAACAGGACTTGATGCACAGGGTGTTCCTCGTCATGGAGAAGTCTGAAGACGTCTTTAAACCAAATTTCACCCTCGACCGACTGGCCGAGTTGGTGGATGCCAACCCAACATATGTGTCGTATGTCATTAACGAGAAGCGACAGTGCAATTTCAATGTCCTGCTTAACGAATACCGCATCAAGGAGGCATGCCGCAGAATGAGCGATGCAGAGCACTATGGGCACCTGAGCATTGAGGGCATTGCTGCAAGCGTTGGCATCAAGTCACGTACAAACTTCTCAACAAACTTCAAGAAATATACAGGCCTTACTCCATCGGAATATCAACGCATGGCCCGCGAAAACAGCCGGAAACAGGACTAATTGGTTCCAAATGATAATCTGATACATCTTGAGGAGTCTTCCTTTCTGCACCAATTCTTGTTTTGCATTATCTTTGCGGTGTCAAAACTATTTATTCACTTAATCATTAAATGCGTATGAGACACCTTAACATTTGTCGCTTGATGGCATCCTCGCTGATGGTCATCGCCGGTAGTCATGTTAGCATCTGTGCTCAGGACGAACCAGATGTGAATGTCACCATTAAGTTGGATTACGACCAGACTCAGTTCATGTATCCTTTTGAGGGGGTTAAGATTTGGAGTGAGTCGATGGTGCCGACTGCTCAGTTCTATATGGGGATGGATATCCAGACAAGTCTGCCGGCAGGCAAGTATGATATGATGTCATACTTTCAAACTTTTGAGGGACTCCCCTACATCGTTATCAAGGAACAAGTTGAAATCAAGAACGACACGACCATCGTGATGAGTCCCGACATGGCCGTTAACAAAGTGACGATAAATAATTATGGTCCGGACGGCGAACTGCTGAAACTCGACTTAGGTTATTTTGGCGAAACAGGATGGATAACAACCGAAACTGGTAATATAGCAGAATCCTACGTTGAGACAATGCTGATCTTCAAAGCGCAGAAAATGTCGTTGATAACTTTTTCTTATCGTGTTGACGGTGCCAAAACGGAAGATGAACGGACAATGTCACAAACTGGTTTTTACATCAATGACGTGTCGGAAAGATTCCTGATAGCACAGACAAGAATAGCGCGAAATGAAGATATTGACAAGTGGTATGTATCCTACTTCTCCACGGATAAGTTTAAAGATGTCGTTTTGTCCAACAATCCCGCGGACTATCAGGTGACCCACGAGACGTGGACGTATTCTCCTGCCAGTTACTCTCAGCCGGGGTATGGCGCTGGCATATCATTAATAATGCTTTCTGACGGTATTAATATTCCTGGACCTTATCTGTTCTACCGACTTGAGAATGCAGAAAAACCAGCTGGGACACAGGATTTGACAATCTATTCAAGCGTGCCTTGTCAAGATAAGAATGACGACAAGCTGCAATTGCTGACGGCAGCCATTTTCCATAATAATGAATTGACCATAGACAGTCCTTGGGGGCAGAAATCAATAGTTTATCCTGTCATAGGACAGCCTTTTTCTTTCATAAAAGGAGAGAAAATGTATAGGAATCTGGGCGAGTTGAACCAAGAGGGTCGACCCTTTAGCTACTATTTTCAAATAGTTCAGGATAATTATTTCGGAAAGAAACTGCAGAGGATAGAGATTCCATACAATCCATACTTCTCTTATGCTGAATCTGAGAAGTTGGGGCGTTCCGGCGAGAGTTGTCCGATAGTTCCTATGCCAGTAGCAAACGATGTAACCTATATAGGGCGATATGGGGAAACTGTCAAATATGACCTCGTGTATGTCGACAGTTTACTTTTGCAAGAAAACAAAGAGGTAGACGGCGTGCATGACATTACACTGGTGAATTCTGATGTCGAAGTAGATGGACTGTCAGGGAAGAATACTGCCACGATACATTATGACGACAAGGCCGACGACAAGACGCCTCCCACACTGACGATGCTCCAGTTCAGACGTTCTGACGGCTGCATCACCGACCGCTTTGAGACTGGTGCCGACGGCACGATGGAGTTCTCGGCGGCTGATTTTGAAAAGATTTATGTCCCTGAGGTGTTTGATTATATAGCAGATTCCAAACCTGCAGAGATTATGGTGGAATATGCTCCGTACAACAAGGATGAGTGGACCCCGCTGCTAATAGAAGAATGTACAGGCGGGGAAGGCATCTTCGGCTGGGGCTATGTCTATCGTGCTTCACTGAAGGACGTGCAGGGCGAGGCCGAGAAGGGCTGGTTCGACGTGCGCTTCACGATGAACGACGAGGCAGGAAACACCCATGTGCAGACCGTCAGTCCGGCCTTCCGCATCGACAATATGGCTGCTACGGGTGTCGAGTCTGTCTGTAGTGATGAAAAGAAAGAAGTCAAGCGCTATGGCATGGACGGCCGTGTTGTGGATGCTTTACAAAAAGGTATCAGCATCGTGGTCCTTCAGAACGGAGACGTCAGGAAAGTCGTGAACAAATAGTGCTTAGGCCTTCCCCCTGAAAGGCTGTCATCTTGTTCATACTTGCTGACTACTCAAGTGGAAAGCAGCTCTTTTCCGACTGAAAAGGGCTGCTTCTGTTGCGTTTTGCTTGAAAGAGTCGTAAAAGTTTGGGAGTCTCAAATAAATGTGCTACCTTTGTAGCCGTAACTAAACTATTACCCTAATGAGAAAGACTTTTCTGCTATTATTGTCTTTAGTTGCTACGACGCTGACCCTCGGGGCCGCCGCTGCGCCCATGCATCAGTCTATTAAGCCGGGACAGCTGTGGCCCGACACCGACGGACGGCACATCAACGCCCACGGGGGCGGCGTGCTGCTGCACGACGGCGTCTACTACTGGTTTGGCGAGCACAAGGCCGAGAATACCAGTGCCGCGCTGGTGGGCGTGACGTGCTATAGCTCGACCGACCTCATGAACTGGCAGAATCGCGGCGTGGCCCTCAGCGTGAGCCAAGAGAAGGGCAGCGACATCGAGAAGGGCTGCATCATGGAGCGGCCGAAGGTCATCTATAATGCTGCGACGGGCAAGTTTGTCATGTGGTTCCATCTGGAGCTGCTCCATCGCGGCTACGAGGCTGCCCGCTTTGGCGTGGCCGTGAGCGACAGGCCTGAGGGGCCTTACACCTTCCTCTACAGCAGTCGTGCCAATGCCGGCCAGTGGCCGCAGGAGTTCACCGCGAAGGACGTCAGCCATGCGCGGCAGCTCAAGATGGCCGACTACGCGGAGTGGTGGACGCCGCAGTGGACAAAGGCCGTCGCCGAGGGTCTCTTCGTCCATCGCGACCTTGAGGGCGGACAGATGTCGCGCGACATGACCCTCTTTGTCGACGACGACGGGAAGGCCTATCATATCTTCGCATCCGAGGAAAACCTGACCCTGCACATCGCCGAGCTGACGCCCGACTACCTGCACCATACGGGCCGCTACACCCGCGTGGCACCAGCAGGCCACAACGAGGCACCCACCATCTTCCGCCACGACGGCACCTACTGGATGATCACGTCGGGCTGCACAGGCTGGGCGCCCAACGAGGCCCGCATGTTCTCCGCACCCTCCGTCTGGGGACCGTGGACGCAGCATCCCAACCCCTGCGTCGGTCCCGATGCCCATATCACGTTCGGCGGTCAGGGCACCTTCGTGCTCCGTCAGCCCGACGGACAGCTCATCTTCATGGCCGACATCTGGCGGCCGAAGCATCCCATCGACGCCCGCTACGTCTGGCTGCCCATCACCTTTGCCGACGGCCGGCCTGTCGTCCGTTGGGCCGACGAGTGGCGGCCGCAGTCGTCGCGCGGGCCTCAGGTGAGGCATAACGTCCCCCTTGACTCCATCCGGATGAGCGACCCCGCCATCCTGGCCGACCAGAAGACCGGCATGTACTACATGACAGGCACGGGCGGCATGATGTGGCGCAGTGCTGACCTGAAGCTGTGGGAAGGCCCCTTCCGCGTGACGGAGTTCGACCGCGAGTCGTGGATGGGTCCCCGGCCGATGATCTGGGCGGCCGAGCTGCATCAGACGGGCGACGGCTACTATTACTACTTTGCCACGTTCACCAACCGCGACGTCAAGATCGACACCGTCAGGGGCAATGTCATCGAGCGCCGTGCCTGTCAGGTGCTGCGTGCCGAACAGCCCATGGGACCCTACCGGGCTTTTGGCGATGCCACCTACCTGCCCGCCGACCGCCCCACGCTCGACGGCACCCTATGGCGCGACGCTGACGGGCGGCCCTATATGGTCTACTGCGGCGAATGGCTGCAGAACTGGAACGGGACGATAGAGAAGATTCAGCTGAAGCCCGACCTCAGCGGGACGGTCGGCGAGCCCACCGTGCTCTTCCGCGCCAGCGACTCGCCCTGGAGCCGCGAGCGCAGCGACGACGGGCAGGTGACGTGGAACAAGGTGACCGACGGCCCCTGGCTGTTCCGCACGGCTACGGGCCGGCTCGGCATGCTCTGGACGTCGTGGGTCTACGATGTCTATACGCAGGGCGTGGCTTACTCTGAGAGCGGCACCCTCGACGGTCCCTGGATTCAGGAGCCCGAGCCCATCACGCCGCCCAACTATGGCCACTCCATGCTCTTCCGCCGCTTCGACGGCCAATGGATGATGTCGGTCCACAGCCACACCACCGACGCCAAGGGCCGCTACGTGCGCGTGCCCCACTTCTTCGAGGTCGACCTCTCTGGCGACCGCCTCGTTGTCAGGCAATAGTCGGCGAGCGCTAATGTGGTGATAAGTTCCCGAGATTTCAACGCCCCCTGCCCCCTCTAATCTTAGAGGGGGAGTCAGATGGCGTGCATGCCACCCGCATCTGCTGGTGTCACTGCGCTCATCTACTCCTGCGGTGGTATCCAACTTCCCCTCTAAGATTAGAGGGGGCAGGGGGGCGTTGAAATCTCGGGCATTTAATTGACTAAAAAACACACGCCGTGGATCGGAATCAATCCATGGCGTGATTTTTTTGGGGGACTTTCCCAATCTATTTCAGACAGCCCGAAGAGTTAAAACCAAGACGCGGTTTATTATTTTCAAGGCTTGAAAATATATTTCCATGCCTTGGTTTATTATTTTCAAGGCTTGAAAATAGTTTTGCCGGGCGCTTTTTCCGTTTTTATAAGGTCTGTTTATCCGTTATTCGCGGAACAACCGCTGGGCGAACATGGTGAGATAGATGCGCCAGTTGCGCCAGATGTGGCCGCCGTCGTTCTCGTAGTATTCGTAAGGGTAGGCGTGGGCGTCGAGGTAGGTGCGCAGGTCGTTGTTCATCTGCCAGAGGAAGTCGTCCTTGCCGATGGCAATCCAGTAGAGGCGGGGCTTCGAGGCGAAGAGGCGCTCCATCTGGCGGTTGAACGACTCCATGTCCTTCGGCATGCGGGCGGCCGCCGACTGCAGACCGTAGTAGTCGAACGTCTCGGGATAGAGACGCGAGATGCCAAACGTGTGGCCGCCGCCCATGGAGAGCCCCGTCACGGCGCGTGCCGAACGCTTGCGGATGGTCTTGTAGTGGCTGTCGACGTAGTCGACGATGTCCATGAAGCTCTCCTCCATCGAGGCCTTGGCGCCGCGGTCGCGGAAGGCGTTGCCGTCGGGCGTGTACATGCCCTCGTGCCACCAGCCGGGGGCGGCGTTGCACGTCGGGTTGCCGTTGGGCATGACCACGATCATCGGCACGGCGCGTCCTTCGGCTATCAGGTTGTCCATGATTTGCGACGTCCGGCCCAGGTCGCCCCAGGCTGTCTCGTCGCCGCCGTGGCCGTGGAGCAGATACATCACGGGGAAACGCTTCTTGCCGTCGTAAGCCGCCGGCAGATAGACGGTCATGCGGCGCTGCTGACCGAGCGTCGGACTGTCGTACCAGACGCGTGAGAGCGTGCCGTGTGGCACGTCGTTCACCTGATAGAGATGGCCCTTGTCGTCGGCCGATCGGCTGACGATGAAGATGTTGCTCAGGGTCGAGATGTCGCGGTTGACGTAGCTGTTAGCCGGGTCGATGAAGCGCTGGCCGTCGACGTTCATGCTGTAAGAATAGAGCTCGGGTGCCAGCACGGCGGTCGTCGCCGTCCAGACGCCGTTCTCCTGTCGGGTCATGGGCAGCGTCTCCTGTTTGATTTCCGCGAAGTCGCCCGTCACGCTCACTTGCTTGGCGTCGGGGGCATAGAGGTTGAATGTCACGGTGCCGTCCTGATTGACGACGGGTGACGTGACACGGGGGCGCATGCCCAGCGCCTGCTGGCCATAGCTGGCAGCTGCGAACATCAGGCAGCATAGCAGCGCCAATGTCGAAGAGTAACGATAGTTTTCCATAATTTATAAGTAACTTTTTTATATCAAATACTTTTTTTTCTAACCACGAATTTCACGAATTTCACGAATTTTACAAATTTCACGAATATCAATGCGCAGCAATTCGTTTAATTCGTTTAATTCGTTGTTTATATTTCATCCCGATAATTTTGGTCGTAGAATCACCAGCGGCGGCGGTCACGGTTGCCCCACTTGTGGTCGTAGCGGCCCTCGGTGTCCACCTTGCCGCCGAACATGTTCAGGCGGTAGCGCACGTGGAGCATGGCGTAGCTGTTGATGCTGTTGTAGCGGGTGTCGCTGCGGCCCGTGGCGCCCACCCAGCGCTCGTAGTTGCTCTGCTGGCCCAGCAGGTCGTAGAAGTTGAGGGCGACGACGAGCGTCTTCGACTTGAGGAACGTCTTCGAAATCTGTCCGTTCCAGATCAGCTCGTTGGTGTTCGACGACGGGTCGTTGAATCCGCGGCGGCTGTGCTCGTGGAGGTTGGTCGAGATCTCCAGCCCGATGGGCAGCCGCAGCATCACCTGTCCGCCGTAGCTGAAGCGCCACGTGTCGAGGTTGGCCGTGGGCTGCAGCTCGTTGCGCGAGTGCTGGTAGTTGACGTTGCCGTCGATGGTCACCTCCATCCAGTCGTTGCGATAGCTGAGGTTGAGGCGCTCGTTGAGGTTCGTCGTCCGCGTGTGGTTCTTCTCGGCGTCGGCCTGCCGCTGCGCCACGTAGCTGACGTAGTTGTTATAACGCACGCGGGTGTCGGTGCCGATGTTCCAGTGGGCGGCCGAGTCGAGCGCCGTTGTGAAGTTGAATCCTCCGTCAGCGTCCCAGTTGCCGTTGATGTTCTCCGGGCGCGAGGTGCTGCCGCCCGTCGCGGCGTCGTAGCGCACGAGGTTCGAGATCGAGTTGCGCGTGTGGCGGTAGTTGCCGTAGACGACGATGGATCGCTTATGGCGCACGATGTAGTTGTTGTAGTAGACGTTGAGCGAGTTGGTGAACTGCGGCTTCAGGCCCGGGTTGCCCTCGGTGATGTAGAGCGGGTTGGAGTCGTCGCGGATGTCGAGCATCTGCGTGATGTCGGGCTGGCGGGTGTCGCCGCGATAGTGGAGCCAGATGTTCTGCTGGTCGCTGAACTTATAGTGGAAGTCGATGGTCGGGGTGATGTTGACCACGTTGCGGATGGTGTCGACGTAGCGTCCCCGATAGTCCTGGATGAAGTTGGAGTGCTGGGGCTGTACGAGCAGTCCGACGTTGTAGTCATACTCCTGCTGCCAGTGGCGCAGCGTGAGGCGCATGTTGTGCGTGTAGTTCCTGTATTCCGAGAAGCGGCTGAGCTGTCGGTCGAGGAAGGAATCTAATTGAGAATTGAGAGTTGAGAATTGAGAATTTTCGCCGATCCAGGGGTCCCACTGACGATATTCCGGGCTGATGTCGGCAAAGGGGTTCAGCGGCAGCCGGCTGAAGTCGTACGTCTGGCGGTCGCTCTTGTTCTGGCTGTAGCGCAGCTCGTAGTTGGCCTGCAGGTGGGCGCCCTTCCATAGCGGTTCGCTGTAGGTGGCGCTGAGGACGTAGCCCTTGTTGTCCGACGGCGTCGTGCTGTATCGGGCGGTGAAGTAGGTGGAGTCCTGCCCGGCCTGGTTCTGAATGCGATAGAGGTGGACCTCGTTGTTCGATGCGTTGCGGGAGTCATTGTCGCCCATGTTGCCCTCCACGCGCAGGGTGATGTTGCGGCCGCGCGGATTGAGGCGGCGGTAGAGCTGCATCATGGCCCAGGCGCTCTTGTTCTCGCCGTAGCTGAGGCTGGCGCTGCGGTTGTGGTTGACGATGTAAGGATCGAGGACCGACGACTGGGAATTGATCATGCTCAGCGGGTCGTCGGCATAGAGGTAGGGGTCGTCGCTGAAGGTGGCACTGGTGCCTGTCGACGTGCCGTCGTTGCTGCCCAGGCTGCCGTTGGCGCGCACCAGCAGGTTGGTCAGCGTGTCGGGCCGCCACTCCACGCGCATCTCGCCGTTCCAGTTGTTTCGGCGCGAGAGCTGCTTCGACGTGTTGTTGGCGAACGTGCGGTAGTCCTGGCTGTAGAAGTTCTCGCTGGAGCCCGAGTTCTCGTTGTCGCCGTCGCGGTGGTTCCATCTGATGGAGGCGTCGGCCTTCAGCCGCTTGCCGTCGTCGTAGTTGAGGTTGGTGCCCACCGTCTTGTTGGCGTTCAGTCCCCGGCGGTTCCACCAGCCCGCGTTCTCTTCCTTGTTGTTCAGGTTGCCCATCAGGACCAGCCGCGTCTTGTCCGTAAACGAGCTGACCATGCCGCGCGAGGCATAGCGGTGGTGGGTGCCGCCGGCCAGGTCCATGTTGGTCATGTATCCGCGGTTCATGCCCCGCTTGATGGTGAAGTCGAGCACGGTCTCCTTGTTGCCGTCCTCGATGCCGGTGATGCGGGCCTGGTCGCTCTGCTTGTCGTAGAACTTCACGTTCTGGATGATGCTCACGGGCAGATTCTTCAGCGCCGTCTCCACGTCGCCCAGCATGAACTCCTTGCCGTCGAGCATGATCTTCTTCACCTGCTTGCCGTTGATGGTGATGTTGCCGTCGTCGTCGACCTCGGCGCCGGGCATGCGCTTGATGAGCTCCTCGACGGGCGACCCCTCGGGCGTGCGGTAGGCCTCGGGGTTATAGACGAGCGTGTCCTTGCGCACCACCACCTGGGCGGCGCGACCCGTCACGACGGCCTCCTTCAGCATGACCGTCTCCGGCGCCATGCGCAGGTCGCCCAGCTCCTGGTTCTCGCCGCGCCGCAGCGCCACCTCGCGCTCCATCGTCTGATAACCGAGCGACGAGATTCGCAGCCGGTAGATGCCGTTCGAGGGCGCCTCGAGCGAGAAGTTGCCGCGCTCGTTGCTGATCGTTCCGCCGACGAACGAGCTGTCCTTGGCCCAGAAGAGCTGCACGGTGGCCTGCGCCATCGGCTCCTTCGAGTCGCGGTCGGTCAGGTGTCCGCTGATGGTCAGCGTCTGTCGTGTCTGTGCTTCGCTGCTTGTGATGGCTATCCCGAAAAGAAGAACAATGAGTGCAATGATTTTGTGTGGCATGATTGATAACTGTGTCAAACTGTTTGCAAAATTACTAATAAATAATGAGACATCTTCATGATTTGCATTTTTTTGTGATATTATAGCAGAATGATGACAATTTGTAGTCTGTTTAACGTTTTTTATATTCGATTTTGTCGATGAATAGGTTTTATTTCCTATTTTTGCAGCACCAACAGAAGCAGACAGAACAGTGAAGACCCCTTTTGCTGCCCACTCCTGATCTAAAGAACGAAAAACGTTTCACATTAAATATTAAGTTTATGGTAAGATCTCTACTCAACATTGCAGTCGCACTCCTTTTGACCACGAGTGTGCAAGCCTCCGACATCGTCTACAACCTGGGCGCAGGCACCACCTACTACGGGACGGGCCAAAGCCGCAACGAGACCTACGACGTCGCCCTCCGCATCAGCGACCCCGCACTCGTGGGCTGCCAGGTGACGGGCGTGCGCATCTATCTCAGCTCGGTCGACGGCATCAGCGCCACCAAGGCGTGGCTCTCGAAGAACATCGCCGTGAAGTCGATGAAGTTCACGGGCGCCGATGTGGAGACCGTCGACTTCGAGGCCGTCAAGGGTAACAACGAGGTGGCCTTCACCCCTTACACCATCACCGACGAGGGCCTCTACGTGGGCTATACGCTGACGGCTGCCAAGGATGTGGCCACGCAGCCCATCCGTCTCTGCCGCGCCTATTCGGCTGACGGCTTCTACATCCACACCTCGGGCCTCTATCGCTCGGGATGGCGCAGCATCGGCCTCGACGAGGGCTCGCTGGCCCTCGAGGTGCTGCTCAGCGGCGACTTCAGCGACAATGCCGCCACGGCCATCGACGTGCCTGAGGTGAACGCCAAGACCAACTCGCAGAATCAGATCGACTTCCTCGTGAAGAACCAGGGCACGAAGGGGCTCCAGAGCATCGATTACACCATCGAGGTGGGCGGTGCGACGGCCGACTATCATGCCGACCTCAATCCCGCCGTGGCAGGCTACTACGGCCGCACCTATGCCCTGACGGCCAATCTGCCGATGGTGACCACGAAGGGCGGCTATCCCATCAATGTCGAGGTGACGCGCGTCAACGGCCAGCCCAACGGCAGCGCGACGCCCGTGGGCTCGGGCTATGCCAAGTTCTACAACCTGCTGCCCGTGAAGCGCCCCGTCTGCGAGGAGTTCACGGGTCTGTGGTGCGGCTGGTGCCCCCGCGGCTTTGTCGGCATGGAGCGCATGGCCGAGAAGTATGGCGACGACTTCGTCGGCATCTGCTATCATAACGCTGATGCGATGGAGATCATGTCCTCATCAAACTTCCCCGCCTCCATCCCCGGATTCCCCGCTGCCGACCTTGACCGCGCCGTCGTCATCGATCCCAACCTGCACGACATCGAGCTCGGATGGTCGTGGTACAGGGAGCAGTTCGCACCCGTGGCCGTCGACGTCGCCACGGAGCTCGACGGCGACGACCTCAACGTGACGGCCTATGTCGTCTCGCCCCTCGACATGGACGACGACCGCTATCAGCTCTCCTTCGTCCTCAAGCAGGACGGCATGCAGAACAGCACGTGGCAGCAGGCCAACTACTACGGCGGCCGCGACGACCTCCGCGACGGCGTCATGGACTGGTTCTGCGACCAGGGCTCCTACGTCTCGGGCCTTGTCTACAATGACGTCATCGTCGCCTGGTCGGGCCGCGACGGCATCGAGGGCTCGCTGCCTGAGCACTACGACGGCGACGTGACCTACAGCTACACCTACACCTTCGACCTCAACGGCGTCGTCAACACCAGCGGCAAGAACCTCGTGCAGGACCGCTCGAAGCTGACGGGCATCGCCCTCGTCATCGACAAGACCACGGGTGAGATCGTCAACGCCCATCAGGCTCTCGCCGGCACCAGCACCGTCACCGCTATCGACCGCCCCGCCACGAGCCCCGACGAGGTCGTCACCAAGATCCAGTTCTTCGACTTGCAGGGCCGTCGCGTGCTCAGCCCCGCCCCGGGCAGCATGCTCATCCGCTCTGAGACGCTCCGCAACGGCCAGGTGCGCACCCGCAAGGTGATTTATTAACCCTAACATATTATCAACCTTTAAAATCAAAAAGCTTATGAAGAAGATTACTTTCCTCACTGCACTCCTGTGCATGGCTGCCTTCAGCGTGAAGGCACAGACCACGGCCCTGTCGATAGCCTCGCTGACGGCCGGACCAGCCGAGATGAACATCGCAGCACAGCAGGCCCCGCCGCAGGGACGCATCAGCGCTCGCTTCAAGGCGCCCATCTCCGTGCAGCCCCAGGGCAAGGCCTATGAGCTCAGCGGCAGCTTCACGGGCGGCCTCTACTCCAACGGTCAGGTCACCGTAGGCTCCTACAGCCGCGTCAGCAAGGTCGTCGAGGGCGACGACGGCTTCGTCTACATCTACAATCTGCCCACCCTGCTCGGCCCCCAGACATGGGTGAAGGCAGAGCGCGTCGGCGGTGACATCATTGAGATCCGTCGGCAGGTGGTCTATGAGGCCTATGGCGGTCAGGAGTATGTGTTCGTGCCCATGCGTTGGCAGTATACCGACGAGGCTACCGGAGCTGGCGAGTTCGTCGAGATTGAGGATGGCGTCATCCAGCTCTATTATAAGGACGGCGTGCTCCGCTCTGTGGCCGAGGATCCCTTCCGCACCGGCGTCGTCATCGGTTCCGTCCTGGGCAGCGAGGCCAGCGGCTACAACTTCACCGGACGTGCCGAGTGGAACCTCGACTATGCGCCTATCACCGATGTGAAGGCCACCCTGCCTGAAGGTCTTGAGCCCGAGCAGATGATCATGCGCAGCATCAGCAGCAAGGACAAGAGCACCGTCTTTGCTCCCATCAACGTGGCCATCACCGACACTGAGGTCTATCTCAACGTCTACGAGGATGCCTACGTCAAGGGCACCATCGAGGGCGACAAGGTCACCTTCATGCGCGGACAGTATCTGGGCGCCAACTTCTACTATGGCTACGCGATGTACTTCGAACCCGGCTACATCGAGGAGAAACTCGACGAGAACGGCGAGGTGGTTGGTCTGCAGGCCAAGCCCTGCGACAAGATCGTGCTCGACTACGACCGCGAGGCCCGCAGCCTCAAGAGCGACAGCATCTGGGTCATCAATGCCGGCAAGATCAATGGCGACTTCTACGGACTGAGCGTCACGTGGGCTCCCTACATCCAGCCCTTCGCCGAGGTGGCCGCCGTGCCTGCCGATCCCGTGATCACGGCCTACAACGCCACGCTCGACCAGTGGGGCTACAACGCCCTGCAGTTCAACATCCCGACGGCCGACGTCGACGGCAACTACATCCTGCCTGATAAGCTCACGTGGCGCGCCTTCATCGAGGGTGAGCCCTTCATCTTCACCCCTGACGACTATTCCGGCATCAGCGAGGAAATGGAAGAGGTGCCCTACGGATACATCGATAGCAACTACGACATCTACACCACCTTCTTCACCATCCCCTTCTACGTCGAGGAGAGCGTCGGCATACAGTCGATCTACCGTGGCGGCGGCGAGACCAACTACTCGAACATCGTGACCATCGACGTCAACACGCTCGAGATCACCACCGAGCCCTATCTGCCCACAGCCATCCAGACGGCTGAGAGCGACGCACAGGTGACCGCCGTCGTCTGCCACGACATGGCCGGACGCCTCGTCAGCCCCAACGCCAAGGGCCTCAAGCTGATGACCCTGAAGCGGGCCGACGGCACGCAGAAGACGGTCAAGATGATCCGTTGAGCCGTCGTTTCCCCTTAGCGACCTTTCGGACGCAAACTTCCCTGGCGGCCTGCATCGCGTGGTGCAGACCGCCGTTCTTTTTGTCCGTGGGTTTGACAAAACACCCTCCGAGTGGCCCTTGCCCGTTCTTCATTGCAGCCCCAGCCGCGTTGACGCCTTGCTGCATGTGGCCCGCATGGTCCATTTTGCACGAAAACGCGAAAATCAGATTGGCACTGACTTCCAGAGCGCCGCCATCAAAGTGTCACCCGCCTTCTTGACACCAATGACACTTTGCAACGTCGTTCAAGACAGCCCACTTTCAAAATGACTAATCTTATTAACAAAAACGCAGTATCACAATACCACAATACCATTTGTGAATTAGAAAAGTTTAGAAAATATGATATCAGAATAACGTATTATAAATATATAAAATCACAACCCCACTTTTTTTTACCTCTATATGATTTCTGCAAATGGTATTGTGGTATTATGATACTGTGTTGACAAATGACCCGCCGAGCTTGATGATGTCTTGTTGTCTTGATGTCCTTTTGTCTTGATGTCAAAAACGGCGGAGGGGATCGGGGGAGTTAGAGCGCCGTTGTGAGGAAAGAACGATGCTGTAACGTGCTGGGAGTGAGGACGTACCGTTGTCGGCGAACGAAATAAATGTGAGATAAAAGTCGGAATAATTGGAATCGGGCATTTTATTTCGTACCTTTGCATCGTGGTTCGGGAACGATAGCGCGCACGATTCCAAAGACCACACACACGAACCTGCTTACTAACCATCAAAGACACATAGTGATTAAAGCAAAGCTTTTTTACCGAACGTCTCAGGACACGGTCAACAACGAGAAGACGCTGGGCTAGGTCTATGCCCGCCTCGCCCACACCGAGACGCTGTGGGGACTGGAGCAGCAGGCTGAGTACATCGTGTGAATGACGTCGTCAGCGGAAGCGGATGGCCAGCACAGGAGCGACTGCACCGCCGGGACGGCGGTCGGCAGGCAGGCTGACGTGGAGGCCGTCGGCATCGGCCGAGTAGGGCAGGGGCCCATAGCCGAGCAGCTCGACGGCGGCCACCTGGCGCGATTCCAGCGTGGTGGTGGTGGCGAGACTCCGGATGCAGGCGGTGTTGCCGGCGGGCCAGTCCATGAGTGTGGCGTAGAGGGTGTCGTCCTTCTGGTTGAAGCGGATGTCGTCGGCCGTGTAGTTCAGCCCCTCGTTGAAGCCCTGGTCGTTCAGAGGGTTGGCGGCCTCGGCCAGCGGGCCTTCGCCGAAGGTGACCCAGGGGCGGGTGCCGAAGATGCTCTCCTTGTTGACGTCCATCCATTCCTTGATGCCCATGAGGATGGCGCGCTCCTTCTCGTCGATGGTGCCGTCGGCACGGATGGGGATGCTGAGCAGCAGACAGCCGTTCTTGCTCACCACGTCGACGAGCATGCGTACGACGGTGGCGGCCGACTTGTAGCGGTCGCGGTCGTAGACGCTGCGGTCGTAGTGCCAGTGGCCGATGCAGGTGCAGGTCTGCCATGGCAGCGGCTGTGCACGGTCGGGTATGCCTCGCTCGACGTCCCATAGCATCAGCTGCTTCTGCTCGTCGTTGAGAATCTTGCCCGTGGCGACGACCTGCTGGCGGCCGCCATGGCGGTTGGCGCTGTGGTTGTAGTAGTGGGCCAGGATGTTCTGGCCGATCTGGTCGTCGCAGCCGTAGAAGGGCAGCACGGTGTCGTCGAAGTAGAGGATCTGCGGGTCGTAGTCGTTGATGAGCTGCAGCACGCGGTTCTGCAGCTTGCGCTTGAAGGCCTCCGAGGGCTGCGAGGCGCCGTTGCCCCAGTCCCAGTGGCGGCCCATGGTCGAGGCGTCGTCCCATCCCTGGCTGGGCTCATGGCGCTGGGCGTAGAGCTCCTGCGGGTCCAGTCCCTTCCACCATTTCTCTGTGCCGTCGGCGTTGGGCCGGTAGCCGTCCTCGCGGGTCAGGTTGCCGTCGTACTTCTGGGCTATCTCAAGCCATGTCCATGTGTGGGAGCCATGGATGCTGACACCGAGCGGAAGTCCGTACTTGCGACAGGCCTTAGCCCACTCCTTGACGATGTCGCGGCGCGGGCCGACGCGCACCGAGTTCCACTCCTGGTAGGGACTGTCCCAAAGGTCGAAGTTGTCGTGGTGCTGTCCGAGGGCGAAGAAGAACTGCGCACCGACGCTCTTGTAGAGGCTGACGAGCTCGTCGGGATTCCAGTGCTCGGCCTTCCAGGCGTGGCAGAGGTCCTTCAGTCCGAAGTCCTTGGGGTCGCCGAAGTGTTCCTTGTGGTATTTGTTCTGACGGTCGCCATCGAAGTACATCCCGCGGCCGTACCAGTCGCCGGCTTCGGCCTGGCACTGCGGTCCCCAGTGGGCCCAGATGCCGAACTTGGCATCGCGGAACCACTCCGGACATTCCCATTGCTTCAGGCTCTCCCAGTTGGCCTCGAAGGGGCCTTGCTCTATAGCCACGTCCTTGGGTTGCTGTGCTGAGGTGCTCATGGCGGTCATCATCGCCAGAACCATGATGATGTGTCTTGTCATAATGTGCAAATGTTATTATTCCTGTCAGTTCAATTCCGATTAAGACTTCGTTCAGAGTGCGATGTCGAGCGTAGCGCCGGCGGCGGCCCGAACGGCGGTCTCCACGTCAGAGACGGGCTGTGCGGCGTAGTCATAGGGTGGGGCGAAGTAGTCGGCCTCGCCGTAGCGCTCCTCGTGGTCGTCGGCTCCGAGACAACGGCGGAAACGGATGTTGTAGTCGCGGAACTCGGGCTTCGACGAGGAGGGCGTCTGGAACAGGCGCGTGTCCTCGCCAAGACGGAAGACGCAGCCCTCGGCCAGCACGTTGGAGCGGAAGCGCGCCTGGATGTAGACGGAGGCGACGCTGCTCGCATAGAGGCAGTTGAGCAGATGGATGCTGCCGAAGCGCACGAAAGGCATGCGGGCCCGGCAGCCCTCGTCCCACCAGCAGTGGTCGAAGGTGGTGCGCAGACGGCCGATGCAGCGCTGGTCGCGGTCGTTGGAGCCCCAGAGGCAGCTGAAGCGGTGGTCGCTGTTGTGGTCGTCGTTGGTGTCGTCGGCCAGCTTGGGCCACGGCTGACGCAGATAGCGGAAGCGGCACCACGAGACGGTGATGAGGTCGGATCCGGCGTTGCAGTCGAAGTTGCCGTCCATGCCGTCTTGGAAGTCGCAGTGGTCCACCCAGATGCGCTCCGACCGCGAGATGCAGAGGTTGTCGTTGGCATCGCGGTCGAAGGCCCCCGGCCCGATGAACGTGATGTTGCGTAGCACGATGTTGCGGCAGCGGTCGAAGAGGAGGATGCCCGTGGAGTCCTTGTCGAGCGTATAGCGGTCGTTGACAAGGGCCGAGCCCTTCAGCCCGATGAGGCTCTTGTTGGCGACGCTCTTCACGCGCAGCAGTCCGGGCAGGCTGATGCGCCCCTTCAGGTAGATGGTGCATGGTGTCGAGTCGTTCTGTGCGAGGGCCTTACGCAGTTCGTCAGCAGTGCCGACGACGACGGCGTTCTGTCCCTTTCCGCCGTCGGTCGTCCCTCCTACGGAAGCCCATCCGACGGGCTGTGCCGTCAGGCTGACGGTGGCCATGAGGGCCAGCATGAGCACGATGTTTCTGAGTTTCATTTTCTCGTTATTTTTGTGTTTAGGCCGCAAAGATACGAAAAGTCGGGCGAAATGCAAAAGGAAATCTGGGTTTTCTTCTCAATTCTCAATTATTATTCGTAACTTTGCACCCAAATTGCAATTTGTATGGGAAATTTAGTAGCCATCGTGGGGCGCCCCAACGTGGGGAAGTCCACTTTATTTAACAGACTGACAAAGAGCCGGCAGGCCATCGTGAGCGATGAGGCCGGCACGACGCGCGACCGCCAGTACGGCAAGTGCGAGTGGAACGGCCGTGAGTTCTCCGTCGTCGACACGGGCGGCTGGGTGGTCAACTCGGACGACGTCTTCGAGGAGGAGATCCGCAAGCAGGTCGTCATCGCCACCGAGGAGGCCGACCTGGTGCTCTTCCTGTGCGACATCAAGAACGGCGTGACCGACTGGGACATGGACGTGGCCCAGATTCTGCGCCGCTCGAAGTTGCCGATAGTGCTCGTGGCCAACAAGGCCGACGACAACCGCGACCTCTATGGGCAGTACGACTTCTACAAGCTGGGTCTGGGCGACCCCTTCTGCATCAGCGCCGCCACGGGCTCAGGCACTGGCGACCTGCTCGACCATATCCTCGAGGTGCTGCCCGAGAAGCAGACCGACGAACTGGAGGAGGGCATCCCCCGCTTCGCCGTTGTGGGCCGTCCGAACGCCGGCAAGTCGAGCCTCATCAACGCCTTCATCGGCGAGGACCGCCACATCGTCACCGACATTGCCGGCACGACGCGCGACTCCATCTACACGCGCTACGACAAGTTCGGCTTCGACTTCTATCTGGTCGACACGGCCGGCATCCGCCGCAAGAACAAGGTGACGGAGGACCTGGAGTTCTATAGCGTCATGCGCAGCATCCGCGCCATCGAGAACTCGGACGTCTGCATCCTCATGATCGACGCCACGCGCGGCATCGAGGCGCAGGACATGAACATCTTCCAGCTGATTCAGAAGAACTCGAAGTCGCTGGTCGTCGTCGTCAACAAGTGGGACCTCGTCGAGGACAAGTCGCAGGCCGTCATCTCCACCTTCGAGGATGCCATCCGCTCGCGCATGGCACCCTTCCGCGACTTCCCCATCATCTTCGCCTCGGCCCTGACGAAGCAGCGCATCTTCAAGGTCCTGGAGACGGCCAAGGACGTCTACCTGAGCCGCAAGATCAAGATTGGCACGTCGAAGCTCAACGAGGTGATGCTGCCGCTCATCGAGGCCACGCCGCCGCCCTCGATCAAGGGCAAGTATATCAAGATCAAGTATGTCTCGCAGGTGCCCGACACGCAGATCCCGACGTTCATCTTCTACGCCAACCTGCCGCAGTATGTCAAGGAGCCCTACAAGCGCTTCCTCGAGAACAAGATCCGCGAGAACTGGAAACTGACGGGCTCGCCCATCAATATTTTTGTGAGGCAGAAATGACAGATAAAGTGAGAAGTGAGAAGATGGAAGTGAGAAGTTTTATTAGTTGTGTACGCAAATTTAAGTCGTGCAGACATGGCGCGTGCCATATGCCCAAAGTGTTAACGAAACTTTTCACTTCTCACTTCTCACTTCTCACTGCTCTATTGCTTCTCACTTCTCACTTCTCACTTCTCACTTCGTCCTGCTCCGACTCACGCTCCGACCTGGAGCGGGCGCAGGAGGGCGCCATGGTGGCTGCGCAGGTCTACTATAGGCAGCTGGCCGAGGGGCGCTGCGACCAGTTCCTTGCCGCCAAGATGGGGGCCGACAGCCTGCCACAGGGCTATCGGGAGCAGCTAGTGGCCTGCTATAAGCAGTTTGTGGCCCAGCAGAAGCGTGCCCACAAGGGCATTGCCGACGTCACGGCCACGCGGGCCGAGATGGACTCGGCAGCCAACGAGATGCAGGTGTTCCTGATGCTCAACTATGGCGACAGTACGCGCGAGGAGATTGTCGTGCCGATGGTGGCGCATCGCGGGTCGTGGCTGATGAAATAGCGGCTGGTTTTAGTCCCGATGTTGTCTGTTTTTATCATCCTCCTTGTCTATTCTTGTCACTTCCTTGTCTTTTTTTGAGGAAAGGCGACCCTTTTGTTTGTTTTTTTGCTGTTTATTTGTATCTTTGCACCAAGGTTTCTAAAGATACAATATCAATGATACAGCGCATTCTATGGACACTTGGCCTGTTGCTTGCCACCTGTCTGACGACGTCGGCGGCCGACGGCATCGACCGCTTCGACTCCCTGGTGGCGGCCTACGAAAAGGCCGGCGGGCAGAAGCGTCTGGCTCTGGGGCGCGACATCATCGCCCTCAGCGCCACGCAGGAGGAGCTCGTCGGCACAACGCTTAGCATCGGCAACTCGACGCCGCGCGACTCGGTCGACTTCATCGTGTGGTTTGCCGCCGAGCGCTTCTACTATGCTAACTCTTACTTCGAGGAGAGTCTCGACTATATCGACCGCGCCCTGGCGCTGGCCAAGGGCAACAATGTGGAACTGCATGCCACGCTGCTCTGCGACCGTGGCTACTGTCTGTTCAAGACCAGCCACAACACCGCCGCGGCAGAGGCTGAGGTTGAGGCTGAGCGCTTCGCCCGGGAGCACGGACAGCTGATGTCGCTCGCGCGTTCATATAATTATCTGGCCATCATCGACCTCAGCCTGGGCTACATTGACGAGGCGAAGCACTTCGTCGAGAAGGCCCTGGAGACCGACCGGCTGACGGGCTCCGACCGCAACACCCACAACTATCTGGGCATCGCCTGCGAGGTGTACAACGTGGCGAAGGAGCCCGACAAGGCCGTGGAGTACGGCCTGCAGGCTGTGGAGGCCGCCCGCCGCATCGGCTACGACGCCGGCGTGGTGAACCACCTCTCGCAGCTCTCCTATGCCTACAACCGTCAGGGCAACCTGGAGAAGGCTCTCGAGATGTCGCGCCAGGCCGTCAGCACGGTCGAGCAGATGGAAGTTGTCGATCGTAACCTGTTGGCAATCAGTCTGGAGTATGTGGCCTTTAATCTGCTCGACATGAAGCGTAATGCTGAGGCCGTGCCCGTCATCCGACGCGCCATAGCCCTGCAGCAGGAGATGGGCAACAAGCGCAGCGTCTGCTACGACCACAAGTCGCTGGCCGAGGCCCTCGAGCCTTCCGACCCGCGAGGCGCACTGAAGGCGATGCGCCGCTACTCGCAAATGATGGACTCGCTGCACAACGACCAGATGCATCAGATGCTGAGCCGCGCCAACGCCGAGGTGCACAACGACGTGCTGCAGAGCGAGAACGAGCAGCAGCGGCGCGAGAAGCACATCTTCATCATCACGTCCCTGATTGTGGCCCTGCTGGCTCTGGCCGTCATCGCAGCCCTCGTGTATGCCGTCCGCACCCGCAGCCGTACGGTGAAGACCATTCGTCGGCTGCAGGCTGTCCGAGAAGAGTTCTTCACCAACATCACCCATGAGTTCCGCACGCCGCTGACCGTCATCAAGGGTCTGTCGGAACAGAAGGATATTCCCGCCATCACCCGCAATGCCGACCACCTGCTGACGCTCGTCAACCAGCTGCTCGACATCGCGAAGGTGAAGGCCAGCGTGGGCGATGCCCGTTGGGAGCGCACCGACATCGTGCCCCAGCTGGCGATGCTCGTCGAGAACTATCAGGAGGCGGCCGGCAGCCGTGGCGTCAGCCTGACCTTCCAGCCCGAGACGGAGTCGGCCGTCGTCGACCACGTGGCCGACTACGTGCAGAAGGTGGTCGACAACCTCTTGGTCAACGCCCTGAAATACACTGCCGAAGGGGGCTCCGTCGTCCTCAGCACGCACCAGGAGGGAGGGCAGCTGCAGATCGTCGTCAGCGACACCGGGCAGGGCATCCATCCCGAAGACCTGCCTCACGTCTTCGAACCGTTCTATCAGAGCCGTTACACCCCGACGGCGCCCGGCTCGGGCATCGGACTGGCCTTCTGCCGTGAGATTGCCACCGCCTCGCGCGCCACTATCACCGTTGCGAGCACCCTGGGGCAAGGCTCCACGTTCACCGTCAGCATGCCCCTGCGCCAGAAGGACATCACGCCGTCGATGCAGAGCGAACCGCTACGGCCGGCTGAGGTGGCCGTCCCGATGGCGCCCGCCGCTCGCAATGATGCCCCTGTGGATGAGGCTGGTGCGGCTGACGACACCTCGCTGCGCGTGCTCGTCGTCGAGGACAACCGCGACGTGGCCGACTATATCGGCAGCGTGCTGGAGAAGGACTATGAGGTGGCCTATGCTGCCGACGGCGAAGAGGGCCTGCAGAAGGCTGAGCAGCTGGTGCCTGACGTCATCCTGACCGACGTGATGATGCCGGGCATGGACGGTCTGGAGCTCTGCCGGCGCATCCGTGGCAACATGGTGACCGACCATATCCCCATCATCGTCATCACCGCACGCGTCACCGACGACGACCGTCTGCAAGGCATCGAAGCGGGGGCCGACGCCTACCTGACGAAGCCCTTCCGCCCCGACGAACTGCGGCTGCGCATCACCAAGCTGCTCGAACAGCGGCGCCGCCTCATCGAGAAGGCCCAGCCGCAGATTGCTCCGGCCGGCAGTCGGCACGCCATTCACGACGCGTCTGCCTTGCCCTTATCCGAGAAACGGGCCAAGAATGCTCCGCTCTTCCTCGACCGTCTCGACGAGGTGATCCTGCGCCTGATGGCGAAGGGCTACGTGGATGCTACGGCGGTGGCCAAGGAGATGAACATGAGCCTGTCGCAGTTCTCACGCAAGTTGCGGGCCGTCTCAGGCCTGTCGCCGGCGGTCTACATCACCCGCCGACGCCTGGAGGAGTCATGCCGCATGCTTGAGCAGGGCCCGGAATCGATCACCGAGGTGGCCACTCAGTGCGGCTTTGCCGACGTGGCCCACTTCTCCCATGCCTTCCGCCGCGCCTATGGCGTCAGCCCGACGCAATATATGAAGGAGAAAATGAATAATTAACCTTAAAAATTGACGAAGTGGTCTCGCCTTGGCAAAAAAAGAATAATTCTTTTTGCATTTCGCCCGACTTTTCGTAACTTTGCAGCCAAATTTGCAAATTAATTATTATTATGGCACAACAAGAAGACGTTTTCAAGAAGATTGTATCGCATTGCAAGGAGTATGGGTTCGTGTTCCCATCAAGTGACATCTACGACGGACTGGGCGCAGTCTATGATTACGGCCAGATGGGCGTAGAGTTGAAAAACAACATCAAGCAGTACTGGTGGCAGTCGATGGTGTTGCTCCACGAGAACATCGTGGGCATTGACTCTGCCATCTTCATGCACCCCACCATCTGGAAGGCCTCCGGCCACGTCGATGCCTTCAACGACCCCCTGATTGACAACCGCGACTCGAAGAAGCGCTATCGTGCCGATGTGCTCATCGAGGACCAGATAGCTAAATACGACGAGAAGATCCAGAAGGAAGTCGAGAAGGCCCGCAAGCGCTTCGGCGACAGCTTCGACGAGGCGAAATATCTGGAGACGTCGCCCCGCGTGGCCGAGACGAAGGCCAAGCGCGACGCCCTCCATGAGCGCTATGCCAAGGCCATGCAAGGCCCCGACCTGGAGGAGCTGCGCCAGATCATCCTCGACGAGGAGATCGTCGACCCCATCAGCGGCACCCGCAACTGGACCGACGTGCGCCAGTTCAACCTGATGTTCTCCACCGAGATGGGCTCCACGGCCGACGGCTCGATGAAGATCTATCTGCGCCCGGAGACGGCTCAGGGCATCTTCGTCAACTACCTCAACGTGCAGAAGACCGGCCGCATGAAGATTCCCTTCGGCATCGCCCAGATCGGCAAGGCGTTCCGCAACGAGATCGTCGCCCGCCAGTTCATCTTCCGCATGCGTGAGTTCGAGCAGATGGAGATGCAGTTCTTCGTCAAGCCCGGCACCGAGCTGGAGTGGTTCCAGAAGTGGAAGGAGACCCGCATGAAGTGGCACCAGAACCTGGGCTTCGGCGCTGAGAACTACCGCTTCCACGACCACGACAAGCTGGCCCACTACGCCAACGCCGCCACCGACATTGAATTCCACATGCCGTTCGGATTCAAGGAGGTCGAGGGCATCCACTCGCGCACCAACTTCGACCTGTCGCAGCACGAGAAGTTCTCGGGCAAGCAGATCAAATACTTCGACCCGACGACCAACGAGTCGTACACCCCGTACGTCATCGAGACCTCCATCGGCGTCGACCGCATGTTCCTCTCCATCATGTGCCACAGCTATGAGGAGGAGAAGCTCGAGAACGGCGAGACCCGCGTCGTCCTCAAGTTGCCCGCAGCCCTGGCCCCCGTGAAGCTGGCCGTCATGCCGCTGGTCAAGAAGGACGGACTGCCCGAGAAGGCCCGCGAGATCGTCAACGACCTGCGCTTCCACTTCAACACGCAGTACGACGAGAAGGACTCCATCGGCAAGCGCTATCGCCGTCAGGACGCCATCGGCACGCCCTACTGCGTCACCGTCGACCACGACACGCTCCAGGACGGCTGCGTCACCCTCCGTTTCCGCGACACCATGCAGCAGGAGCGCGTCCGCATCGAGGATCTCTGCAAGATGATTGAGGACAAGGTCAGCATCACCTCGCTGCTCAAGAAACTCTAAGGCCCAACCCCCGCCCCTCCACAAGGGGTGGGGGGTAAGTCCACCCCTAACCCCTCCCCAAGGGAGGGGATTTTGTTTGACTTCTTAGATTTTGAATAATATGACAAGAAAGACTTTACGACAGTGGTTTTGTCACCAGGCTGTGTGTCTCCTGGCTGTCCTTACTCCTCTCCTTTACGTCGGAGTAGGGGCGGGGCTCCTCGCCTCATGCTCTGAGAGCGACGACGACGAAGGCGAATACAGCAACTGGAAAGAGCGCAACGAACAATACTTCGCTTCGCTCGAGGACTCGCTCCGGGCTCACCCGACGACGTGGCTGAAGCTGAAGAGCTTCACGCTCGACGAGGCGAGCGAGGGCAAACCGACTGACTATATCTACGTGAAGGTTGTCGAGGCCGGCGAGGAGGGCGAGAATCCCATGTACACCGACTCGGTGCGCGTCAGCTATCAGGGACGCCTCATTCCCACTCCCACTTATCCCGAAGGCCGTGTCTTCGACGGCACCGTCTATGGCAAGTATAGCCATGTGACCAATGCCACAGCCCGACAGCTGGCTTCGGCCCAGATCGACGGCTACACGACGGCCCTGCTCCACATGCACCGGGGCGACCACTGGCGCGTCTTCATCCCTAGCGAACTGGCCTATGGCAGCACCGGCACCGAGTCGGGCTCGGTGCCAGCCTACAGCGTCGTCATCTTCGACATGACGCTCATCGACTTCAGTCCTGCCGGCCAGGTGATGCCGGCTTGGAGCAGTCGTCGGATGAGGCCATAGCTGCCCGTTGCTCCATGTCGCGCCGTGAGCGCGACTTCGTGACGAGCATCACGCCCGAGAACACTAATATGACGGCCACGGCGTGCGTCCATTTCATCACGCCCAGGCCTGCCAAGACACTGACCGTTACGGCCACCAGTGGTTGCACGTAGTTATAGACGGCAACGACTGTTGGCCGTAACACTTTTTGTGCCCCGATGATCAGGATGTAGCCGATGAACGTGCCGAAGACGACGACGTAGGCCGCCTCGAGGATGGTCTTAACTGAGAGCGGAGAACTGAGGACTGAGAGCGTGTGCGGTCCGGCCAGGGGCATGAGGATGACCGTCGCCCAGAGAAACATCCACTTGTTGACGGTGAAGATGCTGTACTTCTTGATGAACTTATTGAAGAGCGACAGATAGAGCGCATACGAGAACTGCGCCCCCAGGCAGCACAGGTCGCCACGGATGTCGCCCACCGAGCCTCCCCCGACCCCTCCGAGGGAGGGGAGCTTGCCCGCCGACGTGAGGATGAGCATCAGCGCGCCGCTGCAGCCCAGCATGACGCCCAGCACCTTGCGGCTCGTGATGGGCTCCTTCAGGATCAGCGCCGCCAGCAGCATGGCGAAGATGGGCATCGACGTGGTGACGATGCTCGCGTTGATGGGCGACGTCAGCGACAGCCCGATGGTATATCCGCACTGGTTGCACACCAGCCCGAAGACGGCGGCGCCCGCAAAGACGAACACGTCGCGCAGAGGCACGTGCTCCCGACGGACAAACAGCGAGGCCACCCAGAAGAGCAGCGCCCCGCCCATGATGCGCAGCATCACCATCGACGGGCCGTCGAGCCCGTGCGTCATCGCGTCCTTGCCCACAGGCGCCATCAGCCCCCAGATGGCGCAGGCCCCGAACATCGACAGGTGGGCCTGCAGAGGCTTATTATTGTTCATTTTTTCTTTACTTTTCTTAAATTCGGCTGCAAAAGTACACATTATTTGCGAAATAATTCCTATATTTGCAAAGAAATCAACTCCAATGGCTATGCAAAAGTTTGCTGACTACATCCGTCGCATCGAGATCGACTCCCTCTGGAGCGGCAAGAAGCACATCGTCTGGGACCTCGACCCGCAGGTGAACATCCTCAGCGGCATCAACGGGCAGGGCAAGTCGACCATCATCAACAAGGTCGTCAAGGGCCTATCCGCAGGAGGCGAGTTCCCGAGCCACATGCTCAAGGGCGTGCACCTCGACGTCAGTCCCGACGACGCCCGATGGATACGCTACGACATGATACGCTCGCTCGACTCCAGCCTCTCGCAGGTCTTCGCCGACGAGGAGGGCGCCCTGCGACAGGTGCTCCCCGTCATACGGGGTGGGGGAGGCTCGCTGCTCGACTTCCAGCTCTACCAGCTGCAGCGCAAGTATCTCGACTATCAGGTCAACATCGGCAACCGCATCATCGCCGAGCTGCAGGCCGGCCGCACCGACGCCGCCCAGGCCCTCTCGGCCAAGAAGACCCGCTTCCAGGACATCGTCGACGACCTCTTCTCCGAGACCGGCAAGCACATCGTCCGCACTGAGAACGAGATCCGCTTCACCCAGATCGGCGAGATACTCATGCCCTACCAGCTCTCCAGCGGCGAGAAGCAGATGCTTGCCATCCTCTTGACGGTCCTCGTCGAGGACGACCTGCCCTACGTCCTGTTCATGGACGAGCCCGAGGTGTCGCTCCACATCGAGTGGCAGAAGCGCCTCATCGACCTCATCCTCGAGCTCAACCCCCACGTCCAGATCATCCTCACCACCCACTCGCCCGCCGTCGTCATGAACGGATGGGTCGACCGCGTCACGGAGGTCAGCGAGATTGAAGTGAAAAATGAAAAGTGAAAAATGAAAGATGAAAGATGAAAAGTGAAAGATATGATTACCTTTTTCCGCAACAAGTCTAATCATATTTTTCATCTTTCACCTTTCATCTTTCATCTTTAAAATTGGCTATGGCAAACAGACTGCGTGACAACATCAACAGCCGCTACGTCGAGGCGGCCAACGCGCTGCGAGGCAAGACGGCGCGACGGCGCATCGTGGCCTACGTCGAGAGCTACGACGACGTCTACTTCTGGCGCACCGTCCTCTCGCGCTTCGAGGACGACCGCCGCTACTTCGAGGTCATGCTCCCCTCGAAGACCGACCTGACGCGCGGCAAGAAGTCGGTGCTCATGAACTTCGTACAGGACCGCATCGGCCCTGATATGATAGCCTGCGTCGACGCCGACTACGACTACCTCCTGCAGGGCGCCACCGCCCAGTCGCGGCGTGTGCTCCAGAGCCCCTACGTCTTCCATACCTACGTCTATGCCATCGAGAACTTCCAGTGCTACGCCCCCTCGCTCCACGACGTCTGCGTAGCCGTCACCCTCAACGACCACCGCATCTTCGACTTCCGCGAATACTTCCGCCTCTACAGCGAGGCCTGCTTCCCCCTCTTCGTCTGGTCCGTCTGGGCCTATCGCACCGGTAACCACGGCCGCTTCTCCCTCACCGACTTCAACCGCGTCACCGACCCCGGCGGCTTCACCGTCCAGGAGCCCGAGCGCTCGCTCGCCAACCTGCGCCGCAAGGTGCAGAACAAGATCCGCGACCTGCAGCGACTCTTCCCCGACAACCGCGATGCCTACCTGCAGCTCAAGGACCAGATACGCCAGCTCGGCGTCACCCCGCAGACCACCTACCTCTACATGCAGGGCCACCACCTCTTCGACACCGTCGTGGCACCCATCCTCAACAAGGTCTGCCGCCAGCTCCAGCAGGAGCGCCAGCAGGAGATCTACCACTCCGAGGCCCACCGCACCCAGAAGCGCAACGAGCTCTCCTGCTACGAGAACTCGCGCCAGGACATCAAGACCATGCTCAAGAAGAACACCGGCTACCAGCAGTCCGACCGCTTCCTCCAGCTCCAGTCCGACGTCCAGCGCTTCCTCGACAGCCAGCAGCCCGCCGCCCAGCAGCCCGCCGCTCAGCCCTCAGCCGGCAGCCCGCAGCCCTGCGCTTAGCCCCCGGATTCGTCCTTCTTTTGTAAAATAAATTCATCCTTCGTCTTCTTTGAATTATAACTGATTGCCAATCAGTTATTTGCAAAATTAAAAACCAAAAAGCGGCCCTTCTCGCCGAGAGAAGCGCCGCTTTTCGATGCGAGAAGCGGTGCTTTTTGCCCCGAAAAGCACCGCTTCTCTCCATGCCGGATTCGCTTTGTCATGAAAAATGACAATCAGGCGAGCTAACTTCAAAACCGACTTCATGAAATTGTTTTTTTTATCAATATGGTGATAAATGCCTGACAGCGGTCAACGCCCCCCTGCCCCCCTCTAATCTTAGAGGGGGAGTTGGATACCACCGTAGGAGTAGCTGAGCGCAGTGATACCAGCGGATGCTGGCGGCATGCAAGCTAACAAACTCCCCCTCTAAGATTAGAGGGGGGCAGGGGGGGCGTTGACCGCTGTCGGGAACTTATCACCACATTGATAATGAATAATGTAGGCTAAAATAGTCATAATCAAAAAAACTTACGAATAGTTTTGGCCGTTCGGGAGTTTTTGTGTAATTTTGCAGCCGATATTCGGAAAGGCAGCTCGCCCGACCCTGAGCGGCGGGCCAGAAAGCCAACAGACTTCAGCCATGGCCGAGATGCAGAAGGGCTCTGCCACTGGGGGCCTAAAGACCCCGCAAAAAGCAAAAATACATTATTTTATTTGTACAAATTAATATTATTATGGTAAAACAATTACTATCAAAGACATTGCTCCTCGTAGCCGTATTGTGCACAGGAGCTACCGCCGCTTGGGCGGACACTTACAAGAAAATCACTTCCGCAGATGATTTGGAGGTGGGTGCTCAATATCTAATCGTCTACGAGGATGATGAATCCCCTAAGGCTTTAGGGGAAATTAGTAACACAAGTACAAAGTATGGGCTTGGCGTAAGTGTGACGATTACTAATGGAGAAATCACTATTACAAATCAAGCAGTTGCAGTCTTGACTCTTGGAGGCTCCTCTGATGGATGGACTTTTAAATCAAGCCTGGATAACCAATATTTGTATTGGTCTAGCGGAAACTCACTTGAAACATATGCTAGTATCAATAATAAATCAAAGTGGACTTTCCAAATTAATACAAGTAGCAAAGCACAGAAATTAATCAATGTGGGTACTAATACTCGCTTTATTAAGTGGAATCCTAGTTCACCCCGTTTTGCTTGCTATACATCCGGCCAGCAAGACATTTGTCTCTATAAGAAAGTTGTTGTCGTAAGAGATCCTTATTCTGTGACTTTAGGTGATGATAATAGTACCATTACAGAGGCTAAGGCAGGTGACGGCGTGACTCTTCCCAGTCGTGACAATGTCGGTGATTATAACTTCGTCGGTTGGTCAACATCCAATATCCAGGAGGAAACGGCCACAGCTCCAAATGTTATTCCTTCAGGAACATATCGTCCTACTGCGAACATAACGCTTTATCCTGTTTATTCTCACAATGTGGGAGGTACACCAATAGTCCTTCATTCCGTCAATATCGGTGATTATGCAGAAGCAAATAACTGGACAACAGCTTCTGGAGATAATGGTCAGCATTACTCAATTGCCATTGACGACAATGTCAGTGTTGGCGTTACTGAAAATGGAAATAACGGTAAAGTATATTTTAATGACCCCTATTGGCAGTGGCGTGTGTACACTGGTGCAACCTTGACGATTACTTCAACGGAAGATATGTCGTCAGTTACCATTAGTAATGAGAGCAATTCTGATTTCGGATTGAAATATGGCGATCAAACTCTAAATAAAGGTGTTGCTTTTGACGTTACAGGAAAAACAGTGGAAATCTCTGTGACTGCAACAACACGTATCACCGATATTTCAGTATCGACCGGTGGTGGTGCCACCACATATTATACCAGCAATCCCGTTGTCATTACTACTGAGACTGCCACGGTGACTTCTGCTGGTTGGGCTACCTATGTGCCGACGAATGCAGTGCAATTCCGTTCGGGCACTAAAGCCTATATTGTTGAGGCTGCAGACGAGGCAACAGCTCTTCTGACTCAGGTCAAAAGCGTTCCGGCTGGTACGCCTATCCTGCTCGAGGGTAAGGGAGAATATACGATGGACATCGTGGAGAATTCTACAACGGATGTGAGTGGTAACTACCTGCTTGTTGTCGGTGAGCACGACTATATAATGGGTAACCAGGGAGCTTATGTCCTTGGCTCAAAGAATGGTAACACAGGCTTCTATCTTTGGACAGGCGACCGCTTGGCTGTGGGCAAGGTCTACATGTATGTTGACGCTTCCAGTTCACCCCAGATGCTTCAGCTCGTGAAGCCCGGCCAGGAGGAGACGGGCATCGAGGCCGTCGAGAGCGCCAGCGCAGAGCGTGAGGGCATCTACAACCTGCAGGGTGTCCGTGTGGCTGAGCCCAGCAAGGGCCTGTACATCGTGGGTGGTAAGAAAGTGATGTTTAACAAATAAAGAAATAGGAGGAACATAACGATGAAAAAGACATATATTCAGCCCGAAGTCGACATGATGCGCGTGGAGACCAGCCCGATGCTGGCCGGCTCGGACACCGAGATGAGCGTCTTTAGCAAAGACGAGGAGGGCATCAACGACAACAACAAGGTGCTCTCGCGCCGCGGCTCAGCCTGGGACGAGGACTGACATAAGATCGTGACCGCTTAGTGACCGTATAAATAATAAGTTGGTACGATTTAGGAGGTCACGTGTCCTCACGTGACACTTGCGGCAAGTGCGACGTGGGGACACGTCGCCTCCTAAAGGGGCAGCCAAATTGTACCATTTTATTATTTGCTTGGGATGGGATAAACCACTCATTTGTTTTTTACCACGAATTGCACGAATTACACGAATTAGGAATCGGCACTCTCGATGCCGAGCCCATTCGTGTAATTTGTGCAATTCGTGGTTAAGAATAACCCCCTCTTATTCTTTTTTGTTTCTAAAAAGTATCGCCGTATGGAAAAAAATGACTACCTTTGCGGCGATGAAACAGGACGATTGCTTGGAGCTGCTGGAGCAGCACGGGGTGAAGCCGACGGCCAACCGCATCGTGGTGGCAAGGGCGCTGGGCGAGGCCGGACGGCCGATGACGCTCAGCGAGCTGGAGGGCCGCATCGCGACGATCGACAAGTCGGGCGTGTTCCGCGCGCTGACGCTCTTCCGCGAGCACCACGTGGTGCATGCCATCGAGGACGGTGGCGGGGCGCTGCGCTATGAGTTGTGCCACAGCCATAGCCACGAGGGCGACGACGACCTGCACGTCCACTTCTTCTGCGAGCGCTGCCAGCGCACCTACTGCCTGGACGCCATCAAGATTCCCGAGGTGGCCGTGCCGCCGGGCTTTGCCGTGACGTCGGCCAACTATATCATCAAGGGCGTCTGCCCGCATTGTAAGATTTAACTGACTCACACTCTCTTTCTTATGCGACTATTTATCAGACTGCTATTGGCGACAGCCATGGTGCTGACGGGGCTCACGACGACGGAGGCCGCCCGCCAGCGGGTGATGGTCATCACCGAGTATGGGGGGCTGCACGACGGCTTTGCCCGTGCCGGCATCAGCTGGCTGCAGCAGAAGGCCCGCGAGATGGACTTCGAACTGACGGAGGTGAACGACTGCAAGACGCTTGGCGCGGATTCTGTCGACCACTTCGACCTCATCGTCCAGCTGAACTATCCGCCCTATGCCTGGAGCGAGGCAGCCTGCCGCGACCTGGAGCGGGCCGTCGACGAGGGACGGACGAGCTGGGTGGGGTTCCATCATGCCTCGCTCTTGGGCGAGTTCGACGGCTACGGGATGTGGTCTTGGTTCAGCGACTTCCTGGGTGGCATCCGTTTCCAGAACTACATCGCCCAGAAGGCCGATGGCCTTGTGACGGTCGAGGACGGCGGTCATCCCGTGATGGCGGGCGTCAGCCGGAAGTTCATCGTCCGCGACGACGAGTGGTACACCTACGACCGCAATCCTCGCCCTCGTGTCCATGTGCTGGCCTGTGTCGACGAGCAGACCTACACGCCGCCATCAGACGTCTGCATGGGCGACCACCCGGTGGTGTGGACCAACCCGTCGAAGGCGGCCCGCAACGTCTACTTCCAGATTGGCCACAGCGCCTCGCTCTTCGATAATCCCGAGTTCGTGCGCATGTTCGCCAATGCCCTCTGTTGGGGGCTGCATCGGCCTGTGTCCAAGTAGGATCTGGCGCCCCGTGCGATGCTCCAGTCTACGGCTGCGATGCGTGTGCAGCCCGCGAATAGCAGGTTTTAAGTTTATTTAGTGCAGAAAAATTTGGGTATGCCAAGGGAATATTGTACCTTTGCATACCCAAATTTTAAAAACCATAACGAAAATGAACAACGAAAAAGAACCCAAGCAGCAAGGGCTGCAGATAGAACTGACCCCTGACAAGGCTCAGGGCGAGTATGCTAACTTAGCCATCATCACGCACTCACCGAGCGAATTCGTGCTCGACTTCGCCCGCATGTTGCCCGGCCTGCAGAAGGCACAGGTGCGCAGCCGCGTCATCCTGGCCCCCGAGCATGCCAAGCGTCTGCTGGCCGCTCTGCAGGAGAACATCATGCGCTACGAGCAGAACTTCGGCCCCATCCGGATGCCACAGCCCCAGCAGGGCGGAACCATCGCCCCCTTCAAACTCAGTAAGGGCGAGGCATGAACCGCTTTGCACTGTTGCTATTGCTGACGCTGCGCTGGGCAACGGGTGTTGCCCAGCCGCAGGTGTCAGTGACCCACTTCGACGAGTTCAGTGGTATGGCACAGTGGTATGTCACCCAGATTGTGCAGGACCGCAGCGGCATGATCTGGATGGCGACATGGAACGGGCTGAACCGCTACGACGGCTATCAGTTCGAATGTTTCAAGTCGCATCCTGGCGACGGCTGCGACATGCCCTCCGACCGCATCTCGAACATGATGCTCAACGACGAGGGCAACCTGTGGTGCCTGGTCGACGACCGCGTGTTTGTCTTCGACGTAGGCACATGCCGGTTCAGTGGTCTCAGCCCGGCTGACGAGGCGCGTGCGATGAAGGCCTTCGGGCTGGGCGACGACTACACCGCGCGCTACGAGCCGCCTTTTTCTGTCGTCACCGACCCCTACGGCACGCAGTGGCGCATCCGGAGCGACGGCTCGCTGGACTATAAAGATGGCGAGGCTGCCGACTTCCGCCCCTACGACCGCGTGCTGGGTCAGGCCACCAACGTCTATTATTGTACGTCCGACCGTGAAGGCAACGCTTGGCTGCGCAGCAAGTACGGGGCTTATAAGCTGACCTTCACGAAACATCCCTACACACGACTCCCGCAGGAGACGGCCGAGCAGGTGCGCTGTCTCTACCTCGACAACCGCCGCCGCTACTGGGTGACCACGCGCGACGATGCCTCCATACGCCTCTTCGACGCCGACAACCGCCCCTTGGGTTATCTCGGACGCGACGGACGGCTGCATGCGGCCTACACGTCGTTTGGCTCGCCCGTCTACTGCATGCTGCAGACCCGCGACGGCGCCTTCTGGCTGGGGTCGAAGCCCCATGGACTGTTCCGGCTGAGGGAGGGCAAGGACGGCGCGTTCAGCGTCGAGCAGTTCCGCTACGTGCCGAGCGACCCCGCGTCCATTCGTCACGACCATATCTTCCATCTGGCCCAGGACCGTCAGGGACGCCTCTGGGTCGCCTCGTTCCGTGGCGGCCTGCACTGCATCGAGCATCCCGAGGCCGACGAGGTCGTCACGCTCAACAAGGACAACGGCCTGCAGTGTCCGGCCGACAGTTTCCTCCTGGTGCGCCATATCCACATCACCGACGACGACGTGCTGCTGGCTGCCACGACGTCGGGCTTGATGGTGGCCGACCTGAAGCCCAGGAATCCGCGCCAGATCAACTTCCATCTGCACACGAAGGATGCCCACCGCAGCACCAGCCTGAGCAACAATGCCACGATGTATGTGGCCGAGGACAGCCGCCACCGCCTCTACGTCTGCACGGAGAGCGGCGGCGTCAACCAGATCGTGTCCGACGACCTGCTGGCCGATGTCCTCGAGTTCCGGCATTATGACATGGCGACGGGCTTCCCCTCTGACGTGGCGCTCTCGGCCGTGCCTGTCGACGACCATCTGCTCGTGGTGAGCAACAACCAGCTCGTGCGCCTCTTCCCCGACGAGGATGGCCGCAGCGAACCCCTCTTCTGGCGCGACCAGCTGCGCTTCTCGGACGCCACGCCCCTCCGTCTGCCCGACGGCCGCTGGCTCATCGGGCTGCAGGACGGCGCCTTCTTCGTCAGACCAGACGACATCCATAAGAACCCGTTCGCTCCGACCATCGGGCTGACGGGCATCTCGGTGCAGAACCGGCCCGTGGACCATGCCGTCAACAGCCTCGACACGCTCGTCCTGTCGCCGCCCGACCGCAGCGTGATCATCCACTTTGCGGCCTTGATATATGCTGATGCCGACCAGGTGAGCTATGCCTTCAGGATGAGCGACGACCACACGTGGAACGAGATCGGCAAGAACCGATCCGTGACCCTGCTCGACCTGAAGCCCGGCCGACATGAGCTGCAGATACGCTCGACCAACGGCGACGGCGAGTGGGTCGACAACGTGCGCACCCTCACTATCATCGTGCGCCCCACGTTCTGGGAGACGGGCTGGGCCCGCCTGCTCTATTTCCTCGTTTTCGTGGCTGTCGTGGGGGCCATCCTCTATACCCGCAGCTACATCCGCCGCATCAAGCAGCAGCAGCGCGAGACGCACGAGGCCTATCTGAAACTGCTCGATGCCCACAACTCCGTGGCCGAGCCGCAGACCATTGAGCGGCAGGAGCAGGAGACGCTGGCCAAGGCCACCCCGCAGGACGATGCGTTCATGAAGCGCGTCATGAAGTTCATCGAGGAGCACATCGGCGACCCCGACATCAGCATCGGCGACCTGGCCGAGGCGGCTGCCACGAGCCGTTCGGGACTCAACCGCAAGATGAAGTCGCTCATGGGCGTCACGCCGATCGACTTCATCCGCGAGGCCCGCATCCAGAAAGCCTGCACGATGCTGGCCCAGGGACTGGCCGTCAACGACGTGGCATATAGCTGCGGTTTCTCCGACCCGAAGTATTTCGCCAAGTGCTTCAAGGCCGACAAGGGCATGACGCCCACGGAGTTTAAGGCGCAAAATCATGGCGTCTGAGGTAGATTTTCGTCTCATTTCCCCCTTTTTGGCGTAAAATTGCACCCTCTTGATTCGTTTTTACCCCTCTTTTAGGCGTAAAAGCCATACTTTTGCAACGACGAAACCAAAGCTGACCATAACAAGCAAACCATATTTAATATTAACCTAACAACTACAATCTTATGAAGAAAATCAGACAAATTGCACTCAGGACAGTGTCACTGGCTGTGATGGCTCTGGCCGTTCAGGGCGCCATGGCCCAGACCAAGACTGTGAAAGGTGTGGTGACCGACGGCTCGGGCGAGCCCCTGGTCGGCGTCAGCGTGACCGTGAAGGGCGCTCAGAACTATGGCGTCGTGACCGATGTCAACGGCGGCTACACCATTGCCGTGCCTAACGACAAGTCGGTGCTGCGCTTCGGCTACCTCGGCTTCCGCGATCAGGAGCAGGCAGTCGGCTCGAAGCAGACCATCAATGTCTCATTGCAGGAGGACAACGTCGGACTCGACGAGGTCGTCGTCATCGGTTATGGATCGGTGAAGCGCAAGGACCTGACCGGTTCGGTGGCCTCCGTGCGTGGCACTGAGCTGGCTGCCGTGCCTGTCAACAACGTGGCACAGGCCCTGCAGGGCAAGCTGCCCGGCGTCAACGTCGTCTCGGGCGACGGACGTCCCGATGCCGACATCAGCATCCGCGTGCGTGGCGGCGGCTCTATCACGCAGAGCAACGACCCGCTCTTCATCGTCGACGGATTCCCCGTGTCGAGCATCAGCGACATCCCTGCCTCCGAGATTGAGAGCATCGACGTGCTGAAGGATGCCTCGTCGACGGCCATCTACGGTGCACGCGGTGCCAACGGTGTCATCCTCGTCACGACGAAGAAGGCCGAGGGCGGCAAGGTGAAGGTGAGCTACGACGGCTATGTGCAGATGAAGAATGTGGCCAAGACGCTCGAGACGCTCTCGGCTCAGGAATATGTCAACTTCCACTGGGGCTACGGCATGTCTCGCGGTGAGGGCGTCGGCGACGCCGTGGCCAAATACTTCGGACTGGGCAGCAAGTACGGCAACCACTACGGCGACTATGCCGGCATCGGTACCCACGACTATACCGACGACCTGCTGCGCACGGCCTGGACCCACAGCCACAACGTAGCCGTCAGCGGCGGTACGGAGAAGACCCACTTCGTGGCCAACGTGAACTATATCAACGACGACGGTATCAAGATCAAGTCTGACCTGGAGAAGTTTGCCGCCTCGCTCAAGCTGCAGCAGCAACTGCTCGACAACCTGACCCTCGACTTCGACCTGCGCTACACCGAGTCGACCGTCAACGGCGACGAGGGTCAGCAGAACGGTCGCGGCTCGGTGCTCTCGGGTGCCTATAAGTATCGTCCGATCGACAACCCGCTCGGTGGCGTGAGCATCTCGGAGATCAGCGGACTGAGCTTCGGCACGAAGAACATCGACGACTCCTATCATGCCAACCCCCTGCTCAAGACGGAGAGCTTCTACCGCCTGAACAACTCGCGCAACCTGCGTGGCGGCGCTGCCCTGACATGGGAGATCATCGAGGGTCTGACGGCCCGCACCGAGCTGTCGCTGACCCGCAACAGCGGCACGGGCAAGACCTACGACGACGGCTACAACGACTCGGGCCGCAAGAACGCCTCGCTGACCCGCAGCACCGGCACCGGCCTGCGCTGGCTCAACACGCTGAACTATCAGCTGGACTTCAATGAGATCCACTCGCTCGGCTTCCTGCTCGGCCATGAGATCATCAAGACCAACTCGGAATACTCCAGCCTCAATGGCGACGGCTATCCCGACAGCTTCGACTTCGACACCGCCATCGGCATGATCAACACGGCCACGCAGACCTTCTCGGCCACCAACTACATCGGCGTGCCCACCCGCACGGTGTCCTACTTCGGACGCGCCAACTACGGCCTGCTCGACCGCTACCTCTTCACCCTGACGATGCGTGCCGACGGCTCGTCGAAGTTCGCTCCCAACAACCGCTGGGGCTACTTCCCCGCCGCTGCCTTCGCATGGCGCATCAGCGAGGAGCCCTTCATGGCCGGCACGAAGGACTGGCTCTCCAACCTGAAGCTCCGCCTGAGCTACGGTACGTCGGGTGCCGACAACATCAACCCGAACCTCTGGCGTGAGACGTGGAAGACCACCAGCGCCTCGGCCAACAAGGTGACCATCAACGGCGAGAAGACTCCCTTCTACCAGCCCGACGGCCTGCTGGCCAACAACGACCTGAAGTGGGAGACGACCATCTCGCGCAACATCGGTATCGACTACGGCTTCCTCGACGGACGCATCAACGGTAGCCTCGAGTTCTACTGGAACACGACGAAGGACCTGCTCATGCTCGTGCCCATCGACAACACCACGGGCTACACCTATCAGTATCAGAACTTCGGACAGACCTCCAACCGCGGCTTCGAGTTCTCGGCCAACGTCGACGTCATCCGCACTAAGGACCTCCGCTTCAACGTCGGACTGATCTATAACTATAATAAGAATAAGGTGGACGAGCTCGAGAATGCCGACAACTACCTCTACTCCAGCTACTGGGCATCGTCGGCCCTGATGCCCGTCAACGACTACATGCTCGTCGAGGGCAAGTCGGTCGGCATCGTCCGTGGATTCAAGTCGGCCGGATTCTACACCGTCGACGACTTCAATTATGACGCCACGACCCGAACCTACACCCTGAAGGAGGGCGTGCCCGACGTGGCCCGCGCCATCACGGCCAACTACATGAACCCCTTCAACCTGCCCGCAGGCCAGAACGCCTTCCCCGGCGCTGCCAAGTTCGTCGATGTTGACGAGAACGGACAGGTGAACCTCGACGATGCCACCGAGCTGGGCGAGGTCATGCCACGCCACACCGGCAGCTTCTCGCTCAACCTGCAGTACAAGCAGTGGGACGCCAGCGCCAACTTCAACTACGTGCTCGACGGCAAGATCTACAACGCCAACGCCATGATGAACCTCTCGGGCGGCGAGTATAACGACCTGACGGCCCAGAAGCTCGACTTCGTCGCCGACGCCTACAAGATCTATAATGTCAACAGCAACGGCGAGCTCTATGCCGTCACCGACCCGGCCGAGCTGCGCTCGCTCAACGCTGGGGCCGAGTATCCCGTGGCCTACCATCAGAACGGCATCGTCACCGACCGCTTCCTCGAGAGCGGCGCCTACCTCCGCATGCAGGCCCTGACCGTCGGCTACACCCTGCCGAAGCATCTCGTCAAGAAGGCCGGCATCAGCAACTGCCGCCTCTACCTGACCGCCACCAACCTCTTCACCATCACCGGCTATTCGGGCGTCGACCCCGAGGTGAACGCCAGCACCACCGGCCGCACCGGTTTCCTCGAGAGCGTCAAGGTGCTGCCCACGCTCAACATGGACTGGGGTGCCTATCCGCGTGCCCGTGCCTTCACCCTCGGTGCCAACATCACCTTCTAAGGGCCGTGGCAGAAGTGAGAGACTGAAATTATTATAGAAACCAAGAAAACAGAAACCAACGATATGAAAAAGATCATAACAACCGCAATGGCAGCCGCCGCGCTGCTCCTTGCAACGGGATGCTCCGATTTCCTGGACACATCGTCGCCCAGCGTCGTCGACAAGGACTTCGTCTTCTCTGACGTGCAGTCGGCACGCGCAGCCCTCTACTATGGCTATCAGACCCTGCAGAACAACCGCTCGGTCCACTCCGTGGGCTACTTCTGGACCCCCATCTGGGGCTCAGACATCGAGGACGCGCAGGATGCCTACAGCGACGGCAGCGCCGGCTGTCAGGAGAAGACGTTCTATCCCGGCGGGACGGAGAACTACAACATCAACTCCGGCGAGGGCACCGAGGTCTTCGGCATGCTCTATCAGACCATTGCCGTCTGCAACTCGCTCATCAATGCCTTCGAGGAGAAGGACGATTTCAATGAGATCATGACCGGCGAGCCCAACGACCTCTCCGACATCTACGGTCAGGCCGTGGCCCTGCGCGCCACGTGCTACTGGGAGCTCTTCAAGTGGTACGGCGACGTGCCACACGCCCTGAAGACCGGCGAGAAAGCCGAGGGCCTGACCTCGCGCTTCGCCATTGCCGACTATCACATCCAGAAGCTGCGCGAGGTGGAGCCCCACATGTACCGCGTGGGTGAGGGCTCGACGCGTGCCGACGTGATGAACCGCACCTACGTGCAGGGACTCATCGGACGCCTCTGCATCTACGACGGCGGCTACACCACCCGCCGCACCGACCTGGGCGCCGACTTCTACGTCGACGGCAACGGCAAGCAGCTCACCTTCGAGGACTGGAGCGTCGAGAAGAACAAGGCCAAGTACGGCCGCCGCTCCGACTGGCGCGAGCTCTATCAGATTGCCCAGCAGTACCTGCAGGCCGCCGTCGACAATCACGGCAGCATCACGCTCCACCTGACCGATCCCCGTTCGGCCGACGGCAACCGCGTCTACGACAACCCCTTCCAGTACTGCTTCCAGCAGATGCACTGCGGTGCCTCCGACGGGCTGGCCGACGAGTCGGTCTATGAGATCCCGATGGAGTATAACAACGGTGCCGACCGCCCGGCCTACATCGGACGCCCCTCGCGTGGCGGCAACGGCGACGCTCCCTGCGTGGGCTGCGGTCAGGACCGTGTGCAGGCCTGGTTCTACTATGGCGCCTTCAATCCGGCCGACAAGCGTCGCGATGCCTCCGTCACCGTCACCGGCAGCGACGGCCAGGGCCACGAGGACATCCAGTCGTTCAACCGCTCCAACTGGGGCTGCGGTGCCGGACCGGCCACCAACAAGTGGGACTGGAACCGCCTGCCTGCTCCTAACACCAACAGCTACGGCACCAGCGGCATCAACGTCAGCTACATGCGCATCAGCGACATCTACCTGATGCTCGCCGAGGTCAAGGCTGCCCTGGGCGACGACAGCGGCGCACGCTCGCTGCTCGCCACCGTCCACAACCGCAACTTCGCCGGCGGCGCCGACCCCGACTTCAACAAGTATATCGCCGACTGCGGTAGCGTCTGGGACGCCGTCATACAGGAGCGCGCCTTCGAGTTCCTCGGCGAGGGTGTGCGTCGCTTCGACCTCATCCGCACCGGCAAGCTGCCCGCAGCTGCCGTGGCCAACCGCAAGGAGATGACCCGCATCATCGACGAGGTCGTGGCTAAGGGCTATGCCTCCTTCGCCAACGGCAACGAGCTGCCCGCCTACATCTGGACGAAGATGGTCGACGCACGCGCACTCTATGGCTACCGTCTGACCGCCGCCACGCCTGCAGGCAAGGAGGACGACCCCGTGCTCTATCCCGGATGGCGCGGACAGCACGACGACTGGGGCTCGCTCTATCCCAAGGTGGCCGGCGTCAGCGAGACCAACGTCGCCATCCGTGGCCTCTTCCGCCACATCACCCCGGGCAGTGCCGAGGCTAAGGCTCTCGAGGCTGAGGGCTACGAGCAGAAGCCGTGGGCCGTCGACATGGATGCCTATCGCGACAGCTATGCCACGAAGCTGCTGGCCGGCTACAGCGACGCCGACTATGCTGCGAAGAATCCGCCCATCTACCTGCTGCCATTCACCTACAATACACTGACCACGTCGAACATTACGAATGGTTACGGCTTCCGTCAGGAGCAATGAGTTAGTTAGGTTTTGTTACTTTCTTAATTTGATGATTGGTAGGGCGTAGGGGAGCGCGTGAGTGCTCCCCTATGTTTCAAAACACGCAAACCCTAATACCGAGTATATGAGACGACATCTCCTGATTTTACTCCTTGTCTGCACAACGGCACTACAGGCACGCGACGACGTCTACGACGCCATCGTCGCGGCCGACGGCTCCGGCGACTACACCTCCCTGCAGGCCGCCATCGACGCCTTGCCGGACGACAGCCCCATGCAGAAGCTCATCTTCGTCAAGGCCGGCACCTACGAGGAGCACGTCTACATCGCCCCCTCCAAGAGCCGACTTAGCATCGTCGGCGAGGGCCGCGACCGCGTCGTCATCACCGACCGGCAGGTCAGCGGCGGCCCGAAGGCCGTGCCCGTCGACCGCGGCGCCACCGTCGTCGTCCATGCCAGCGACGTCACCTTCCAGGGCATCAGCTTCGTCAACGGCTACGGCGTCGAGGCGGTCGACGGCCCACAGGCCCTGGCCCTCTATGCCAAGGGCGACCGCATCGCCCTGAGCCGCTGCGGCATCTACAGCTATCAGGACACCTATCGCACGTCGGAGGCTAACAACGGCCGCAACTACGTGGAGCACAGCGAGATCCTCGGTGCCGTCGACTTCATCTACGGCAACGGCAACGCCTGGCTCGAGCAGTGCACCATCAAGATCAACCGCCCCGACGGCGGATTCATCGTCGCCCCCAAGCACTATCCCGACACGCGCTGGGGCTACGTCTTCAACCGCTGCACCGTCACGGCCGACGGACCCGGCGACCCTGCCCAGACGCGCGTCTGGCTCGGACGCCCCTGGCACAACCAGCCGCAGACCGTCTTCCTCCAGACCCGCTTCCTGGTCACCGTACCCCCCGAGGGCTGGTATCCCATGATGGCTGGACTGCCCAGCGTCTTCGCCGAGTATGGCTCCGTGGACGGCCAGGGCCGCCAGCTCGATCTCTCACGCCGCATCACCCGCTACTATAAGATCGTCGAGGGCGACACCATCTGGGCCACGGCCAAGAGCCGCTTCACAGCCGACGAGGCCGCCCGCTACACCGTCGAGGCCGTCATGGGCGGCGACGACCAGTGGCAGCCGCAGCGCATCTTCCAGCCCGACGCCCAGCCCCGCGGCTATGCCGTCTTCCGCGACGGCCGCCTCGTGGCCATCGTCAGCCGCCTCAAGGCCAAGTACGCCCGTACGCCCTATCAGGTCCGCCCCGTCAATGCCTACGGCTGCCTCAGCGACGAATGACCGACGGCGGAGACGAAAGAAATTCGCTTTTTTTCTTTGAAAGAAATTGGAATAATGAGAATAATGGCTGCGCCTGAGAAGACTTGAAAGAAATTGGAATAATGAGAATAATGGCTGCGCCTGAGAAGACTTGAA
>CACZBS010000013.1 GCA_902779455.1 uncultured Prevotellaceae bacterium
TTGCGTTGTTGCCCCACCCTCTGGGGAGATTTACATAGAGAAAGATAGGGACCCCACCCCCGGCCCCTCCCCTCGGAAGGGAGGGGAGCAGCTGCGCGCGACAAGACAACAAGACACAGGACAACAAGACACAGGCAGCCAAGCCCCCCGACGGGAATGACGGCGCCAAGGCATCAGGACACCAAGCCCTACGGGGAATGACGGCGCGCCACTCCCCTCCTTCGGAGGGGTCGGGGGAGGCTTGCTCCCCTCCTTCGGAGGGGCCACGCCGTGACACCATAACACCATAACACTGTTTCATTTCTATAATTCATATTGTAAATACAAAATGGTGATAAAATTTTTATATTATATATAATATATATTATATATATTATATATAATATAAATTATATTTCAATCTCTTTTTGCATTCACTTTCTCACAAACTAATGATACGGTGTCACTGTGTTATGGTGTTACGGTGTGTCAGTTGTATCATATTGAAAGTAGGCTGTCTTGAACGACGTTGCAAAGTGTCATTGGCGTCAAGAAGGCGGGTGACACTTTGACGGCGGCGCCCTGTAAGTCGGTGACAATCTGATTTCCGCGTTTTCCGTGAGACACATGGCTTCTGTGAAGGCCGCAAGGGGCTTTTTTTACCTTATGCGCTATACAATCCCCCGTTGCAACCCTAAGTAGTGAGCCCGGATGTCTGGACACGTCACTCTTACACTCTTACGCTCTTACACTCTTACATAAGACAAAATAAAACTAATATGGAACCAATCTTATAAATTTATATCAGTATTTTCTTATGCTTATGTAAGAGTGTAAGAGCGTAGCCATGTTACTGAGCAGAACCGGCCCTGCCGAGCAGGACGTTGATGAGCTCAGTCATGTCGGCGATGGTCACCTGGCCGTCGCCGTTGACGTCGCCCTTCACCGCCTTGCGGGTGAAGTAGCCTGTGTCGGGATTGGCAAAGGTGACGTCGACATTGGATGATTTAAATGCGATGGCACCTCTCAGATAGGTACAGCTGCCGAACATAAGCGAGGATGAGGGGCAGCTCCATGTGTCGGCACAGTAGATGGTGAGCAGCCCCGTGCAGCGGTAGAACATGCTAGTCATGTCGGTCACCTTCGACGTGTCGAAGTGGTACAGGTCGAGCGTGGTAATTGATGAACAGCCGCCGAACATCCTGGCAGTGGTCGTCGCCTCGCTGGTGTCGAAGTTCTCCATGCCTTCTATGGCGTTCACTTTGCTGAAGCTATAGAACCAGCTGTAGAGGCTGGTGGGCTTCACGGTGGCAAACGAGGGCTGGAAGACCACTTTCTGGCAGTTTGCTCTGGCACCGTCGCTGGCAGTCGTGTTCCATGCCGGAACAGTTTCGGTCGGCGAGCTGGTGATGTCGGTGCCGCTCCATACGCTGGTGGCAGTCACCGTCGTGCCGTCCTCGGCGGTATATTGGGCACCTTCATCCGGGATGGCCCCATTGCCGAAGTAGAGTGTCTTGCTGTCTGCACTCCATACGGCGAAGGGCTTGGGCTCAATCTTCTTTATAATTACTTTAATGGCCCGGTCGCCGTTATTATCATACAGCGTCCCATTTTCGGGCAGCGCGATGTAACATCCTTCGAGCGTGATTTTTTTGCAGTAGATGGCGCCATAGGCATGATATATCTCGACGTCGGAGTTGCGTATCACCAACGATTTGTTTTCGTCATCCGCATAAAAAAAACCCCAACTATAGATGGACATGTCCTCAATAGTGCACTGGGCTCCAACCGAGATACCGCCTCCATCACGCGAGTACAAAGTCAATTTCCCCTCTCCCTTAAGAATGAGGTTTTTACTACTGTTAATACAATCCTCACCTCCACTTTCGAGTGTAAGATCTTTCGTTATATAGATGGTGAGATCTTCAATTTCATTATTCGTGATGACTCCATATTCTTCGCCTTCATCATCTGCGGTGGGCGTCCTGGCGTCGCCGCTTATGGTGAGCGTCTTTGTGGCTTCATTGTAGCTGAAGACTCCGTCGCCCAGAATGTCGGCTGCGTTGGCGCTCGTCACCCGCGTGCCGCAGATATAAAAGTCATAGGATGTCTGTGCCTGCAACGGAGAAAGGGAAAAAGCAAGCAAAAATAGCGACAACAGGCTAAACCTTAGCCAATCTGCACCCCCAAAAATGAGGGCTGAAGGAGAAGGATGATTTTTCATATTACTGTTGATGTTTGATGGGTCATACATGATACTTTATTCGCGCGCACAGGGCGGCAGCTGTCGCCCTGTGCGACGGCCTTTACCGCAGCGTGGCCGCGTTGGTGGCCTCAGCGTCGTAGGTGATGTGGAAATTGACGGTGGCGGTGGCTGTCTCGCCGCTGTCGTTCTTGTAGATGAGCACCAGCTTGGCGGTGAGGGCGTCGCCGGATGCGGCTTGGGGATGGCACGACACGACGAACTGCGCAGCGTTCTTGTCGAACCAGACGGCGGCCTTCGACGTCTGATCCCAACTGCCGGGGTAGCCATCGGCCGAGAACCAGTAGCCCAGCTCACCGCTCGAATTGTTGGTGGTATACGACGTGTTGGCCGTGCCGTCGGCATTATATGCCACCAGCTCCACCTCGCCGTTCTGCGGCTCTGCGGGCTGTGTGAGCAGCTTCGAGGCGATCTGTGCGGGCGCGAGGGTGAAGGCGCTGACGAGGCGGTCGCTGACGGGGATGCTGAGTGTGGTGTAGTTGCCGTCGGGCTTCAGTACGACGTCGTAGTCGAGCGACACGTTGCTGATGGGGCCGGGCATGACGGCCTTGCCCAGGATGACGTCGACGAGGAACGACACGTCGGCAATGGTGATTGAGCCGTCCTGGTTGACGTCGCCCACGTTGGCATCCGTCTGCTTTCGGATAGCGTAGACGACCCATGTGGTCTTGGGGTCGACGGTGCCCGGCTCGTCGAGAATCAGGTAGTTCTTGCAGGGCAGCCCCATTTCTTCACCATTGTCGTAGGCGAAGCCCTCGATCATGTCCTCGCCATTCTTCAGGATGCGCACTTCGTAGCCGTCGTCAGCGATGTAGTAGAGATAGGCATCGGTGATGCCCACGTCGTTGAGGTAGCCCGTCTCGATGATGCCGTTGGTGAGGGTGCGCTCCTGACGGACGCCGTTCTGGGTCCACTTCACCCACGCCCGGACGCCCTCGCCGGCCAGCAGGAAGGTGTGGTTGTCCTCGACGGTCTCTTCCACGACCTTATAGAACTTGCCATTGATGTTGTCGGCCGACTTTTCTGTCCATCCGGCCGCGATGTAGGCATCGCGGGTGCCGACGGGCACGGTCAGGACGCACTTCGACGACAAGCCCCCCACGAAGTCAGGCAGCGAGGTGATGTCGACGGGCGTGGGGCTCTTTGCCACGATCGACTCAATGTTGCGGCTCCAATAGAACACTTGGTCGGACAAGCTTGAGAGGCTTGCAGGCAGTATGACCGATTTCAGCGAAGTGCATGCTGCGAAGGCAGCCTTGCCGATGGTCGTCACAGTAGCCGGAATCTCAATCTCCTCCAAGGCAGGATTGTTGTTGAAGGCATTGGCGCCGATGGTCTTCATCCTCGAAGGCAGCGTGATGTGCTGCAGCGAGGTGCACCCCGCGAAGGCCTGGGCCGCGATGTTTGATGTCTCGTCGGTGATGGTCACATCTTGCAGGGCCGAGCAGCCTGAGAACATTCCAGCAGACGTCTTAGGCACCACGGCACACTGCAGGGCAGAACACCCGCGGAAGACATAATCATTGACTGACGTCACGGTGGAGGGGATGGTGACGGAGGTGATGCCCGTAGCGCTGTCGAAAGCCCTGAGGCCAAGACGCGTCACCTTGTAGGTGGTGCCCAGATACTCGATGGTCTCGGGAATGGTGACGCTGCCTACGGTCGCTTCAGGGATGCACAGGCGGGGGTTGTTGGGATGGCCGATGCAGGCTATGTTAAGACGAGCAGTCAAATAGTAGCGCACGGGCACGCCCTCGATGGTCTTCACCACGGCCTGGTCGTCCTCAACGACGCTGGCAAAGACCTTGCTGGCTTCGCCTGTCCCGTCGCCCCAGCCTGAGCAGTTAATGTAGGCGTCGCGCATGCCGAGGGGCACGGTCAGGACGCAGTCGCTGTTGATGAACCAGAAAGCTCCTATTGCGAAGGGGGTCATGATGTTCGAATAGACATGGGTCAGGCCGGTGCACTCCTCAAAGGAGCGCTCCATTGAGGTGAGCGTGCTGGGCAGGGTCAGCGTGGTGAGCGACGTGCAGCGCTGGAAGGAGAAGTTGCCGATGGAGACGAGTCCCTCGGGCAGGTTGATGGTCGTCAGGGCCGAGCAGCCATTGAAGGCATAGTTCTGAATGGTGAGCAGCGTCGAGGGCAGGGCGACGGTCTCCAGCGCAGTGCATTCGTTGAACGTGCTGGGGAGAATGTCTGTGATGCCCTCGGGGATGGTGACTGAGGTGAGTGCGGCGCAGCCGTAGAAGGCTCCCCATGACAGGGCCGTCACGGTGTAGGTCGTGCCATCGTGCTCCACCGTGGTGGGAATCTCCAGCGCTCCGGCTGTCGACACGTCGACGGCGGGATCGTTGCCATCGCCGACCGAGACGGTCGACGGGCCCGTCTTGAGGAACTTCATGCCGTCCTCCACGAAGACCTCGCCGTTGACGATGCCGCCACCGAAGTAGAAATACCATCCGGCGGTATTATACAACTGTTCAGTGCCTTGCGGCACGTAGAGCTTGGCGCCTTCAGGGAGGCCAGTGAACACCTGATCGTTAATCGTGAAGGGCTCTCGGATCTGCGAATAGACCTCGGCCAGGGCCGAGCAGCCGCCGAAGGCACGGTCGCCGATGGCCGTCAGCGTGGCGGGCAGCGACACCGTGGTCAGGCCGGTGCAATTCTCGAAAGCGCCCGTGGCGACGGTGGTCACGGTCAAGGTCGATGGAACCACAAGGTCAGCGTACTTCACCGTCTGGGGCAATGTCAGCGCGCCCGCGGTAGCCACGTCGATGGCCGGAGCGTCGCCCGTGCCCACCTGGACAGTCCAGGGATTCAGCCCCGTCACCTTATAGGTCACGCTGTCGCCCTCCTCCGTCTCGGCCGTGAAGATGGTCTCGGGATAGATGCCGGCAGGGAACTGCGTCGTGGTCCAGCCGCGGGCCTCGTAGGTCGAGGCCTCGCTGAACGGGATGCGGGCCTGACACGAGGCATGGTGACCTGGGAAGGCGTCGCTGTCGATGTAGGGAACGGTGAGGCCCTCGACGGTGACCGAGGTGAGATTGTTGAGCATCTGGAAGGCCTTACTCTCGATTTTCTGCACCGACGACGGCAGGACGAGGGACTGTATTCCCAGTATATTCTGGCAAGCGCCCGTGGCAATGTGACGGACGTAGTAGGTCTTGTCGCCCGAGGTCACCGTCTTGGGGATGACCAGCGTCGAGGGTGAATAAGAATGGGCTTCCACCCCGACCAGTTCCACGACGGGGTAATCCTCGTATGAGTTGAATGCCCCGAACGTCATACGATAGCCGTTCACCTCGCGTGAAAAGCGTCCGTCCTCTTTCAGGCCTGCACCAAAATAGTCCTTCGTCCAGCCTTTGCTAATGTATCGGTCCGTCGTACCGGGGGGAATGATCAACTGAGACTTCCACCCCACCCGCTTGAAGGTCGACGGCATGATATAGGGAGGATTATCCATCTCGGCCCTCACCTCATACAGTTGGGTGCAGCCATAGAAGGCGGAGTCGCACAACTCATAGAGCGAGCCGGGCAGCGTCACCGAGGGGAGGCCGCTACATCCAGAGAAAGCCTGCTTCTTGATAGAATTGATCGTGCCGGGCAGCTTGAGCTCCGTCATTTGGGAGCAGCCCTTGAAGGCCTTTTCGCCGATGGTGGTCACGACCGTGTTCGACAGGTCGGCACTTGTCAGGTTAATGCAATTAGCGAATGCTTCGGGGTTGATCCAGTCCAGGGTGGAGCACCAGTTGACGACCTCCAGTTTCGTGCAATTCGCGAAAGCCCGCGAATAGATCGTGCGGACGTTGTCGCAAAGGGTCACCCCTTTCAGTGTCTTAAGGCCCATGAAGGCCTCCTCGCCGATATACAGGATCCGGTAGTAGGTATTGCCGTAGTGCACCGAACCATTTTCGGGCATCATGTAGTAGAGGGGCGTCTGGCCTTCGATGATCTCCACCTTCTTCACCGTGGCGACATCCCAGCCCCAATAGTCAGACCGGTTCAGCAGGTAGGTGGTCCTGAACCCGCCGCTCTCCACGACGTACTCTTCATTGGTCTGTGCCGACAGGCTGCCGCACACGAGCAGCATCAGGGTCAGCAACGCCATCTGTAGTCTTTGTCTCTTCATTTTTATGATTCAATTTAAGTTAAACATTCATTCATCATGAGTCCAGCATGCAAAGATAAGCATAAATGCGGCATCGGCGGTTGTCAAAATGCGCATTTCAGTTGTCACAATCCGCTTTTTAGTTGTCACAATCGACAAAAACGGGGGCGGACGGCATAAAAATGCACAAAAAACGTTCAGCGAAGCGCTTTCAGACCGCTGACAAAGGCCGAGGGCGACATGCCGAAGGCGCGGCGGAAGTCGCGCGCGAAGTTCGACTTGTCGTCGAAGCCGCAGCTGCGGGCCACCTCGACGATGGACATCTCGGGGTGGGCCACGAGCATCCGGCGGGCGTGCTTCAGGCGGCGCTCGAAGATGTAGACGTGGGGCGTCTGTCCGAAGATGCCGATGAAGCGTCGGCGGAACTTGGTGGTGCTCATGCAGAGCGCGGCCGTCAGCTGTCTGACGCTGACGTGCCCCTTGCGGATCTGGCGGTCGATGACGCTGATGACCTTTCGGCGGAAGGCGTCGTCCTCGGGTGACAGGATGGTCTTTATCATCTGATATGCAGTTTTGCGTGCAAATTTACGCACAACGCACGGGGAATTGGTTGTCAAAATGCGCAAAAAAGTTGTCAAAATCAACATTTTTGCAGGTGCAGATTGTAAAGAATATTCACAATCCGTCGGTCAATTTGCACAAGTGATTGATTTTCAGGCAAGTAAAATATCATCCAAAAAGAAGCGGCACTTCTCGGCCAGAGAAGTGCCGCTTTTCGATGCGAGAAGCGGTGCTTTTCTGCCCGAAAAGCACCGCTTCGCTGAAACAGAATCGTCGTTTGTAAACAAATTTCTAAATTTCCAACACTACTCATTGCCTATGGCAGAAAGAGTTACAGACCCCACCCCCAACCCCTCCCCTTGAAGGGAGGGGAGCGGCTGCGCCGTCATTACCGTCGGACAGGGCGCCAGCCCCTCCTCCCCTTCGGGGAGGTCGGGTGGGGTTACTCCCCTCCCCTCAAGGGGAGGGGTTGGGGGTGGGGTCTCTAACTCCTTACAACGAAATCTCACGAAAACTATTCAAGCCTACATCATTCATGCAGCTTGGGCTATCTCCCCCCTACTTCTGCTGCCTGACGTAGTCGGAGGGTGTCATCCCGTGGACGTGCTTGAAGGCGCGGGTGAAGTTCGACTTGTCGTCGAAGCCGCACTTTATGGCCACCTCCGAGATGTTGAGCTCCGGGTGCTCGTCGAAGAGCTGGCGGGCACGCTCCATGCGCAGACGGATGATGTAAGCCTGCGGACGGTCGCCCAGCAGGGCCGTGAAGCGGTGGCGGAAGGCCGTCATGCTCATGGCCATCTCGCGGGCGATGGCAGAGACGTCGATGCGCCCCTCCTCGATCTGTCTGAAGGCCAGGGCATTGACGCGCCCGATGAACTGACGGTCGTCCTCAGCGAGCGACTCCGTCGACGGCGGATCGCTGGGCTCCGCTGCCGACAGCTCGTTGAACTGTCGCTCAAATCGGCGGGTGCGCTGACGGAGCACGATGAAGAGCCCGGCCAGGACCAGCAAGAGCAGGCTGACGACGCCGACGGACACATATAATATAACGCGCGCACGCGTGTGAGCGGCATCCTTCTCCTGACGCAGCCGGTCGTTGCCCAGCTGGGCGCCCATCATGGCCATGCTGTCGGCCACGGAGCGCGCATAGATCGTGTCGCGCAGGGCGTTGTAGCGCTCCAGATGGGGCATGGCCTCCTGCGGCAGCGAGTCCTTCAGGCAGTTGTAGAGTCCGAGCTGGGCGTGCAACTCGTTGTAGGGGTCGCCCATCTGCGAGAAGATCTGGCGGGCCACGTCGAAGTACGGACGGGCCTGCTGCGGCTGATCGTCGTTGAGCAGCAGCTCGCCCATCTTGTTGCAGGCGATGCCCAGCGACTGGTAGTTCTCGTCCTGCTGCAACTGGGGGATGGCCTTCTCCAGCGCCTCGCGGGCCTCGCTGAAGCGGGCCAGACCCGTCAGCGCCTCAGCCATCTGGGTCAGTCGGATGGCCTCCTTGTCCTTGCGCCCCAGCTGCTGCTCGATGGCCAGTCCCTTCTGGGCATAGTCGAGGGCCTGCTCCTGACGCCCCATGGCATGATAAGCCTCCGAGGCCATGCCGTAGAGGATGGACAGGCGCCCCTGGTTGCCGGCCTGGAGGCAGTAGTCGATGCCGCGCAGGACGTACTGCTCAGCCTCATGGGGCAGGTTGGCACCGATGTAGATGGCGGCCAGCGTGTTGAGCACCGAGCTGAGGGCATCGGGGTCGCCCAGCTGCTGCGACGTCTGATAGCACTGCTTGGCGTAGCGGGCCGCGGCGGGCGAGTCGCCCAGGCGGATGCAGGTGATGGCCAGCAGGTTCTGACACTCGCCCAGCAGTGACGTGTTGCCGCCGGCCTCGCAGAGGGGCAGCGCCCGCCGGCCATAGGCCAGCGCCGATTCGTAGTCCTGCGTGTCGTAGAAGTATTCAGCGGCCCAGTAACAGACCTGCTGGCTGAGCGTGTCGGGATGGACGGAGGGGGAGAAGCTGAGCTGACGGTCGAGAAAGTCGTCGGCCTGCAGGGTGCTGAAGAACTGGTTGGCCACCGACAGGCGCTCGGCCGGAGCGGTCGCCGCGTCGTAGGCCCCAAGCAGCTTCCTCACCGTCGCGTCGTCGGCCTGTAGCGGGGCGACGGACATGAGAGATGACAGTAGAATAAAGATGGCTTTTCGCGCGAATCTCATAATGGCATTACATATTTACAAGTGCAAAAATACAAATTATCCGTCTAAAACGGACAAACTGTAGAAGTTTTTTTGACTAATCAGAAAAAAAAGGCGCAAAAATTTGCGGGAAAGAAAAAAATGTCGTACCTTTGCACCCGCATTTAAGCGAAAGTGCACACAATCGGTGGCACGCTGCCGAGGAAGTTTGGGTGAGTGGCTGAAACCAGTAGTTTGCTAAACTGCCGTACGGGTGACTGTACCGGGGGTTCGAATCCCCCAGCTTCCGCTTAGACATTTCAAAACTGAAAATTGCCTGGCCATTCAAACAGGTTTGATGGCGCTCGCAGAACGGTCGGTTCATCTAACGGTTAGGATACAAGATTCTCAATCTTGGCATAAGGGTTCGATTCCCTTACCGACTACAAAACAGACTTTCCCTTCTAATCATTAACTGGTCGGTTCATCTAACGGTTAGGATACAAGATTCTCAATCTTGGCATAAGGGTTCGATTCCCTTACCGACTACAACACAGAGTGAATAATGAGGCCCGGCGAGGGTCTTTTTTTGTATTTACAATAATCAAGACAACGACTTGGGACGGATGACTAATAATACAGACCCCACCCCCTACCCCTCCCCTTGAAGGGAGGGGAGAAAGCCTCCCCCAACCCCTCCAAAGGAGGGGAGCAGCTACCGCACTGCCCGTCGCGGATGACGGCGCAGCTGCTCCCCTCCCTTCAAGGGGAGGGGTCGGGGGTGGGGTCTGTATCTTCTCTCCAAGTTCTTATTTTAACGTTTAATATTAAGATGCAGGATCAATTCGCAAGGACACGGATGCTCTTCGGCGACGAGGCACTGGCGACGCTGGCAGGGAGCCGCGTGGCGGTCTTCGGCGTGGGCGGCGTGGGCGGCTACGTCGTCGAGGTGCTGGCCCGCAGCGGCGTGGGCGCGCTCGACCTGATAGACAACGACCGCGTCAGCATCACCAACATCAACCGCCAGATCATTGCCCTGACGTCGACCATCGGACAGTTCAAGGTCGACGTGGCCAGGGAGCGCATCCGCGACATCAACCCGGAGTGCAGGGTGACGACCTACCGCCAGTTCTACCTGCCGGAAAATGCCGACACGATCGACCTCAGCGCCTACGACTACGTCGTCGACTGCATCGACACCGTCACGGCCAAGCTGGAGCTCATCCGCCGCTGCAAACGCCTGGGCGTGAGGATCATATCGTCAATGGGCGCGGCCAACAAGATAGACCCGACGGCCTTCCGCGTGGCCGACATCAGCAAGACGAACATCGACCCGCTGGCCAAGATCATCCGCAAGAAACTGCGCAAGGAGGGCATCACGGACGTCAAGGTGGTCTTCAGCGAGGAGGAGCCCATGACGCCCCTACCCCAGCCCACCACCGAGGAGAAGGAGGAGACCGGGGAGCCGACGCCGCGGCGCTCCACACCGGCCTCGAATGCCTTCGTGCCGGCCGCCGCAGGACTCGTCGTGGGCGGCACGGTGGTTAAAGACCTGATCGGACTATGACACTCGACGAACGCATCTGGCGACGGTTTCAGCAGGCTCTGACCGAATATCACCTGCTGGACGACGGCGACCGCATCCTCGTGGGCCTCTCCGGCGGCAAGGACTCGCTGCTCCTGCTGGAGCTGCTGGCCCGACGGGCCCGCATCCACCGGCCGCAGTTCAGCGTGGAGGCGCTGCACGTCAGGATGGAGAACATCAGCTACGAGTCGTCGACGGACTATCTGAAGCACTTCTGCCAGCAGCTCGGCGTGCACTTCCACACGGCCACCACGCGCTTTGACCCGTCCACGGCCGACCAGCACGAGAAGCCGGCCTGCTTCCTCTGCTCATGGATGCGCCGCAAACAGCTCTTCAACGTGGCCCAGGAGCTGGGCTGCAACAAGATAGCGCTGGGCCATCATCAGGACGACATCATCCACACGACGCTGATGAACCTCTTCTTCCAGAGCCACTTCTCGCCGATGCCCGTCAGCCTCAGGATGCGCAAGATGCCGCTGACCATCATCCGCCCGCTCTGTCTGGAGCGCGAGGCCGACATCCGGGAATATGCCGAGGCCCGCCACTATGAGAAGCAGCTGAAGACTTGTCCCTACGAGCGGGCCTCCCACCGCACGACGGCCCGCAGGCTCTTCGAAGAGATGGAGCAGCAGAACCCAGAGGTGCGCCACTCCCTGTGGAGCGCCCTGGAGCGCGACGGCCGGCTGATCCAGTCGTAGGCCACCGCCTTGTTCAATTTTTCTTTAAATTTTGACCAAATTCCCGCCGCAGACGGTTCGGTTTGCGCTTCGCAGAACATATAACGAATAGGCATAAAGTGTTAAAAGATAGAAAAATAACAATAAGAGGGTGACAAAACTCGTTTATTTTTTGTATCTTTGCAACCGAATATTGATTTTTTGACTCCTAAAAAAGCATTATATGAATTTGAAACAACTGAAAAAGATTGCCATCATAGCCCTCTCAGCCGTAGCAGCCATACCCGCACAGGGACAGGACCTGCTGGCCAGCCAGGCCCCCATCGACCGCAAAATGAAAGCGGTCGACTCTGTTTTCCTGCAGAAGCTCATCCAGCAGGAAGAGGAGTGGGAATCGCCGGCCACTGACCTCTACGACGACTGGGACAACATCTTCGCACACCGCCAGACGGAGGTGCCCGACTCATTCCGCATCGACCTGCGCGACTTCTGCATGCCCACGCCCAGCCGCGTCATCACCTCGAACTTCGGACCACGCTGGGGCCGCCGCCACCAGGGACTGGACATCAAGGTCTACATCGGCGACACCATCCGGGCTGCCTTCAGCGGCAAGGTGCGCATGGTGAAATATGAGGCAAAAGGCTACGGCAAGTATGTCGTCATCCGCCACAACAACGGACTGGAGACAATCTACGGACACATGTCGAAGCAACTGGTCAAGGAAAATCAGGACGTGCGCGCCGGCGAGCCCATCGGACTGGGCGGCAACACGGGACGTTCGACGGGATCGCACCTGCACTTCGAGACTCGTCTCTGCGGCATGGCCCTCAACCCGGCCCTGATGTTCGACTTCCGCAACCAGGACGTCACGGGCGACTTCTACACCTATCGTAAGCGCACCTACGCCCGCGAGCAGGCTGTGGCAACACAGCTGCGCGGCGCCAACGGACTGAACGGGTACGACCCGGCCGACGTGAACAGCCCCAACATGGGCAAGAGCACGGCCAAGAGCCAGCGTGCCGCCACACGCAACCACAAGGTGAAGCGCGGCGAGACGCTCTCGTCGATCGCCCGCAAGCACGGCACCAGCGTCAGCGCCCTCTGCAAGCTGAACCGCATCAAGCAGTCGGTGAAGCTGCGCCCGGGACAGATTCTGAAATACTGATCTGAGTGAAAGGTGAAAGATGAGAAATGAAAGATATGATTAGACTTGTGCGCGAATATTCCGCCAGCCATGTCTAATCATATCTTTCATCTTTCACCTTTCATCTATAATCTTAAACAATGGTTGTTTATGAAAAGAATAACGACAATGATTTCGTTGTGCCTCGTGGCCCTGGCCATCGGGGCACAATCGCTTTATGTGGGCTCCTACAACGTGCGCTATCAGAACGACGGCGACGCAAGGGAGGGTAACGGATGGGCACAGCGCGGACCCGTGCTGGCTGCCTTGGTCAGCGTTGAGCATCCTGACATCTTCGGCACGCAGGAGGTGCTCAAGAGCCAGCTCGACGACCTCACGGCATGGCTGCCCGACTACGACCACATCGGAGTGGGACGCGACGACGGACAGCACGGCGGTGAGCACGAGGCCATCTTCTACGACCGCAACCGCCTGCGGCTGCTCGACCACGGCGACTTCTGGCTCTCGGAGACGCCCGACCGCCCCACACTGGGATGGGATGCGGCCTGCATCCGCGTCTGCACCTGGGGATGCTTCAAGGACAGGAAGACAAAACGGAAGTTTTACTTCTTCAACCTCCACATGGACCACGTCGGCATCGTAGCCCGGCGCGAGGCGGCCAAGCTGGTGGTGCAGCGCATCGGCGAGATCTGCGACGGGAAGCCCGTCGTCCTGACCGGCGACTTCAACGTCGACCAGACGAACGAGATCTACCGGACATTCACTGAGTCTGGACTGCTCAACGACACCTACGAGCACGCCAAGGTCAGGATGGCCGAGAACGGCACGTTCAACGCCTTCAAGCCCGACCTCAAGACCGAGAGCCGCATCGACCACATCTTCGTCAGCCCCCGCTTCCGCGTGGAGAGCTATGCCGTCCGCACCGACGCCTACTGGGTGCCGACGGATGCCTCAGCAATGAAACAGAAAGGGAAGGACGCCCCGCAGGAGATCGACTTCGCCCGCTATGAGCGGCGCCTGCCCAGCGACCACTACCCGGTATTCGTGAGAATAAGATAAAAGATAAGAGATAAAAGATAAGAGATGAAAAGTGAAAGATGAAAGATATGATTAGACTTGTGCGCGATTTTTCTGCCAGTCAAGTCAAATCATATCTTTCATCTTTCACTTTTCACTTTTCAATTAGGAAAGCCTCATTGGGCCTTCTCATGTGAGAAATAGATACCATTGCTGAGCTGGGCTGCACCATTGTGTTCAGCACGGACACCGATGACCGACAGGCGGTCGCCAGCTTCGATACCCAGTTTCTCAAACAAGCCCTTGCGGAAATCGCCCGTGGCACCCCATCCGGGATAGCAACCATAGACGTAGACGGTGCCCGTCTCGTCAGTGAGGTTCACGTTGCCGTAGACAGCATTGGCGATGCTCTCAATCGTACCCGTGAGACGATAGTAGACGTCGGCAGCAGGCTCCTTGGCCAGGAACTCGGCAATGGTGACCTCCGTCACGACGTGGTCGAGACGTTCAAACTGTCCGCTGACCATCTGGGCATTGCCGTTATAGGCACCACGCTTACCGACAACGGTGACGACGTCGCCCGCCTTGGCCCCCGACTCGATGAAGCCCTCGGCACGATAGACAAGGGTCTTGCCGGAATAGTCCTGGATATAGAAGCTCTTGCCCTGGCGGTCGCTGGTGTAGAGCTCGGTGATGACACCCGTAAGACGATACTGGTCCTCGCCCTCGGCAGCGGCCAGGAAGTCAGCCACCGACACGTCGGCCACGCCTCCCAGCTGTGAGAACGTATAGCTGACTTCCGACTTGGTGTCGTCCTTGAAGGAGCTGAAATTGATCTGTCCCGAACGGGCGTTAGCCTCGTTGGGCGACACCAGGAAACGGAAGACGGCCGTATCGGCATCGCCGCTGATATACTTCGAGTCAAGATAGCTCAACCAGCTACGGCAGTCTTCGGGGATAGAGAAGAAGACACCATTGCCCTTGTAGCTCACCTTCACCTCCATCTCGCCGCCGGTCTTGGCAATCGTGGCAGCCTCCGACTCGACCTTGACGAGCGACTTCTTGACCTCGATAATGGTGACGTCGACAAACTGGTTGACGCCCTTATACTGGCTCGTACCACCCTCGATGGTCACCTCGTCGCCGATGTCGAGACCCCAGCTCTTGATGGGATAGTTCTTCAGCTTGCCGTTCTTGTCGGCCGTGCCGTAGACGATGATTTCGCCAGTGGCATCCTTCAGGTAGTAGTTGCCATACTGCTCATAGTTGCTATACCAGCGCGAGATGACACCCTTCACGCGATAGGACGGACCGGCCGGACCAGCCAGCACCTCGGCAATGGTAGCCTCGGTGGGGTCGAGCGAGCCCTGACGGACGATGACGAACTGCTTCTTGCCACCGGCAGAGATCTGCAGCTCTGCTTCGCGGCCGCCCTCAGTAGCATCGGCATGGAAGGTGACGCGGCTCTCGCCGTTGGCGCCTGAGAGCACGTCGGCCGTCAGCCATGCAGGCAGAGCCTGATAGTTGGGCTCATTCTTGCTGCCCAGATTGAACACCTGGTCGAACTGCCAGGCACCGCTGGCCGTGATGGTGATGGTGGCATCGCCGCCGGCCACAGGTATCGAGACGTAGGTCTTGTCGATCTGGATGGCGTCCAGCGAGCCGATCTCGTCGTCGTCGGTACAAGCCGTAAAGAGCAGTGCCGACAGGAGTGCGCAGAAAATATATCTTAGTTTCATAGCTTTGTTCTCCTTTATTTATGATTAGTTAAACATGTATTTGATACCGATAGAGGCATACCAGCACTGGCCGATGGTGTGGTAGGGGATCCACGTCTTGGTGTTTCCGCTGACGGCCTTGGGTGTCGAGAAGACGGCGTAGCCCTGTGCGTCGGTGCTCTCATACTTGAGGATGCGGCCCGAGTTGAGCTCGGGGTTCATATACTTGCTGACGCCCCAAGCCGAGTTGAAGAGGTTGAGCAAGTTCTTCACGTCGAGCGACAGCTGCAGGCGGTGCATCGTGCGGCCCAGGTTGACCTTGAAGTCGTGCTTATAGCCGAAGTCGATGCGGTGGACCCAAGGCGAATAGACGCTGTAGCCCTCGGCATACTCACCCTGATGATTCTTCAGGTAGCCGTCGTTGTGGACATACTGCATGAAGCGGTCCATGTCGTCCTTCGAGGCGAAACGGAACTGTCCGGAGCCCTGGACGGCACCGTTCTCATAGTAGCTGGCCTGACCGTCAGTGGGCACGTAGACAGCGTCGTAGTTGTAGCCGTCGCCGTTCATGTCGTTGGCCAGGAGATACGACTCGCAGTAGCCGCCGCGCCATGTCTCATAGATGAGCGAGTAGTGGTTGCCGCTCTTGTCGTGGATCGTAGCGTTGGCCACGATGCGGTCCGGCGTGACATACTGCGAGTTGTGCAGCTTGATGTTGTTCGGGCCGGCCACGGTGGGCACGTAGGTGAAAGCTGACTCGGCGTTGGAGCCGGGCATGCCGGTGATCTCCTTCGAGACGGTGTGGGTGTAGGCCGCCATCAGCGAGATCCACTCGGCGGGCTGAGCCGTCAGCGTCAGGTTGGCACTCCATCCGTAGCCCTTCGAGGTGTTCTCCAGGACGAAGGCCTTGGTAGCGGTGCGGAAGGTGGAGGGATAGACGGGACGGTTGTCGACGCCGTTCCAGCGTGCGAAGCCCTCAGCGGGAAGCATGCTCCAGTCGGAGAGGCAGACGGCATTGATGGTCTTGTTGAAGATACCCTCAGCCGTGACGGTGAAGGGGAACGAGACGGGCAGCTGGTAGTCGACGGCCAGCGACGTTTTCCATACCTGCGGCATCTTGAACTCGGGGTCGACGGCCGAGATGCTCGAGGGCACGGTGCCGTCCTCGGGGCGCACCGTGTTGGGATAGCCCAGCGAGAGGAGCTTCTCCTTGAGGGCCTCGATGGTGGCGTGGCCGTTGGCGTCGGTGACCAGTCCGCCGGCAAACTCGCTCATGCTGAAGCCCCGCTTCTCGGCGTTGGCAGCATTGATCTGGGCATTATACTGCACCAGACCGCCGTTGGTCGGCATGTTAGTGAAGAAGACGAGGGGCAGACGGCCTGAGAAGAGGCCCGTACCACCACGCACCTTGAGCAACTTGTCGCCGAAGACGTCGTAGGTGAAGCCCAGACGGGGCGACAGGGTAATGCTCGTCTTGGGCCACTTGCCGGTGTCGATGTGGCGACCGTTGTAGTCGAGGTCGTAGATGGCCTTGTTGGTCATCAGGTCGTTATTGTTGAAGAACAGGCCGTCGATGCGGGTGCCGTAGTTGAGCTTGAAGCGCTCCGTCACGTTCCAGTCGTCCTGCAGATAGAGTCCGGCCTTATTGAACTGGACACGGGCTGCGGGCTTCGACTCGCCGTCGTAGCCGTAAGTCAGGTTGACAATCTCAGGCGTAGCGCCGCTGAGGAAGTCGTCGAGGCTCGTATAGCGGTAGTATCCTGTGCCGCTACGCATGTACTGGTTGTCGGCCATCTGATGTTCGAACATGACGCCGCCGGTAATCTTGTGTGCCCCGAGGTAATAGGTCAGGTCGTCCTTCAGGTTCCAGATGGTGTTGTGCACGGCGTTGTTCCATGTGAAGAGCTCATAGCCCAGTGCGATGTAGTTGTCGCCGTCCTCGAGGATGTCGATGTGCGGGAACTCGCTGGAGTTCGAGCCGCGCACGTCGTCGAGCTTCGAGAATGTAGCCAGGAACTGATTCGACAGGTTGTCTGTCAGCCGACTGTTGAGGTCGAATGAGAACGAGTGGACGATGTTCTCCATCGAGTACATCGTGTTGGCATACGACATGGAGTAGTCCGACATACGGTCGTGGACGGCCTGCGTGCCGCCATCCATCGACGTACGGTTGGGCGAGTTCCAGACGTTGTTCTTCGTGTAGTTATAGCGCAGGGCCAGGTGATGGCGGTCGCTGATGTTCCAGTCCAGTCGGGCCAGCAGCTTGTAGTTGTTCTCGTCGGCAGGGAAGTTGGTCCATGAGCCGGTGTTGTAGCCATACTTGTCGAAGACGTGGTTCGACACCTTCTCCAGGTCGCTCAGCGTGGTGCGCGAGATGTAGTTGTCGGGATCAGCCACACCGTCCGTAGAGCCGTGCCAACGGTTGACCACGGTCGGGCGCTTGAGCATTTCGCCGTTGACGAAGAAGAAGAGTTTGTCCTTGATGATAGGTCCGCCGAGGGTCAGTCCGTAGGTGGTCTGCTGTTCCTTCTCGCGGGCGCCGGCTACCGTCTCACGCTCCACGGCGTCGCCCCGGAGGTTCTCGTTCTGGTGGTAGACATAGGCCGATCCGCGGAACGTGTTCGTGCCCGACTTGGTGATGGCATTCACGCCGCCGCCGATGAAGTTGGTCTGACGCACATCGAAGGGCGAGATGACCACCTGCAGCTCCTCGATGGCATCGATCGAGATGGGGTTGCCGCCGCCGGGGAGGCTCGACGACAGACCGAAGTTGTTGTTGAAGTTGGCACCGTCGACGGTGAAGTTGGCCAGTCGGCCGTCCGAGCCGACGAAGCTCATGCCGTTGCCGCCGTAGGGCGAGAGTCGGGTCACGTCGGTGATGGCTCGGCTGACCGTCGGCAGGTTGACGATCTGCTGGCTGGTGATGTTGGTCGAGGCGCCCGTCTTCTCGGCAGCAAACTTCGAGGCCTTGCCGCTGACGACGATCTCGGTGAGCTCCTGCGAGTTCTCCGAGAGCCACACGTTGAGGTTGTAGGTCTCGCCCAGCGAGAGAGTGATGCCGCGCAGCGTCTTGGTCTGATGGCCGATGTAGCTGACGGTGACGGCGTAGGGTCCGCCCGTACGCATACCCTGGATGGTGAATTGTCCACTGGTGTTGGTCACTGCCGTGTAGCGTGTGCCTGACGGCTCGTGTACGGCCTGCACCGTAGCGCCGATGATTTCCTCACTACTGCCCTCGAACGTGACCTTACCTGTCATGCTCGACGTAGTGATTTGGGCCACAGCCGTGAGTGTGAGCACAAACAGCATGGCAACCAATGAAAAAAGTCTTTTTTGCATAAGAACAATTTATGGTTAATTAAACGTTGTGGATGTTTCCGTCTGCAAAATTACGAAGATTTTTTGAATTATTAGCACATTCTTCGAATTATTTTGATTTCCGGGTGTATTATTCATGGTTTAGCCAGAATTATTCACTCTCGAATGTGTTGAACGCTTAGCGTCTTACAAAAAGGAATAAAAACAGGCTTTATAATAAATAGTGGTGACAAGTTCCCGACAGCAGTCAACGCCCCCCCTGCCCCCCTCTAATCTTAGAGGGGGAGTCAGATAGCATGCATGCCGCCCGCCTCCGCTGGTGATCTGCTCCTGCGGTAGTATCCAGCTCCCCCTCTAAGATTAGAGGGGGGCAGGGGGGCGTTGACTGCTCTCGAGCATTTATCACCATATTGATAATTGTTATATTATGTTTTATTGGTTTTCCATGGTTTTTGTAAGACCGCGAAGCGGTATAATGAATAATGCAGGGCCGCCAAGTGGAGGGCTGTGTCCGGCGGGCCCGAGAGCCGTCAGGGGTCAGGGCAGGATGCGGGCCGTGCCGCTCTTGGTCAGGGCGATGCGGTGGCGGCGCAGGCTGCTGTTGTCGTGGTCGAAGATGAGGGCCGAATTGAAGGCCGCGCCCTCGACGCGGCACTCGAAGTGGAGGTGGTCGCCCGTGGCATGTCCGGTGCGTCCGATGAGGGCGATGACCTGTCCGGCCGTGACCTGCTCGCCCACGCTGACCATGTTGCGCAGGTTGTGGCTGTAGAGGGTGCTGATGCCGTTGCTGTGGCTGATGACGATGCAATTGCCGTAGCCGGCATAGGGTTCCGACAAGGTGACGACGCCGTCGAAGGCGGCGCAGATGCGGTCCTCGCCGAACGTCTTGACGTCGGTGCCGGAGTGGCCTCGCTCACCGCGCTGTCCGTAGGGGCTCGTGACGTAGGCTCCCGGCACGGGGTAGCACCAGTCGCGGTCGCCATAGTTCTCGAAGTGGATGATCAGCTCCTGGGCGCCGCCGAAGGGGTCGGTCAGGGCCGCCGCCCCCTCCGCCTTAGGCAGAGGGAAGCTGAGCATGCCGCTCTTCCATAGCCCCAGCTCGTGGTGATAGACGGGCGCAGCATAGTAGGCCTGCGCCTGTCGTGCGATCGACGGTCGCAGCGGTGCCCACGGTGCATCAGCCCTTGCCTCGGCAAAGGCGCCCAGCAGGCACGCCGCCACAAACCCTAATAACTTCTCACCTCTCACTTCTCACTTCTCACCTTCCTCGTCTTCATATTCAAAGTCGTCGAGGTCGTCCACGTCGTCGACGTCGACATACTCGATGTCCTCGTCCTCGCCCTCGTCGGCCAGTTCCTCGGCGAAGCGGGTCATGTCCTTGTCGCGATGGACGAGGGTGTCCTCGCTGAGCAGCGTCTGCAGCTTGTTGCTCTCAGCGTTCAGCTCGCCCCACAGCACGTCCTTCAGCGTGTCGAGGCCCTGACCCGTGACGGCCGAGATGAAGACCACGGGCAGGTCATCAGGCAGCCCCTCGCGCAGCATGTCGATGAGCTCGTCGTCGAGCAGGTCGCACTTCGTCACGGCCAGCACGCGCTGCTTGTCGAGCAACTCGGGGTTGAAGCGGCGCAGCTCGTCGAGCAGCACCTCATATTCGTGGCGGATGTCGTCCGTGTCGCCCGGCACCATGAAGAGCAGCAGCGAGTTGCGCTCGATGTGGCGCAGGAAGCGCAGGCCCAGTCCGCGACCCTCGGCCGCCCCCTCGATGATGCCGGGGATGTCGGCCATGACGAACGACTTGCCGTCGCGATAGCCGACGATGCCGAGCGAGGGCTCCATCGTCGTGAAGGGATAGTTGGCAATCTTGGGTCGCGCGTTGCTGAGAGCCGAGACGAGTGTCGACTTGCCCGCATTGGGGAAGCCGACGAGTCCGACGTCGGCCAGCAGCTTCAGCTCCAGGATGACGGTCATCTCCTGCATCGGCTCGCCGGGCTGAGCGTAGCGCGGCGCCTGGTTGGTGGCCGAGCGGAACTGGAAGTTGCCGAGTCCGCCGCGACCGCCCTTGAGCAGCACGATCTCCTGTCCGTCGTAGGTGACGTCGCAGATGTACTTGCCCGTCTCGGCGTTGTAGACGACGGTGCCGCAGGGCACGTCGATATAGACGTCGCGGCCGTCGGTGCCGTGACACTTGTCCTTGCCGCCGTTGCCGCCGTGCTCGGCGAAGATGTGGCGCTCATACTTCAGGTGGAGCAGCGTCCAGTAGTTGTGGTTGCCCCTGAGGATGATGCTGCCGCCGCGGCCGCCGTCGCCGCCGTCGGGGCCCCCGTTGGGGTTATACTTCACGTGGCGGAGGTGCATCGAGCCGCGGCCGCCCTTGCCCGAGCGACACAGGATCTTGACGTAGTCAACGAAATTGCTTTCCATACGCTGTCTCTGCCCTACCCCAGTGCGTCAATGACTTTGCAGATGTCCTGGAAGATGCGGTCGAGGTCGCCCAGGCCGTCGATGTGGTGATGGAGCCCCTCGTGCTTATACCATTCGATGAGGGGCTGCGTCTGCTCATGGTAGACGACGAGGCGCTTCCTGATCGTCGCCTCGTTGTCGTCGGCGCGACCGCTCTGCTGGCCTCGCAGGATGAGGCGCTTCATCAGCTCGTCCTCGGGCACGTCGAGCTCCAGCATGGCGCTGACCGTGTCGCCCCGCTCGGCCAGCATCGCCTTCAGGGCCTCAGCCTGCGGGATGGTGCGGGGGAATCCGTCGAAGATGACGCCGCGGTGGTCGCGTCCGAACGAGTCGTAGACGCTGGCCAGTATCGAGACCATCAGGTCGTCGGGAATCAGCTGTCCCTGGTCGATAAACTTCTGGGCGGTCTGTCCCAGCTCGGTGCCGCGCTTGATCTCTGCACGAAGCACGTCGCCAGTCGAGATGTGCTCCAGTCCGTACTTCTCAATGAGCTTGTCGCTCTGGGTGCCCTTACCTGACCCGGGCGCTCCGAAAATCACGATATTCTTCATAAATTCTACTCCTTATTAATTATTCTTGTCGCGGAATCATAACCGGTAACTCTTCTTTTTTGAAAGCAATGTTCTTTTATAAAGTTCTTTTTTGAAAGAAATTAGCAACAATGAGAAATAATTCAATCCAACAATGAGAATAATATATTTTTTCTAATTCTTGGAAGAAATTGTTTATAATTCTTGCTCATTTCTTTCCAAAAAAAAATTATTATCATTCTTGCTCATTTCTTTCCAAAAAAATTATTATCATTCTTGCCCATTTCTTTCATTAAAGAAGATTTTTTTCTTGCTCATTTCTTTCTTCAAAGACAACGACAGGTTATAAATACCTTAGTTTAAAAGATTCATTTCTCTGCCACCAGCGTGCAGATGTCGCGCAGCCCGCGGCCCTGCTGGTCGTAGTCGAGGCCGTAGCCGACGATGAAGTCGTTAGGGATCTGGAAGGCCGCATAGCGGATGTCGAGCGGCGCCTCCAGCTTGTCGGGCTTGACGAAGAGGGTGCAGACGCTGATGGAGGCGGGATGGCGGGTGCCGAGCTGCTCGATCATGCGGCGCATGGTGCGCCCCGTGTCGACGATGTCCTCGACGATGATGACGTGGCGGCCCGTCAGGTCCTCGTTGATGCCCATCACCTCCTTGATCTGTCCTGTCGACGTCGTGCCCTGATAGGAGGCCAGCTTGACGAACGAGATCTCGCAGGGGATGGTGATGCGGCGCATCAGGTCGGCCGCGAAGATGAAGGCGCCGTTGAGCACGCCCAGCAGCAGCGGCCGCTTGCCCGCGTAGTCTTCACTGATCTGCCGGCCAAGCTCGCCGACGCGCCTGAGGATGTCAGCCTCAGCTATCGACGTCTCGAATGTCTTGTCGATAATCGTTACTCTGTTCATATCTTGAGCTAATAATATTTATTTTGCAAATATACATTTTTCCTCAGACAGCCAAACGTTTTCAGTGACAATCACCAGTTTTCTGCCCTTTAGCGCCTCCGGGGTCAGCACTGCAGCATGGCTCCGGGAGCAATGTTGAGCATGCGGCACAGCTGGCCGGCAATCCTCAGCGTCGGCTCAGAGCGTCCGGAGACATAGTCGCTGACGCGCGACGGGCTGACCCCAATCATCTTGGCCAGCTGCCTCTGAGTGATTCCATTCTCCTCTAAGGAAAGTCCGATCAGCTCGCCCACGGTGGGCTTTCCTATCGGATAGTGCTCCTTCTCGTATTCGATGACCACATCCGACATGACGCTCAACTCCACGGCCCGCCGGTCGTTGGCAGGTGTCTCGTCGGTCACGAGGGGCAGCAGCTCCTCGATCCGGTTGAGTGCAAACTCATATTGTTCCTTTGTGATTCTGTTCATTTTAGTCGTCAGTCTTTATATGGTTGAACAATCTATCTTGTCGTATTCGCTATGGGTTCCGACGAAACGGATGAAGATGTGGCCGATGGTGAACTTCACGACAACCACAAGCCTGTATCTATTACCGCGGATGTTGAAGACGTAATGCTGATTCCCGACATAGTCAGTAGAGGGGAAATCAACCTTGATGTCCGAAAGGTTTCGCCACTGTGCCTCCTCTGCGATGTTATACCATCGTTCGAGGGCCACGCGAGCATCTTCGTGCCCGCTTTGTTCGTAGAACTCTCTCAGTTTTCGGTGTGAAACGATTATCATGACTCTTCAGCGATGATTAACAAACGACACGGCGGCGGTGGGACGAATGTCACTTAATTGCTGCCAGTCAGCATGACCAGCTCTTTATTTCGGTGCAAAGATACAACAAAAATTCTGAATTTCAAAACAAAAACGCCAAAATGTTCTGAATTTCGGGTATATAACGCTGACGGTTCCCCGCCGCCGACGCCTTTCGTGGGGGCGTCAGCCGGCGGAGAACCGTCCTTCAGTGTTTATTAAAAAAATTGTGTCGAGCCAGGGGATTAATCCTCGTCGTCCCAGATCGAGCGGCCGCGCGACAGGTTGCCTTCCGTTGCGTCTGTCGTTCCTAAATCATCCAGGCTAAAGCCGTTCTCAACGGGGCCATAGGGGCTGGCAGCGATAGGCGACTGCGTAGCCACGAGGATCATGTCTGTCTCAGGTTTCTGATATATTGCTTTCATAATCGTTTCAGTCTTTAAAAAATCTATTATCTTTTATCTCTTATATTATCTCAACACGGTCTTCTTGCCGTTCATGATGTAGAGGCCCTTCGTGGGCTGAGCCACGCGGCGGCCCTGCAGGTCGTAGACCTCGGTCGACAGCACAGCGTTCTCAACAGCGCTGATGCCAGTCGAGCTCTCGCCGTCGAAGCCGATGAACGAGCGGGCCGTGCCAGTCGTCTGAGCAGGCAGGTAAGCCGTGTTGGCGCCGACAGTGAACTCCGAAGCCGTCTTGTAGAAGCCGACGCCCTGTGCGCCATTCATCAGAACGAACGACCCAGCAGCAACCTGAGTGTCCTCGAGCACGCCAACGAGAGCGCTCGTAGCCTCGCCGCCGTCAGCGACAACGGGAATCTGATACTCACCCTCAGCACCCTTCAGCAGCACGCCAGTCTGAGCAGGGACCTTGGTCACAGCCTCAAAGGTCACGTCGCTACCAGTAACCTTAGCGACATAAGCGGTCAGGCCCTCAACGTTCGTGAAGTCCAGAGCGTTCTCGCTGCAATAGGTGGCATAGCCAGCGGCAGAGATGGTCTTGGTCTCGTTGTAGTCGGCAGTCTTATAAATGTAAAGATAATCAACCCACTGGTTATCGCTACCACCCTGGAAATAAAGGGTCGTAGATTTAGTCAGTTCAAATTCATCAGAAGTAACAGTAAAATTATATCCATGTCCATCGGCTGCAAGAATAGTCACAGCATCATCGCCGGTTCCTGCAGTAAAGTTATGGATGGCTGTTCTATCACCTGTACAACGATTTGAAACTACTAAAACATATTTACCAGCCGAAAGTGTTACAAAATCTTTTGCACTATTCTGATATCCACCTGCACCCATAGAAGCTCGTGTATCAGCGGTATTTCCAGTTCCCTTTGTAAAGACATCCTCACCTTCGGAAAGGAATACTAACGAGGTTATATCACCGGCTGTATAATTAACTGTCACTTCCTTATTATTTTCGTTGAGAATAAATGATCCTTTGTATCCACTATTAACAGCTTGTGCCGTATAAAGAGTTCCTTCATTATTCAAAACTGCTGCCCAATAATAATTAATGGTTTCCGTCTCATAGCCAGTTCCTTCCTGCAGTACGGTTCCAAACGATGATTTAACAGAATAAGTAAAAGTCTCTGCTTTGCGGAACTTCACAACTATAACAGTACTTCCATCTTCAGCTACGGTAACATCTGATGTGTTATCCGAGACATAAAGATAGTGATCATCACCGACAGTTATTACAGATTTATCTTCTTCTGTCAGAGTAACATTAAAGCCTACAGTTTCCGTACGTGATTCGTCGGCATCTTTAATGCTTTTCCCATCTTCATCCACATACGTAACTGTATAGCCTGCCTGACTTGCAGTTGAAAAAGTAGCTACAAGGCTTGCAGTAGGATTTAGATGTAGAGTTCTACCATGATTGATAGTAATTGCGAACGTTACAAAAGTATTACCTGCTTCAATCGCTGACTTCACATAAGTCATAGCATTAACATTCGTTGCAGTCTCAGCTTTAATAGAGAATTCTGTTTTGTCATCTAATGGCTGAAAAGATCCAGCTCCATCAACAGTGCCGGTTAAGGTTTCTTTACTGCCATTATTTTTAAAATCATTGTAATCTCCATTATATCCTAATGCACGAATCTTATCGCAGCTCTTTGCTGATTCACTAGAACGTGAAGTAAATGTAAAAGTGACATCTTTTAAAACGCCTTCCGCAGTAAGAAAATCCGATATATTAAATTTATAAAAGGCAATCTTTCCGTTAGTATTAAATTTAACACTGCCATCAGCCCCTGAATTCCAATCACGGAACTGAGTGTTGTTTGCATAAATGAAGCCATCCTCGCCAGCTCCTATATGCATTTCTGAGTTGTCATACCAAGCCGACTCAACAGAGGTCAGACTAATCACGTTTTCCTCTGCCCACGCACTTGTCCCCACGAGCATACCAGCAGCCACGATGAGGGACTTCAAAATAGTAGTTTTTTTCATTTTAGTTTGATTTGTTAATAATTATAAGTTGAGTATCTTTTGGTCAGTTTTAGCTCTTAGCCATCAGCGCTTGGCGCTGTGAAAATCGGCTGCAAAAGTAACACTTTTGTGGCTATCGGCCAAACAAAAAGACAAAAAATGATGAAGATTGAGCAAAAAATGATGTGGATTGGCCGGGGGAGCGAGGAATGAGGCAGAATAAGATTAAAGGCTACGAAAGAACTGGAAGAGAGGACTACTCGCCAGCCATTAGCGTCATGAATTCCTCCAACTCATAGACCGGAATATCAGAGGCTCTGAAATCTTTCTTGTTTCTCGTTACGATACAATCCGCATCGACGGTCTTGGCTGAGAAATGCTGCAGAGCATCCTCAAAATCAGTGAAATCAGAATCAAGAGCTTCCCTTACAACAGATGCATCAACCGCTGTCGGTGTGCATACCTGACAGAGCAGGTCGATGGCCTCGAAGATGTCCTGTGGGCTCATCTTGCGTGTCTCCATAAGATAGCTGGCCGTTCCAAGAGAAAGCGATGAACAATATAAGTCAATCTGGCCGAGGTCGGCCATATTGAAGATTCGCATGACGCTGGGAAACCATGGATAGCGCTCACAAAGCAGGTCAATGACTATATTAGCATCAACAAACACGCAGCTCATTTGTATTTCTCAGTTAGATATTCATGACGCAGGCGGTCGACCTCCTCGTCGGAGGCAAACCATGGATTACCTCGCTTGAAGCGCATCACCCTCGGGGTAAACACCTCAGATTCTTTTGTGCCCTTGCTGAGTGCAGGCAGCTGCTCAGATATAGCAGCGACGCCGCGGCGGGCCGGGCGGGAATGGCGGCGCAGGCTATTGACGTAGTGTGAGACGCTTTCAAGCATCTCAACGCTCATGAGGTCGAGTTCTGCCATGATGGATGCTCTGAGTTCTACTGTTGTCATAACATGATGAGTTTGGTATTTCGGTGCAAATATACAAATTATTCCGCAATTTCGTATCACTTTTGCTAAAAAAAATGACGACTAATAGGGGAAACTGGGCCGCAAGATGATTGCCGCTTAGCCCATAAATATCGTGAAATATCTTTACACTACGACCCCGTCCCGACCGGGAAGCGGCCCTTCTCGGCCAGAGAAGCGCCGCTTCTCGCATCAAAAAGCACCGCTTCTCGCATCGAAAAGTACCGCTTCTTTTCCCACCATCTGCAAAACCACTGATTATCAACCACTTCCATTTTTACAACAAACTACTCAGAATTTTCTTTACAAATCATCCACCTTCATCGCCACCTGTAATGCCCCCGAATGACTCATGTAATCTCTCATTCATATTATATGATTCAAGTTTCGCTTGTACTAATTATCTGATAATGAGTGTCACTTCGTGACAGAAATCTAGCGAATCTTTTCAAATCTTCCAAAGCAGATTTGTTTGATTTGTTCAGATTTGAAGAATTTCTCGCCGTAGGCGACTAAAAATCAAGGTTTTTCGCATGCTTGCGAAAGTTGAGTTATATGAAATGATTACATGGCCCATTCATGAAGATTACATGTAGCGTCGCAGACAAATAAAAACAGGGATAAGATTTTTTATTTGAAAACAATTTTTTTGGGGAAAACAATTAGAAAGAATGAGAAAAAAATACCAGTCAACAATGAGAACAAAATATTATGAAAAATAATATTGTAAGAAAAAAATTATTATTTGTTATTCTTGGCAGCAATTCTTTCTAATTCTTTCTAATTGTTTTCCCCCAAAAAATTGCTTTCCAAAAAAAATTGTTTTCCCCCAAAAAAGACGGCGGCCAAATTTTTTTCACGGTTTTCTTTCCGAACATCCGGCGGACAAGAAGAAAAATAGGTTGTCGGAAATTTTCTTTAGCAAAAGTCAGCGCCGTTTGAAAGTTTTTTTGTACTTTTGCAGACGCTATGAAGATATTCAACAGCGCCCAGACACGTGAGCTGGACAAATATACGATAGAGCATGAGCCCATCCGCTCGGCCGACCTCATGGAGCGGGCCGCACGCGCACTGGTCAGGACCATCGCACAGCGGTGGGACCGCGACGTGCCCGTCGTCGTCTTTGCCGGACCGGGCAACAACGGGGGCGACGCGCTGGCCGTCAGCCGCCTGCTGCAGGAGAAGGGCTACACGGTAGCGACCTACCTCTTCAACATCACGGGGAGCCTGTCGGCCGACTGCGCTGAGATGCGCAAACGGCTGACGGACCGCAAGAACCACCAGATGACGGAGGTGACGCAGGAGTTCGACCCGCCCCACCTGGACGAGGCGACGCTGGTCGTCGACGGTCTGTTCGGCTCGGGCCTGAACAAACCGCTGGCGGGGGGCTTCGCCTCGCTGGTGAAGTATATCAACGCATCGGGGGCCCAGGTGGTCAGCATCGACCTGCCGTCGGGCCTGATGAGCGAGGACAACACGTATAACGTCCGGGCCAACATCATCCGCGCCCGCCTGACGCTGACCTTCCAGCAGCTGAAACTCAGCTTCCTCTTCGCCGAGAACCAGCAGTTCACGGGCGAGGTGGAGGTGCTTGACATTGGTCTCAGCCCCGACGCCATCGACAAGATGGACGCGCAGTGGACCATCACCGAGGCCGACGAGATCAGCGCCATGCTAAGGCCGCGCGACCCCTTCGCCCACAAGGGCACCATGGGCCACGCCCTCATCGTCAGCGGCAGCTACGGCATGGCGGGCGCCGCCGTCCTCGCCACGAGGGCCTGTCTGAGGGCAGGGGCGGGCAAGGTGACGGTGCACACGCCGAAGCGCAACGCCGCCATCCTGCAGTCGCTGGCTCCTGAGGCGGTGCTCCATCTGGACCGCGAGGAGACGATCTTCTCTGAGCCCGTGCCGACGGACGACTTCCAGGCACTGGCCATAGGTCCCGGACTGGGCACGACGGAGCAGACGGCCATCGCCATGATCGCCCAGCTGCGGCGCGCACAGTGTCCGGCCGTGGCCGACGCTGACGCGCTGAACATCCTGGCGGCTAAGCATGCCTGGATGCAGCAGCTGCCCAAGGGCATCATCCTCACGCCTCATGCCAAGGAGCTCGACCGCATGGAGGGCCTCTGCGTCGATTCCTACGAACGGCTGACGAAGGCGCGCCGGCTGGCGGAGCGGCTGCAGGGCTATGTCGTCCTGAAGGGCCGCTATACGGCCATCTGCATGCCCGACGGCCACGTGGCTTTCAACCCCACAGGCAACGCCGGCATGGCCACGGCTGGCAGCGGCGACGTGCTGACGGGCATCATCTGCGGCCTGCTGGCCCGCGGCTACCAACAGCGCGAGGCTTGCATCCTGGGCACCTATCTGCACGGGCTGGCCGGCGACCTGGCTGCCCAAGACTTGGGGCAGGAGAGCCTCATCGCCTCTGACCTGATACAGTATCTGCCGAAGGCGTTTCTTAAAGTGAAGAGTGAAAAGTGAAAAGTGAAAAGTGAAAAGTGAAGAGTGAAGAGTGAAGAATTTGCTTCCGCTAAATAATAGACTGAAATGAATATACGAAGATTTTATTTGGCTGGCTGCCTGATGATGGCCGCCATCGGTGCGACGGCTCAGACACAGCTGGCGCAGTATAAGCCGGGCGCTACGAGCGAGGGCGCCGTCTACTTCCTGCCCAAGACGGCCGTGCGCATCAGCGTGCTGACAGAGAAGACGACCTACACGCCCGGCGACTTCTCGCGCTACGCACAGAAATATCTGCGGCTGAGCGACGTCGCTCAGGAGCCGTCAGTCAGCCACCGCGTGCTCAGCATCACGCAGCAGGCCATCGCCGTGGCCGACACGACGAAGGGCTATGCCCTGAAGTTCAACCCCAAGACGGCAGCCGTCAACGTGCGACTCGCTGACGACGGCCGGCTGCTGGCCATCAACACGCCGGCAGAAGCCCTGGACGCTGACGACGCCGACGCTCCCGTCCAGTTCTCTGCGGCAGTGCCGCAGAGCCTCCCCGACCCGCGCCGCTACCTGACCGAGGAGATCCTGGCCGCTGGCAGCACGGCGAAGATGGCGGAGCTGACGGCACGCGAGATCTATGACCTGCGCGAGAACCGCTCGCTGCTCATCAAGGGCCAGGCCGACTTCATGCCGAAGGACGGCCAGCAGCTGCGACTCATGCTGCAGCAGCTCGACGAGCAGGACCGCGCACTGACGTCGCTCTTTGCCGGCACGACCCTTCGTGACACGACGGAGCAGGTGATCATCGTCACGCCCGACACGCCCTGCGACCGCCAGCTGCTCTTCCGCCTGTCGCAGATCTACGGGCTGGTGGATGCCGACGACCTGTCGGGCACACCTTATTATATTACTGTGGAGGACCTCAAGACGGTGCCCCCGACGGATGAGGAGGCCGCCCGCCAGCAGAAGAAGAAGCAATACGAGGCTGGCGTCTACGTCAACGTCCCGGGCCGCATGCGCGTCACCATCTTCCAGGGCATCGACCAGCTGCAGCAGGCCGAGCATCCCGCACCGCAGTTCGGCAACGTCGAGCTCCTCAGCGGCGCCCTCTTCAACAACCGCTTCACCACCCGCCTGCGCCTCAACGCCCTGACCGGCGCCGTCGAGACGCTCGACGCCGAACAGCCGAAGAAATAATTTTTCGTTCTCTCGTTATTTCGGAATCCCGGAATCTCGATATCTCGATATAACGAAATAACGATATTTCGAAATAACGAAATCTCGAAATAACGTTATAACGAAATCCCGAAATAACGAAATCTCGAAATAACGTTATAACGAAATAGCAATAAAAAAAAGGGGCCTCGCAGCCCCTTTTTTATTATTAATCCAGATTAGCCAGCTTATTGTCCGAGCCGAGCACGTCAAGGATCTTGTGCTTGTACATCTTCTCCATCTCGTCACGAGCGGGACCGCAGTACTTGCGGGGGTCGAACTCACCGGGTTTGTCATGCAGCACGCGGCGCACAGCAGCGGTAAAGGCCAGACGCGAGTCAGAGTCGATGTTGATCTTGCAGACGGCGCTCTTCGCAGCCTTGCGCAGCTGCTCCTCGGGAATACCGATAGCATCGGGCAGCTTGCCGCCGAGCGAGTTGATCTCGTCGACATACTCCTGGGGAACGGAGCTGGAGCCATGGAGCACGATGGGGAATCCGGGCAGCTTCTCCATCACGGCGTCGAGCACGTCGAAGGCGAGGGGAGGCGGCACGAGCTTGCCCGTCTTCGGGTCGCGGGTGCACTGCTCGGGAGTGAACTTATAGGCACCGTGGCTGGTACCGATCGAGATAGCCAGCGAGTCGCAACCGGTGCGGGTAGCGAAGTCGATGACCTCCTCGGGCTTCGTATAGTGGCTGACGGCGCTCGACACCTCGTCCTCAACGCCGGCGAGCACGCCGAGCTCTGCCTCGACGGTCACGTCGAACTGGTGAGCATAGTCGACGACCTTCTTCGTCAGGGCGATGTTCTCCTCATAGGGCAGGGCCGAAGCGTCGATCATGACGCTCGAGAAACCGCTGTCGACGCAGCTCTTGCAGAGCTCGAAGCTGTCACCGTGGTCGAGGTGCAGCACGATCTCGGGGTGCTTGCAGCCCAGCTCCTTGGCATACTCGACGGCACCCTGAGCCATGTAGCGCAGCAGCGTGGCGTTGGCATAGTTGCGGGCGCCCTTCGACACCTGCAGGATGACGGGGCTCTTCAGGTCGCTGGAGGCCTTGATGATGGCCTGCATCTGCTCCATGTTGTTGAAGTTGAAGGCGGGAATGGCGTAGCCGCCGTTGATGGCACGTGCGAACATATCACGGGTGTTCACAAGGCCCAAATCTTTGTAACTTACCATAATACTTGAATACTTAGATATTTAATAAAACGTACTTGTTCTGTCGTTTCAGACTGCAAAGTTACGAAATAAATACGAGAATGAGCCCCTCGGCGGGCAAATTATTTCGCGTTTTTACGGAATTTAAGCATTTGCACATCAAGGGTGTAGGCCGTCGGGGCCGAAAATGTCAGGTGCAGTTGACAAAATCAGGTCAGCGTGTGCTGCTCGATATAGTTCATCACGTCGTCCTTATAGTTGTCGGAGATGGGGATGTAGAGCTCGGGGCCCATGACGAGGCGCAGGCGGTCGACGCTGCTCACCTTGGGCATGTGGACGATGTAGCTGCGGTGGGTGCGCATGAACTCCGGCCGCGGCAGATAGTCCTCGAGGCGCTTCATCGACATGAGCGACATGACGCGCTCGCCCGACGTCAGATAGAAGCGCACGTAGTCCTTCAGCCCCTCGATGAAGAGGATGGAGTCGAGCGCGATGCGCTGCAGCTTGTAGTCGCTCTTGACGAAGAGGTAACGGTCGCGCTCGTAGGTCTGCTGCTTCTGCACGACGGAGAACCAGTCGAGGGCCTTGTCGGTGGCCTGCAGGAAGTCCTGATAGCTGACGGGTTTGAGCAGATAGTCGAGGGCGTTCACCTTGAAGCCCTCGACGGCATACTGCGGGAAGGCGGTGGTGAAGATGACCTTCGTGTCGTGCGGCAGGATCTTGGCAAACTCGATGCCGCTGAGCTCAGGCATCTGTATGTCGAGCAGGAGGAGCTGCACGGGGTGTTCGCGCAGGTCGCGCATGGCGGTGACGGCACTGTTGTAGGTGCCGGTCAGGTTGAGGTAAGGGGTCTTCTTGGCGTAGCTCTCCAGCAGTCCGGCGGCCAGAGGCTCATCGTCGATGATGGCACAGGTGAGGATCATAACGTTTGGATTTCGAGTGTGGAACAATAGGTGTGGCCGTCCTTGCCGCACCTTTCTGCCAGGCGTAGCGGCCGGGATAAGCCAGGTCGAGACGCCGCTGCACCTGCTGCAGGCCGATGCCGTGGCCGCTGCGGTCGTCGGGCGTCTTCGGATAATTAGAGTTCTCAATGCTGCAGACGACACGACTGCCGTCGGCCACAAAGTTGATGTGGACGAAGCTGGGCTCGGTGGGGCTGATGCCATGCTTGAAGGCATTCTCGACGAGCGAGATAAAGATAAGGGGGGCCACCGTCGGGTTGGTCTTCACGCCCGTGACGTCGAAGCTGATGTCGACGGCCTCCGACAGGCGGATCTTCATCAGGCTGATGTAGTTCTCCAGGAAGGCCAGCTCGTCGCTCAGCGGCACCTCGCCCTGCTGATTGTCATAGAGCATGTGGCGCAGCAGCTTCGACAGCTGCTGGATGGCCTCCTGCGCCTTCTGGGAGTCGATGGCGGTGAGGGCGTAGATGTTGTTCAGCGTGTTGAGCAGGAAGTGGGGGTTGATCTGATTGCGCAGGTTGCGCAGCTCGGCATCGGCGTGGGCTGCCTCGGCCTTGAGGCGCGCCTCCTCAGCCTTATGCCACCGCATGGCCAGCTGGATGGTGGTGGCAATGCCGGCCGAGAGGATAAGGTTGAAGATGTTGCGCAGGATGAAGAAGGCCGACTTCCAGAAGGTGGGGTCAGGCCGGCTGGCATCGTGATGATGGATAAGGTTGAGCCATAAGTGGGCGGCGAAGCCAAAGGCGACGCACATCACGATGTTGACCACCCAGTAATAGCGCTTCTCGCCGTGGACGAAGTAGTGGGGCGTCAGCCACAGGTAGTTGACGTAGAAGACGACCATGAGCAGCAGTGGATAGACGCAGAACGCCATATACTGGAGCAGGCTGAAGCCCTGGCCGTGGCCGAGGAAGGTCAGAGGCGCGAGGAAGAAGATGGACCATGCTGCGAGATGCAGCAGTATCATTTTTTGCTTATTCATGTCGGATGGCTTCTATGGGATCCATGTTGGCGGCCTTCTGGGCGGGGATGTAGCCAAAGAGCACACCGATGAAGACGCAGACGAGGAACGAGACGTAGATCGACCAGGCGGGCACGCTGGAGGGCATGCCGAACTTGGGCACAAGGAACTCGCTGGCGGAGCATCCGACGAGCACGCCGAGCAGTCCGCCTGTGAGCGAGATGAGCACCGACTCGATGAGGAACTGTAGCGAGATGACCGGCCCGGTGGCGCCGACGGCCATTCGCAGGCCGATCTCCTTGGTGCGCTCGGTGACGGAGACGAGCATGATGTTCATGATACCGATGCCGGCGACGAGCAGCGAGAAGGCGGCGGCCACGACGAGGATGATGGTGACGGTGTCCATCGTCGACGACATGGTCTGCATCATCTCGGCCTGCGAGCGGATGGTGAAGTCGTCGGCAGCCTCCTCCTTCAGCTTGTGGTTGTCGCGCAGGATCTGCGTCAGCTCCTCGATGGCGGCGTCGCTGAGCTCCTCGGTGACGGCCGAGCAGACGATCGACGAGAACCACGTCTGTGCGGCGATGCGCTTCATCACCATCGTGTAGGGGGCGATGATGACGTTGTCCTGGTCCATGCCCCACGAGTTGTAGCCCTTCGACTTGAGCACACCGACGATGGTGACGGGAATCGACTTGAAGCGGATGGTCTTGCCGATGGGGTCGACGCCCTCGCCGAAGAGCTCGGTGACGATGGTCTTGCCGACGACCACCTTCTTGGCCGCCTTCTTGATGTCCTCCTCGGTGAAGCACTCGCCGTCCTCGACGGTCCACTGCTTGATGTCGAGATAGTCGGTCGACTCGCCGTAGACGGTCGTCGTCGTGTTGTTGTTGCCATAGATGGCCTGACCGCTGGCCGTCACCTCGGGCGACACCTTCGTGACGAACTTCTTCTCGCGCATGATGCGCTCATAGTCGGCCATCTTCAGGGTCTGCATGGCCGAGGGGTCCATGCGCACGCCGCCCCTCATGTCGGCGCCTGGCCGTATGGTGAGCAGGTTGGTGCCCATGGTTGAGAGTTCCTTGCGGATGCTCTCCTTCGAGCCTTGTCCGATCGACATCATGATGATGACGGCAGCCACGCCGATGATGATGCCGAGCATCGAGAGGAACGACCGCATCTTGTTGTTGGCGACGGCCTTGAGGCTGACTTTGAAGAGGTTTAAGATATTCATTGAGCGATTCTTATTTTCGTTTTCTCGTTATTCCGATTATTTCGTTATAACGTTATTTCGAGATTTCGTTATAACGTTATTTCGTTATTCCGAGATTTCGTTATTCCGAGATTTCGGGGAAAAAATATCAGTCGTCCTGCGGCTTGGGCAGGGCAGCGAGCGCCTCGGCGGCCGACTTGATGTTCTCGTTGATGGTGTCCTCTCGGATCTTGCCGTCGCGCAGGTTGATGTTGCGACTGGCGTATTCGGCAATCTCGGGGTTGTGGGTGACGAAGATGATGGTGTTGCCCTGGCGATAGAGCTCCTGGAAGAGGACAAGCATCTCGAACGACGTGCGCGTGTCGAGGTTACCCGTGGCCTCGTCGGCCAGCAGCACGGCGGGGTCGTTGACCAAGGCACGGGCGATGGCGACGCGCTGCATCTGTCCGCCCGACATCTGGTTCGACTTATGATAGAGGCGGTCGCCCAGCCCCACTGCCTCGAGGGCGCGGATGGCGCGCTCGCGGCGTTCCTTGGCCGAGACGTCGGAGTTGTACATCAGGGGCAGCTCGACGTTCTCCACGGCCGTCGTGTTGGCCAGCAGGTTATAGTTCTGGAAGACGAAGCCGATCTTACGGTTGCGCAGGTGGGCCCGCTGCGTCTTCGACATGGTGCGCACGGAGACGCCGTCGAGCAGATACTCGCCGCTCGTCGGGGTGTCGAGGCAGCCGAGCTGATTGAGCAGCGTCGACTTGCCGGAGCCCGACGTGCCCTGGATGGTGACGAACTCGCCCTCGTAGATCTTGAACGAGACGCCCCGCAGGGCCTTCACCGTCTCGGAGCCTACCTGGAAGTAGCGCTTGACGTTCTGCAGTTCTATGACAACTTTTCTCTCCATATATACATCATAACGTTTTATTCAAGACACAGTAACGTATTTGTTTTTAAAGACACAGTAGCGATTTTTTTAAGACACAGTAACAGAGTAACAGATAGTAACATATTTTTTTTAGACACAGCAACAAATAATTCTTTTTGTTACTTTTTGTTATTGTGTTACTGTGTCTTAAAAAAAATAATTACTGTGTCCTAAAACAATTACCATGTCATCACTTCGTCTTCTTGTTATTATTCCGCGGGCCGGGCATGAAGGGGTTGCGGGCCTGGTCGTCGGCTGGCTCCTCGCCGCCGGAGAGGCTGAAGTCGGTCAGCACCTCGGTGCCCTCGCTGACGCCGCTGACGATCTCGGTCAGCAGACCGTTGGTCGTGCCAGTCTCGACGGCATGGGCCTTAAAGACGTTGCCCTCGCGCGTCCACACCTTGGCCGCAGCCTGGCAGTCGTCGATGGTCTGCTCCTTCTCTAGCAGGGCCTCGACGGGCATGAAGCGCAGCGCCTTGGCGGGGACGCAGAGCACGCCGTTCTTCTCGAGTGTGAAGATGGTGACGTTGGCCGTCAGTCCGGGCTTCAGCTTCAGGTCGACGTTGGGGGCGGAGATGACCACCTCGTAGGTGACGACGTTCGACTCGGTGGTGGCCTGCTGGCGCACCTGCGTGACGTGCCCCTCGAACTGGTCGTCGGGGAAGGCGTCGACGGTGAACGAGACGCGCTGGCCCTCGCGGACGCCGCCGATGTCGGCCTCGTCGATGTCGGCAATGACGCGCATATCGGTCAGGTCCTGTGCGATGGTGAACAGCTCAGGCGTGTTGAACGAGGCGGCGACGGTCTGGCCCTCCTCGACGGCCTTGTTGAGCACCACACCGTCGATGGGCGAGGTGATCGTGGCATAGCCCAGGTTGGTCTGGGCGCGCTGCACGCTCTCGCGGGCCGAGGCCACCTGCTGGCTGGCCTGCTGATATTGCAGTCGGGCGCTCTCGAACTCGTCGGCCGAGACGAGGCCTTTGTCGTAGAGCGTCTTATACCTATTATAATTAGACTGCTGGTAGTTGAGCGCGCTCTGGGCCGACGTCAGGTTGGCGCGCTGGGCGTTGAGCTCGCTGATGAGGTTGGTCTTGTCGAGCTCGGCAATGACCTGGCCCTTCTTGACCACCGAGTTGTAGTCGACGTAGAGTCGCGAGACGATGCCCGAGACCTGCGTACCGACGGTGACCGACGTGACGGGCTCGATGGTTCCCGTGGCGGTGATGGTGTTCTGAATGTTGGTGCGCTCCACCTTGGCCGTGGCAAAGCTGACCGTCTGTTTCTTCTTGCCGCCCGAGAGCAGCAGGTAGGCGACGATGGCCACGACGGCCACGCCCAGGATGATCCAAAGTTTCTTGTTCTTCATATTTCTTCGTATTCGTTTTCGGGGTTACTTGTTTCCTGCATAGAAGCGGAGCAGCTGCATGTTGAGCAGCGTCTGATACTTCGACTGCAGACGGTTCTGCTGAGCCTGCAGCAGGCGGTCCTTGCCGCTCATGAGCTCGATGATGTTGGTCAGTCCGACGTTGAACTTCTCCTGCAGCAGCCCGTAGCTCTGCTCCTCGCTCTCGACGTTCAGCATCGCCGCACGGAACTTCTGCTGGTTGGTCGTCGCGTCGAGCCAGTACTGCTCAATGGTCTGATAGAGCTGTTTCTGCTGGTCCTGCAGGTCGATCATGGCCTGCTGCTGCTGGATGCGCGCCTTGTTGACGGCCGTGCGCGTCTGGCGCTGGTCAAAGAGGGGGATGCTCACCGTCAGTCCGCCCGACATGTCGTAGTTGGTCTTCATCTGCGTGCCCCAGCCGTTCTTCGACAGCGAGTTGGTGCTCGAGCCGATGCCGCCCGTCAGGCCGATGCTGGGCAGCCGGCCGGCCTTGGCAATGGCCAGGCTGAGCTGGCTGCTCTCGATGGCCAGCCGCGAGTTCTCGATCTCGGGCCGGTAGGCCAGGGCCTGCTCGTAGACGTCCTGCAGCGGGGGCACCTCGCCGAGGGCCTGCTCGTCGCTGGCGGCCGGCACGACGATGTCGAACTCCTGGTCGGCGGTCAGCTCCAGCAGCTGCTTGAGCTGCAGCAGGTAGGTGGCCTTTTGGGCCTGCGCCTCGACGACGTTGTATTCGTCGGTGGCCCGCTGCGCGGTCAGCTGGGCCAGGTCGGCGCGCGACATCCGGCCCACCTCGAGGATCTCCTGTCCGCGCTCCTCGTTCTTGCGGCTCGTCTCCAGACTCGACTGGCTGACCTTGATGGCCTCGTCGAGGTAGAGGATCTGGACGTAGAGCTGGGCGATGCGCTCCTGGATGGAGTTGGCCGTGGTGGCAGCCTCCAGCTCGGCCTGCTGCTCCGACAATTCGCTGAGCCGCACGTTGTTGCGATTGCGGTTGCCGTTCCAGACGGTCCACTGGGCATTCAGCCCGTAGGAGCCGTTATAGTAAGCCTTGTCAACCTTCGCGTTCACCTGACCGTTGGTCACCGTCGTAACGCCCGCGTCCTGCCACGGCCGATAGCCCACGCTGTGGTTGGTCGAGGCCGAGAGCGAGGGCAGCAGGGCTGCCTTCTGCCCCTTGACGTCCTCCGCGGCGCTCTGCTGCTGCAGTCGGGCCCGCTGCAGGGTGATGTTGTTCTGCATGGCATAGTCCAGACAGTCTTGCAGCGTCCATGCCTGTTGGGCCTGGGCCGACAGCGAGCACAGGAGTGCTGCAGCGAAAACAATCATTTTACTTTTCATACGTTCTCTTTTGCAATTTTCGGGTGCAAAGTTAGGCATAAAATACGAGACGGGAAAAAGGAATAGACAAAATCCGCCGGTTAATGGAGATTATTGTCTTATCCGTCGACAAGAAAAGCGATTTCTTAAAAAGCATAAAACGAGGGCCGAAATACAGAGAAGTGCCGCTTCTTGAAAGTAATATAGGGGTATATTACCTTCGAGAAGCGGCACTTTGAGATTTGAGAGGGTAAGTTTTTAAAAGTCAGATGGGGAGTTTTGAGTTTGGGAGTTTAGGAGTTTGGGAGTTTAGGAGTTTAGGAGTTTAGACGATAGTTATAAGCCATTTTTATCTGCTCCAAGACTATCGTCTAAACTCCTAAACTCCCAAACTCCTAAACTCCCAAACTCCTAAAAGCTACTGCGCTAAGGCTCCCAACAACCGGCGGGCACCCTGGTGGCCCTGGCTGGCGGCCTTGCGGAGCCATGCGACGGCGGCCGCCGTGTCCTTTGGCTCCGCCAGGCTGTCGATGAGCAGCCGGCCGAGGTTATACTGGGCCTGGGGCAGGCCCTGACTGGCGGCCATGCCGAACCAATAGCGGGCGGAGTCGGCGTCGGCAGGCGCGCCCAGGCCGTCGCGATGCATCCGTCCGAGGTTGTTCTGCGCAGCGGCATGGCCACGGCGGGCGGCCCGTAGATAGCAATGGCGGGCCAGGACATAGTCCTGGCGGACGCCCTTGCCGTTCTCCAGGAGCCAGGCGAGGTTCGAGAGGCCCAGCAGGTTGTCGTGTTCGGCGGCCATCGTGAACAACGTGGCGGCCTCGGCATAGTCCTGACGGACGCCCTGTCCGTCCTTATAGAGCACGCCGAGGTTGTTCATCGCCTCAGGGACGCCCTGTCGGGCGGCCGCCTCATACCATCGGGCCGCCTCAGCATAGTCCTGCGCCGCCCCACCCTCGCCTTGCTCATAGGCCAGGGCCAGCTGCATCTGCGACTTGGCGTCGCCGGCGCGGGCAGCAGCCAGCAGCGCCGCGTCGGGCTGTCCCGCCCGCCGGCAGCCCGCCACCGCCAGCACCGCCAGCAACATCATGATTGTTTTCTTCGACATAGATTATAATAATATATAAGGTGATGATAAGTTCCCGACAGCTGTCAACGCCCCCCTGCCCCCTCTAATCTTAGAGGGGGAGTTAGATAGCTTGCATGCCACCCACATCCGCTGGTGTCACTGCGCTCATCTGCTCCTGCGGTGGAAACCAACTCCCCCTCTAAGATTAGAGGGGGACAGGGGGGCGTTGACTACCCCTCTAAGCATCTGCTCCTGCGGTGGTATCAAACTCCCCCTCTAAGATTAGAGGGGGGCAGGGGGGCGTTGAAATCTCGGGCATTTATCACCGGCCAACTCCTCCCCTTCGGGGAGGCCGGGAGGGGTTAACCGAAAAAAGGCTGAGAGTCATACGACTTTCAGCCTTTTCTTCTTGGTCGGGGCTACTGGACTCGAACCAGCGACCTCGCGCCCCCCAGACGTGTGCGCTACCAACTGCGCTAAGCCCCGATCCTTATGCATCAACGGTGTTATCTCCGTTTTTGCGGGTGCAAAGGTACAACGTTTTTCTGAATCCACCAAACATTTCCGCAATTTTTTTTGCTTTTTCCCGAAAAGTTCCTTTGTTTAAGAAACATTAACACCAGAATACGGCCATTCTACTAAATAAAGACTACCTTTGTGGCGATAATACAGCCCGACGGGCTCTCGTCAAGCCATCACAATCCTAACAATAACAAAAAAGCTTATGAGACACATCACCACAAAAATTCTACTGGCAGTCCTCACACTGCTGTCAGCTACAACCCACGCGGCCCAGACAAGCGGCAAGTGCGGCGACAACCTGACCTGGTCCTATGACGCCGACTCGTGCAAGCTCACCATCACGGGCACAGGAGCAATAGCGGACTTTACAAATCAGACCATTCCCTGGCAACCCTATCAGGATTACATCACCAGTATAAGCCTGCCCTACGGACTGACACGAATCGGAGATCGTGCCTTCAAGAGTTGCAGTGCGCTTGAATCTATTAACATTCCCCAAAGTCTGGAAAGCATCGGCATAGCGGCCTTCCAAGGCTGTGTCAAGCTGGAATCCATCACCCTGCCAGAAGGTATCACCAGCATCGCCGACTATGCCTTCTTTAACTGTCAGAGCCTGACCACAGTCAGAGCCTCAATGCTTGAGCCCTTCACTTTCGGGCAGCAGGCCTTCGACTACATCAAATCCACCTGCAAGCTCATCGTTCCCTATGGAACAAAAGAGGCCTACGAGGCCGCCGGCTGGACCGACGAGGTCTTCAAAGGCGGCGTCGAGGAGACGCCCGGCGGCCAGTGCGGCGACAACCTGACATGGCGGCTCGACCTGGAGACGGGCCAGCTCACCATCACGGGCAGCGGCGCCATGACGGACTATGAGAAGGGGGAGGAGCAACCTTGGTATTACTATCACGACCCCATCACCAGCATCAGTCTGCCCGACGGGCTGACCCACATCGGTGAAAATGCCTTCTACTGGTGCTTTAACGTTCCCTCCATCATCATTCCTGAAAGTGTGGTGAGCATCGGTGAAGAGGCGTTCGAGGGCTGCGATGGCCTTGAAAGCATCACCCTGCCAAAAGGACTGACCACCATCGATCGCTATGTCTTCTACTATTGCACGGGCCTCTCCTCCATCACCCTGCCAGAAGGCATCACCGACATCGGCAACTATGCCTTCGGGGAGTGTCATAACCTGACCTCCATCAGTTTCCCCTCGACTTTGAGGAGCATTGGCTATTCCTTCGGTGGCTGCACGGGGCTCACCTCTCTCACACTGCCTGAGGGCTTATCCGAAATAGGCTGGGCGGCCTTCTATGGCTGCACGGGCCTCACCACCCTCACCCTGCCCGAAAGCCTCACCTTCATTGGCGCCGGGGCCTTCATGGACTGCACAAGCCTGGCCACGGTCAAGGCCAAGATGCCCAAGCCGTTCACCCTCGACACATTAGCCTTCGACAACATTGGCGCCACCTGCAAGCTCATCGTCCCCTATGGAACAAAAGAGGCCTACGAGGCTGACGGCTGGACCGACGAGGTCTTCAAAGGCGGAGTGGAGGAGATGCCGGGCGGCCAGTGCGGCCCCGACCTGACATGGACCTACGACACAGACACACGCCATCTCACCATCACGGGCACGGGGGCGATGAATAGTTTTGGCAGCGAGCGCGGCAAGCCGTGGTATCGCTATCAATGGAACATCACCAGCGTCAGCCTGCCCGACGGCCTCACCAGCATCGGCGCCCATGCCTTCAGCAATTGCTCCTACCTGGCCACCATTAATATTCCCGAGAGCGTGACCAGCATCGGCCGCTGCGCCTTCATAGGCTGCAGGTCCCTAAACGCAATCTCCCTGCCCGACGGCCTGACCGTAATCGACTATTGTTTTGCGGGTTGCTCATCCCTGACCTCCGTCACCCTGCCCCCACACGTGACCTACATCTCCGAGGCCTTCACGGGTTGCTCAGCCCTGACCACGGTCAAGGCCCTGATGACTGAACCATGCACCCTCGGCAAAGATGCTTTCAGCGAAATAAACCCCGCATGCAAGCTCATCATTCCCGCAGGCACGCGCCAGGCCTACATCGATGCCGGATGGACCACCGAGGTCTTCCCCGGCGGCATCGTCGAAATGGGTGATGCCAATGGTGACGGCACCATCTCCGTCGCTGACATTGGCCTCATGATCGACCACGTCCTGGGCAACGCACCCGCCGGGCTTGACCCTGCAATTGCCGACGTCAACGATGACGGCGAGGTCAACGTGGACGACTTAGAAACGGTCATCAAAGCGATGCTGGAAAAGTGAGCCCTCACGAGGGAGGATGTCATACACGACAAACAAAAGCGGGATGCCCTGGTCGGAGCATCCCGCTTTTGTTGTCGTGGGAAGAAAAGCGACGGCTTACTGGATCGTGACCTTCTCGCCGCCAATGATGTAGATGCCGCGCGAGAGTCCGAGGTTGCCGCGCTGGGCCTGCTTCTTGACGAGGTTGCCCTTCAGGTCGTAGACGTCGACGCGGGCGTCGGCACCCATGGCCTTGATGCCGGTGGTCTCAAGGGCGGCGAGGCTCGAGACGTGCTGGATCTTCAGTTCGCCGGCCGTGGCCGACTGCTGCTCCCAGGTGAAGCCGCAACGGGTGGGCAGGAAGGCCTTGTCGGCCTCGGTGCGGATGAGGACGCTCTCAAGCACCTCGACGTTCTGCTTGGCGGGGATGCCGTAGCGGCCCTCCTTCTGGATGGTCTCCCAGCTGCTGCCGAAGGCCACCTGATTGCCGCGGTTGTCGGACATGCGGACGGTCTGGACGTCGGCGTCGAAGCCCTCGGCCTCAGTGTTCTTCACACGGAGATACTGCGACTTGGGCGAGAAGATGAGGTAAGGCATGCCGGCCTGCAGACCCTCGCTGGTGCAGTCGACGAAGTAGAGGTTCAGCACGTCGCCCTCCTGGGCGATGGCGGCCAGACGCTCGATGCGCACGTCGGCAGCGGCCTCGCTGAGCTGCTCAGCCGTGACGGTCATGGGCAGGCAGAGCGTGTTGTAGCCGGCAAAGAGGTAGCGGTTGAGCTGTACGGTCTGCTCAGTGTTCTGAAGCATCTCCACGTTGAGTTTGGCCGACGTGGCATAAAGATTCTTCACTCTGTTCTGACGCTGTGCAGCGGCGGGCATGCACAAGGTGGCGGCTGCCACTAAAGTAAGTACAAGATGTTTCATAACTCAATCGGTTTAGTGAATATTCTGTTTTATCTTGCAATATTACAAAAAAACGCGCACATTGGCGCGTTTTCCCTTGAATATTTAGTATTTTTTAATAGCTGATGCGCTGCGACAGCTCCCAATCTGTTTCTGCAACGAATGAAAATGTATTCTGGCTGTCGTGCTCGAAGAAGTCGCCCTCGACGATGGTCTGCTTGTGATGCTCGACGGGGATGTCGCTGAACGTACGCTCCAGGTAGACGGTGTTGTCGGATGTATCCTTATAATAAGAGTAGGCCGTAACCTTGAGTTTCAGTGTACCTGTATCCTGCTGGAGGAAGGTGTAGATGGGAATAGTGACGGGTGAGGTCTGGTTCTGAACACTGACGACCTTCATCTGCTGCGAGTTGACATTGCCGCCATAGCCCGTAACGGCATTGAATACGCCTGAGCCGCCAGTATAGTAAATACTGACAAACTTAACGTCGGCAGGAATCTCGTCGTTGATGATAAATGAGACCTTAGTTGCGGCGCGCTTGAGGGTGATCTCGTGGGTCTTGGCCTCCTTGGTCACAACGATGTCGCCATAATAATAAAAGGTGTCGCTATAGCCTAAAGCATTCGTGAACTGGATATTCTCGGGATCACTGATTGGAGGATTTCCATCTTTGCTGCTATGGGCCAGCACCAGGAGCTTATACGTGCCGGGAGCCAGCGAGAGGGCCACCTGACCGTAGCCGTCATCGCCCTTCAGCTGCGAGCGGCTCTCCACTTTCTGACCGTCCTTATAGAGCACGAAGTTGAAGCGTGTGCAATAGTCGGTGATGTTGACCATGGCACGCGTCTCAAACGCATCGTCGACGCGATTGCCGGCCACACGGATGATCAGGTTGGCATTCTCAGGCGTCACCGCCGGCGTCTCCTCGTCGAAGACGGCCTTCTCGCACGACGTGAGGCCGAATGTCATGGTCATCGCGGCCATCAGAGCCACTAGACATAAGGGGGAAAAGTGCTTCTTCATATTCGTTAGGTCTTAATTATTTGCATTGCAAATATAGTATTTTAATGCATAACGTTAAACAAACGGGCAAAAATCTTAACAATCTTTAAGCCTTTCAATGCTTCATTGCGACGTAAAAAGAAATATATGTGACATTTCTGTATATCAGTAAGGAAGAAAATGTGTAACTTTGCAGCCAGAATGTCGAACGACAGCTGACAAGAGCGATACAAACCAAAAACCTGAGATATAAAAATGAAACAGATCTACAGACTTACAATGACAGCCGTGCTCGTCCTGACGAGTGCCACATCCTGGGCCCAGGGCCTGAAGGATGTCTACAAGGACTATTTCCTCGTCGGCGTGGCCGTCAACCAGCGCAACGTGACCAATGCCGACCAGCAGGCACTCATCAAGCGCGAGTTTAACTCAATGACCTGCGAGAACGACATGAAGCCCGATCCGACGGAACCACAGGAGGGGCAGTTCAACTGGGAGAACGCCGACCGCATCGCCAACTTCGCCCGCCAGAACGGCATCAAGCTGCGCGGCCACTGCCTGATGTGGCACGCGCAGATAGGCCGCTGGATGTATGAGGACACGGACGACAAGGAGGTGTTCTACAGGCGGATGAAGCGCCACATCCAGGCCATCGTCACGCGCTATAAGGACGTGGTCTACGCCTGGGACGTGGTCAACGAGGCCATCACCGACGACAAGGACGCCAAGGACCCCTACCGCCAGAGCCCGATGTATAAGCTCTGCGGCGACGAGTTCATCGCCAAAGCCTTCGAGTATGCCCGCGAGGCCGACCCCAAGGCGCTGCTCTTCTACAACGACTACAACGAGTGCGACCCCGTGAAGAGCCAGCGTATATATAATATGGTGAAGAAGATGAAGGCGGCCGGCGTGCCCATCGACGGCATCGGCATGCAGGGCCACTACAACATCTACGGCCCCACGACGGAGGAGCTGGACCGCGCACTGACACTCTATAGCCAGGTTGTCAACCATATCCACGTGACGGAGCTCGACATCCGCATCAACACCGAGATGGGCGGACAGCTGCGCTTCAGCAGCGAGGGCGTCGCCGTCAGCGACAGCATCAAGCAGCACCTGGCTGACCAGTATGCCCGCGTCTTCGGCGTGCTGCGCCAGCACAAGGACGTCATCGACTGCGTGACGTTCTGGAACCTGTCCGACCGCGACTCATGGCTCGGCGCAGCCAACTATCCCCTGCCCTTCGACACCGACTACCAGCCCAAACTGGCCTACGACTATATCCGCGACATGAAGGCACCGGCATGGGACATGCCTAAGCAGCCCAAGCCCGACCCCAACCGGCAGCGACGCCGCGACGGACAGGCCAACCAGCGGGCTCCGTTCAAGCCCGAGCTGGCCTTCCCGGAAATGGAGGGCGTGAAGGAAGACTTCGTGCCCTCGACGAAGAACCAGCCCGGCCAGCAATATCCGCAGGTCAATTCGCAGGGCTACGTCCGCCTCCGCATCGACCTGCCCGATGCCCGCGACGTCACCGCCAGCCTGGGCGGACGCGGCGGCACGAAGCTGAAAAAGACCTACGACGGATCCTTCGTCGGCCAGACCGAAAGACCCGAGGACGAGGGCTTCCACTACTACCACCTGACCGTCGACGGCGGCACCGTCAACGACCCTGGCGCACAGAACTACTTCGGCGCAACGCGCTGGGAGAGCGGCATCGAGATTCCCGCCCACGACCAGGAGTTCTATGCCTGCCGCATGGACGTGGCCCACGGACAGGTGAGCCAGGTGCTCTTCCCCTCGCCGAGCACCAACTCCGTCCGCCGTGCCTTAGTCTACACGCCCGCCGGCTACGAGAAGGGCAGCAAGCGCTACCCCGTGCTCTACTTGCAGCACGGCTGGGGCGAGAATGAGACGGCCTGGAGCCGCCAGGGCCATGCCAACCTCATCATGGACAACCTCATCGCCGAGGGCAAGGCCGTGCCGTTCATCATCGTCATGACCTACGGCATGACCAACGAGGTGCGCTTCGGCGGGCTGCAGGAGTTCACGGCCAAGGAGTTTGAGACCGTCCTCGTCGATGAGCTCATCCCCTTCATCGACAGCCACTACCGCACCATTGCCAAGAAGGAAGGCCGCGCCATGGCCGGTCTGTCGATGGGCGGCTTCGAGACGAGGCTCATCACGCTGCGGCGACCCGAGATGTTCTCGGCCTACGGTCTGCTCAGCGGCGGACAGTATGAGCCCGCCGACATCAAGTCGAAGGACCAGGTGCGCTACATCTTCCAGAGCTGCGGCTCGAAGGAGCGTCCCGACGCCGTCCGCGAGAGCACCGAGCGGCTGCGCGCTGCCGGAATCAATGCCGAGGCCTACATCTCGGAAGGCACGGCCCACGAATTTCTCACATGGCGCCGCAGCCTCTACCAGATGGCACAGCGGCTGTTCAAATAAGGTAGTGAAAGAGGACATACATGTACAAAACAATCTTTGCTATATGAAACATCACCTGCTTTACATCACAGTCATGCTGTGCGCCACACTCGGCGCCACAGCCCAACAGTTGCCCTACCAGAACCCGGAACTCAGCGCCAAGGAGCGAGCCCGCGACCTGTGCTCACGCCTCACGCTCGAAGAGAAGGCCATGCTCATGCAGGACGAGAGCCCGGCCATTCCCCGCCTGGGCATCAAGAAGTTCTTCTGGTGGAGCGAGGCCCTGCACGGGGCTGCCAACATGGGCAACGTCACCGTGTTTCCCGAGCCGGTGGCCATGGCCTCGTCGTTCAATCCCGACCTGCTCTACAAGGTCTTCGACGCAGCCAGCACCGAGTTCCGGGCCCAGTATAACGAGCGCATGCAGCGCGGTTCGGGCGAGGACGAGAAATTCCACAGCCTCAGCGTCTGGACGCCCAACGTCAACATCTTCCGCGACCCGCGCTGGGGTCGCGGGCAGGAGACCTACGGCGAGGACCCCTACCTGACGTCAGTGATGGGCACCCAGGTGGTGCGCGGACTGCAGGGCCCCGAGTCGTCGAAGTATCGCAAGCTGTGGGCCTGCGCCAAGCACTATGCCGTCCACAGCGGTCCGGAGTACACGCGCCACACGGCCAACCTGACCGACGTGTCGCCCCGCGACCTGTGGGAGACCTACATGCCAGCCTTCAAGACGCTGGTCCAGGAGGCTAAGGTGCGCGAGGTGATGTGCGCCTACCAGCGCCTCGACGACGACCCCTGCTGCGGCAGCAACCGACTGCTGCAGACCATCCTGCGCGACGAATGGGGATTCGAATATCTGGTGGTGAGCGACTGCGGTGCCGTGAGCGATTTCTACACTTCCCATAAGTCGTCATCGTCGCCCGTGACAGCATCGGCCAAGGCCACACTGGCCGGCACCGACGTGGAGTGCGGCTTCGGCTATGCCTACAAGAGCATTCCCGAGGCTGTCCGTCGGGGGCTCATCACTGAGCAGGAGGTCGACAAGCACGTCCTCCGGCTGCTCGAAGGCCGCTTCGACCTGGGCGAGATGGATGCCCCGGAGCTCGTAGAATGGTCGCGCATCCCCTACTCTGCCATGTCGTCGAAGGAGCACGCCCAGACAGCCCTCGACATGGCCCGCCAGAGCATCGTCCTGCTGCAGAACCGCGGCGGCGTGCTGCCCCTGCAGAAGAACAAGGAGCGCATTGCCGTCATCGGGCCCAACGCCGACAATGCCCCGATGATGTGGGGCAACTACAACGGTGTGCCCAATCACACCGTGACCATCCTCGACGGCATCCGCGCCAAGCAGAAGAAGCTGACCTACCTGCCCGGCTGCGACCTGACCTACGATAAGGTGATGGACTGCCTCTTGGCCACGCAGTGTGCGGCTGACGGCAAGCGGGGCATGAAAGGCACCTTCTGGAACAACACCGAGATGGAGGGCCGCCCCGTCACGACGCAGCAATACACCACGCCGCTGGCTGTCACCACCGCCGGCATGCACAACTTTGCCCCGGGCGTCAAGATCGAAGACTTCTCGGCTCGCTACGAGACCACATTCACGCCGCAGGCCGACGGCGAATACGTGGTCAACGTGGAGGGCTGCGGACACTTCGAACTTTACATCGACGGCGAGCAGAAGTTCGTGCAGCACACATGGCGGACGACGCCCGTGCGCACCCCCATCCAAGGCATCAAAGGCAAGCCGTGCAACATCGAAGTGCGCTTCCAGTTTGTCAAGACTTGGGGCGCCAACCTGAAGATCAACGTAGCCCGCGAACAGCCCATCGACTATCAGCAGGCCATCGACCAGCTCCGCGGCATCGACAAGGTGATCTTCGTCGGAGGCATCTCGCCAGCACTCGAGGGTGAAGAGATGCCTGTCGACATCGAGGGCTTCAAGGGCGGCGACCGCACCAGCATCGAACTGCCCCGCGTGCAGCGCGAGTTTCTGAAAGCCCTGAAGGCTGCGGGCAAGACCGTCATCTTCGTCTGTTGCTCCGGCTCGGCCATTGCCCTGTTGCCCGAGACGGAGTCGTGCGACGCCATCGTCCAGGCATGGTATGCCGGACAGGAGGGCGGCACGGCCGTGGCCGACGTGCTCTTCGGCAGCCATAATCCCTCGGGCAAGCTGCCCGTCACGTTCTACAAGTCGACGTCTCAACTGCCTGACTATGAAGATTATTCGATGCGCGGACGCACCTACCGCTACTTCGACGACCCGCTCTTCGCCTTCGGCTTCGGCCTGAGCTATACCTCCTTCGAGACAGGCAAGGCCGTCATCGAGGGCTCGAACGGCGATTTCACCCTCAACATCCCCGTCAGCAACACGGGCCGCCGCGACGGCACGGAGACCGTTCAGGTCTACATCCGCAACACGTCGGACCCCGACGGGCCGCTGAAGTCGCTCCGCGGATTCCAGCGCATCAGCGTCAAGGCTGGTCAGACGGCCACGGCCCAGGTGCGGCTCACCCGCAAGAGCTTCGAGTTCTTCGACGTCTCGACCAACACGATGCGCACGAAGCCCGGGACCTACGAAATCCTCTACGGCAACAGTTCGCTCAATGCTGACCTCAAGTCATTGGAGGTCACGCTGCGCTAAAATAATATGCAAAAAAAAATGGTACAATTTGGCTGCCCCTGTAGGAGGCGACGTGTCCCCACGTCGCACTTACCTCGGGTGCGCGTGAGGACACGCGACCTCCTAAATCGTACCAACTTATTTTTTACGGTCACTAAGGTTCAGGAAACCCAAAAACAAAAAGATATGACAAGGAAAGACAAGAAAGCAATCGTCGTCGGGGCTAGTTCCGGCATTGGCAAGGAGGTGGCACGCCTGCTGATAGCCGACGGATGGCATGTGGGCATTGCCGCACGTCGCTTGGAGCCGCTGACGGAACTGAAAGTCACGGCCCCGGACCGCGTTGAGGTGGCGGCCATTGACGTGACACAACCGGACGCCGGCGAGCGACTGCTGCAGCTGGCCGACAGGCTCGAAGGCATGGACCTCTACTTCCATTCCTCCGGCATCGGCAAGCAGAACCGCACGCTCGAAACAGAAATTGAACTGCGCACGATAGAGACCAATGCGGTGGGGTTCACGCGGATGATCGACACGGCCTACAGGTATTTCGCAGAGCGCGGCAAAGGCCATATAGCAGCCATCACCTCGATAGCAGGCACGAAAGGTCTCGGCCCGGCACCAGCCTATTCGGCCACCAAAGCCCTGCAGGCCAACTACCTCCAGGCTCTGGAGCAGCAGGCCCGCCAAAACGGTCTGGACATCCACATCACCGACATCCGCCCGGGATTCGTCGACACGGCATTGCTCAGCGGCACGTTCCGCTATCCCATGATGCTGCGCCCGGAGAGCGTGGCCCGCGACATCGTAAGCAGCATCTATCGTCAGCGTCACGTCCGGGTGATCGACCTGCGCTATCGCATCCTCACGTTCCTCTGGCGACTCGTCCCCAATTGGCTGTGGCGCAGGCTGCGCCTGTAAAAAAAAAAAGAACTCTCACGATGATGAGAGTTCTTTTTCTCGTAACATAAGTGGAGCTGGAGGGAGTCGAACCCTCGTCCGCACAAGGAAACCATGCGCTTTCTACATGCTTATTCCAGACTAGATTTTCGTGCGCCGACAAGACCTGGACCACTGGGCCGACGCCTTATCCCCTAAAACTTCATCGGCGATGCGGGGCCTCCCGCCGACTATTTCCGAAAGATCTGCGCCGCTTGACCCTCGGGTTCGGAACCACACCCTTGGAGCGACGTCTCGTTCGCCTACCTTGTAAGCGAATTAAGCTCGTAATCTACTATACTTCGATTAAGCAGCGAGAGCATACTCGTTGTTGCCAATTAATTTTCCGACCGAATGGATTATGGAGCCTACAGCCGTCGCTCCGCATGCTTACGCACCATCTCATCTTGCCGTCAAATCCAGTCAACCCCATTGTTCTTGAGCATGCTGATACCATCTGACAAAGACGACTATCTGGCGTTTGCGGTTGCAAAGATAGCAACTTTTTCCGATTCGGCAAAGGTTTTTCCGAAGAAATGTTGTACCTTTGCAATAATTTTCCGAAAAAGGAGTTATATATAGGTAATACGAACAAAAAAAACAATATTGAAGCAAACCATAATGAAGAAGTTTTTCTTATTGCTGACCATGCTGGTCACGACGTTCACCTGTGCGATGGCTCAGTCGACGATGACTGACCAGCAGGTAGCAGCTTTTGTGCTGGAGGAAAGCCAGAAAGGCACGTCGCAGACCGAGATCGTGACAAAACTGATGCAGCGCGGTGTTGACATCCAGCAGCTGCAACGCGTGAGGCGCAAGTATGACCGCCAGGTCAACCAGTCGGGCATGGGAAGCGTGGCCGACGAGGCCATGACTAAGGCCGAGAACCGCATGCGCACCAACAACGGACAGACCCGCCGCACCGTCGGCGACCCCAACTCGACCAGCTACCGTGTGCGTGGCAACAACCAGTCGGGCACTTACACCAGCACCGACCCCGACGTCTTGCAGATGCAGGCCGAGCTGGGCGGACTGATGCCCGTCGACTCCATCGCCCTGCTGGAGCAGATGCTGGCCGAGCGCGACGCCCAGAAGTCGCGCATCTTCGGCCACGACATCTTCAACAATGAGAACCCCGTCTTCGAGACATCCATGAACATCGCCACCCCGCAGAACTACCTGCTGGGGGCTGGCGATCAGGTCATCATCGACATCTATGGCGCCTCGCAGGCCAGCATCAGCCAGACCATCTCGCCCGACGGCTATGTCACCGTCGAGGGCTATGGCCCCATCATGCTGGCCGGACTGACCGTCAGCCAGGCTCAGGCCCGGCTGCGCTCACAGCTCGGCGAGCGCTATCAGAGCAGCCAGATCCGCATGAGCGTCGGCCAGACCCGCACCATCACGGTCAACATCGTCGGCGAGGTGAAGATGCCCGGCACCTACACGCTATCGGCCTTTGCCTCAGTGATGAACGCCCTCTATCTGGCCGGCGGCATCAGCGACCTCGGCACCGTGCGTAACATCAAGGTCTACCGAGCCGGCAGGCTCATCTCGACGGTCGACGTCTACGACTATATCATCAACGGCAAGCTGGGCGGCAATGTCCGGCTGGCCGACAACGACATGATCATCGTCGACACCTACGAGTCGCTCGTCAACATCTCCGGCCGCGTGAAGCGCCCCATGTTCTACGAGATGAAGCAGGGCGAAAGCCTCAAGTCGCTGCTGAAGTATGCCGGCGGATTCTCCGGCGACGCCTATCGCAGCTCCGTGAGGGTCATCCGACAGAACGGTGCGCTCTACAGCGTCCATACGGTCAACGAGTTCGACATGGGCACCTTCCACATGGCCGACGGCGACTCCGTGGCCGTCGACTCCATCGTCAAGCGCTTCTCGAACATGGCCGAGGTCAAGGGCGCCGTCTTCCGTCCCGGCACCTATCAGATCGGCGGCGAGTTGACCACCGTGCGCGCCCTCATCGAGGCGGCCGGACTGACCGAGGACGCCTTCACGCCCCACGCCGTCATGCACCGCATGAAGGCCGACCGCACACTTGAGGTGCTCTCCGTCGACGTGGCCGGCATCATGGAGGGTCGCGTGGCCGACGTCCCCCTGAAGAACGAGGACGTGCTCTACATCTCAAGCCGCAAGGAGATGACCGAGAGCCAGACACTCACCATCCACGGTGAGGTGCAATACCCCGGCGTCTACAAATACGCCGAAAACGAAACCATCGAGGACTTCATCCTCCAGGCCGGCGGACTGACCGAGGCCGCCTCGACAGCCAAGGTCGACGTGGCCCGCCGCATCATCGACCCCAGTGCCACCTCGACACTCGACAGCGTCGCCCAATACTTCTCGTTCGCCCTGAAAGACGGCTTCATCATCGACGGCAACGAAGCCTTCCACCTGGAGCCCTTCGACGAGGTCTATGTCCGCAAGAGCCCCGGCTACTCGCCCCAGCAGAACGTGAAGGTAGAGGGCGAAGTGCTCTATGAGGGCACCTACACCCTGTCGAAGAAGAGCGAGCGCATCAGCGAGGTCATCCGCAAGGCCGGCGGCCTGTCGAAGAACGCCTATGCCAGCGGCGCCCGGCTCATCCGCCAGCGCACCGCCGAGGAGCAGGCCCGTCAGGATGCCCTGAAGGAAGCCGCCAAGCGCTCCAGCGGCAAGGACTCGATCGACATCAGCAAGATCGACCTCAGCCCGACCTACCCCGTCGGCATCAACCTCGAAGAAGCACTCCGCCACCCAGGCAGCGACGCCGACGTCGTGCTGCGCGAAGGCGACCGCATCATCGTCCCGGAATACAGCGGCACGGTGAAGATCAACGGCGAGGTGATGTATCCCAACACCGTAGGCTTCGTCGAGGGCATGTCGCTCCGCGACTACATCAACCAGGCCGGCGGCTACGGCGACAACGCCAAGAAGAGCCAGACCTATATCATCTACATGAACGGCAACGTGGCCAAAGCCGACCGCAAGCACCGCCCTGCCCCCGGCTGCGAGATCGTCGTCCCGACCAAACAGCAGCGCTCCAAGCTGACCACCACCGAGATGCTCGCCATCGGCACATCGACAGCCTCCATCGCCGCCATGGTGGCCACGCTGGTCAACGCCCTGAAGTAACCTCAGGATTACAGCAATGGCGCCAGTCAGCCACTGCCAAGGCAGCGGCTCTCTGGCCCATTTTTATTGTGGAATCGACCAGGTTGACAATGGGATAAGCCGATTCCATCTGCGGTCCGTCCCAATGGAACGACTGCCCCTGCATCGACACGCCATAACGCGGCGCAAGAATAGACTCATAATAGCAGCAGGCAGCAGCATAGCGAGCCAGCCCGAGTTCCAGATGCGTCCCGTCACGAGTCAGGTCATATTCATTATTCAGCGACGACGCCCTCAGATTTTCAATGGCGGTGCCGTAAGGAATCACGATATCGCAAAGACCGTCATTAGCAAGATTGTCGATGGAGTTAGCCGCCAGTTGCCATCTTGCACGCGACGATCGTTCCGTATTCGATGCAAAGCCGCTCCAGTAGCTATGCACAACGTAGAAGCCAATCAGAGCTTGAGGTTGGCAAGCCTTAATCAACGAAAGGAATTCCGGCAGATAGCCTCCGTAGCTATAGCCGAACCACTCGCTATAGTAAGGTGCATAGGCACTGACCTGATGCAGAATAATGACGTCCCACACATTCTTTTCCAAAATCTCGCGAAAAGCCTCGCCTTTTCCCGCTTCGAATGACCCGATACGGACATTGGCCTTCAAGTCCCCACATATCTTATGAGTGTGATAGGCCTGATCGTCCTTGTCATTATAACAGTCAAGCCACGACTTAAACGATCCCCAACCTCTGACTGCAGTATAAATCCCCACCGTACTCACATCCACGCCACACGCCTCGGCCACCTGCGCCAACATAGCCGTTGCGTCGTCTGTGTAGCTGTTGCCTATATCGAGGATGCGCAGACTGTCTTTCCTCAAGACATTCAACACCCTTGGTTCGTATTCCTCTATTACTACAGAAGAGTCAACTACGGGCTCCTCGTGATCATCCGAACAGCTGCACAGCACTGCTGAAAGGATTGTCAACAATATTAATCTCATAGACAGGTGGTTTTATTCGCTACAAAACTACAATTATTTATTGAATACCGCAACTATTTACGCGATTTTAACCTTCTTGTTTTAAGATAAAAACACAAGAGGACAAAAAGAACTGATTTCCGTCCAAACAGGTTTATTGTCTATCCCTTGTGCTCTCACACGCCCATTTCATTGTCATTTTTTAGTACAATACATCATTTTCTAAGGAAAAAGGACAGCTTTCCGCTTCAAGAAGCGGTCCTTTTCGGGTCGAGAAGTGCCGCTTTTTTGCTCGAAAAGCACCGCCTCTTTAAAGTGCATTTTCAACATCATTGATAATCAGCCACTTGCAAAATCTTGGCAAAATTGTCAAATTTTGTTTACAAAACCGCAAGCTATCAGAGAAATGATGAAGGAGAGACACAATAAAAGTGGTGATTAGAACGTTAATAAACAAAAATAAGGAAAAAAGCTACAATGAAAACAGGAACAAAAGACACTGACATCATCGATCTGGGGAAACTTTTCAGTAGAATTTGGGAGAAACGCAAGTTCTTCCTCTTTAAGGTCTGGCCCATCACATTCGTCATCTCATGCCTCATCATCATCTGCGTGCCACGAGGCTACACCACCTCAGCCAAGCTGGCCCCCGAGATGGGCAACATGGCCGCCGGCGGCACCTTCGGATCCATTGCCTCAGCCTTCGGCATCGACCTCAATGCCATGCAGACGAGCGACGCCATCAACCCGCTGCTCTACCCCGACCTGATGGAAGACAACGGCTTCGTCTCCGACCTGTTCACCATCAAGGTGAAAAGTGCCGACGGCGAAATCAACACCGACTACTTCACCTACCTGCAGAAATATCAGAAATCGCCCTGGTGGAGCTCGGTGATGAGCTGGATTGCCAATGGCATTAAATCCATTTTCCCCAAGGATGACAAGCCGACAGCAGGCACCGAAGGCGGAGAGAAGTCGCCCTACTGGCTCACGGAGACCGAGGAGGCGCAAGCGGGGAAAGTGCGCGCCAACATCAACTTCAGCATCGACAAGCAGACTGGCGTCATCACCATCTCGACCCAGGCACAGGACGCCCTCATCTGCAAGACGCTGGCCGACTCCGTGCAGGTTCATCTGCAGCAGTTCATCACCGACTACCGCACCAACAAGGCCCGCATCGACGAGGAGCACTACCGCCAGCTGGTCCGTGAGGCCCAGGCCGACTATGAGCGCACCTGCGAAGCCTATGCCCGCGCCTCCGACGCCAACCAAGGCGTCGTGCTGAAGCGCTATCAGCTGAAGATAGAGAACATCGAGCGCGACATGCAGATGAAGTACACCACCCTGCAGACCCTCAACACCCAGCTGCAGATGGCCAGCGCCAAGGTGCAGGAGCGCACACCGGCCTTCACCGTCATCAAGGGTGCCAGCGTGCCGCAGCGCCCGTCGACCCCGAAGCGCATGATCTTCGTCGTCGGCATGCTGTTCCTCGTGACCCTCTGCGCCTCGGTCTGGCTTGTCCGCGATATCCTATTCAAGAAGGGCTCATGAGTCTATTGCGCTTTGACTTACGGCAGTCACGTCTGATACCATTCGTCGCCATCGCCCTGCTGATGACGAAGATGACCGTGAACTTCTTTGACATGGAGATGTTCATGGCCTCGTATGCAGCACAGGCCGGCATGCTGTTGGCCTTCGTCATCGCGTTGGTTCTACTCATCCGCAACAAGACGCTCCACACGTTCGACCTCTTAATCTTAACGTATGCGTTGGTATTAGAGGGCGTTTCGATGATGAGCGGCACTGACTGGAAGAACTGGATTTATATCGCCTTCAGTATTACGACCTATCTCTTTCTGTTCAACTATTACCAAGACAAATACTACACTCTTTTGCTTGGATTATTATTTGTTCTGTCAGTCGCCATCTACTGTCAGCTCTTCCAATGCATTCTCCACCCAGAAAAATGGATGGTGGAAGACACGAAGGATATTCATGGTTTCATACTAGGAGGCAACTATAACCATATAGGCAGCAGGGTCATCGTTGCTCTCGCAGTAAGCATAATAACTGTCAGGCAGAGCAAATGGTTGAAATACAATCTTGTCCTGCTTTTTATCTGCAGTTTCGTAATCCTCTTCATGGTGAGGTCAATGACCTCGCTGTCATGTATGTTCCTATTCCTCTTCCTGAGTCTTATCCGCAACAAGAAACTTCTATCGCTCGGTATTGCAGGTCTATTTGTCGGTGCCATCCTTTTTGAAGTAATTGTCTGTTTTTCCGGCACAGGGCTCCAGAACAACGAACTGGCATCCTGGTTTGTCAAGGACGTCTTAGGCAAAGACATGACCTTCACCGGCCGAACCTATATGTGGGACGCTGCCATCCGGGTCATCAATCAATCACCGATATGGGGTTACGGATATCCCGACAGAGAGTGGTATATGGCCAACATGACAACACGTGCTATCGGTGCCCACAACTACATACTGAACACCATGATTTATGGAGGAGTCATCTTATTGATTATTTACATAAGCGCTATCGTCAAGAGCATCGCGCACCTGATAAAGATCAACGACGTCAATTCCATGCGGCTGATGTCAGCATTTGGCGTGTTCAACATCATGATGTTGTTTGAGGTATATGAGACGCCGTTGGTATTCTTGCTCTTGACTATTATGTACTATTATCCAGGCCAAGAGCCACAAAGCAAACCAGTAAAGAATGAATAGAGATACGACCATAGACGTTTTAAAAGGAATAGGAATCATTCTGGTCGTGATAGGTCATAGTTGTTGCCCTCAGCTTCTAAATGACTTTATCTTTTCATTTCACATGCCTTTATTCTTCATTGCAAGCGGCTACTTTTTTGAAATGAAGAATTTGGAAAACAAGAAAGATTACTTAAAAAGAAAAATACGAGGCATTTATTTTCCGTATCTGAAATGGAGCGTCATTTTTCTACTTTTGCATAATCTTTTTTATTATTGTGGAATATTAAACTCGTCATACGGAAATCGATATGGCCTTTGCTCTCAGCTGTATTCGGTAAAAGATATTCTCCACCACCTGCTGAATATCACCCTAAGAATGACAGATTATGAAGGCTTTATTCTTGGTGCCTATTGGTTTATGCGCTCATTATTCGTGGGGTGCCTGTTGCTATGTTTCGGGACCTGGGCCATGAACAAAGTCATCAAATCCCGCGGCAGAAGCATCGCGGTGGTAATGGCTATATTTTTTATAGCAGGTGGCGTCATGACATATTTTAGCATCCAAGTCCCTTACTTCCCTCAGGGCGGATATCGGGAAGTCATGGCAGTTTTCTTTATAGGGTGTGGCTATTTCATAAGGCAAAAGAACAACTGGCTTTGTCGCTCCTACATCGTTTTGCCTTCACTGATCATCTTAATCCTGTGTACAATAGTCAGTCCCACCTCCATGAGCAGTAAGGCAACATTCGACGACTGGCTGGCAATAGCCTTTACAGGGATTGGGGGATTCGTAGTGACTTATTTCGTAAGCAAACAGATCGCTAAGTTCAACAATGAGGTTAGTCGTTCATTAGTTCATATCGGAAAAAATTCATTTTACATCTTAACATTTCACTTTCTGATGTTCAAACCGGCATCGCTGCTCTATGCATACATCTACGACTTAGACTGGCATATTGTCGGTTGCCACCCTGTTCCCACGCTGATTGACGAGAACTGGTTTTGGATCGTCTTCTCCATATCATCAATAGTCTTCTCATTGCTTTTGACGGAAGTCCTGAAGTCATTAAGAATTGAATAAATTGAAAATTACACTAACAGTCAATCATTAGCATTCAACTATTCTATGCGCATGAAGAAGGGATTAATATGCCTATGTCTGCTTTGCACGACCTGCTTTGCCCAGGTTCCGATGGACAGTCTGAGTTTCATTACGGTCATCGACGACGACACGCTCACCCCGAACAGCGTTGAGACCTTTTACAAGGCTTGCACCGATAATGCCATTGCCGGCACCTTTGCATGCATAACGAGTCGTGGCACCAGCTATCCGACCATTTTCGACTACCTGCGTCAATATGAAAAAGAAGGTTTTCAGGTGACGCTCCATAGTCATAACCATCAGAGAATCTACCGATGGCAGCAGAAAATGGATATGACTGTCGAAGGCGTCATACAGGTGGCAAAAGGCGACAAATACACTTACAAGGTTGGGGATCACGAAAGCCCCCTGACCGTGGAAGAAATATTGTTGGACTCCATAGGCAACGGCCACATCTGTTTCTCCTACATGCGCAAATACTATCCCGCTCCGGATACTATGTTCGGACAACTGATGCGTTTGTTGGGGAAAGGCGACCCTACGATCACGTATACCAACTATGAAATAAGCGAATTCCGGGATAGCGCACTGGTCGGTGAGGACATGGAAACCGCCCTTGACATTTTTAAGAGAGAGGGTTTTAAAGACTACGACTATTTCGTTGCCCCCTATGGGTCGCAGGATGAAGATTTGCAAGACATAGCACGACGACATGGTCTGAAATGCCTTGTCTCAATCTCTAATGATGACTACTTGCGCTACGACAACAAATATACGCCCTTTAACATTCCCCGTGTTGGGTTTAACGCTGCCGACGGCGGTATCAGCACCTTTGACAGGTTGAAACAACACATTAACTCAGTGTCGAGAACAGGGGGATGGCTATTGGTCGGCACCCACATCTATGACGGATGGACTGAAGAACTGCTGAGCACCCGCTTCAGTGATTTTGTCGACTATGCGAAAGAGAGGGGCTTGAAGTTTGTTACACTGAAAGAGGGATTTGAATTATATAGCAAATACTCCGGCAATAAGCACTTCCCATCCGACTCGCTAAATCCTGACAAGACGGCCATCACCATGGTGAATGGCATGTGTTATGACCTTTTAGGCCGCCAGACAGACAAGCCACGGCACGGTGTGAACATCGTCCACATGAGCGACGGATCGTCAAGAGTGGTCATCATCAAATAAAACCATCGTCAAATATTTGTAGCCTGGAGCGAAAGAAAACCTAAAAAATAAACAAATTGTTTTGTCGGTTCAGAGAAAATGGCTACCTTTGCATGATTGAATATAGTTATAGAAGAGATTATGGTCCACCTGTTCTCAATTGTCATACCTCATCACAACATTCCGCAGTTACTTCTGCGGTGCTTGGACTCTATCCCCGACACGCCTGAGGTGCAGGTTATTGTGGTCGATGACAACAGTTCGGAGGACAAAGTGGACTTCAAGCACTTCCCCGGCCTTGAGCGTAAGTACACGCAATGTATCTTTGACAAAGAGGGGGGCGGCGCCGGCCACGCCCGAAATATCGGCCTGAGACACGCCGACGGCAAGTGGCTCGTTTTTGCTGATGCTGACGACTTCTTCACCAAGAATGCGTTCGACACTCTCAGAAAACACAAAGACGCCCCTCAAGACATCATACTTTTCAAGGCCGACAGCGTTGACTCTGACGACTACACCCCGACAGAAAGACACCTTGCACTGAACAATGCCATCGATGCCGTACTGAGCGGCTCTTTGTCTGCGAAAAAAGCTGTCTTGTCGAAGCCTGTCCCATGGTGCAAGATGTTCCGACAAGAGTACATCCAAAGCAAAGGCATCCAGTTCGATGAAACAATGGCCTCCAACGACCAGATGTTTGTTGCAAAAGCTACATGTTGGGCCAAGGAAGATGCTGTGGCCGTAGATCCTGACATATTATACACGGTGACCACACGGAAAGGCAGCCTCATGGACAATTGGGGAAAAGATCCCGCTAACTACCTCTGCCGCCTGGAAGTACAGATCCGCTACAACAAGTTTGTAAAAGCTTATCCAACTATCCGGCAAGAGCCTATTATCATCATACTTGCCAACTCGCTGCATTTCGGTTTAGGAACATTCTTCAAGGCACTAGGACTCGTCTTGCAAAAGAACGCCTTGTTCTCTGGCGTCGGATTTAAGAAAATCGTCAAGCACGTTAAGTTAAAGTTAAAGCAATAGCATAATGATTTCATTTTCCGTCATTATACCCCACCATAACATTCCCGAACTGTTACAACGGTGTCTGAACTCGATTCCAGACACTCCCGACGTGCAGGTCATCGTTGTCGATGACAACAGTTCCGAAGAAAAGGTAGACTTCAATCATTTCCCAGGAAAGGAGCGCAAAAACACCACCTACATTTTTGACAAGGTTGGTGGTGGAGCCGGGCACGCTCGCAACATCGGCATGAGTCATGCCAAAGGAGAGTGGCTGGTGTTTGCCGATGCTGATGATTTTTTTGTTGATGGGGCCTTTGATATTCTTGAAAGCCACAAAGATGACCCTAAAGACATCGTTCTTTTCAAGGCTGACAGCGTAGACTCCGATACCTACGAGCCTTCCGACAGGCATCAGAAATTCAACAAAGCGATTGACGATGCGCTATCCGGAATTATCACTGACAAAAAAGCTGTGCTGACAATACCCGTTCCATGGTGCAAAATGCTTCGGAGGGAATACATACAGGGAAAGGGCATCCGGTTTGATGAGACATACGCCTGCAATGACATGATGTTTGTCCTGAAAGCCACACATTGGGCCAAAGATAACGCCGTGGAAGTAAGTGACGAAGTGCTTTACACGGTGACCACGCGCAAAGGCAGCCTTGATGCAATGAAAAAGACCTCTCCGAAAAACTTTTTAAGCATGCTGGATGTCTTGATTCGTTGCAACCGATTCACAAAAGACACTCCTTACGACAAGTACCTCATTATCCTGCAAGTTTTCAGGGCATGGAAAATAAGTCCATCCACCTTCTGGAAAGCTTTAGTGCTGGCAGTGAAGGAGGGTGCCTTGTTTTCCGGCACGTCAATCATATTCAAAAAACTATTCAGAAAATGAAAAACCCCTATCAACTGATACGCCATTTGTTACATCCAATTAGAGTGTGGTATGAATTATTTCTCGGAAGATTCTTTCCCAAGAAACTTTCCTCCATACGATACAGGGATTGCTATGGCACGGATATCGACTGGAAGCATCCGAAAACTATTGACGAGAAAATCAACTGGCTGAAATACTATTCTGACACGTCGCAGTGGACACTTCTGGCCGACAAGTACCGCGTTCGCAAATATGTGGCCGACTGCGGTCTGGAAGACATACTTGTGCCTCTCTATGGGAAATGGGACAAGGCAGAAGATATTGACTGGGACTCCCTCCCGAACCAGTTCGTAATGAAAACTAACAATGCCAGCAAATCCGTGTTGATTTGTAAAGACAAAGACAGCCTCGACATCGACTATTGGATTAAAGAGATAGACAAATGGATGCATTACGACTACAGCATTGAAAAGGGCGAGATACATTATCGTTCTATACCGCCCTGCATCATAGCAGAACAGTTGCTGGATGCCGAAAAGCAGCCTCTTCCGTCATCATCGCTCATCGATTATAAAGTCTGGGCCTTTGACGGGAAACCAGTCTACATCTGGTGCTGCCTAAACCGCACATCCGATTCGGTGGAAGTCATAACCTACGACACTGACTGGAAAGCCCATCCCGAATTCTCGAGAAACTTTTACCACTTTTATCTCACCGACAAGCGATTGCCTCGCCCTATAACCCTCGACAAGATGCTCGACGCAGCGGCAAAATTGTCGAAGGGCTTTCCACAAGTGCGCGTAGATTTTTATGAAGTGGACGGGAAGCTCTATTTTGGCGAGATGACTTTCACCTCATCCGCAGGCATGAACGGATTCTACACGACAGAGTTTTTGCTGGAACTGGGACGTCTGACCAAGTTACCTATTGACTAAACATACATGAAGCCGACGACGAGGATTATTGCCAATACATTGGCACAGCACATCAGGTCTATCATCAACATTTGCCTGTCGCTCTACTCTACCCGCTTAGTATTGAAGGCACTGGGCCAGTCTGACTACGGCATCTTCTCACTTGTCGCCGGTGTTGTCGCCCTACTTGGTTTCTTGACCAATGCCATGGTGGTGACTACTCAGCGGCAATTGTCATTCTACCATGGGAAAGGCAATCCGGAGGATGTGCGTGCCATGTTTTCAAATTGTCTTTTACTCCACTTCATTATTGGCCTCATTATTGCCGCCGCATTATTTCTCATCGAGCCCTACCTCTTTAACGGATTCCTCAAGATTGACCCCGACCGCACTGGCACTGCCGTCCATATCTACTTCGTCACCGTCCTGACTCTATTCATCACCTTTATAACAGCTCCCTACAGGGCAATGTTCATTGCCCGTGAGGAGATCATATTCATCTCAATTGTTGATGTCATTGACGGCGTATTGAAACTCCTGTTCGCCATCTGCCTGTTGTCGCTCAACACAGACAGGCTCATTTCATACACCTGGGCCCTGTGCGGCATTATGGCGTTCAACTATGTTGCATTGGCATCATGGGCCATGACGCATTTCAACGAATGCCTTATCATCCCCAAAAGGAAATACTACAACCGTACATTCCAGAAAGACCTGACAGACTTTGCTGGCTGGACTGTTTACAGTATGGGATGCATCATTGCCAGAGCACAAGGAACGGCGGTTATCCTAAACCGCTTTTTCGGTACCATCATCAACTCATCTTACGGCATTGCACACCAAGTGTTCAGTGCCATACTGTTCATTGCTCAGGCCGTCACTAATGCCATGAGCCCTCAGATAGTAAAAGCAGAAAGCTGTAACGACCGTCAGAGGATGCTCCGCCTTTCCGAAATTTCAAGCAAATACGCATTTCTACTCCTTTCCGTGGTAGTCGTACCACTTGTGTTTGAAATGCCCGAAGTGCTTGAAACTTGGCTCGGTGATGTTCCCCCGAATGCAGTGCTCATCAGCCGTTTCTTGCTACTTACGACTCTTTGTGACCAACTGACCATTGGGCTTGGCACCGCAAACCAGGCCATCGGACGCATACGCAACTATTCCATCTGCGTCAATACGATCAAGGTGATGACGTTGCCTGCCTTCTGGTTGTGTCTCAGGCTTGGCTATTCACTGGTGTGGGCCATGTGGATATACATGGGATTCGAATTGCTCTGTGCCATGGTTCGCCTACCATTCCTTAAATTCACAGCAGGTCTCTCCATCCGCCATTTCGCCTTACATGTATTTGCACGCGTCATTCCGTCATTTATTATCCTTGTGGTTGTCTGCTGGCTGATGGTCACTTTCGTTCAGATGCCGTTCCGTTTCCTGCTGACAGGCGTGGTTGCTGTCATCTCCACCACCATTTCTGTATGGCTGACAGCTCTTGAATCTTCAGAAAAGGCATTAGTTACCAGTCTGTTTGAGAACATTCCGTTTCACCATAAGTAGTCGAATTGTCCGCTGTCGAATGTAAGGAGGCCAGTCTATCCATTCTTGCGGCTAACAGCGGAAGGGTTCAATAGCCTTTCTTAGCAGTAATAAGCTGAAAGGCTACACTGCCTTGGAAAGCAAGTACGCAAATGTTTTTTGCAAAAAAGGTTGTCTAAATTGTGAATATTAAATATTATTTACTAACTTTGCAACGTCAAAATACAAATAGCTATCACGCTATCAATATCAAGTCATGGTCAAAGATGTCGACTCGTTCATGAAAGACGTCATAGATAGTGTGAAGAGGCTATTGCAACCGGCAAAAGAAATGTATAACACATGGAAATATTTGGTTTCGAACTTGAATTCAATCACAATAAGATCAGGCAAATGATTGAAGATTGCTGCAAGAAGCGCAGCAAGGGCTACGCCTGCATTGTTGATGGTCCCAGCCTGGTACGGTCGCACACGAATCCCGATTTTCTCCGCGTTCTGAAGGGTGCCTACTTTAACTCATGCGACGGAGGGTCCGTGGCTGCCATGGCCAGCCATCTCTACAAGCAGGATTTAAAAGCTTTCACTGGCCCGGAGATATTAGCAGAATATATCACCAGGCCAGCTTTCCGTCAGATCATGCTCGGTAATACTACGGAGATGTATCAGAAAATAATCCAGAAGGTACCGAACAGTTCTGACTATCTCTTCCATGTTCCCTTACCATTCTGCAGTGTCAACGAATTTGATTATGAGAATATCGCACGAGAGATAGAGCACTTCGATGCCGACATCATCTGGGTCAGCCTTGGCGCTCCCAAACAGGAGTTTTTTATGGAACAGCTTCTGCCACATCTCAGACGTGGCATCATGCTAGGTATTGGAGCCGCATTTGCATTTTACCTAGGCGAACTGAAAGACTATAGTTTCCGCATTGGAGAAAACCGTTTTAACTGGATCTACCGTATCTTCACTGAGCCTAAAAAGCAAATAGCTCGTGTTAGCACCATCTTCCGCTACTACCCTGCAATCTACTTTAAGGAGAGGAAAAAGATTCACGGATGAAACACTTGCTCAGTTACATACTTATCACCCTCCTGACTGTTGCTGCTAACGCTGGGACAATATCGGTTAACTCTCAACAGGACTTCGACGCGTTGAGCGGGAAGATCGTGGATGCAATCAAACAGGGGGAGAAAGACATTATCGTGAATATCCATGCCAAGGAACTGACGTTTGCGGACAAGCAGGTTTCCCTCAAGAGCATCAAACAGCCAGAGGTGAGCATCGCGATTCATGGCAATGGCGTGCGCATCGTGAGCAAGGGGCGAATGGTGAAGGAACTGAAGGATCCCTCGCTGATGTACCTGAAGGACGGCGGCTACTATAACCCATGGACACCGTTCCGGCAGCTCGACGACACCATTTCCGTCACGGACCTGACGTCGCATCAATGTCGCATCAAGACATCCTCAAGGAACAAGAAGGACGCCCATCCTCAGCACCAATATATCAACTACACCTGTTGGTACACCTCAAGGATCAGTCCCGTCACCCGTGTGGGCAGAAACTGGATCGAGTTCGACGGAGGCGACTGGGCCGTGCCTCAGAAAGGTCATTTCTACAATGTGAATATGGACTACTCCTACGCAAAGAGGTACCCGCGCTACAGGTTGTTCGGAACAGAGAGACTCGCAGAAGAAGTCTATCAGTGCGAGGCTTCCACCCTGCTGAATCTCTCTTATTGCGACCTTCGGAGCTTCAGCATTGACGGCATCAACGTCACGGGCAGCAGCTGCAACGGACCGCTGATCATGGTCGACCTCTGCAAGGCACATTCAATATTGATCACCAACAGCACGTTCCGCTGCATCGGCGGCAGCATCCTGACAGACCGCAAATCGACCAACGTCAGCTTCACCCACAACCGCGTCGACACCTTCATGGGCTACGGCGTACAGAGCGAAGCAGGGAGCACGGGGGCCAGAGTGACCAACAACACTTTCACAAACTGCACGCTCGGCATGGAGATCGGATTTGCCATACAGATGCGCAGCGACGGCTTCCTCGTCAGCCAGAACACCATCACCGACTTCTGCTTCGGAGCCATTGGAGCTGGCATCTGGGGCGGTACAACAACCGACAGCAAATGTCGTGGCGTCATATCTGACAATGAAATATATCTGTCAGCCACCTACCTCTCCGACCTCATGCAGCACACGCTCATGGACAGCGGTGCCATCTACACCTGGACCCGCTGCGACGGCGTCACCATCAGCAACAACTATATCCACGACATCTCTGGCATCAGGGACAATCGCGGTATCTTCTGCGACGACGGTACCAGAAACGTTACCGTGACTGGCAACCGCATAGAGCGCATCCACAACAGCTACGACATCGACCTCCGTTGGTGCGACACGTATAAGGAAAAGGTGCCCGACCACAATACAGGAAACACAGTGAAAGACAACAACACGACGGGCAGAGTCCGTTTCGAAACAAAACGCCCATAAGAACGCATGAAAAGAGTCTTGTTCATCAGCCAGTATAGTCCGGAGAGCCGTATTGTCGGCGACATGGTATACACCTGGGACATTCTTCATGTCCTCAGACACGACCCAGACCTCTACATCCATTTTCTGGCCTATCAGGATAAAGACCGGTGGTATGAAAACGAGACCAAACAGCTTGCCAATCTCGTCGACAAGATAACCCTGGTGCCTTTCCGCCATCTCAAGCCTTGGCAGATGGCATTGTCCACCTATCCGGCATCACTGAAGAACAGAGCCCACGGAGCGATGCGGTCCGCCATGCTCGGAATCCTTGAGAAGGAGCATTACGACGTTGTGATGTTCAACTCGCTCAAGATGGCTTATCTCGTCAAGGACACGTTCGGCATGACGATCAGACGCGTCTACATCAGCCACAACGTTGAGACAGAAGTATCTAAGAGCATCTACAAAACGACAAAGAACATACCGCAGAAGTTTATCTACTGGCTTGATTACATCAAGACCGCATGGTGGGAGAAGCGACTGGCCAAGAGTTTCGATGCCATTACTGCCATCTGCAGCTACGACGCTAATTATTTCCTGAATCATGATTACTCCGGCGACGTTCAGGTCATACGTCCCATCGTCCAGGTCATGCCCTATGAAGAACCGAAGGCGCACACGGGCAAGATCATCATCTGCGGTTCGTTCACATGGCTCCCCAAAAGGCTGAACCTCAACAAGATTCTCGACTCAAAGAGCATCGCCAACCTCAAGCCCAACAACTGCCAACTGCAGATTGTCGGCCGGACGCTGAAAGAAGACATCGAGAAAGGCAACAAGCTGCCGGGGGTCCACGTCACAGGTCCCGTTGAGGCGATAGCCCCCTATTATGAGGACGCCGAAGTGGCCATCGTCCCCGAGCTGGCAGGCGGCGGCTTTAAGCTGAAGATCGCCGAAGCCGTTGAGCACCACGTCCCGATAGTAGCCATCAAGGGCTCCATCACTGACAGCAACATGCTTCCCGGCGTGCATTATCTTGAGGCCGACGACTTCGACAGCCTGATTGACAAGGCCATCGCTCTTGTACACGACCGAGCCCTGCAGCAACGGCTCACCGCCAATGCCGTCAAGCTGTTCACCGACACCTATAGTCTTGACGCTGTCAGCCACGACATGCAAGACATCATATCATAAGCTCTGCACGCAAAAAAACGCAACATCTTCCCAAATAATATAGCCGAGCACACAATAAAAACGCCCGTTGCGGGTTTATTATTAAAACCGAGCAACAATGACGTTACAGATCATATACATTTTGACGGCCATTCTGCTGAGTGCCGTATGCGGATTTATTGCTATACCGCTCATTATGGACTTCTGCCAAAAGAAAGGACTCTACGACCAGCCTAACAGCAGGAAGATTCACAAGAACGCTATACCGCGTCTCGGAGGCATCAGCTTCCTGCCCAGCATGCTGCTGGCATCGGTCATCATGATTATTTTCTATAATGACCAGTTCATCGAAGACCAGGTTATGATCAGCCTTTGGTCTGTAGGTTTCTTTATCAGCCTGCTCATCATCTATACCACCGGCATCGTCGACGACCTCATCGGCTTAGGAGCGAAGACCAAGTTTTCGGCCCAAGCCATCGCCGCCTGCATTCTGCCGCTATTCCGGCTCTACATCAACAACCTCTATGGATTCTTCGGCATCTACGAAATACCATTTTGGATAGGGGCGCCGCTGACGGTCTTCATCATTATCTTCGTGTGCAACGCCATCAACCTCATCGACGGCATCGACGGACTCTCAGGCTGTCTGTCCCTCTACTCGCTGACAGGTTTCCTGATCTGTTTCTTTCGCGAAGGCATGGTGCCCTATTGCCTGCTCATCGCGGGGCTGATGGGCGTGCTCATCCCATTCCTCTATTTCAATATTTTCGGCAATGCAGAGAAGAAGCGGAAGATCTTCATGGGCGACTCTGGGTCGCTGACCTTAGGCTTCATCCTGGGTTTCCTCTTCGTCAAGTTCACCATGGAGAATCCCAACGTCAAGCATTTCAGCCTCGACTCAATGGTCCTGGCCTATACGCTGCTGATTGTGCCCGTCTTCGACGTCGTCAGGGTGTCGCTCGTTCGCATCCGCCATCACAAGCCCATCTTCAATGCCGACAAGAACCACATCCATCACAAGCTGATGCGCACGGGCCTCAACCAGCATCAGGCCCTCATCTGCATCTTGGCATTGGCCTTGTTCTACTCCTTGCTCAACTACGTGCTCAACGAATACTTCTTCTTAAGTACGATTGTCTTAGTTGACATCGCTGTATGGATCATCTTTCATCAGGTGGTCAACTGTTGCATCCGTGCCAAAGGGGAGCCCGTCTTTTTAGCACCCCCCACCACATATTGACGCGCCGACATTTCTCATGACACGAATGACTATAAGAACGTAAAAAGAGGTGACCCACGATTTTGTGGCGTCACCTCTTTATTATGTTGTCCTGTCTCGCAGGAAGAAGTCCGGGGAAAAGGAGCCCTCAGTACTTGCGGAAGTACATCCTGAAATAATCCGAAAGAAGCGTCATCCGCTTGTCTTCAAGGCGCAGGATCTTCAGCGCCTCACCCGTGTCGCTCAGGCCATAGTAGCCGCACTGCATTCTGTCGGCAACGTCCACGTCGCCCTTCACACGGTTGTTCACACGCGGTTTGGGGTCACCCAGCAAATCCAGTTGATCGGCAGTCCTTTCAAAACGATAGAATATTGACGGAACCCGAGGTTCATCCTCAGTTGAGACGGCACGCCGGTCACTCAGTTCGATCAAGCCGCCCTGAATGGACCAGAAGATCATGCGACTGCTCACGTCGCCCGACCTTCCCGTGGCCAACGTGTCTACATGAGTCAGATGCCAAAAGCCATCCAGACATCCGTTGTCAGACGCCTCAAAGTCGCTGCTGCATGCGCTGATCAATGCACCTCCAGCAGCCATCATGGCAACCATCAAAAGTTTCTTCATATATCTTCGTAATTATATTTTATTCTACATCAATTCTTCGCCCCACTGACAGCTGCAGACCAATGTTGTCGCCAAGCAGTTCGCCACGGTCTACGCCGACAGCACACTTCAGGCTCCATCCCCTGAGCAGTTTGCTCCTGCTTGGACTGTAAGCCACTTCTGCCATGAGGCTCACGTTCGTCTGTGGCGATGGCAACGGATAGTCGTAAGTACCGAAACCTCTCTGCCACGTCATCAGCAGCCTGTAGCCCAGATCGTCGGTCGGCCGCCCGCTGACGCCTCCATGGAAAGCCCAGAAGCGATTGTCCATCACCATGATGAGACTGTTATCATTGTAGGCCGGCGATCGATAGAGCGGATTGCCCATGACCTGTCCCCAGTGCTGCCATCCGGTGAACACGAGGTGGTTGTAGTAGTTGTCGCGACCGGATATCTGATCATGAATATGGGGCGTGTGGTCGTGATAGATGGGACCGCTCTGATATTTGGTGTACAGATACTCTGCCACAATCTTGCTCACCCATCGGCAACGCTTCAGCCTCAGCTCTAGCCCCCACATCGCATCACGCATGTCGTAGACGAAGTAGTGGTTGTCAACCTTCGTATCCCATTCGTCGCCTTCCCCATAGCCGTTGTTGGCATAGAAGAATATCTGCGAGTGATCCTCGAAGAAATGGTCGACGTAGGCCGAGATGCCCCATGAGGGGTAGTCAAGGTTCAGCCGTCCCACCATGCTCCCGAGATGATTGCCGTCGGTGTTCTTGTAGATGTCGTCAACCTCATTGGCCTCATAGCCGCTGGGGATGAGCGCATGCCAGGCTCCCTCGAGACCGGAATTGTTCTTCAGCATCTCCATCTCACCATATTGGGATATATACGACCTGCCGCCATACTGGCATCCCATCTCCAGGCCGAGTTCCACATTGAACGGGCGCTCCGCCTTTCCGATGCGCATGTAGCCCGCCTTGGTGTGGATACGCGTATGGGTGGTGAATCTGGACTGCTCGTGCGTAAAGTCCCGCTGCCACTGGTCATCGGTCTGCAGCCCGTAGGCCACATGGCCCTTGATGGCCAGCCAGCCCCGCAGTCCCGGAATCGCCCAGTAGTCGGGCAGTGACAGTCGCACCGACGGAACGGGGCGGGCATTGATGCCCAGCGTCTGCGAACCGGAGCTTAACAGCTGGTCCTTCAGCGCCATCGGCTCCTCCTTGCTGCCGACGGTCAGATGGACCTTCATCCACCTGGCCTCCAGGAAAGCCTGCTGCGGGATGACGGGCGTGTCCATATCGTAGGTCAGCGCCATGTCAGCCCCGAAGCCGACGCCCCAGCGGTGTGCCGAATCAGTCTCTATCGGACGGAAGGCTCCTACGCGAAGGTAGCCATAGCTCTTGTCAACGGAGCTCAGCCCATACTTGTTGGCATTGAGCCACAAGGGCGCATGTTCGCCCGAGGCAGCCGTCACTTGTGCCTCGCTGCGAACCTCCACTTGTGCTTGTACGCCCAGCGCACAGGCCAGACCCATGGTTGTCAAGAGGCACTTGGTTTTGTTCATCGTATTGATATAACGCTGCAAAGATACGAAATATTTTTTAATCACAGCCGATTTCCTTGATTTATTTAATGAAAAATCTTTTTTTAACTCATTTTTTATTTGTACCTTTGCATCACGAACAATAAAAAACTATCAAACATCACACCTAATTAAAATCCTACGATTATGAAGACAAGACTATCCAAAACCCTAATTGCCGTCGGCATGGCATCGGCGCTGGTGCAGCTGTCGGCCTGTAAGGGCAACGAGACGGACAGCAACCCGCTGCTCGAGAAGAGCACCCTGCCCTACGGCGCGCCTGACTTCAGCCGCATCAAGACGAGCGACTACGTGCCCGCCATCCGCGCCGCCATCGAGGAGAAGCGGGAGAACATCCAGAAGATTGTCGACAACCCCGAACCGGCCACCTTCGAGAACACCATCGTGGCCTTCGAGGAGAGCGGCCTCCGGCTTGAGCGCGTCGTCAACGTGCTCTATGCCTTAGTTTCGGCCGACAAGACGCCTGAGATTGCCGCTGCCGAGAAGGAGGCCACGCCGCTGCTGACCGAACTGGAGAACGAGCTGATGTTCAACAAGGCGCTCTTCCAGCGCGTCAGGACCGTCTATGACCAGGAGCGCGACCGGCTGGAGGGCGAGGACCAAAAGCTGCTCGACGAGACCTACAAGCGCTTCGTGCGGGCCGGCGCCCTGCTCTCGGATGAGGACATGGAGCAGATGAAGAAGATCAACCTGCGCATTGCCGACCTGCAGCAGCAGTGGGGCGACGCCCTGCAGGCCGCCACGAACGACGCCGCCGTGTGGGTCGACAGCAAGGAAGAGCTGGCGGGCCTCAGCGAGGCCGACATCGCCCAGTGCAAGGACGACGCCGAGAGCCGCGGCAAGAAGGCCCCCTACTGCATCGTCATCGTCAACACGACGCAGCAGCCCATCCTGGCCCAGCTGGAGAACCGCGACCTGCGCCGCCGCGTCTATGAGGCCAGCATCCACCGCGCCGACGGCACGGGCCAGCACAACACGTTTGCCATCTGCACCGAGATAGCCCGCCTGCGCGCCCAGCAGGCCAAGATCATGGGCTACGACAACTACGCGCAGTACTCGCTGGAGAACACGATGGCCAAGACGCCCGAGGGGGTCTACTCGTTCCTGCGCCAGCTCATCAAGGACTACACGCCGAAGGCCATCGCCGAGACGATGGTCATCGAGCGCTTTGCCCAGCAGACCGAGGGCAAGGACTTCCAGCTGGAGCCCTACGACCGCTTCTATTTCTCGGCCAAGATGAAGAAGGAGTTGCTCCAGATCAGCGACGACGAGGTGAAGCCCTACTTCAATGCCGACAGCGTCCGCCAGAACGGCGTCTTCTATGCCGCCAACCGTGTCTACGGACTGACGTTCAAGGAGCGCACCGACATCCCCGTCTATCATCCCGACGTGCGCGTCTACGAGGTGTTCGACCGCGACGGCCAGCCCCTGGCCCTGTTCTACAGCGACCTCTTCCGCCGCCCGACGAAGCGCGGCGGTGCGTGGATGAGCGAGTTCCTGCGCCAGAGCAGCCTGCGCCAGCAGCTGCCCATCATCTACAACGTCTGCAACAGCGCCAAGGCGCCTGAGGGCCAGCCCTCGCTGCTGACGTGGGACGAGGTGACCACCATGTTCCATGAGTTCGGCCACGCTCTCCACGGCATCCTCTCCAAGTGCCGCTACAACTCACTGGCCGGCACCGAGGTGGCCCGCGACTTCGTCGAGATGCCGTCGCAGTTCAACGAGTCGTTCGCATCGATTCCTGAAATCTTCGACCATTACGCCAAGCATGCCGTGACGGGCGAGCCCATGCCGGCCGAGCTGAAGGAGCGCATGCTGAAGTCTATCAACTTCCAGCCCGCCTATGCACTCGGCGAGAACCTCGGCGCCACGTGCGTCGACATGGCATGGCACATGCTCTCGGCTGATCAGATTCCCACGGCCGACGAGGCCAGCCAGTTTGAGACGGAGGCCCTCCGCCAGGTCGGACTGCTCAACAAACAGATACCGCCGCGCTACTCCACCTCCTACTTCAACCACATCTGGGGCAGCGGCTATGCTGCCGGCTACTACAGCTACCTCTGGACCGAGGTGCTGGCCGTCAACTGTGCTGACTGCTTCGCCCGCCGAGGCGCCCTCGACCCGGCCGTCGGCCAGGACTTCCGCGACAAGATCCTCTCGCGCGGAAACACCCGCGACCTGCTCCAGATCTTCACCGACTTCACGGGTCTGCAGCAGCCCGACGCCAGCGGTCTGCTCCGTGCTCGCGGCCTATAAGAAAACTATCAGAACCGATATCAACGAAAGAGGGTGTGAAATATCGACATTTCACACCCTCTTCTTATATACAAAAAGACTGTCAATTTCCTTTACATATTAAACAACCGCAATCAAAAAGCACCGCTTCTCGAGGCAAAAAGCACCGCTTCTCTCATCGAAAAGCACCGCTTCTCGCATCAAAAAGCGGCACTTCTTTATAAGTAAAAGGTTACACGCCTGATTATCAAGTACTTAGAAAACAGTATAAAAATATTACGAAATTTATTTACATTTTACCTAAATTCCGCAGCACTTTAGGCATAACTTTTCCAATATACATGCCAGCGGCATTGTAATCAGTGAACTGTTATGTGATCGGCTTCTTAATCAATGTCCTAAGATATATTATTTCAGATTCCTCACCAGAGCATTTAACCATGGCCTTAAATCTATTAGTATATTTGGAATACCACAGAATGCTCAAAGTCGCGTTATATTGATAATTGTTAGAAATAACTGTTATCCTTTTGTCCTGCTCCGAGAAAAGCCATCTACCTTCCATTATTAACGAAGACTGAACATTATCCTCAATCTCACAACTCCCATCAGATTTGAACCAATAACTTATCTTACGAGAATGTAAGTTCTGTCCATTATAATTTACAGCATCCCACATTCCAACAAAATCCGTACTCTCAATAGAAATGTCGTTGGATTCTTTATTGCAAGATACGTTAATCACCATCAGCAAGAATACAGCTGATATTCTAATACAGAAGAGACTATACTTTATCATATTTCTTATTTGCCTAAATTCCGCAGCACTTTAGTTTAACTTTGTTATAAGTCCCTGAGCAACAAAAAGTTCTTACTGGGGCAAGCGGCAGAGCCGAGCGGCTCAGGATTTTGTCATGTCAGATTTTTCACTTACCTTAGTGCTGCAATTCAAGACAAGCAAAATCATCAATGACATGGCAAAGGTACAAATAAAATCTGAG
>CACZBS010000014.1 GCA_902779455.1 uncultured Prevotellaceae bacterium
ACAGAGAAGTTAAGCCCGCCTGCGCCGATGGTACTGCAATGCAATGCGGGAGAGTAGGAGGCCGCCATCTTTTTTTGCGAAGAGTCTTGCTGTCGTAACAGACGGTGAGACTCTTTTTTTGTGTCCGATTGATTTGTTTTTGCTTTCTTTCTTCTTTTGTTTGGAATATAATGTTTACCTTTGCATCGTCAAATAATAGAAGAATCATGACAAACAGAACTAAATTGACTGACCGCCAGTACGTGGTGCCCTTCGTGCTCATCACCACACTGTTCTTCCTCTGGGGATTTGCGCGAGCCATTCTTGACGTGCTGAACAAGCATTTTCAGGACGAGCTGCATATTTCTATCACCCAGTCGGCCTGGATTCAGGTGACCACTTATTTCGGCTATTTCCTGATGGCCATTCCTGCCGGGTGGTTTATCAGCCGTTGGGGCTACAGGCGTGGTGTGGTCTTCGGGCTCACCTTGTTTGCCTTAGGATCCTTGGCTTTCATTCCCGCCTCTGCGTTCGGGTCGTTCCTGGCAGCACTGTTTGTGATTGGCTGCGGCCTGACATTTCTTGAGACGGCAGCCAATCCCTATGTGACAGAGCTTGGACCGAGGGAGACGGCTTCGAGCCGCCTGAACCTGTCGCAGACGTTCAACGGCATGGGCTGCTTCATGGCGACGCTGCTCGTGGGTCAGTTCCTTTTCAGCGAGGGCTCGTCGGGCGACGTGTCCGTGCCTTACGGAATTATGGGTGTCGTCGTCCTTCTCATTGCGCTCATCTTCTCGAGGGTGAAGCTGCCCGAGATTGTCGACACACCTGTCGATGACGGTGCTGCCACGGGCAATGGTCTCTCCGATGTGTTGAAGAACCGCTGGTTCCTCTTTGGCCTCTTGGCCCTGTTGGCTTATGAGGTGGCCGAGATTTCCATTAACAGCTATTTCGTCAATTTCGTCACCGGCACGGGCTGGATGGACAAGCTTTCGGCGTCGCGCGTCGTCTCCCTGGCACTGGTCATTTTCATGGTCGGCCGCTTCCTCGGCAGCTGGATCATGCGAACGGTGCGTGCCGAGCGCATGCTGCTCTATTGTGCCGTCGGCACGGTGGCATGCATGCTCCTGACGATGATGAACCTGGGCACGGTGTCGCTCATCGCCCTTATCCTCAACTATCTCTTCGAGGCCATCATGTTCCCCACCATCTTCTCCCTCGCCGTACGCGACCTCGGCCCACGGCAGAAGAAACGTGCTGCCTCGTTGCTGATGATGACGCCCATAGGCGGATGCGCATTCCTGCTCATGGGCTACATGGCCGACCATGCGTCGCCCTTCGTGCCTTTCATCATCCCTCTGCTGGGCTTCTGCGTCGTACTGGCCTTCGCCTGGCGACTGTCAAAAGCAAAATAAAAAAGAAAAATCCGCATTTATTTTAAAAATAATGCGGATTTTTTTTTGCGGTTATCTGATTAATGCTTATTTTTGCAGTACTTTTCTATATACATAACAAATAAAAATACGATTATGATGAAGAGTTTCTACCTTACAGTTCTGATGGCTCTCTTTGCTGTGCTGGCCAGTGCTCAGCCGAAAGAGGGGAGTGTGAAACGAACAGATCTTCGCGCCGTTGCGACGAAGTATCAGATGCCTATGCGCCGTGCGATGGCCAAGACGCCTTCGCTCAACGACATCATCAGCGAGCAGCCAGCCGGCACGCTGAAGCAGTATTTGCGGACGGGCATGGCCATGATTGGCGATGACTTTGACGTCTACGAGTTCGAGCAGAACGGTTCCATCGCCAAGGTCGTCTTTGGCGACGACGGCAAGAGCGTCTACTTCTACATGCCTTTGTCGCAGATCACCTATCCCGCCTGGGTGAAGGGTACGCTGAGCGACGACGGCACCACCATCACCGTTCCTGCCGGCCAGCAGGTGCTCTACGACGTCACGGAGCCGAATCCCTGGATGGACGACCCCGGTGGCGAGATCTATGCCTTCCGCCTGCATCTGCTGGAGCTCACGGAGCTTGACAACGGCTCCTACACCTATAACATAGCCGAGGGCGACCCCGACATTGTGTGGACTGTCGACAAGGAGACCGGCGCCCTCAGCCTGAGCAGCACCGACTTGGATGGCTATATGATCATGGGCATTGTCTATGACACCCCCGACGACCCCGAGGCCGACGGCCAGTGGAACGGCTATGCCGACTATGCCACGGTATATGTCCCCTTCAATGACGAGCCGCTGGCCGTGCCTGACGGCCTGAAGACAGAGACCTACTCCATGACCTACACCAACGAGAGTGGCAATGTGCAAGGAAAGCTGGTCGACGTGGCCTTCGACGGCGATGACATCTGGATCACGAATTTCTCCAAGGACTTCCCCGATGTGTGGATCAAGGGCACCATCGCTGACGGCAAGGTCGTCTTCTCGCGCCAGATGCTGCTCATCGACGAATACTCAGACGTCGTCTACTTCCAGGCCTACAAGGCCAATGAGGTCGTCGAGGAGTGGGGCAGCTACTTCGAGTATGAAGCCCTCACGGACGACATCGTCTTCAACTACGACGCCGCCACGCGTTCTTTCGCTACTGACATGAATTGCAACGTCAATGCATCGGCTATCAGGTTCTCCGGCATGGAGATGTTCGGCCAGCCTTCGTTTAGCCCATACACCGAGGTGGCCGCCACGCCGGCCGACCCCATTATCACCTATTTTGACGGCTATGAGGGCGACAAGGGCTACATCTGCTTTGCCGACTTTACAATCCCGACAGTCGACGTCGACGGCAATTTCATCGACCCGGCCAAGCTGTCGTTCTGCTTCTACACCTCTGAGAACGAAATTTACCACTTCGTGCGCGAAAATTACGTGCGTACTGAGGAGACCGACGGCTGGGACTTCGAGCCCGCATGGACCGACGGCATGACCGAGATCCCCTATACGATTGTCGACGAAGGTTACGACTTCTCCAAAGATCGTGCCTATTTCCGCTATGGCGAGATGAGCCGTCTGGGCATCCAGAGCATCTATCGCGGTGCTGGCGTGGAGCGTCGCTCGAACATCTACTTCTACGACGAAGGCATCTACGAACCGACAGGCATCCGTGAGGTTGGCGACCAGTCGCGTCCCTCTGAGGTCTTCGACCTGCAGGGCCGCCGCGTGGCCCAGCCCACTCGTGGCCTCTACATCGTTGACGGTCGCAAGATGATCAAGAATTAACGCATATACTGAACAGAATAAAAGAGAATTGGCTCATGCCATGGCGTTTCCATGCATGAGCCAATTCTCTTTTTTCGGGCAATCCCAAGGTTTCTATTTCAACACCTTCTGACCCTTGCTGACGGCGATGCCATGGCGCGAGGGCAGGAAGCGCCGGCCTTGCAGGTCGTAGCTCTTGCCCACGGAGGACGATGAGCCGATGCGCTCAGACTGAATGCCGGTGGTCTGGCTGATGTACTCCTCAGGCGAGCTGACGAAGTTGATGTCGCGGATGACGGCCGTGCCCGAGGCTGACGTCAGGCCGAAGATGGTCTGTCCCATGCAGACGTTGGGACGGTCGCCCGAGAAGTTCTCGTAGATGCCGCTGGTAGCCATGTTCCATGCGACGAGCTGCTCCTCCGTGTCGCCGACGGTCAGGGTCTGCGAGATGGTCGGGGCCACCTGCGTGCCGTGGTTCGAGCCGTTTAGCCACCAGAGGTAGCTGCGGTTGCCTGCTGAGACGTCGAGCCCCGTGCCGCGCACGACGAGGTACTTCTGCGAGCTGTCGATCGTGTAGTCGCAGTCCTGCCAGCGCAGCATCAGGCAGACGTTGTTCTGCCCCGAGGCGCGCACGGTCAGCGTCCCCTCGGCATCGTCGGCCGTGATGTTGCTGGCCGAGACGCGGCCGGCATCGCCCGTGGTCCATTCCGATGGCACGAAGCGATAGGCATTGGCCGCAGGGTTATAGTCGCGCATCAGCCGGACGTAGTAGATGCCCGGGCAGAGCGTCGTGCTGGAGGCCGTCAGCCTGACGACGAACTGCTTCTTGCCCTTGGCCAGGTCGGCCGGTATGGGATACTCCACGTTGAAGAATCCGTTGGCGTCGCTGCCCTTGAAGGCGTTGGGAATGGTGATGTCGGCAATCTGGACGCCGTCGACGGTCAGCGTGGCGCGTCGCCCGCGGTCAGCCAGCTGGAATCGCAGCATGATGCTCAGGTTTTCCTCCACACCGCTGTTATTATACAGGGTGTATTGGATATATCCGTTGGCGCGGGCATCGCGGTAGCGCTCCGAGTTGTAGAGTCCCGTCGACGAGTCCGACGAATAGTTATACTCATGACCCGCCTCGCTCTGCTGTTCGCCCGGCGCCACGAAGTCGAGCGTGCGCTGGGCCAGTGCCTCGCGTTCGGCCTCGCTCTGCGCCATGGTCGAGTTGGCATAGTTCTCAGCCGTCTGCTGATACCAGTAGCACATGTAGCGGTCGTGGTGAATCTGATAGAAAGGCTCCAGCGTCAGAGGCTGCTGCCACTTATAGGAGCTGATGCCGGGCCGGCTGGCGTCGATGGTGAACTTCAGCGTCGCGGGCGCGCCGGGCATCGGGTCGCCCAGCTCGTTTATGTTGACGATGCGCGAGAGCACGTCCGCGCGCTCGCCGATGAGCAGCGGCGCGTCAGTCAGGTTCTTCGACGTGGCGCGGCTGCCGGGAGCGTGGTCCATGCGTCCTTCCCCGGCATATTCGTTCTGCAGCTGCTCGTCGCCGTGGGTGGTGCGGGCGCCGAGCAGGATGGGGCCATACTTGAAGGCGATGTAGTCCTCGTAGCCGGGGCACACCTCGTAGCGCAGCTCCATGGGCAGCATGACGGTGACGACGTCGCCCACGGCCCACGTGCGGCTGATTTCGATGTAGCTGGGGGTGCCGGGCTCGACGGCTGAACCGTCGAGCACACTGCCGTTGACGGAGATTTGATAGGCCGGGCCGGCCCACTGCGGGTGGCGGATGGCGATGGTGTAGGTGCCGGCCTTGCCGATGGTGAGGCGGGTCTGCTGGGCATTGGGGAAGTCGGTCTCCTGGGTGACGACGAAATCGTCAGCCGCGAGGCGTGAGGGCGTGAAGAGGTTGACGTAGAGCGTCTTGCTGCCGTCGTGGGTGTAGATGAAGTGGCCGTACTTCGAGTGGTTCTCCATGCCTGTGCCGACGCAGCACCACATGCCTTGGTTCACCTGCGAGTAGATGCGATAGCCCTGCGGGCGCAGCGTGGTGAAGTAGACGTAGCCGCCCGTCTCGGGATCCTGCGTCGAGAGGATATGGTTCCACATCGTCTGCTCGTAGAAGTCGGCATAGCGGGCATCGCCCGTGCGGTCGAACATCATCTCCGAGAGCTTCAGCATGTTGTTCGAGTTGCACGACTCGGGGCCGTCCAGCTGGTCGATATATCGGTTGGCGTTGGCGCGGGCCAGGAAGTGCTCGTTGACCGAGTTGCCGCCGATGCAGACGGTGCGGTTCGTGGCCACGTCCTGCCAGAAGTTCTCGGCCGCCTTGAGGTAGTTGGTGGCCGTGGCGTCCGCCTCGCCGATGCGCTCCATGCCGATGTACTTCGGCACCTGCGTGTTGGCATGCTTGCCGTCGAGGAAGGTGGTCGAGAGCGTCTGCATGCCCTGGAGCATCGTGCGGTGCGTGTATTTCTTCGCGGCGTCGAGGTATTTCTGGTCGCCGAAGAGCTGGTAGGCGTCGAGCATCGACTCGTTCATGCCGCCGTGCTCCGTGTCGAGCACGCTCTGCATGTTGGCATCGCTCAGCTTCGCCACTACGTTGACGCTCCAGTCGGCGAGCTTGCGGAACAGCTCGCGGGCCACCTCGCTCTGGCCGTAGACGTAGGCATCGCGCAGTCCGGCCAGGATCTTGTGCTCCACATAGAAGGGCACCCATCCGCCGTGGCTCTTGTAGGGCTGGATGTTACCCTTGTAGAGGGCCGTCCAGTCCGAGTTGATGGGCTGTCCGCCGATGAATCCGTAGAGGCCCTCGGTGTTCTCGTCGAACTGGTCCTGACAGTCCTTCATCACCTGCAGCATGTAGTCCATGCGCTCCTTCAGACGGGCCTGCAGGTCGGCGTCGTGACAGGCGGCATAGGCGAGGGCCAGGGCCGACAGATAGTGGCCGCCGACGTGGCCGCTGAGGTCGAACGACGCGTCGCCCCAGTTGGTGAAGTTCGGGTGGCGCGTGGTCCACTGGTAGTAGGGCGACGCCTGGTCCGTCGTCTGGGCCAGTCCGGCCTGACGCACGTAGGGCGTCAGCAGGCGGTCGACGTCGTATTCCATGAGCACCTGGATGTTTTTGTCCATGGCTGTCTTCATCGGTCCGTCGAGCAGTGTCACCTGTTGCAGGTCGAAGTGTTTGGGATAGAGCAGGCTTTGCGCCGCAGAGCCGATGCTCACCGCGAGCATGGCAAGGAGTAAGAATTTCTTCATGATTGTTTGGTTGTTAGTTTATTTATGTTAACGCGCGCGTGTCCTTTTTATTGTATGAATCCACTTTAAAAGAATTCACATGGCGGGAATACGATGCGCAGCCGCTCCCCTCCCTTCAAGGGGAGGGGTCGGGGGTGGGGTCTCTAACTTTCTCCGCGTAAAGAATATACAGACCCCACCCCCAACCCCTCCCCTTGGAGGGGAGGGGAGCGGCTGCGCGTTGACCGCTGGCGGTACACCATAAAACAGGGAAAAAAGTTCGGTCTGACTATTTTCAAGGCTTGAAAATAGTTTTTCATGACTTGGAAATATATTTTCAAGCCTTGAAAATAATATTTCGCGCCGTGAAAAAAGTTATTCAAGGCGTCTTTCGCGCTTTTCTCCTTTCTGCTGCGCAGTTGTTTGCCCTATCGCTTGTGGGTTTAGAAAAAAAGTTGTACTTTTGCAGCCGCAAAGTAGGAGGCGACGTGTCTCACGTCGCATGAATATGCTGGATTGCGACGTGGGACACGTCGCCTCCTATTGCAAACGGCGTAATATATATAGAAGCCGCAAATAAAAAAACAGGATTTGGTAATGGGAATGATAGGAATCCCCTTGTGGGCGTGGATTTTGTTCTACGTATTGGTGATTGTGATGCTGGTGGCCGACCTGAAGATGTTTGCCCGCAAGGGTGAGCATGAGGTCAACGTGAAGGAGGCGCTTAAGATGACGGCCGTGTGGATCGGCGTGTCGCTAGTCTTCTGCGCAGGCATCTGGCTGTTCTATCCCGTCGAGCCGCACGAGAAGGCGATGGAGTTCCTGGCCGGCTATCTGATAGAGAAGTCACTGTCGATGGACAACCTCTTTGTGTTCCTGATGCTCTTCGGCTATTTCGGCGTCGAGCGGAAATATCAGCACGAGGTGCTCTTCTGGGGCATCTTCGGCGCCCTCATCCTGCGTAGCATCTTCATCTTTGCCGGTGCGGCCGTGGTGGAGCGCTTCGAGTGGGTGCTCGGCTTGTTCGGACTGTTCCTGCTCTATACGGGCGGCAAGATGTTCACCCACGACGACAATGCCCAGATCGATCCCTCGCAGAACCTCATCGTCAGGTGGTTCCGCCGCGTCTTCCCCGTCAGCGACCGCATGCACGGCGACCGCTTCTTCATCACCGAGCAGGGCCGCCGCATGGCCACCCCGCTGTTCGTCGCCCTGCTGGTCATCGAGACGAGCGACGTGGCCTTTGCCGTCGACTCCATCCCAGCCGTGTTCAGTGTCTCGCGCGACCCGTTCATCGTGCTCACGTCGAACATCTTCGCCATCCTCGGCCTGCGCGCCCTCTACTTTGCCCTGGCCGCCATCGCCCAGTACTTCGGCTACCTGAAGTATGGTCTGGGCATCATCCTCATCTTTGTCGGCCTGAAGATGCTGCTCGCTATGAACGAATATGTCAATGCTTTGGGCGAGATGGTCGGCCTGCAGCTCAACATGCCGCACATCGAGGTGCCCACGCCCGTCAGCCTGGCTTTCATCTTCGGCGTGCTGACAATCTCGATCTTGGCCTCTATGCTGAAGGCCAAGAAATGAAAGATGAAAAGTGAAAGATGAAAGATATGATTAGTTTTAAAGGATCAAGTCTAATCATATCTTTCATCTTTCACTTTTCATCTCTCATCTTTAACTCTCTCGCGGCTTCACCCATCGGTAGAGGTTGCAGCCGACGAAGTTGCCCAAGACCTCGCTCAGGTAGACCGCCAGCACCATCGGCTGGCACAGCTGCTCCATGGGGCAGGCCAGGAAGTAGAAGGCGTCGGCGATGCTGTGCGTGAAGCCGCACAGGATGAAGACGGGCACGCCGAGCAGCAGCGGCAGCATCTTACCCTGACGGGCGAACTCGACGGCTGTGGTCATGATGAATCCGCAACCGACGGCCAGCAGTCCGCAACGCAGCGGACCCTTCGCCAGGCGGCCGTCGAGCAGCTTCGATGCCGGCTCGATGATGTCGGGCTGGGCATAACAGACGACGAGGGCCGTCAGCAGACAGCCGACGATGTTGCCCAGCAGCACGACGCCGAGCATCGACCAGTCGCCGCGCATGCGGATGAATCCGGCTGTGCCCGTGTAGAGCTTCAGCTTGTAGTAGACGACGGTGGTCAGCCCGAATGCGAACAACACGGCACCGGCCACGCCGCCCACCCTGAGATTAACGATGCATCCGATGGAGATGCAGAGGCCGGCGAGGATGGCCAGCGGGAATGTCTGTCGGAACATAATATTCTTTTTCTTTTTGAAACAACGAATTAAGACGAATTACACGAATTTCACGAATTGATACTGATTTCACGAATTGATATGAATTTCACAAATTCGTATAATTCGTGTAATTCGTTTTAATTCGTTGTTTAATAAAAATCCGCAGTCAGGGAGTTGTTATCTGACAGTTGTACGGCGCTCGCGGATCAGTTTGATCTGGCGCAGCAGGTCGTCGAAGTGGAGGGCGTTGATGTCCTCCGACTGCTTGGCCTGCTGGCGGCAGAACGCCTCCACCTTGTCGAGGTCCTGCATGACGTAGAGCATCGCGTCAGTGTTGTAGTGGCGGCCGTTGGCCCCCTTCAGCTCAGCCTCTGAGGGGTTGAGCAGGGCGTTCAGCTGCTGCACGTAGTTGCGCTGCAGCTGGCGGCGGGCACGGGCCTTGAAGTCATCGCCGCCGACCGGCTTCCACACCTGGGCGAACAGGTCGTCGAGATATTGGCCGACGGGATAGTCCGTGTCGGCCACGTTGCTCAGCATCGTGGGGGCGAGCAGGCGACTGAGCATGCTGCCCTGCATCTGCTGCTGGGCGCTCTGGGCGTTGGTGCCCGTCTTGCGCATGATGCCGTCGGGATAGAGCCATTCGGGCGCCTCAAAGAGCTGTCGGCCGATGTAGTCGACGGCCTCTTGCTGACGTTCGCGGGAGGCATACTCCACGGGGTCGCGCCCGGGCATGTTGTTGTTATAGCGCGAGCCGATGTTCTTGGCCACGTGGTTCAGGTAGCGGTTATACTGGCCCTGCACGGCCTGCCACATCTCGCGCAGGTCGTCGTAGCGGTCGTTGTCCTCGCGGGTCCACTCGGGCAGTCCCTCGACGACGCGCTGCAGGTTCTTGATGCCGTAGTCGGAGGCCTTGACGCTGTTGTCGCCCAGGTCCTCGGTCTGTGCGCGGGCGTCGGTGTCGCGGCCCTCGCCGCCGAACCACAGGCGCGGGTTGCCGCGCAGAATCTTCGTCGTTTCGGCCATCAGTTTCTCTTTCTCCTCAAACTCGTCCTTGAACTCCGGCCGCCACTGGTAGCCCCACTTGATGGCCCACTTGTCGTAGTCGTTGATGCGCGGGAAGAGTCCACGCTCCGAGATGTGGTCCTCGGGCTGGGCCACGTAGTTGAAGCGGGCGTAGTCCATGATCGAGGCGGTGTGGCCGTGCTGCTCCACCCACTGCTTGTCCCTCAGCTTCTCCACGGGCGTGGCAAACGAGGCGCCCATGTTGTGGCGCAGACCCAGCGTGTGGCCCACCTCGTGCGAGGAGACGAAGCGGATGAGCTGGCCCATGAGCTTCTCGTCGAACTTCATCGTGCGGGCCCGCTTGTCCGACGGGGCACACTGCACCATGTACCACTTCGTCAGCAGGTTCATCACCTGGTGGAACCAGCAGATGTGGCTCTCGATGATCTCGCCCGAGCGCGGGTCGCTGATGTGAGGGCCGTAGGCGTTCTCCGTCTCCGACGGCAGATAGCGCAGCACGCAGTAGCGGGCGTCGTCGAGGCTCATGTCGGGGCGGTCCGTGGGCCATTCGCGGCCGACGATGGCATTCTTGAATCCGGCAGCCTCGAAGGCCACGTTCCAGTCGTTGATGCCCGCGATGAGGTAGGGCACCCACTTCTTCGGCGTGGCCGGGTCGATGTAGTAGACAATCTGCTTCTTCGGCTCCACCAGCTTGCCCTGACGATAGGCCTTCTCGTCCTTCGGCTCCAGGCGGTAGCGCGAGATGAAGGCCTCGTGGTCCGTCTTGTGCTGGTCGTCCGAGAAGCGCGTGAAGCGGCTGACGAAGTAGCCCACGCGCTCGTCCCAGAGCCGTTTGCGCATCGGCTCCTTGGGCAGCAGCACGATGCTCGTGTTGAAGCCCAGGGTGACGCTGCCCGTATGGGCGGCAGCCGAGGGGGCGCCGGCCTGTGCGCCGTAGGTGCGGGTGGTCTGCACCTCAATGTTGATGGGGAAGACGCGCAGCGAGTCGATGAACGAGCGGTCCTGCTGCGCCCCGCCGATCTTCATGCGGCCCTTTGTCTCGCCGTCGATGCCCGTCAGGTTGTTCTCGCTTTTAAAGAGGCTGGTCACGTCGATGAGGGCCTCGTCGCCCGACTTGTTGCGGCCGATCACCTTGAAGGCCGCGATGATCGGATCGACGGTCGACTGCGTCAGCGTCTGCGAGATGCGGTCGTCGGGGTCGGCCAGCTGGCTCAGCACATACTGGCGCAGGAGCAGCTGCGACGTGTCGCGGCGCTCGAAGTAGACCGAGGCGTGGGTCACCTTCTCGCCTGAGAACTGGCCGAAGCCCTGCGGCACGGCCGTGAAGCGCGTCACGCAGATGAGCAGGCGCCCCATCATCGAGTCGGGCACCTCGAAGTAGTATTTGTCGTCGATGTGGCGCGTGCGGAAGAGTCCCTCCTGCACCGACCCTTTCTTCATCAGTTTCTCGTACTCCGTTTCCTCCTTCTTCGGCTTCTCAGTCTTCACGGAGTCGACGGCCACGGCCGTCGTGTCCGTCTTGACCGTGTCGGCTGGGATGGAGTCGTTTCTTAACGTGTTGGCCTGCAGGCCGATGGCCGTCATCAGACAGCCGATAATCATTAGTGTCCTGTTCATGTCGGTTTTAATTTTGGAGAGTACAGACCGTGGTCCTTGTTTTTGGGCAGACTGTAGTCCTGTTTGGGGCGGACTGTAGTCCTTATTTTAAAGTTACAGACCCCACCCCCAACCCCTCCCCTTGAAGGGAGGGGAGCAGCTGCGCCGTCATTCGCGACGGGCTATGCGGCAGCCACTCCCCTCCTTCGGAGGGGTCGGGGGAGGCTTTCTCCCCTCCCTTCAAGGGGAGGGGTTGGGGGTGGGGTCTGTAACTTTTCATATCAAAGTTCAGAAATATCGTTCACTGTCCAGAAACCAGTAGGGCGTGCTCATTCCCGCCCATAGGCCAGGGCGGCGCCGATGGCGGTGCAGTATTCTGAATATTTGGGGGTGTGGAACCGCACGCCGTAGAGCTTCTCCAGGGCGCGGAAGATGTCCTTGCACTGGGGCAGCAGCGAGAGGTTGCCGATGAGCACCATGTCGCGACAACCCGTGCCCTGGGCAGCCAGCACGGCGGCCGACCCGATCGACTGGATGACCATCGAGATGATGCCGCAGGCGATGTCCTCGCGCGAGGCGTCGTTCTGTGCTCGGGCGAAGATGGAGGCCGTCGCCTCCATGGGCAGCCCCGGCAGCGGCTGTGCCGAGATGTCGCCGATGAGCAGGTTGATGTGCGAGATGTCGCCCTGCATGGCCAGTGCCGAGACGGTCTTGATGTCGCTCGTGTTGAGCATCACGCGCGACAGGCCCTGCAGCGTGCCGCCGCCGATGCCGATGCCGCCGATGTGGCGGATGTTGTCGCCGTCGGCCATGACGAACGAGGTGCCCGTGCCCATCGAGACGACGATGACGTGGTCGAGCTGGCTCTCGAAGCGGGCGCCGAGGGCATCGGCGACAAACTCGTCGCAGCGGCTGGTCTGGACGCCGTAGACGTCGTTCTTGACGTAGGCCGCGCCCACGCCGGTGAGCATGACGTGCTCCACCTCCTCAAGCCGTATGTTGTTGTCGTGCAGATACTTGCCGAAGGCCCCATAGAGCGAGGTGATAGGGTCGGCGGCGGTGATGCGGATGGGTGAGGTGGGCTTGCCCTCGCGCAGTCCCACAATCTTCGTGGTCGAGATGCCCACGTCGATGCCAATGATGATTCCCATGATAGTTTTGTTTCTGTTCTGTCTGATTCGGGCTACAAAATTACAAAGAAAAAGGCGAACGGCCAAATTTATTCGACTTTTCCTGCAACAGACAGCTACGCAAGGTATAGTTATCTTTTCTTACAGACAACGAATTAAACGAATTCTTCAGTGCAGTATAAGAGCGCGAAAATTCGTTTAATTCGTTTAATTCGTTGTCTTAAATCATTGTGATTCAAGCGATGTTCAGAATCCGAGTGCCAGTCCGCCCTCGCTGGTCTCCTTGTAGAGCGAGGGGATGTCGTGGCCCGTCTGGCGCATCACCTCGACGACGCGGTCGAAGGAGACGCGGTGGTGGCCGTCGCTGAAGGCGGCGTAGAGGTTGGAGTCGAGTGCACGGCAGGCGGCGAAGGCGTTGCGCTCGATGCAGGGAATCTGCACCAGTCCGCAGATGGGGTCGCAGGTCATGCCGAGGTGATGCTCGAGTCCCATCTCGGCCGCATACTCGATCTGGGCGGGACTGCCGCCGAACAGCTGGCAGGCGGCAGCCGAGGCCATGGCGCAGGCCACGCCCACCTCGCCCTGACAGCCCACGTCGGCGCCGCTGATCGAGGCGTTCGTCTTGACGATGTTGCCCAGCAGACCCGCCGTGGCCAGGGCGTGCAGGATGCGCTGGTCGCTGAACTGATGGCCCTTCGACAGATGGTAGAGCACGGCAGGCAGCACGCCGCACGAGCCGCAGGTGGGCGCCGTGACGATGGTGCCGCCGGCGGCGTTCTCCTCGCTGACGGCCAGGGCATAGGCATAGACCAGTCCGCGCGACTGCAGGTTAGCCTTGTAGCCCGTCGCCTTGACGTAGTAGGTCGTCGCCTTGCGCTGCAGACCCAGCGGTCCGGGCAGCACGCCCTCCGTGTCGATGCCGCGTTCTACGGCCGCCTTCATCGTCTGCCACACCTCCATGAGGTAGTCCCAGACGTCGGCCGGCTCGTGCTCCTTGACGTATTCCCAGTAGGCGCGGCCGTTCTGCCGGCACCACTCCATGATGTCGGTCAGCGTCGTCATCGGGTAGATGTCCGGACCCTCGCCGATGACGCCGTCGCCCTCCGACAGGGCTCCGCCGCCCACGCTGTAGCACGTCCAGGCGTCCTCGCCGTCGGCGCGGAACGTCATGCCGTTGGGATGGTAGGGCAGGAACGTCTGCGGCTGCCAGTCGATCGTCGTCGGTGCCACCTGGCTGAGCACGTCGACGATGGCCACGTCGGTCATGTGCCCCCGCCCCGTGGCGGCCAGGCTGCCGTAGAGCGTCACGCGGAAGCTGCGGGCCTCGGGGTGGCGCTTGACGTACATCTGTGCTGCTTTCTGCGGGCCCATCGTGTGGCTGCTCGAGGGTCCCTTGCCAATCTTATAGATTTCGCGAATAGATTTCATAGGGTGTTGTCTGAATATTTTGATTTGAGGCGCAAAATTACAAAAAAAATCGGCAAACGCCATCGTTAATTCATTTTTTTTCATTACTTTTGCATCTAGCAATCATCATCAAATAAATACATTCAAGATGAGAAATGTTTTAATGACCCTCTTGCTGCTCGTGGCAACGGCAACGGCGGGCGCCCAGGAGATTGTCAAGGGCGACATAAACAACGACAATCAGCTGACCGCTGCCGACGTCACCTCGCTCATCAACGTCGTGATCGGCCGTTCGCCCAAGGAGACTGTCAACCTGGGCGGCGACCCATACAAAGTGGACAACACGCCGGTCGTCGGCACATGGTGTGCCCCCGACGACACGCCGTTCAAACTCAACGAAGACGGCACGACCGACTATCCGGACGCTGCCACCCGACCGTTGCTTCGGTATAGCGTTCGCCCCGTGCGGTCTGCAGAATAAGCGCACCGCCACCCCATCCTCACTCACTTATTTTAAACATTGCAATCGAAAAAACACGACGTAACGATGCACATAGCCATTGCAGGAAACATAGGAAGCGGAAAGTCGACGCTGACCGCCATGCTCGCCCGCCACTACGGATGGGAGGCCCGCTATGAGCCCGTCAGCGAGAATCCCTATCTGGAGGACTACTACCGCGACCTGCACCGATGGTCGTTCAACCTGGAGGTCTACTTCCTCAAGGAGCGCTTCCGCGACCTGCTCGCCATCGCCAAGGCCGACCACACGGTGGTGCAGGACCGCTCGATCTTCGAGGGCGTCTACGTGTTCATGCAGAACAACAAGGCGATGGGCCACCTCTCTGACCGCGACTACGCGACCTACATGGAGCTGTTCCAACAGATGATGTCGGTCGTCCGGCTGCCCGACCTGATGATCTATCTCAGGGCGTCGGTGCCCCATCTCGTGGGCAACATCCAGAAGCGCGGCCGCCAGTACGAGCAGACCATCCAGCTCGACTATCTGGAGAACCTGAACCGCCGCTACGACGAGTTTATATATAAGATGTACGAGGGGCGCGTGATGACCATCGACAAGGACCATCTCGACTTTCAGCATAATCCCAAGGACTTCGCACAGATCGTCGACCGCATCGACCGCACGCTCTTCGGACTCTTCCCGGAGTGAAGGGAAAAGTGAAGAGTGAACAATTTGCTTCCGCTAAGATAATAAAACAGTTAATCCAAGATAATAAGATGCACATCGCAGTAGCAGGAAACATCGGCAGCGGCAAGACGACGCTGACCCGCATGCTGGCCCACCGATACGGATGGACCCCAAGATTCGAACCCGTCGACGACAACCCCTACCTGGCTGACTTCTATGCCGACATGCAGCGGTGGTCGTTCAACCTGCAGGTCTACTTCCTCAACAAGCGTTTCAAGGAGGTGGTCGAGATATCGAAGTCGACTGACACGATCATCCAGGACCGCACCATCTTCGAGGATGCCTGCATCTTCGCGCCCAACCTGCACGGACAGGGCATGATGAGCGACCGCGACTTCCGCAACTACAAGGACCTCTTCGACCTGATGATGTCGCTCGTCCGACTGCCCGACCTGATGATCTACATCCGCGCCTCCATACCGACGCTCGTCGCCCAGATACAGAAGCGCGGCCGCGAGTATGAGCAGACCATGCGCCTCGACTACCTGGAGGGTCTCAGCAAACGCTATGAACAGTGGATCGCCACGTACAAGGGCCAGCTCATCGTCATCGACGGCGACACCTGCAAGTTCGGCGACGAGCCCGACCACTTCAAGCAGGTCACCGACATGATCGACGCCAAGCTCTACGGACTGTTCCCTATGGAGTGATCCGGAAGTTTTTTTTCGTCGTTTTACACTCACTCTTTTGCTTCCTCTGCCTCAGAGCGTCTCAAAAGGCAAAACGGTGCTTTTTGAAAGTAATATACCCCTATATTACCTTCGAAAAGCGCCGTTTTGCGTCCGGACGATGATGGATTGAAGCGAGGCTTTCCGCCCGTTCTTCAGCCGTTGGCGGCTACACGGGTTGCCGAGTTGTTAATTTTTGCTCAGAAAAGGAAAGAAAATGACATTTCCTTTTCGATTTTCTCACTTATTTCGTAACTTTGTCAACAAAATCGATTAGCTAAGTAATATGCAAATAATAAATTGGTACAATCCGGTCGCCCCTGTAGGAGGCGACGTGTCCCCACGTCGCACTTGCCGCAGGTGTCACGTGAGGACACGTGACCTCCTAAACTCTTTTGTCCCCATTTTTATTATTTAATTATTAGAACAATGAGAAGACTGATAGCGACGGTGCTGTCGATGGTCGCCCTGACGGCGACGTGGGCAGCTGATGTGAAGACCGAGGGCCACATCGTGACCATCCGCCCCGACGGCGGCGAGGCCCGCGTGGTGCAGTTGGAGGTGATAGGCGACCGCATCATCCGCGTGCGGGCCACGTCGGAGGACGAGCTGCCGGCGAAGCCTGCGTCGCTGATCGTGCTGCCGCAGAAGGCCCCGGCCAAGGGCGCGTTCAGCATCAGCGACGACGGCGGGCAGGTGGTGGTGGCCGCCAAGGACGTGGTGGCCCGCGTCGACAAGTCGACGGGCTGGGTGAGCTTCCGCGACGCCAGCGGCCGTGAGCTGCTGAAGGAGACGGCCACGGGCGGCAAGACGTTCCGCGACTTCACCGTGCCTGAGCGCGAGCTGGGCGAGAAGGGTGGGGCAGCCGTCACGGAGGCGATGAAGCACGGCCTGCAGTGGCAGATGCGCTTCGACAGCCCGGCCGGCGAGGCCTTCTATGGGCTGGGCCAGCACCAGTCGGAGGAGCTGAACATGAAGGGACGGAACGAGGACCTCTTCCAGTATAACACCAAGGTTTCAGTGCCCTTCGTCGTCTCGTCGAGGGGCTACGGCCTGCTCTGGGATGCCTACAGCTACTGCCGCTTCGGCAATCCCGACGACTATCGCCAGCTGGGCGGCGTCTTCCGCCTCTACGACAAGGAGGGCCGCGAGGGCTGCCTCACGGGCACGTATACGGACAAGAGCGGTCGGCAGCTGGTGCGCCAGGAGGACTCCATCTATTATGAATATGGCTATCCGGCCGGCTCCGAGATTGCCCGCCGCACTGACAATGGCGGCATCAAGAACCTGCCCGAGGGCTTCAGCCTCGACGGCGCCAGCGTGGTCTACGAGGGATTCATCGAGCCGACCATCGCGCGCAAGGAGACCTATCAGTTCATCCTCTACTACGCCGGCTATGTCAAGGTCTACATCGACGGCCGCGAGGTGGTGGCCGAACGGTGGCGCACGGCCTGGAACCCCAATGCCTATAAGTTTGAGGCCGAGGTCGAGCCGGGCCGGAGGTCGCAGCTGCGCATCGAGTGGCAGCCCGACGGCGGCGAGAGCTACTGCGGACTGCGCGTGGCCGAGCCGCGCACCAGGGCCGAGCGCGAGCAGCTGAGCATCTGGTGCGAGATGGCGCGCGACATGGACTACTACTTCATCGGCGGCAGCTGTCTCGACGACGTCATCGCCGGCTACCGCACCCTGACGGGCCGAGCCCCCGTCTATCCCAAGTGGGCGCTGGGCTACTGGCAGAGTCGCGAGCGCTATAAGACGTCGCAGGAGATCGTGGAGACGCTCGGCGAGTTCCGTCGCCGCCATATCCCCATCGACAACATCGTGCAGGACTGGAACTACTGGCCCCTCGACGCGTGGGGCAGCCATGAGTTCGAGGCGTCGCGCTTCCCTGACCCGCAGGCGATGCTCGACTCAGTCCACCAGATGCACGGCCGCTTCATGATCTCAGTCTGGCCGAAGTTTTATGACACGGTGGATAACTACAAGGAGCTGGATGCCCGCGGATGGATGTATCGGCAGGCCATCCGCGACGACATCCACGACTGGCTCGGATACCGCGGCTCGTTCTACGATGCCTATGACGAGGGCGCCCGCAAGATGTTCTGGCGACAGATGGACGAGCGCCTCTACACGAAGTACAACAGTGTGTCCGGCGATTTCGTCGCCGGCATCGACGCCTGGTGGATGGACGCCTCGGAGCCGAACGTGCGCGACTGCACGCCCATGTGGTATCGCAAGGCCCTCTGCGGCCCGACGGCACTGGGCACGTCGACAGAATACTTCAATGCCTATAGCCTGGTCAATGCCGACGCCATCTACAACGGTCAGCGTTCGACGTGGCAGGGCCGGCGCAACGAGCCGCGCGTCTTCCTGCTCACCCGCAGCGGCTTTGCCGGCCTGCAGCGCTATTCGACGGCCACGTGGAGCGGCGACATCGGCACCCGCTGGGAGGACATGCGGGCCCAGATGACGGCCGGACTGAACTACTCGCTCTCGGGCCTGCCCTTCTGGGGCATGGACCAGGGCGGCTTCTGCGTCGAAAAGCGCTACGAGCGGGCCCAGCAGCTCTACGACCGCACCCGTCAGGAGAACGAAGACCTGCGGGAATGGCGCGAGCTGCAGGCCCGATGGAACCAGTTCGGCACGTTCATCCCCCTCTTCCGCGCCCACGGGCAGTGGCCGCTGCGCGAGCCGTGGAACGTGGCGCCCGACGACCATCCCGCCTACCGCTCGTTCGTCTTCTACGACCGCCTGCGCTATCGGCTGATGCCCTATCTCTACTCGATGGCCGGCTGGGTGCACCTCAGCGACTACACGATGATGCGTGCCCTGGTGATGGACTTCGGCAGCGACCCGCAGGTGCTCGACATCAAGGACCAGTGGATGTTCGGCCCGTCGCTGATGGCCTGTCCCGTCAGTGCATATAAGGCCCGCAACCGCGCCGTCTATTTCCCCGCCGGCCGCGGCTGGTACGACCTCTACACGGGGCGCCACCTGGACGGCGGGCAGCGCCTCGTGGTCGACGCGCCGCTGGAGCGCATCCCCGTCTTCGTGCCCGAGGGCTCAATCATTCCCTTCGGCCCGGAGATGGAGTGGAGCGACGAGAAGCCGGCCGAGCTGATACACCTTTATATATATGGCGGTCGCGACGCCCAGTTCACGCTCTATGAGGACGAGGGAACCAATTATAACTACGAGAAGGGCAAGTATGCCACCATCGACATCACCTACGACGACAACCGCCGGACCCTCACCATCGGCCAGCGCCGGGGCTCCTTCCCCGGCATGCTGAAGCAGCGCCGCTTCCGCGTCGTCTATATCACCAAGGACAACCCTCAGACGCTCGACCTCGACCGCACTGACGGTCGTGTGGTTGACTATGCGGGCAAGAGCCTTGACGTTAAACTCTAAGACAGTGAAACACATTGTTATTTTGAAAGTTACAGACCCCACCCCCAACCCCTCCCCTTGAAGGGAGGGGAGTAGCCTCCCCCGACCCCTCCGAAGGAGGGGAGTGGCTGGCGCATAGCCCGTCGGGAATGACGGCGCAGCGGCTCCCCTCCCTTCAAGGGGAGGGGTTGGGGGTGGGGTCTGTAACTTTCCAACACAAAGTAATGTTGAACTCAACAATCAACTATGATAATGATGAAGAAAGGACCAATCTTAGCAATGATCACAATGCTTACAACGATGAACGCAACAGCACAGGTCTACCTGGACCCTCAGGCGCCGCTGGAGCAGCGCGTGGAGGATGCCCTCAGCCGAATGCCCCTGCACGAGAAGATCAAGGTGCTCCATGCACAGAGTAAGTTCACATCGGCCGGCGTGCCCCGGCTGGGCATCCGCCAGCTCAACATGGACGACGGCCCGCACGGCGTGCGCGAGGAGCTGGAGTGGAACACATGGAGCCCGGCCGGATGGACCAACGACTACATCGTGGCCTTCCCGTCGCTGACCTGCCTGGCCGCGACGTGGAACCGCGACCTGGCCCGCCTCTACGGCCACAGCGTCAGCGAGGAGTTTGCCTTCCGCGGCAAGGACATCATGCTCGGCCCGGGCGTCAACATCCAGCGCACGCCCCTCAACGGCCGCGCCTTCGAGTATATGGGCGAGGACCCCGTGCTGGCCGGCGAGATGGTCGTGCCCTACATCCAGGCGGCCCAGCAGAACGGCATCGCCTGCTGTCTGAAGCACTTCGTGCTGAACGACCAGGAGACCGACCGCTTCGCCGTCAACGTCAACGTCTCGGAGCGGGCCCTGCGCGAGGTCTATCTCTATCCCTTCAAGAAGGCCGTCGACGAGGCGCACGTCTATACCATCATGGGCTCCTATAACCTGTGGCAGGGCACGCACTGCTGCCAGAACGACGCCCTGCTCAACGGCATCCTGAAGGATGAGTGGGGATGGGACGGCGCCGTCGTCAGCGACTGGGGCGGCGTCACCGACACGCACGAGGCGGCCACCGGTGGCATGGACATCGAGATGGGCACCGGCACCGACGGCAAGATCCGCGAGAGCGAGTTCACCTACGATGACTATTATCTCGGCCGTCCATTCGAAAAGCTCATCGAGGAGGGCCGGCTGCCCATGTCGCTGCTCGACGACAAGGTGCGGCGCGTGCTGCGCACGATCTTCCGCACGGCCATGAACCCGCGCAAGGTCATCGGCTCGCAGTGCTCCGAGGCCCACTACGACGCCTGCCGCCAGATCGGCGAGGAGGGCATCGTGCTGCTGCGCAACGAGAAAGGCATCCTGCCGCTCGAGGCCGCAGACTATCAGCATGTGCTGGTGGTCGGCGAGAATGCCACGCGGTCGCTGACGCTGGGTGGCGGCTCGTCGGAGCTGAAGACCTTAAGGGATATCTCTCCGCTTGAGGCTCTTAAGGACGTCTTTGGCCAGCAGATGGACTATGCCCAAGGCTACACCTCCGGCCGCGCCCTCTACGACCATGTCGACCATGTCGACCCGGCCGAGAACGCGCGTCTGAAGGCTGAGGCCCTGGAGAAGGCCCGCGCGGCCGACCTAGTCATCTATATCGGCGGCCTGAACAAGAACCACCGCCAGGACTGCGAGAACGGCGACCGCGAGTCTTACGACCTGTCGTTCGGGCAGAACGAGCTCATCGCCGAGCTGGCCAGGCTCCAGAAGAACATCGTCGTCGTCATGTTCGGCGGCAACCCCTATGCCATGCCCTGGCTCCAGCAGGTGGCCGCGCTCGTGCACTGCTGGTATCTGGGCAGCGAGGCCGGCACGGCCCTGACGAATGTCCTCACGGGCCAGGTGAACCCCAGCGGCAAACTGCCCGTCACGTTTGCCAAGCGCTATGAGGACTATCCCTACGTGAAGTATGGCGCCGAGGCCTATCCCGGCGTCGGCAAGCAGGTGTACTATCGCGAGGGCGTCTTCGTCGGCTATCGCGGATTCGAGAAGGACAAGTCGCAGCCGCTGTTCCCCTTCGGCTACGGCCTGAGCTATACGACGTTCAAGTACGGCAAGCCCGCCCTTACGCCCGATGCTGACGGCTGGACCGTCACCGTCGACGTGACCAACACGGGCAGCCGCGAGGGCCGTGAGACCGTCCAGCTCTACGTCGGCGAGCAGATGCCGCAGGCCGACAATCCCGTGAAGCAGCTGAAAGACTTCGTCAAGCTGTCGCTGAAGCCCGGCGAGACCCGCACGGCCACGATGCACATCACGAAGGAGGACCTGCAGACGTGGGACGAGCAGCAGCATCGCTGGACGCTCATGTCCGACCGCTTCCGCGCCTACGTCGGAGCCAGCTCGGCCGACATCCGCGGCAAGGTCGACTTTAGTCTGTAGGCTTCATTAGAAATCAGTCTCAAATCATGCGCAGCCGCTCCCCTCCCCTCAAGGGGAGGGGTCGGGGGTGGGGTCTCTAACTTGCTCACCGTAAAGGATATACAGACCCCACCCCTTACCCCTCCCCTTGAGGGGAGGGGAGCGGCTGCGCATACTCTCAACTGGATTTGCGGACTGATCCGTACCGTTTCTTAGCTTGAGAAGCACCGCTTCTTTCGTGGAAACTATCACAAAACAAAAACCCCGGCTCGGGCTTGCGCCGTCGTCGGGGTCATAATGAAAGGAGGAGTGGTGCCTCCAGGAATCGAACCGGGGACACACGGATTTTCAGTCCGATGCTCTACCATCTGAGCTAAGGCACCCTTTACGTTCCACGCTTCCTTTCGTAAGCGGGTGCAAAGGTACGGAAAAAAAACTAATTGGCCAAATTTTTGGCCGATTTTTTTTATTTCGACGCAAAAAAACTTCTTTTTTTCTCTTTTGGATAGGTCTGCCGCCGTTTCTCCTCGCCGTCCGTCGTGTCGGTCGGACCTGCCGATGATGACTATTAATCATAAGGAAGAAAAAACGAAAAACGGTGCTTTTTGATAGTAATATAGGGGTATATTACCTTCAAAAAGCACCGTTTTGTGAATTTTGACTGACGCCTTTCCGTTTCGCGACTCGGCAATGCTCGAATGCCTATTCGGCTTTGCGCTCGCCGCTCAACGGATTCCAGCCCTGGGCCTTGAGCTCAAACTCCTGGCCGTCGCGGGTGACGAGGATGTGGCCGAACTTCGCTTCGGTGATGTGGCCGATGAGGTGGACGTCGTCGAGGTCGCGCACCTTGTCAAGGTCGCCGATGGGCACGGTGAACACGAGCTCGTAGTCCTCGCCGCCGTTGAGGGCGCAGGTCGTGACGTTCATGTTCATCTCCTCGGCCATGACGGCAGTCTGATAGTCGATGGGCAGCTCCTTCTCGAAGATGCGGCATCCGACCCCCGACTGCTTGCAGATGTGGCGCAACTCGCTGGAGAGACCGTCGCTGACGTCCATCATGGCGGTGGGCCGTATGCCGGCCTCGCGCAGGCGTTGGATGATGTCGCCGCGGGCCTCGGTCTGCAGCTGACGTTGCAGGAGGTATTCCTTGCCCGTGAAGTCGGGCTGGAAGGAACTGAGCGACGAGAGCTGGGCGTTGAGCGCCTTCACCCGGGCGTCGTCGCCGGCCGACTTGGCTTGGGCTATCTTCTTGCGGAGGTCGTCGATTTGTCCGTAGTAGACAGACTTCTCGCGCTCGAGGAGCTGGAGCCCCATATAGGCGGCGCCGAGGTCGCCCGAGACGCAGACGAGGTCGGTGGGCTTTGCGCCGCTGCGATAGACGATGTCGTCCTTGCGGGCCTCGCCGATGCAGGTGATCGAGATGGCCAGTCCGGTGTAGCTTGAGGTGGTGTCGCCGCCGACGATGTCGATGCCCCACTTCTCGCAGGCCAGCCGCAGTCCGTCGTAGAACTGCTCCATGTCCTCGACGGTGAAGCGTTTCGAGAGTGCCAGCGAGACGGTTATCTGGCGTGGCGTGCCGTTCATGGCAAAGACGTCGCTGATGTTGACCATGGCCGACTTGTAGCCCAGGTGCTTCAGGTCGATGTAGGTGAGGTCGAAGTGGACGCCCTCCATGAGCAGGTCGGTGGTGACGAGCACCTCCGTATCGGGATAGTGGAGCACGGCGCAGTCGTCGCCGACGCCGCGCATGGTGGATGTGTTCTTGATGTCAAGGTCTTTGGTGAGCCGGTCGATGAGGCCGAACTCGCCGAGTTGTGCTATTTCCATTGTTGTTGTTTTGGTTCGAAGAGGGGGCGGTGTTGCGGCAATGCCGCAACACACGGGGGGACGGGAAGGGCCACGCGGGGAGGCAGGGCTCTGCTCAGCTGCGGACGACCATCTCGCGGATCAGGGCCGACATGACGGGCTGGGCCTTCTTGGCGGCCTGCTGCACCTCCTCGTGGCTGACCTCGACGGGGGGCTCGAAGCCTCCGAGGTCGGTGATGACGCTGAGGCCGAAGATGCGGATGCCGCAGTGGTGGGCCACGATGACCTCGGGGACGGTGGACATGCCGATGGCGTCGCCGCCCATGCGATGGAACATGCGATACTCGGCAGGCGTCTCGAACGTCGGGCCTTGCACGCCGGTGTAGACGCCGTGGCGCAGGGTGAAGCCCTTCTCGCGGGCGATGTTGTCGGCCAGCCGGATGAGGTCGAGGTCGTAGACCTGGTGCATGTCGGGGAAGCGGGGCCCGGTGGGGAAGTTGGGGCCGTGGAGGGGATGCTCTGGGAAGAGGTTGATATGGTCGGTGATGACCATGACGTCGCCGATCTTGAACTCGGCGTTCATGCCGCCGGCGGCGTTGGAGACGAAGAGCGTCTTGATGCCCAGTTCGTACATGACGCGGATGGGGAAGGTCACTTCCTTCATCGACCATCCCTCGTAGTAGTGGAAGCGGCCCTTCATGGCCATGATGTCCTTGCCTCCCAGTCGGCCGAAGATGAGTTTGCCGTCGTGGCCCTCGACGGTGGAGACGGGGAAGTTGGGAATGTCCTTGTAGGGGAATTCAATGGCGTCAGTTATTTCGGAAGCTAATGGTCCGAGGCCCGTTCCCAGCACGATGGCTGTCTCGGGCTTTGTGGTCATCCTTTCCTTTAGCCAGGATGCTGTTTCGAGAATTTTTTCGTACATAGCCAATGATGTTTTGATTAAACTGTTCTTCTTGGTCGGGTTGCATGAAGGTGATGCTGACGGGCAGCACGTAGAGGCTCCGGCGCACCTCATCGCTGAGTCCGTCGGACTGTGCGAGCCGTGCGGCGTCCTTCTCGGTGGTGATGATGAGGCGGGGGACGGGCAGGGCGGCGAAGGTGCGGTTGATGCGGTCGATGTCGCGGCGGCGGAAGTTGTGGTGGTCGGGGAAGGAGAGGACCGTCGGCGCGCTGAGTGCGGGGTTGAGGGTCTTCAGGTCTTCCTCTATCTGGCGGGGGGAGGCGATGCCTGTGAGGAGGAGGACGCTGGTATCGGCAGCAATGCTGCCGATCACCGGACGTGAGGCAGCGGAGGAGGCGACGGAGGAGGGGGCGACGGCGGCTTCGGGGAAGACGGGCTGGAGGGGCTGATAGTCGAGGGTGGTGAAGTAGAGATGCTGGTAGGGGTAGAGGTCCATGGCCTTGGTGATGACACGGAAGTCCATGGGCTTCAGCTCCTTGGGACACTTGGTGATGATGACGATGTCAGCACGGTTCTTGCCCGAGAGGGGCTCGCGCAGTCGGCCTGCGGGCAGCAGGCGGTCGTAGATGATCAGTCGGTGGTAGTCGACGAGCAGGATGTTGATGCCCGGCTTGACGTAGCGATGCTGGAAGGCGTCGTCGAGCAGGATGACGTCGAGCTTGGGGTCGTCGGCAGTGAGGCGCTCGATGGCCCGGACGCGCTTGCGGTCGACGGCGACGGTGATGTCCGGAAACTTCGTGTGCATCTGCTGGGGCTCGTCGCCGATGTCGCGCGCCGTCGTGTTGGCATCGGCCACGACGTAGCCGCTCGTCTTCCGCTTGTAGCCGCGGCTGAGCACGGCCACGCGGAAGTTCTCCTTGAGCAGACGGATGAGATGTTCCACATGGGGCGTCTTGCCTGTCCCGCCGACGGTGATGTTGCCCACCGAGATGACGGGCACGCTGAAGGCGCGGCTCTTCAGGATTCCGACCTCGAAGCCGAAATTCCGGATGCCGACGCCCAGCCCGTAGAGCCAGCTGAGCGGCAATAGCTTGCGGTTGATCTTAATGAAGTCGCCTTCCAATGTTCTTTTCTTTTTGGCGTTATTCCGTTTTTCTCGTTATAACGTTATTTCGTTATCTCGTTATATCGAAATCCCGATAATCATTTATTTCATCATCGTCGAGAACGGCAGCCGGGCCTGCAGGCGGTTGCGGCTCATGTCGCGGCGCAGCTCCATGACGGGCTCGTAGAGCTCGCCGAGCGTGGCCTTCAGCTCAGCGTCGAGGTAGCTGCCCTTTTCTTCGTCGGTAGAGAGCAGGCTGTCGAACCAGTCGGTCTTGGCGGGATAGTCGGCCGTGTAGTATTCCTCCGACTCGACGAGCTCGGCAGCCTTCTTGACGGCGTCGTCGAGCGAGCCCAGCTGGTCGACGAGCTTGATGCCGATGGCGTCGGAGCCCACCCATACGCGGCCCTGACCGATCTCGTTGACCTGCTCCTTGGTCATGCCGCGGCCTTCGGCCACGATGCCGAGGAACGTGTCGTAGCCGCGGTCGACGTAGCTCTGCATGTACTTCATCACCTCGGCATTGTCCTTGGCGAAGATCATGTCGTTCTCGTAGTTGCCGTATTTGTTGGTGGTGACGCCATCCCACGTGACGCCCAGCTTGTCAGAGACCAGCGTGCTGGCGTTGGGGATGAGGCCGAAGATGCCGATGGAGCCGGTCAGCGTGGTCGGTTCGGCCACGATGTAGTTGGCGGCGGCACTGATCATATAGCCACCCGAGGCGGCCAGTCCGCCCATCGAGACGACGACGGGCTTCTTCTCCTTCAGCTGCTTGACGGCCCGCCAGATCTGCTCAGAGGCGACGGCGCTGCCGCCGGGTGAGTTGACGCGCATGACGACGGCCTTCACGTTGTCGTCGTCGGCCAGCTTCTTGAGGTCTTCGACGGTCGTCTGCCCGACGATGTTGTGCTCGCTCATGAAGCCGCTGGCCATCTCGTCGATGATCTCGCCGTAGGCATAGTAGACGGCAATCTGGTCGCCCTTGTTCTTCTTCTTTGTCACGAGGGCTTCCATGTCGCTGAGCGTCAGCTGCTTGATGTCCTCGTCGTCGTCGAGGCCAAGCTTCTGCTTCACGATGTTCTTCACTTCGTCGGGATACATGTAGCCGTCGATCAGGCCGGCCTTCATGTAGTCGTCGACCGATGCGAAGACCATGACGCTGTCGTCGGCCACCTTGTTCAGCTGCTCAGCCGTGAGCCCGCGGCTCTCGGCCATGTCCTTCAGCATGTGCTGCCAGACGCCCTGCAGGTAGGCCTCGCGCTGTTCGCGGTCCTCGGCGCTCATCTCCTTGCGGGTCTGGCGCTCGACGGCACTCTTGTATTTGCCCACGCGGGTGGCCTGATACTTGACGCCCAGCTTCTCGTAGAGGCCGGTCAGGTAGTAGCCCTTGCCGCCCAGGCCCTTGAAGTCGATCATGCCCGTCTTGTTGAGCAGCACCGAGTCGGCGACGGAGCTGACGTAGTAGGCCGACTGCATATACTGGTCGGCGTAGGCGATGATCCACTTGCCGCTCTGCTTGAAGTCCTTCAGGGCGTCGCGCACCTGCTGGGCCGTGGCGGGAGCGTCGAAGGTGGCAGCTCCGCCCTCGATGTAGATGCCGCGGATGTTGTCGTCGTCCTTAGCCTTGCGGATGGCGCTGATGATGTCGTCGAGTCCGAGCGTTTCCATGTCGGCCTGTCCCAGGATGGCGTTCAAGGGACCGCCGTCCTCGGCGCGCTCACTGACGATGCCGTCCATCTTAAGTACGAATACCGAATTCTTCTCAGCTTTGGTGGATGCGCTGCCACTGGCCACGAGACCGGCGATGGAGATCATAAACAAGATGCCGGCAATGACCGACAGGATCACGATGCCCACGATGGTGGCAAGAGTGTACTTGAAAAAATCTTTCATAATCAGGCGTTGTTTGATAGGTTTCAGAGGGCAAAGTTACGAATTTTTTTTGTTCTAGCTATAAAAAAATGTTTTTTTTGCAGCTTTTTCCGTAATTTTCATTAACTTTGTGCCCACTAGTCTAAACATAAAACAAATTTGACAGATGAAACAACGACTGATCTTGGGTATGGTGCTGCTGATGACCTGCACTTTGGCTATGGGAAAGAAGAAAGTGGTGCAACCCGCCTTGTGGCCTAACGGCGAGCCGATGGATGAGTGGTTCATGGCCGAGGGGAAGGTGGACGTTGAGACGCTGGGCAAGAAGTACGACGTGACAAAGTACGGCGTGCGCCATGGCACCACCGACATACAGACCCGCGAGCTGCAGGCCGTCATCGACCGCGCGGCCGAGGAGGGTGGGGGCGTCGTCGTCATCCCTAAGGGCACGTTCTACAGCGGTTCGCTCTTCTTCCGCCAGGGCACGCATCTCTGCGTCGAGGAGGGCGGCGTGCTGAAGGGCAGCGACCGCATCCGCGACTTCGAGATCCGCGAGACCCGCATCGAGGGCCAGACCTGCAAATACTTCACGGCGCTCGTCAATGCCGACGGCGTCGACGGCTTCACCATCTGCGGCAAGGGCACCATCGACGGCCAGGGCGAGCCCTACTGGCAGGAGTTCTGGATCCGCCGCGAGTGGAACCGCCAGTGCACCAACAAGGACGCCCAGCGCCCGCGACTGACCTACATCAGCAATTCCAAGAACGTCACCATCCAGGACGTGCGGCTGATCAACTCGCCCTTCTGGACCAACCATATCTATCGCTGCGACCACGTGCGCTATCTTGACCTCTATATTTATTCGTCGACACAGGGCATCAAGGGCCCGTCGACCGATGCCATCGACATCGACGTCTGCCACGACGTCGTCGTGCGCGGCTGCTATATGAACGTCAACGACGATGCCGTCGTGCTGAAGGGCGGCAAGGGCACCTTCGCCGACCAGGCCCCTGAGAACGGGCCCTGCTACAACATCCTCGTCGAGGACTGCCATTATGGCATGGTGCACGGCTGCATGACCCTCGGCTCGGAGTCGGTCCACGACTGGAACGTCATCATGCGCCGCTGCGTGGCCGACGACACCAACAACGTGCTCTGGCTGAAGATGCGTCCCGACACGCCCCAGCACTATGAGTACGTGCTCGTGGAGGACTTCAAGGGCAAGTGCCGCAACTGCCTGCTCGTCCGTCCCTGGACGCAGTTCTACGAGAAGCAGGAGCGCGAGGACATGCCCCTGTCGACGTGCAACAACGTGACGTTCCGCAACATCCAGATGGACTGCGGCGTCTTTTTCAACGTCACCGGCTCGGACAAGTATGCCCTGAAGGACTTCACCTTCGAGGATGTCGACGTGAAGGACGGAGCCAAGGAGAAGGCCTTCACCAAGCGTCCGATTGAGAACCTGACGCTCAAGAATGTGGTTGTCAACGGCGAAAAGATCCAGTAAGGCATGGTGAGACGAATACTGATGTCGCTCCTCGTGGCGATGATCTCAATGGGCATGAGTGCCGGAGATAGGCAGAAGCTTAATTTCAATGGCGACTGGCGCCTCGCCGTGGGCGATGTGGCCGAGGCCGCTCAGCCATCCTTCGACGACAGCCGTTGGCAGCGCGTCACGCTGCCCTATGCCTTCAACGGCAGCGAGGCGTTCCAGAAGGACATCGTCGACCTGACTGACACGGTCTGCTGGTATCGGAAGCACTTCACACTGACGCAAGAGGACCTGCAGGGCAAGGTGTTCGTCGAGTTCGAGGGCGCCCGCCAGGGCTGCGATGTGTGGCTCAACGGCCAGAAGGTGGGCTTCTCGGACAATGGCGTGATGGCCTTCGGCTTCGATCTTACACCTTATATTATATTAGGTGAGAACGTCATGGCCGTGCGCTGCGACAATTCGTGGCAGTATCGTGACCGCGTGCTCGACAGCCGCTACCAGTGGAACGACAAGAACTTTAATGCCAACTACGGCGGACTGCCCAAGAACGTCTACCTGCATAAGACGGGCAAGATCTATCAGACGCTGCCCCTCTATTCGAACCTTGGCACGACGGGCACCTACGTCTATGCCACCGACTTCGACATCACGGGCCGTAAAGCCACCGTGCATGTCGAGAGTCAGGTGAAGAACGAGGATGACAAAGCCCACACCTTCCACCTTTTTGCACGTATTGTCAAACCTCGAAACGAATTGAATGTCATTATTCCCGGCAAGGCAGTCACGCTGCAGCCTGGCGAGACGCGTACCGTTTCGGTAGAACAGGAAGTAGACGACCTGCATTTCTGGTCGTGGGGCTACGGTTACCTGTACGACATAGAGACTTTCTTAGTGGAGAACGGAAGCGAGACAAGCAAGAATTCTCAATTCGACAAGGTAATCACCCGAACAGGCTTCCGCAAGACGGCGTTCAAGGACGGTAAGTTCTACCTGAACGACCGCTGCCTGATGGTTCATGGCTATGCCCAGCGCACCTCGAACGAGTGGCCGGGCGTGGGCATCTCGGTGCCGGCCTGGCTGAGCGACTATTCCAACGGGCTCATCGTCGAGTCCGGCGGCAACCTCGTCCGCTGGATGCACGTCTGCCCTTGGAAGCAGGACGTCGAGTCGTGCGACCGCGTCGGCCTTATCCAGGCCATGCCGGCCGGCGATGCCGAGAAGGACGTCGACGGTGCCCGCTGGCAGCAGCGCACCCAGCTGATGCGCGATGCCATCATTTATAACAGGAATAACCCTTCGGTCATATTCTACGAGTGTGGCAACTTCCGCATCTCGAAGGAGCACATGGAGGAGATGAAGCAGATTCGCGACCAGTACGACCCCAACGGCGGGCGCGCCATCGGCTCGCGCGAGATGCTCGACCGCCCCGAGGCTGAGTATGGCGGCGAGATGCTCTATATCAACAAGTCGGCCACGAAGCCGATGTGGGCCATGGAATACTGTCGCGACGAAGGTCTGCGCAAGTATTGGGACGAGTACAGCTATCCTTACCACAAGGAGGGCGACGGACCGCTCTATCGCAATGCCCCGGCCCACGACTATAATCACAACATGGACGCCTTCGCCCGCCAGATGGTCGAGCGCTGGCATGAGTACTGGCTCGAGCGCCCCGGCACGGGGCGGCGCGTCTCGTCGGGCGGCGTGAAGATTGTCTTCAGCGACACCAACACGCACCATCGCGGCGAGTCGAACTATCGTATGAGCGGTGTCACCGATGCCATGCGTCTGCCGAAGGATGCCTTCTTCGCCCACCAGGTGATGTGGGACGGATGGGTGAGCCCCGAGAAAGCCCGCACGCATATTATAGGTCATTGGAACTATGAGCCGGGGACGGTGAAGCCGGTCTATGTCGTCTCTACAGCCGACTCCGTCGAGCTCTTCGTCAATGGCAAGAGTCAGGGCTTTGGCCGCCGCTCTCATCAGTGGCTCTTCACATGGGACGGCGTGCGCTATGAGGCCGGCACGCTCAAGGCTGTCGGCTATCAGAATTCTCCATCCTCAACCCTCAATTCCCAATTCACCGTCGAAACGGCCGGTGAGCCCTTCCAGCTGAGGCTGAAGGCCGTCACAAACCCCGACGGAGTCAAGGCCGACGGGGCCGACATGGTGCTCGTCGAGGTCGAGGTGGTCGACAAGCAGGGGCGCCGCTGCCCGCTCGACAATCGCATGGTCAACTTCCAACTATGGGGTGAGGCCAGCTGGATTGGCGGCATCGGCACCCGCAACAATGCTCAGTATTCACTTCCCGGTTCCCGGTCGGAAAAAGATCCCTCGCTGCTCGACTCAGCCAATAAGCGCAACCTTAGCGACAACTACGTCGGCCACATGTCGCTGCCCGTCGAGTGCGGTGTCAATCGCATCCTCATCCGCACCACGCCCAATGCCGGTGAGATAGGTCTCGCTGTCCAGGCAGAAGGCCTCCGTCCCGCCTACCTGACTCTCAGCAGCAAGCCTTGTGACAAGGAGCAGGACCTGCCTGCCCTCACGCTGCGCCCCTCGCTCGTGCGTGGCGAGACCCCTGCCACTCCCAGCTATCATGACGTCCTGACGAGCGTCGGCATCGTCGACGCCAAGGCGGGCAGCAATGCCTCCGACCTGCAGAAAAGCTTCGACGACAACGAGCTGACCCAGTGGCAGAGCGACGGCGACCGTGCGCATGCCTGGGTAACCTATCGGCTGGAGCGGCGTGCAGCCATCAGCGAGATGACGCTGAAGCTGGCCGGCTGGCGCCAGAAGTGCTATCCCCTGGAGGTCTATGCCGGCCGTAAGAAGGTGTGGGAAGGCGTCACGCCCGCCACGCTCGGCTATGTGCACATCACCATCCCCCAGCCCGTGGCAGCCAAGGACTTGACCATCCGCATGGTCGGCCCAGTCCAGGACAGCAGCCGCTTCGGCCAAGTCAAGGAGCTGGCTGGCGGCGTGGCCAATGAGCTGGACCGGCTGAAGACGGAGAAGGGCAAGGTCGAGCTGCGCATCGTTGAGGCCGACCTGATGGAGAAAGTCAAGTAATCCAAGTTTCGCATTAGCTCAACTACTGGGGGAGTAAAGTTAGTCTATCCGCTTCATTTTGACACCCTCCCCCAAGTAAAAAATCTGACAAAACAGCCCCCCTTCAATCAAGAAGCGGCGCTTCTCGACCCGAAAAGCGGCACTTCTCGACCCGAAAAGCGGTACTTTTCAACCCGAAAAGCACCGCTTCTTTTTTGTCCGTCGCCAACCGACTTGATAATCAGGCGGTTGTAAAAATCAGACAAAAGATTCAGATTTTCCTTTACAAATGCGCCCCAAAATGAGTACTTATAGTACATTTTTTAAGCAAAAAAGCAGATTTTTTAAAAATAATCACTTTTTTTCTTCTTTGTTTAAGAAAAAAAAGCTAATTTTGCCGATGCGTAACAAAGCAAACTCTATCTTATTTCTAATTTATTAAAATGTATGGGAAAATTTATTGAGCAAAAAGTGTCATGGGGAGGACTGTGTTCTCTTCGTAGACTGATGTTCTTGTTGCTTCTCTGCATGGGTGCCACGGGTGCCTATGCCCAGAAAGTGACAGGTAATGTGGTCGACGCCAGCGGCGAGCCTATCATCGGTGCCAGCGTCGTGGTGAAAGGTACTTCCAACGGAACCATTACCGACTTCAATGGTAACTACACCATTCAGGGGGTTCCCAGCAATGGAAGTCTGGTCATTTCGTATGTCGGCTATTCGTCTCAGACCGTGCCCGTGGCCGGCAAGTCGACTATCAACGTCACGCTGCAGGAAGACCGTCAGCTGCTCGACGAGGTGGTCGTCGTCGGTTATGGTACGCAGAAGAAGAGCGACGTCACAGGCTCGATGATCAACATTGGCGAAGAGCAGCTGAACAACCGTCCGGTGAACAACGCCTTCGAGGCCCTGCAAGGCAAGGCAGCAGGTGTCGACATCACCACCAACGAGCGCCCTGGTCAGCTCGGTTCGATCCGCATCCGCGGTGAGCGTTCGCTCAACAAGGGCAACGAGCCTCTCTACGTGGTCGACGGTGTGCCCCTCATGTCGGCTTCCGGCATTGAGACGCTGAACCCCCGCGACATCGAGTCGATCGACATTCTGAAGGACGCCTCGGCAACCGCCATCTACGGTAGCCGCGGTGCCAACGGTGTCATCCTCGTGACCACCAAGCAGGGTAAGGCCGGCCATACGACGATCGACTACACGGGCACACTGACCGTGTCGAACATCGTCGACCGCTCGCCCTCGATGAGCGCATCCGACTTCATCCAGTTTGCACGCTGGGCTGCCCATAACGCAAGCGCCGAGAGCTATGCCAACCCGCTCAGCCCCACGAAGGCTGAGGATGAGGCCCTGTTTGCCAACATCGCATCGCTCGACCTCGCCTCCTATAATAACATCATGAACGGCTGGGCCGGCGGCAGCTGGGATGCCTCACGCGTGCAGAACACCGACTGGACCGACTTCGTCACCCAGACGGCCCTGTCGCACGAGCACACCCTGGCCGTCAGCGGCGGCACAGAGTCGATGAATGCCTATGCCTCGTTCGGCTACCTGAGCAACAAGGGTACGCAGAAGGGCCAGTGGTACGACCGCTACACGGGCAAGGTGAGCGTCAACATCAAGCCCACCAAGTGGTTCTCGGTTCAGGCCAGCATCAACGGCACGTGGAGCGAGCAGGACTACGGTATGTCGACGCTGGGCGGCCGCTCGGGTTCAGTGCCCGATGCCATCTATGGCACCGCCAAGCAGATCTTCAACTACGCCGTGCCCTTCGATGAGGATGGCAACACGGTCATCAACCCTGGTGGCGAGAGCGCCGTCTATACGATTATGAACGAGTGGAACCACTCGCAGCAGAAGCGCCAGATCTTCCGTGCACTGGGTAACTTCTCGGCTACGGTCGATTTCGGCGAGATTGCCAAGCCCCTCAACGGACTGCGCTATAAGATTGCCTTCGGCCCCGACTTCCGCAACTGGCGTGAGGGCTCCTACATCGACGGCTTCTCAGCCCACAAGATCAATTCCAACGGCACTGAGGGTAAGAACTATGCCCGCCTGCAGAACCGCCGCGACTTCTCGTGGACGCTCGACAACATGCTCATGTTCGACCGCACCTTCGCCGATGTGCACAAGGTCGGCGTGACCCTGCTGCAGACCGCCTCGAAGTGGAACATCGAGACATCGAACATGAACGCCAGCCTGATCGAGAAGGACTCCTACCTCTGGAACGCCTTCGACACGGTCAACCCCAGCAACGCTGACCAGAGCGTCGGCCTCGGCTCGGGCATCACCGAGCGCCAGCTGGAGTCGTACATGATCCGACTGAACTACGGCTTCAACGAGCGCTACCTGCTCACCGTCAGCGGACGTTGGGACGGCGCTTCGCAGCTGGCCGACGGCAACAAGTGGGACTTCTTCCCCTCGGCAGCCTTGGCTTGGCGTGCCAGCGAGGAGGACTTCATCAAACAGTACGACTGGATCAGCAACCTGAAGCTGCGCCTCGGCGTCGGCGTGACGGGTAATGCTGCCGTCAGCCCCTACGACACCAAGGGCGACATCACCAGCGTCTACCTCCCCTTCAACGGCATGACCGACGTGCTGGGCTACACCACGAATGAGCCTTACTATTCCGGCACCCAGCTCACCATGGCCAATCCTGACCTGGGATGGGAGAAGACCACGCAGTGGAACCTCGGTCTCGACTTCGGCTTCCTGAACAGCCGCATCTGGGGTAGCTTGGACTACTACTGGAGCCACACCGACGACGTCATCATGTACACCAACATCCCGACGCTGACCGGTTTCCCCGGCACCTACTCAAATGTGGGTAAGACGAAGAACCACGGCGTTGAGTTCACCCTGAACGCCATCCCCGTTCAGGTCGGCGGCTTCGAGTGGGAGACTAGCTTCAACATCGCCTACCAGAAGGACGAGATCGTTGAGCTGGCCTATGGCAAGAACGACATGCCCGACAACTCGCTCTTCATCGGCGAGGCTCTCAGCGTCTACTATGGCTATGGCAACGACGGCATCTGGCAGGAGAGCGACGCCGCCGAGATGGCCAAGTGGAATGAGAACGGCTACGGCTTCACGGCCGGTAACGTGCGTCCTCACGACGTCAACGGCGACTACCAGATGACGATCGAAGACCGCATGGTGATTGGCAACCGCAATCCGAAGACCACGCTCGGATGGACCAACAACTTCTCGTACAAGGGAATCGAGCTGGGCATCTCGATGCTGGGCCGCATGGGCTACACCTTCTCAACGGGTGGCGAGGCTCTGACCGCTCACGCCAACCAGCGCGAGGTCGACTACTGGACACCGCAGAACACGGGTGCAGAGTGGCAGAAGCCTATCCTGGCACAGGCCACCAGCGGCTCGGCTGACAACTTCTCGAGCTTGCTCGGATTCCGCAACGCTTCGTTCCTGAAGGTGCGCAACATCTCGCTGGGCTACAACTTCCCCAAGTCGCTGCTCCGCACTGCCACCTTGTCGCATGCTAAGGTGTATGCTCAGGTCATCAATCCGTTCAGCATCCATCAGTCGATTGCCGGCTTCGACCTCGACACCGGCCGCACCTACTTCAACCGCAGCTTCGTCTTCGGTCTGGAGATCGGATTCTAAATTCATCAACTTTGGCAACTCATAAACTTATAAACTGAATAATTATGAAACTCAATAAATATCTAATGGGTGGCATGCTCGCCATGACGCTTTCGGCAGGGATGACTTCCTGCTCAGGCGATTTCCTCGACGAGGACCTGACCACCAAATATTCCACTCAGTATTTTGACACTGAGGAAGGACTTGAGGCGCTCACCGTGTCGCTCTATGGAAACATCCGCTGGTGGTTCGGTTATGAGTGGGCATACGCTACGACCCTCTATGGAACCGATGAGTTCACCAATGCCAACGACCTGACCTCGGAGCCTTGGAACACGTATGACACGCGCTTCAGCGCACTGAACTGTACGCCGGCACTGGGCGCTGCCAACAGGAACTGCCCCGCCGTCGACGCTATCTGGAATCAGCTCTATTATGGTATTGCTTCGTGCAACACCATCATCGCCAAGGCTGAGAAGGTGATCGGCGACGAGAAGGTGCGCAATCGTTGCCTGGCTCATGCCTACTTCCTCCGCGGCTACAACTACTATCGTCTGACCGCTCAGTATGGCCGGCCCGTGCTACAGCTGGAGCCTGCCGAGGGCATCGTCCGCAACTTCACCCAGGCCACTGAGGAACAGGCATGGGAACAGGTCATCAGCGACCTGCGCCAGGCCTACAACCTCTTCAATGGTGAGGAATTCACCTATGGCAAGGGCATCACGTGGACCAAGGCTACGGCTGCCCACTTCCTGGCCAAGGCCCTGCTCTTCCGTGCTTCCGAGCGCTGCGACGCCTTCAATGCTGCTACCAAGGAGGCCGACCTGAAGGAGGCTGTCGAGGCTTGCAACTATGCCATCGGCGCCCGCCAGCTGGCTCCCAACTACAGCGATCTCTATGCCAACTGGACCGGCGTCGACTGCGAGACTGAGCAGCTCAGCGAGATCCTGATGGCTGCCGGATTCAACAACAACAGCGTCACTCAGGGACGCTTCGGCAACCGCACCTACAACTACTTTGGCCCGCAGTTCGGCGCAGGCTTCGGCGGCGGCTGGACCAAGCGTGGTGTGTGGACTGGCGAGATGGACTTCCAGCGCTGCCGTCCCACGGAGTATGCCTACGCCGTGTATGACCACGTGAACGACGCCCGTCTGTGGAAGACCTTCAAGACGGTCTATGGCATCAACACGCTCGTGAAGGACACCCTCGGCGCGGAGCTGGGCGGCCCCGGTGCCATCATGATTCTGAACACGGCCGACGACCACACCTACGACAACTTCAAGTTCGGTGCCTATGCCCAGTTTGCTGACAAGAAGGCCGACGGCACTGTCGACTACGACAAGGCTTTCCGGGACAATGCAGGCCGTCTGCCCGAATGGCGCAACGACAAGGACAAGAACCTGTCGCGCCAGACGGCCGATGCCGGTCAGCTGACCTCTACGCCCGGCCAGTGGGTTCCCAGCACTTCCGTCCTCTACCAGAACGGCCAGTATGTGGCTCCCAACTTCAAGTCGACTACCATCTGCAATTTCTTTGCCGGCATCAACAAGTGCACCGACGGCACGCGTCAGGCTGAGAAGGGCGATGCCTATCGCGACGTGACCATGGCCCGACTTGGCGAGACCTATCTGGTGCGCGCCGAGTGCTATGCCCGTCTGGGCGACTATGCCAACGCCAAGAAGGATATTGACGTCATCCGTGCCCGCGCTCAGTGGAAGAACGGCGAGAACCGCTCTTACTACGTCGACGGCTCGAAGGCCTTCGAGCTCAACAATGCACTGCACGATAATGCCAGCAATGCCGCTATGTATGAGCACTCCAATCTTTGGATGAACACCTACTATCTGTCGAACCCCAACCAGCCTGTCACCACGGCTGCCAGCAACCTGACAAACTGGACTTGGGACAACCTGCCTGCCGAGGATGAGGCTATTCTCCGGAAGCTGGGCGTCAGCGGACAAAAGGAACGTGCCATCAACTTCATCCTCAACGAGCGTTCGCGCGAACTCATCGGCGAGTGGCAGCGCTGGGAGACCCTCTCTCGCACGAAGACCCTCGTGGCACGTGCCAAGGCTTTCAACCCTGAGGCAGCAGCTGGTGTGCAGGACCGCCACGTCTATCGTCCCATCCCGCAGACTTTCATCGACGGTCTGAAGAACGAGGATGGTTCTGACTTGACCGATGCCCAGAAGGCTGCTTGGCAGAATCCTGGCTATTAATACCTATATTAATATTTAGGTGACGGATAACGACCGTGCCAAAATGTCAGTCTTGACGTTTTGGCACGGTTTTCGCATAATGGTTGGCAGAGTGAACAAAAATCAACTGACAACAAATAAAAACAAAAGCAAGAAACTATGAACATCAAACCATTAGCTGACCGCGTGCTGGTAGTGCCTGCACCGGCCGAAGAGAAAATCGGTGGTATCATCATTCCTGACACTGCAAAGGAGAAGCCCCTCCGCGGCACCGTCAAGGCCGTAGGCCATGGCACCAAGGACGAGCAGATGGTCCTCAAGGAGGGCGACGAGGTGCTCTACGGCAAGTATGCCGGCACGGAGCTGGAGCTCGAGGGCGAGAAGTTCCTCATCATGCGTCAGAGCGACGTTCTCGCTGTGCTCGCTTAAGTGAAGAGTGAAAAATGAAGAGTGAAGAATTTGCTGCCGCTCACGTCTGGGGCGCGTTCTTTCGCCTTCAACTGTAATTCTTCCAATATTATAATAAACAATCAGTAAATCTTAAAAAAACGAAGGGCGCAAAAGCGAGAGGTGAAAGGACCATGCCGAAGCAAATTCTTCACTCTTCACTTTTCACTCTTCACTAAAAAAGTTATGGCAAAGGAAATCAAATTCAATATTGAGGCCCGCGAACTGATGAAGCAGGGCGTCGACCAGTTGGCAAACGCAGTGAAGGTGACCCTCGGACCGAAGGGCCGCAACGTAGTCATTGAGAAGAAGTTCGGTGCACCGCAGATCACCAAGGACGGTGTCACCGTGGCTAAGGAGATCGAGCTCGACGACCACTTCGAGAACACGGGCGCACAGCTTGTCAAGAGCGTCGCCTCGAAGACTGGCGACGACGCCGGCGACGGCACCACCACCGCCACGCTGCTGGCCCAGGCCATCGTCTCGGAAGGTCTGAAGAACGTCACCGCCGGTGCCAACCCGATGGACCTCAAGCGCGGTATCGACAAGGCAGTCAAGGCCGTCGTCGACCATATCAAGGAGAGCGCCGAGATTGTCGGCGACAACTACGACAAGATCGAGCAGGTGGCCACCGTCTCGGCCAACAACGACAAGGAGATCGGCGAGCTGCTCGCCGAGGCCATGCGCAAGGTGTCGAAGGACGGCGTCATCACCATCGAGGAGTCGAAGAGCCGCGACACCCACATCGGCGTCGTCGAGGGCATGCAGTTCGACCGTGGCTATCTGTCGGGCTACTTCGTCACCGACACGGAGAAGATGGAGTGCGTCATGGACAACCCCTACATCCTCATCTACGACAAGAAGATCTCCAACATCAAGGAGTTCCTGCCCATCCTGCAGCCTGCTGCCGAGAGCGGACGCCCGCTGCTGATCATCGCTGAGGACGTCGACTCCGAGGCACTGACCACGCTCGTCGTCAACCGTCTGCGTGGCGGCCTGAAGATCTGCGCCGTCAAGGCTCCTGGCTTCGGCGACCGTCGTAAGGCCATGCTCGAGGACATCGCCGTGCTGACTGGCGGCACCGTCATCAGCGAGGAGAAGGGCCTCAAGCTGGAGCAGGCCACCATCGAGATGCTTGGCACCTGCGAGAAGCTGACCGTCTCGAAGGACAACACCACCATCGTCAACGGTGCCGGCGACAAGCAGGCCATCAAGGACCGCGTCAACCAGATCAAGAACGAGATTGAGAACACCACCTCGTCCTACGACAAGGAGAAGCTGCAGGAGCGTCTGGCCAAGCTGGCCGGCGGCGTCGCAGTGCTCTACGTCGGTGCCAACAGCGAGGTTGAGATGAAGGAGAAGAAGGACCGCGTCGACGATGCCCTCTGCGCCACACGCGCTGCCATCGAGGAAGGCGTCGTGGCCGGCGGCGGCACCACCTACATCCGCGCCCAGGAAGTCCTGGCCGGCGTGAAGGGTGACAACGCCGACGAGCAGACCGGTATCAACATCGTCTGCCGTGCCATCGAGGAGCCGCTGCGCCAGATTGCCGTCAACGGCGGTGCCGAGGGTGCTGTCGTCGTGCAGAAGGTGCGTGAGGGCAAGGGCGACTTCGGCTACAACGCCCGCACCGACGAGTATGAGGACCTGCGCAAGGCCGGTATCATCGACCCCGCCAAGGTGGCCCGCGTCGCCCTGGAGAACGCTGCCAGCATCGCCGGCATGTTCCTCACCACGGAGTGCCTCATCGTCGACAAGCCCGAGAAGGAGCCCCAGATGCCGATGGGCAACCCCGGTATGGGCGGCATGATGTAAAAAGACATAACTCTTAATAGGAATCACGGCGCGACGGAGTGAAGTCGCGCCGTGATTTTTTATGGGCCCTGCAAGAATCTGAGTTACATCTTTTATCAATATGGTGATAGTGATTTCAACGCCCCCCTGCCCCCCTCTAATCTTAGAGGGGGAGTTGGATAGTACCGTAGGAGCAGATGAGCGCAGCGACACCGGCTGATGCGGGCGGCATGCACGCTAACTGACTCCCCCTCTAAGATTAGAGGGGGGCAGGGGGGCGTTGACAGCTGTCGGGAACTTATCGCCACATTGAGTATCTTTTCGTATAAACAATGACGAGTTTCAATCCATTTCATTCCCCCCCCTCACTCCCTACAAGCGCGGCTTGCGAACACGAGTGGACACCACATTTGTAAAGTCGAGTTGACAAAAAGCCCCCGACATGCTGACGGACGGATGATGTAAATCAATTTTTAGGGTTGGCGGATCATTTTGTCGGGTTTTTGTTTGGATATAATCGATAAAATGTGTACTTTTGCAGTAGAATATTAGCCTCTCCTCATAACAGGGTCGCCTGATGAGTGCGTGAGCATTCAGCGAGGGGTGGACAAAGGAATAATATTTTTTTGATTTGTTTTAGTAGATTAGTTTTTAAGTAGTTTGTTTTTGAGAACCGGCTGTCGTGAGACAGCCGGTTTTTTTTGTACGTTTTTCTTGCATACGTCCGAAAAAAACAGTAATTTTGTCGGCGATATGAACAAGAAATTTATCATCAAGTGGGTGGTCACGTTCACCGTCGCCCTCACCATCTATAATATGACAGGATCGTTCTGGATGTCGCTTGGCATCCTCATCCTGGTGGCTATTGCCGAGAGTTATGTCATCGACTTTATTGACCAACGGAAAAACAAGAAGAAATGAAGCGTTTTTTTCTCTCGATGCTGCTGACGGCCGTCGCCGGACTGACCGCATGGGGCCAGCACTACCTGCCCATGGACCGCGCCTTCATCTGCGAGAACGGCTCCAACCGTTTCACCCGTGCCCTCTACGGCACCCACGGCGACTATCGTGTGGAGACGAGCGACCGCCCCATCTTCGCCGTCGTGAAGAAAGGCCATCACAAGAGCGTGCGCTTCGAGGTGGCCGGCGTGCCGCTGGAGCAGACCGACTATTGCTGGACGTCGTATGAGAGCGGCATCCGCAAGTATATCCTTCAGGACAAGCGGCTGGCTGAGGCCGGAATCAAGGTGCTGCGCGTCAACGTCGTGGCCCGTCACGACGAGGAGGGAGCCATCTGGCAGTTCATTGCCGACAAGTATCCCTATGCGCTCCACGTGAAGGTGAAGCTCTGCGACATCGCCCGGCCGAAGCTGAAACGCAACGGCGACCTGGGCGTCGACGCCCCTGACACGTTTGAGCCGGCTCCCGGCGACGGCGGCCTGCAGGAGGGCGAGTGCACCTATGCCTGCAACTTCGCCCACCTCGTGATGCGACTCGACGAGATCCTGCCCGTCAGCGACGTGTCGGCCTTCGAGCTCTACTCCAATACCGTCGACTATAACCGCCGGCTGGCCTCGCGAATCGAGTTCAACACGCCCGATCCCTTCATCAACACGCTGGGCGGCGCACTCGTCATGGCTGCCGACGGCGACTGGGACGGCCAGACGTGGCTCCACGGCTGCATCGGATGGCGCATGCCGCTGGCCGGATGGCGGGCCGGCTATCTAGGCGACGTGCTGGGCTGGCCCGACCGTGCCGTCAGCCACTTCAATGCCTATGCCAAGAGTCAGGTGACCGACGTGGCGCCCACCATTGCCCACCCCTCGCAGGACGCTGCCCAGAACATGGCGCGTGCGGAGAAGAAGTGGGGCACGCAGATGTACTCCAACGGCTACATCTGCCGCAATCCTGAGCGCAACGACCAGATGCACCACTACGACATGAACCTCAACTACATCGACGAGCTGATGTGGCATTTCCAGTTTGATGCCGACCCTGACTACATGCGCCAGATGTGGCCCGTCATCAAGAGACACCTGGAGTGGGAGAAGCGCAACTACGACCCCGACGGCGACCATCTCTACGATGCCTACTGCTGCATCTGGGCCAGCGACGCCCTCTACTACAGCGGCGGAGCCGTCACACATTCCTCGGCCTACAACTATCGCGCCAACCTGCTGGCAGCTCGCATCGCACAGCTCATCGGCGAGGACGCCGCGCCCTATCAGACTGAGGCCGACGCCATCCTGAAGGCCATGAACGAGCGCCTCTGGCTCAACGACAAGGGCCACTGGGCCGAATATCAGGACGCCATGGGTCACAAACGTCTGCACAAGAGCGCCGCTCTATGGTCGATCTACACCCCGATCGACTGTGGCGCCTGCACGCCTGAGCAGGCCTATCGCGCCACGCTCTACGTCGACTCGGAGATTCCCCACATCGACGTCGGCAACACGCCCTACCAGACCATCGCCACCTCCAACTGGCAGCCCTACGAGTGGAGCATCAACAACGTGGCGGCAGCCGAGGTGATGCACACGGCGCTGGCCTACTTCGAGGCCGGCCGGCACAACGACGGCTATCGCCTGATGATGGCCAACGTGTTGGACCAGATGTATCTCGGACAGTCGCCAGCCAACTTCGGACAGCTCAGCCGCTACGACGCTGCACGCGGCGAGTGCTACCGCGACTTCGGCGACTGCATCGGCATCTCGGCCCGCACACTCCTGCAGGGACTCTTCGGCATCCTGCCACGTGCCCTCTACGGTGAGTGCATCCTGCGCCCGGGATTCCCCGAATACTGGCATCATGCGTCGGTGAAGACACCTTATATAGAATATAAGTACACGCGCGAGGGCAACACCGACCGCTATGAGGTGACCCAGAACTTCAGCCAGCCGCTGAAGATCATCCTCCGACAGAACCTGGGCGGCGGGCGCTACCGCGACGTCGAGGGCACGGCCGACCACCATCAGGTCATCACCCTCGAGCATGCTGCCGACGCCCAGCAGGGCTTGGCCGTCAGCTATGAGCGCGAGGTTGACCTAAGTGTCGTCACCTCTACGCAGGAGCCGCAGGGTGGCCATGGCTATAGGATGCACAACATCGACGGCTACTTCAATGCCGACGTGACCGACATCTTCAAGAACCGCTACGAGAGTCCGCGTCCGCTGACGACGACGCTCCAGATACCCCTGCAGGGAGCCGGCGACTGGTGTCATCCGCAGTACACGCCCACCATCGACGACTCAGGTCTGCGCCAGATGGCCCGCGGCGATAAGTTCGTCGTGGCTGGTGTGCCCTTCCGCACGCCGCAGACGGGCCATAACATCGTCTACACGTCGCTCTGGGACAACTATCCCAGCTCGGTCGAGATCCCCCTGAAGGGCAAGGGCCGCATGCTCTGGCTTCTGATGGCCGGATCGACCAACCACATGCAGAGCCAGATTGACAACGGCATCGTCGTCGTCACCTATCGCAACGGTCATCGCGACACGCTCGCGCTGAAGAATCCTGACAACTGGTGCCCCATCGACAAGGACTATTATGAGGACGGGAAGGCCTTCACCGCACAGCAGCCACGGCCCTATCGCATCAGCCTGCAGACGGGTCAGGTCAGCCGCGACCTCGGCCAGACGCTCGGGCTGACGGGCGCCGACGGTCGCATCATCCCCGGCGGCGCAGCCCAGATGCTCTGCATCCCGCTGAATCCCAAGAAACGGCTGAAGCAGCTGAAGGTGGAGACGCTGTCGAACGACGTCGTCATCGGACTGATGGGCGTCACGGTGCAGTGAGAGTTGAGAACTGAGAGTTGAGAACTGAGAGTTGAGATGCAACAGCTAATTGAACTATACAGACAGTGGAGGGGCGCTGAGCCGACGTCGACGGAGCGGCTGGCGGGTGCCGGCTCCAACCGGGCCTACTATCGCATGGTGGACGAAGACGGGCGGAGCGTCATCGGCTGCATCGGCACCAGCCGCGACGAGAATCATGCCTTCGTCTATCTGGCCCGACATTTCGAGAAACGACAGCTGCCCGTGCCCCGCGTGCTGGCCGTCAGCGACGACGAGCTGCGCTATCTGCAGCAGGACCTGGGGTCTACCTCGCTCTTCGATGCCATACGGGGCGGACGCGAGGCGGGCGGACGCTACACCCTAGCTGAGCAGCAGTTGCTCCGGCGCACCATCCGCGAGCTGCCCAACGTGCAGTTCCGCGGTGCCCGCGGCCTCGACTTCTCCAATTGCTATCCCCAGCCGGAGTTCGACGTCGACGGCGTGCTCTTCGACCTCAACTACTTCAAATATTGCTTCCTGAAGGCCACCGAGCTCGATTTCCACGAGCTGAAACTCGAGGCCGACTTCCGCCTGCTGGCAAAGGACCTGACGGCGGAGCGGAGCGAGAGCTTCCTCTATCGCGACTTCCAGGCACGCAACGTGATGCTGGTAGAGGGCGTCCCTTTCTTCATCGACTTCCAGGGTGGCCGGCGAGGCCCGTTCTACTACGACCTGGCGTCGTTCCTGTGGCAGGCCTCGGCACGCTATCCTGACCGCCTGCGCCGTGAGCTCCTCGATGAGTATTACGTTGCGGCGCAGCAGTTTATCGAGATGCCCAAGCGCGAGCACTTCGACCGCCGGCTGCAGCTCTTCGTACTCTTCCGCACGCTGCAGGTGCTGGGCGCCTATGGCTTCCGGGGCTATTTCGAGCAGAAGAAGCACTTCATCGACTCCATACCGCCTGCCATCCAGAACCTGCGCGAGCTGCTCAGTGCCCAGCAGTTGCCTTATCCCTACCTGGCCGACATCCTGAAGCGGCTGACCGAGCTGCCCCAGTTCCAGCGCATTGAGGTGTCCGCACAGACGCGTGCTGACGGCTATAAGACCACCGACCGCAACCCCTACAGGGCCCACCCGAAGGACGGACCGGCCACGTTCTCGAAGTATGACGCCCAGGGCCCGCTGGTGGTCCGGGTGTTCAGCTTCAGCTATCGCAAGGGCATCCCCGAAGACGAGAGCGGCAACGGCGGCGGCTATGTCTTCGACTGCCGCTCGACGCATAACCCCGGCCGCTATGAGCCCTACAAGCAGCTGACGGGACTCGACGAGCCCGTCATCCGATTCCTTGAGGACGACGGTGAGATCCTGACCTTCCTCGACAGCGTCTATCGGCTGGCTGATGCCCATGTGGCCCGCTACATCCAGCGAGGCTTCACCTCGCTAATGTTCTCGTTCGGATGTACGGGCGGTCAGCACCGCTCCGTCTACAGCGCGCAGCATCTGGCCGAGCATATCCATCAGAAGTTCGGCGTCGAGGTGCGCATCGTGCATCGCGAGCAGGGCATCACGCAGGTGCTCAAGGACTGAGCGTCTGCTTCTCGGTTAGGTAGCGCCAATAGCGTCGGGGCATGTCCCTCAGTTGCTTCCGTGGGTTCATGCGCTCACGGATGCATATCGCCTTGAAGTAGGTGCGCCATAGCTCCTGAAACAGCTGGTCGTTCTGGCTCAGCAACTCCTCATTCAGCTGACCCGTCTCCAGAGAGAAGGGCAGCGCGTCGTTGTCCTCGAACGTGATCCTGACGGGCGTTCCTTCTTGTTCAGCCTTGTAGAATCCGTATTTCCTCTTGGCATCGAAGATGAGCCACGGCTGATCGCGGAAACGGTCCTGGAAGTGGTGGATGATGAGAGGCAGCACGTCGTGGTCAGGGCTGATGACGCCCAGGTAGGTGCCGTCCTTCGCTTTCTGGAACCGCACGAACTGCAACATGCGGTGGGCTTCGTGGCCCACCTGGCGGCAACGGTTGTTCACGAAGAGCACGTCCTGGTCGGCATAATTGCGCTCCAGGCTCGGCGACCCCTCGGGTTGACGGAATATCTTATAGACAAAATGGAATAGGGGAGTGTAGAGGTCGGGCGTCTCGGAAAGAAAACTCACCGTCACCATCCGCAGCCCTTCCTTCGACAGACGGCGCTCCATCCCGCTCCAGACGCGGGCCGCCTTGTCGTCGGCAGTCACGACCTGATGGCAAGTCTCGCAGAACAGAGGCAGCACGTCGCCCTCGCCGACCAGCTCGTCGGGCTGCTGGTTCAGGGCATAGGCATCGAAGACGGCAGTCAGCAGTCCGTCGAGGCTGCGGTCGAAGGTGTAGACAATCATGGCTGTTCGGGTTCGTCCTTGAAGTCCAGTGAGAGTTGCTGTTCGGCGGCAGCTCTTTTTTGTTGCGCCTTCGAAATCAGCATCGGGCGCAGCCGTTCGGGGTGCAGCTCGTTGATGCCCACTATGGGTTGCGAGAAACTGCTGGTCAGCTCGCCGCAAGTGATGAAGTATTGGGCTTTCTTGAGCACCACCCCCATCTTCTTCAGGTGATAGGAAGTGACACGGCCAAACCTGCGGCTGTTGACAATCTGCCAGGCTGACTTGGTGCCGATGCCCGGAACTCGTAGGATATGCTCGTAGGCAGCCGTGTTGACGTCGACGGGGAAAAATTCGGGATGGCGCAGGGCCCACGCCAGTTTGGGGTCGACCTCAAGATCGAGGTTGGCATGCTCGTCGTCGACGATTTCGCTGACGCTGAAGTGATAGAATCGTAAGAGCCAGTCGGCCTGATAGAGCCGGTTCTCGCGGACGAGTGGCGGTTGCTTCAATCGGGGCAACCGCTCGTCGTAGGTGTTCACGCTGACGTATCCCGAATAGTAGACGCGGCGCATCGACGGCTGGCCATAGAGGGCCGACGACATCTGCAGGATGTCGCGGTCGGACTCCTGCGTGGCTCCGACGATCATCTGGGTCGACTGCCCGGCGGGGACGAAGCGCGGCGCGTGGCGATATTTCCGGCGGTCCTCCTTGTTCTCCAGGACACCCTGCTGGATGAGCGCCATCGGCTGAAAGACGCTTTGGTGGTCCTTCTCGGGCGCCAGGAGCTTCAGCGACTCCTCACGCGGTATCTCGATGTTGACGCTCATGCGGTCGGCCCATCGGCCAGCCTCGTTGAGCAGCTCCTGCGAGGCCCCGGGGATGGCCTTCAGGTGGATGTAGCCGTTAAACCTGTGGACGGTGCGCAGGTCGCGCACGATGGCCACCAGCCGCTCCATCGTATAGTCGGGTGTGCGTACCACCCCGCTCGAGAGGAACAGCCCCTCGATGTAGTTGCGGCGATAGAATTCCATCGTGATCTCCTCGAGTTCAGCCACCGAGAGCGTGGCCCGGGGAATGTCGTTCGTCCGGCGGTTGACGCAGTAGGCACAGTCGTACTTGCAGAAGTTGGTCAGCATCACCTTCAGCAGCGAGATGCACCGGCCGTCGTCGGCAAACGAATGGCAGATGCCGACGCCGCCGACCGTATTGCCCACCATGCCCTTCTGACCATGGCGCACGGTGCCGCTCGACGAGCACGACACATCGTACTTCGCCGACTCGGCCAGTATTCTCAGCTTTTCCATCGTCTTTTCTGTAAGCATAGAGGTGACAGGTGTTGCGCTTTTGGCTACAAAGATACAACCTTTTCTTGAAATAATCGGCTTGACAGGCATGAAATATGAAATAAAAATATTATCTTTGCAGCATGAAACAGGCGATGATATTCGCAGCGGGACTGGGCACCAGGCTCAGACCGCTGACCGACACGCGGCCGAAGGCCCTGGTCAGTGTGGGCGGTCGCCCCCTGTTGTGGCACGTGCTGACCAAGCTCAGCGCCGCCGGCTATGAGCGCGTGGTGGTCAATGTGCACCACATGGCCGACCAGATTGAGGACTACCTGCGGGTGAACGACTTCGGCCTCGACGTCGCCGTGAGCGACGAGCGCGCCCAACTGCTCGAGACGGGCGGCGGCATCAAGCATGCGCGCCACCTCTTCGACGAGGACAGCCCCGTGCTGATCCACAACGTCGACATCCTGAGCAACGTCGACCTCGGCTGGTTCGCCCAGCAGCACCTCGACGACGAGGACGCCGTGCTGCTGGTCAGCCGCCGCCAGACCAAGCGCTATCTGCTTTTCGACAACGCCATGCGCCTCATGGGATGGCGCAATGTGGAGACAGGCGAGGTCAAGAGCCCCTACGAATATGTGCGGCTGACGGGCCTCTCGCAGCATGGCGAACCCTTCAACGAGCTGGCCTTCTCGGGCATCCATTCGCTCTCGCCACGCCTCTTCCCCCTCATGGACCGCTTCCCCGACCGCTTCGGCATCATCGACTTCTATCTGCAGACCTGCCACAGGGCCCGCGTCTACGGCTGCGTCAAGGACGACCTGCGGCTCATGGACGTCGGAAAGATCGAGACCATCGATCAGGCAGAGGCCTTCCTTCGCGACTAATATTATTCATCATATCAATTATGCAACAGAAGATCATCATCCTCGACTTCGGCTCGCAGACCACCCAGCTCATCGGACGACGGGTGCGCGAACTCGACACCTTCTGCGAAATCCTTCCCTACAACAAGTTTCCCAAGGACGACCCGACGGTCATCGGCGTGATTCTTTCGGGCTCACCCTACTCGGTGCACGATCCCGAAGCCTTCAAGGTCGACCTCAGCCAGTTTGTCGGTCGCGTGCCTGTGCTGGGCATCTGCTATGGCGCTCAGTTCATCTCGCACACCATGGGAGGCCGCGTCGAAAAGGCCGACTCGCGCGAATATGGCCGCGCCCATCTTGAGATGGTCGACACGTCGAATCCGCTCTTCCGGGGCTTCGACCAGCATTCTCAGGTGTGGATGAGCCATGGCGACACGATCACGGCTATCCCCGACGGCTTCAAGGTCATCGGCTCGACCAAGGATGTCAAGAACGCTGCCTTCTGGTCGCCCGCAGGCACTCAATTCTCAATTCTCAACTCTCAACTCTCAGCTCCCGTCTTTGCCGTGCAGTTCCATCCCGAGGTGTTCCACACCGTCCAGGGCTCCCTGCTGCTGAAGAATTTCGTGGTCGACATCTGCGGCTCACGCCAGGAGTGGTCGGCTGCCTCGTTCGTCGATACGACCGTGGCCGAACTGAAGGAGCAGCTGGGCCAGGACCGCGTCATCCTCGGACTGTCCGGCGGTGTCGATTCCAGTGTGGCCGCCGTGCTGCTGAGCCGTGCCATCGGCGACCGGCTCACCTGCATCTTCGTCGACCACGGTATGCTGCGCAAGAATGAGTTCCAGCAGGTGATGGACGACTATAAGGTGCTGGGCCTCAACGTTATCGGTGTCGACGCCAGCGAGAAGTTCTTTGCCGACCTGGCCGGTGTCACCGAGCCGGAGCAGAAGCGCAAGATCATCGGCCGCGACTTCGTCGAGGTGTTCAATGCCGAGGCTAAGAAGATCACGGATGCCAAGTGGCTCGCCCAGGGTACCATCTATCCCGACCGCATCGAGAGCCTCAACATCACGGGCAAGGTCATCAAGAGCCACCACAACGTCGGCGGACTGCCCAAGGAGATGCATCTGCAACTCTGCGAACCGCTGAAGTGGCTGTTCAAGGACGAGGTGCGCCGCGTGGGCCGCCAGTTGGGTATGCCTGAGCACCTCATCACGCGCCATCCTTTCCCAGGCCCCGGCCTGGCCGTGCGCATCCTCGGCGACATCACGCCCGAGAAGGTGCGCGTCCTGCAAGACGCCGACGACATCTACATCCGCGGACTGCGCGACTATAAGGTGCGGCTCTCGGGCGAGGAAGCCCGCCGCGTGCTGGCCGCCGGCGTGCCTGCCGAGATGCAGGACGGCGAGATCGAGGTCTCGCTCTACGACCAGATCTGGCAGGCCGGCGCTATCCTCCTCTCCACCGTCCGCTCGGTCGGCGTCATGGGCGATGAGCGCACCTACGAGAACCCCGTCGCCCTGCGCGCCGTCACTTCGAGCGACGCCATGACTGCCGACTGGGCCCACCTGCCCTACGACTTCATGGCCCGCGTCTCGAATGAAATCATCAACAAGGTGCGCGGCGTCAACCGCGTCTGCTACGACATCTCCTCAAAACCACCCGCAACGATTGAGTGGGAGTGAGACGAAATGTAGTTTTGCACATGTGAAGTCTGACAGACTCCTGATGATTTTCATGCCGTTGCTGCTTCTGACCGCCTGTCTTAGCGGCCAGCGCAGCCGGATGCTCGCCCTCCTTGACGAGGCCGACAGCCTCAACCGTGCCTACGCCCAGCTGCCCTCAGACACCCTCCTGCTTGAGGCCGCCGACTTCTTCGACCGCCACGGCTCCCGCAATGAACAAGTCCGCGCCCACTACCTCCTCGGCTGCGCCTACCGCGACCAGGGACAGGCACCAGAAGCCCTTCAGGCCTGGCAAGATGCACTCGATAATGCCGACTCTCTCAGTTCCGATAGTACACACAATGCCTTGATGTGTCGTTTGTATTCTCAGATGGGCGCTTTATACTATCAACAGAATCTTCTGGCAGACAATATAGAATGTATGAATTATTCTATAAAGTATGCAATGAAATGTAATGATACTTTGGTAGCTCTAAATTCTTACATGCTCAAGATGGGAGCCTTCTCAAGGCAAAATCAATTGGATTCAGTGGTAGCAATTTGCGAGAATGCCTATAGATTTGCAGAAAAACATGACTTCATCGATTTTGTTGCTGGCAACGTGATGATAGCAGTGCCAGCATTCCTCGAGTTGAATCAGTATGATCGTGCTTCCTACTATATTTCTTTATATGAGAAAAAATCTGGCTATGTAGATTCCACTGGAATGGTCGCAAAGGGACACGAAGTATATTACTATTTAAAGGGTCTTTACCTTTTATCTGAACGCCAGTATGATTCTGCAGAAAGCTATTTTAGACGAGAACTCCAGTTTGGGTCTGACTTTAATAACCAAAATGGCGGTGCAATAGGACTAGCTCGGTTGTATCATCTAACTAATAAGGCCGACTCTGCAGCAAAGTACGCGCTTTATGGTTATGACATGAATGATTCTGTTTATATTAGAATGGCAACTGCTGATATTGAGCAGATGAAGTGTCTCTATGATTATTCAAAACATCAATCAATTGCAGAAAAAGAAAGGAAAAAGTCTGAGAAAGAGTCACGTAAAGTTAAATTTCTCGTGAATGTTTTTATCTTTTTGAGTATTTTTGTGTTATCATTGGTTTGGTACTTCATCCAAAGACAAAAGAATGCGAGAAAGAGATACTTAGACATTATAGATAAGTTTAATATCGTGCAAAAGGACCTTCTCCTACTTCGTTCAAATGAAAAAAGGCTGAATAGGGTAATATCAGAAAAAGAATCCCAAATGGACGCGTTTCGCTCTGAGCTTGCAAGGTTTCGTCGCCGTGCCAAAATGGACATTAGGGATACAAAAGAGTTTCAGTCTCTACAGGAAAAAGCTATTTTAGGTATAGAAATGACAGAAAACGATTGGGACGAAGTCAATCGATTAGTCATCGAATATTTGCCTGTTTTTCATCAATTTATTTCAAACCGAGAATATGAATTGAATATAAGGGAGTATCGTATGTGCTTACTATTAAGACTTGATGTAAAGCCGTCAAATATGAGCCATATGTTTAATGTCGTTCCTTCATTTATCACAAAAATGAGTAAGTCAATTCATCAAAAATTGTTTAAAAGTGATGGTTTGACAAAGGATCTAACGATGAAATTGAAGGGAATTAGGTAATACTATTTGTGTTGCAAAAAGTTAATTATTTGTTAATAAATAAAGCTAATTATCTGGAGGTTAAATAATTAGCAGGTGAATTATTTGGTGAATTTTTTGCGTAAAGTTGTTGCGAATGTTTTATGTAAACAAACTAACTTTGCAGCGTTCATTTCAATTAACCCATTTAATACACCATTTTTTATGAGAAGAACTTTTATAATTATCTGCTTCATGGTAGTATGCGGTTCAAACTTACTTGCTTTGACCCAAATTCCATTGTCTGTCGGCACATCTTATGTTGATCCAATTCCATCTGGACATGGGCCGAGTAGGACTCCGATGTCTATACCTAATATTAGTCTTGATGAAAACACATTGTATTTTTATAATGTGGACTATGACCTGACACTGGTGCTTCTTGATGTAGATGGCGAAGAAGCTTACACGACTTTCGTGCCTGCAGGCACAACAGCTGTCGTCCTTCCCTCTACGCTCTCAGGTGACTATGAGTTGCAGCTTCATCCCGAAGGGAGCAGCTATTTCTTCTATGCTGGAATCGAACTCTGAATTGTTCTCCGCGAAGTGATACTAATAAACGATTAACAAGTAACAAATCTAATAATCAATCAACACTACTAATTATGAAGAAGATTTTTTCAATTATCAGCCTGTTCGCAATAAGCGTTGCTGTCAATGCCCAGCTGAAGGTGCTCAGTACGGGCAAAGTGATTGTCGCCGATACTGCCTCTACTTCAGCTGCCAACCTCACGGTGGGGCCTGTCCAGTCTGTCAGCGGAACAGTGGGTATCACCTCTGCGACGGCAGGCACAGCCATGTATAACACTGCCATTTATGGCCGCGCCACCAACTTATCAAACGGCGTCAACTCAATTCAGATGAATTCCAGAAACTATGGCATCAGGGGCTATGCAGGTGAAAGCTACACTAACTATGGCGTCTATGGAGCCCTGGCCACCAACAGTAGCGGTGCAGGCGTCTATGGTACGACAAACGTTGGCTCTCCGGCTATCAATGGCCGCTATGCTGGTTATTTCTCAGGAGACCTCCATGCCACTGGAGCCATCACTGGTGGCATCGCGAATCCCTACGACAGAACCACGACCAACGCGTTGGACCTGAGTGGAGTCTTGGATGACCTATGCTCCATCTCTGCCAAATACTATGACTCTAATGCGCCTGTGCCGTACCCTTACTTCAGAGACGGCATCGGAGACGATCTGCTGCTCACAGACCATCACTATCTACTGCAGCTGTCGACCGTGGCCACCGCCTTCCCTAACATTGTGAAGACCGACGGGCAGGGCCAACAGTACGTCAACTATGTCGAGATGATTCCCATACTCGTGAAGGCCATTCAGGAACTGACCGAGCAGGTGGATGCATTGTCAGAACAATCTCGTGAGGGAGCATCGGCCATGGCCCCCTCAAGAAATCTCGCTACGACGCCGACGGCCGTCAGTACTGCCACATCTGTCAGGGCCCGCCTTTATCAGAACACGCCCAACCCCTTCACCGAGCGCACCGAGATCCGCTTCACCTTGCCCGATGATGCCCGGAATGCCTATATCTACATCTTCGACATGCAGGGCAAGATGCTTCGCCAGACACCCGTCGACGCCTCGATGCAGAGTCTCACCATTGACGGCTATGAGTTCCCGGCCGGCCTATATCTCTACTCTTTGGTAGTCAACGGTCAGGAAATTGACACGAAACGAATGATTTTGTCGAAATAATTTGGTAATTTGCACTTTTATTACTATTTTTGCATTAATTACTATAGGCTTTAACGCTATCGTTCTTTAATCTTGTGTAGTTATGAAGTCAAAAGTGATAATTATAATCGCAGTCCTTGTTGCTACAGCAATAAGGGCTCAGGGTGTATATTCTGTTCCGCTGACCTTTAACCTAGATGATTTTTCATTCGAAAAAAGGAGCGCTCAATTGTTTATAGATTCTTCGGTTTTACCAATAACTTTTAGTACTGATTCATTGTCACCAGCAATGCCTTATGTATGTATCAATGTCCTTATTGGCCCAAATGATACATATAGCGGCTTTAGCTATAGTGAGACAGATTCGTTAATCAGAGAAAATGTTTCTTTGCCACATAATCCCATCGAAATACCAACGAATGCTATGCCAGATAACATTCAGCCTGTGGAAATAGAATTCAATACTGGTTCCTATCCAACAGACAAGGTTATGTTCACTGGTATTCATAATATTGGAGGGTATCAGATGCTTTGCTTTTTGGTTTGTCCTTTCAGTTATGATGTGGATGGAGGGCAGTTGTTCTTTGATTCGCAAATAGTTTTATCTCTCAACCTTTTTGATGATTCATCCAGTAGGCCTAAACAATCATTCTATTTGAAAGGTGAAACAATAAGATCCAATATAATCTCGATGGTGTCGAACCCAGAGAAACTTAACATCTCTTACCCCGTGAATTCTCAGTTAAGAGCATTCCCTGGCTTAAGCGAGAGTCCTTTGAAATATCTGATAGTCACATGCGATTCATTGAAGGACGAATTTCAGAAACTTGCAAACTGGAAAACGGAGAAGGGGTATCGTGCCGATATCATCACAGTTGAAGATATATACAATCAATATCCGGGCAGGAATCATCCTCTTCAAATAAAGAATGCTATTTATGATTATTACCAGGCTTCCGATGGCGATTTGGAATTTGTACTTCTCGGAGGTGGTGTCAATATAGTGCCTGAACAGAAATGTTATGCTGAAATCAGAGACCAGTATGGAACAAAAACAGGTAATACTGCATCTGACACATTCTATTCATGCTTTGGTGTGATGGATTGGGACAATAACCAAAACAACAAATATGCTGAGTTGGAGGACAGTGTCAGTTTGTATCAAAATGTTTCTTTGACACGGCTACCTGTAAATTCCATAGCAACGACACGGCATATCGTAGAGAAAATTATTGAATATGAGCGGAATCCCAATTTGTCGGGATGGAAAGATGAATTTTTGATGTGTGGTGTCAAGATGAAGGATTATATTGGCACAGACAGTTTAAGTGATGTACAATTATCAAGTGAACTGTTGTATTCATCGTACATTTCTGGAAATTGGAACGGCGGTAAGTATAGATTCTATGACACTTTTACGGATCATGCTAACGGGGCAAATTATGATGTGACGGCAAATAATTTGCAATCAGAACTGTCAAAAGGCTACCCCATGGCAATGGTTAACACCCATGGCGAGTATTATGGTTGGATGATGGAAAATGGGTCTATGTACATGTATGTGGATGCAAAGTCTTTGGCGTCTCCAAATTATACATGTATATTTACACAGGCGTGCCATACGAACAACATACATTATGACTATCATTCTTTAGGCTGTTCTTTTTTGAATAATGTCAATTGTGGGGTCATTTCCTATCTTGGCAGTACAAATCTTGGAATAGGGGCGGTTGGCGGTTCTTTAGGAGTGACCGATAACTATTTAGGCGGCATTATAGATAGTTTAAAGGATCTCCATCATATAGGTAAATCCATTTGTTTTGTTAAAAACCGTAATTGTGCAAGTGGCTATTACTATAATAGTAATCGGTGGAATATACTCTATCTTCTGCCCCTTTGCGACCCTGAGATGCCAATCTATATGGGAAGGCCTCTAACGTTTAGTATGCAAAATATTTCGCATAGCGGCAATATGCTTTCGCTCTCTATAGGGGATGGTTCTGGACGTGTATGTGTCATGAGCCGACTTGATGGAGCTGCAAGTTTCTATAGTTCTTCTTCTGAACATGGTTTACATACACCATTTTATCCGGGAGTTGAATGTACAGTATGTTTAACATTACCTGATTACAGGTCATTTAGGACCATTTTCTCTTCTACGGTCAATTTACAAAATGAAATACTGGCGGATAATATGAATGTTTTAGCGGATAAGGTTTATATTGGAAGCCATGTCGTTTCGGATAGAGACTTTGGACCTGTGACAGTAGAAAATGGAGAATCAGTCATTTCAAGTCTTAATGGCACAAATATCTATAATGACTTTGAGGTGAAACTAGGTGCCTCCCTGTTAATTACATCCGAGTATTAAGTTAGTTTTTTAGTAACAAATATTAGTATAGCTATGGTTAGACATTTTACAATGATGCTATTGTTGGCCGGTGCCTATGTAGTCCAGGCGCGGGCAGCTATTGTCGACGGCGTGCGGACGGTGCCGGAGCCCGAGCAGATGCTGGGGTTTGCTGTCAGCGAGACGACCGATACGAACTATTTCCTCTACAACATCGGGGCGCATCAGCTGTTCTGTGCCGGCAACCTCTTCGATGGCGAGGCCAGTCTCGGGCAGGAGGGCCTGCGCGTCGCCTTCGTGCCGACAGGAACTGAGCCTGGAGTTTATCATTTCTATAACGAATCGGACGGCTGGCGGCAGGTGTTCCTGAATGCTGGGCTGGACGGGCATGTGTTTGTCTTTCGCGACCCAAGCGGCACTGGCTATCCCAATTGTCTTTGGTCGGTCGCCGAGTCGGGTGAGACGACGTTCCGGCTGTATGCTGCAGCGCAAAACCCGGGGTGGGGCGGTCTTCCTTGCTATCAGGAGGGGCGCTTCCTCGGACTTGACGCCGGCAGCGGCGGCACGGCCTTGTCGGCCTGCCTGGACGAGGACAAAGACCATTACATCGACTGGACGCTGCTCAGCGCCGAGGGCTGTCAGGCCTGGCAGGAGGCCATGACCGCCTACGCCAGGGCACAGGAGTTGCTCAAGGCGATCCGCCTGGCGAAGCAGTTGGAGGGCGTGGACGTCTCAGGGCAAGAGGCCGTTTATCTGAATGAATCGGCTTCCGTAGCTGAGCTTGACGCGGCCATAGATGTCGTTTACGAGACTATAAGAAAAAGCGCCTCCGCCAGCAATGCTGTCGATATGGACACTAAGTTGGTGAACCCCCGCTTCGATGGCAACGACGTGACGAAAGGGTGGGAGGGCGACCGGTTCCAAACGCAAGGGGTGGGTGAGAATGCCGAGCAGTTCGACACGACCTTCGACACGCACCAGACCGTGAAGGACCTGCCCGCCGGAGTCTATTGCGTGGGCGCTGGCGCGTTCTATCTCTCGAATAAGTTGGATCTCGGCGATGCATATAAGGCCTATCAGACTGCCTCGCTGGCCACGCAGCGCGCCCGCCTTTACGTCAGCCAGCATGAAGGCGACGACGTCAGCGAACTTGAGATCCGTTCGCCTTTTGTCGCCCCGAGCACCAGCCCGACGGAGGGAATTGCCGAAGCGACCTTCACTGACGCTGACACCGGGCAGCCACTCTGGATTCCTGCCAGTCAGGGTGCTGCCGAGAACTACATGCACACGCGCGGACTCTATGCTCACTGTCTGTTCGTGGCCACCGACGGCTCGCCGCTGACCATCGGCGTAAGGGATATGGAGCAGTTCCCCGGAAATTATTACTACCCCATGTGGCCCGAAGACAGTGGTGTAGATCATTTTCATTCATGGAGCGTGTTCGACGACTTCACGCTGACCTACTACGGCGACAGTCCTGAGGCCTACCAGCTGATGGTCGACGAGGGACGCCTCAACTATGGCGACGGAACCTTCGACGCCGACACCCTCTGCACTGACAGCTACGTGACGGCCTATCGCGAGGCCTGGCATGGCCAGAAGGCAACGGACAAGGCCGAGGCCGACGCCGCCCTTGCCGCCATCGCCGAGGCCCATACGGCCTTGCGACTCAACGTCATGCTGTGGAACACGTGGTCGTACAATGTCCGGAAATCGCTCTCCATGAAGGATAATGATGCTGCGAAAAAGCATTTAGGTCCGGAGCACTATCAGGAGTACCTTGACTACTTCGTCACCCATTGCTCGGCCATTCGCGAGGCGCACAGCCTGACCAACGACGAACTGCTGCAGCAAATCTTTGAAGTCAGAGACAAGCACGACTATTTCTTCATGATCTTCATTGACCCCAGCGGCATCGTCGACGTCATGGACAACAGCCGTGAGGCCATCGACCGCGACGCTTATTATACCCTCGATGGCCGCCGCCTCGTGTCCACTCCCAGTCGTAGCGGACTCTACATCCATGGCGGGCGGAAGTTGCTCGTGAAATAGGAATGCTGCGACGTCAGTCCTCTCACTTCCTTATGCGCGCTTATAATATGTGAAAACTAAAAGAAATGCCGCTTCCCGACAGTAATATAGGGGTATATTACCATCGAGAAGCGGCATTTCTTGTTTTCGGCGCTGGCGTTTACTTCGTCTTCAGCAGGTCGCGGATCTCGGCGAGCAGCTCCTCCTGAGTCGGGCCCTTGGGCTCCTCGGGAGCGGGTGCGGGCTCTTCCTTCTTGCGGTTGAGCTTGTTGATGCCCTTGAGCATGAGGAAGATGCAGAATGCGACGATGAGGAAGTCGACGACGTTCTGGATGAACTGTCCGTACTTCAGCACGGCAGCACCCTCGCCCTCGCCGAACTTGGCGACGAGGCCTGTGAAGTCGACATTGCCGGTGACCATGCCAACGAGCGGCATGAGCACGTCGTCGACGAGCGAGCTGACAATCTTACCGAATGCACCGCCGATGATCACACCGACTGCCATGTCCATCACGTTGCCCTTCATGGCAAACTCCTTAAACTCTTTGATGAATCCCATAAGTCTTTTGTTTTTTAGTGAATAAATAAGTGAGAATTATTATATTTGCTAACTTCATTTTGCAATCGCCGTCGTTTTTCGGGCTCGTGGGCCGCTTCGTTGGCGGTCTTTAATTCTTTTTAGGATAATTAAATCAGAATTCAAGTGCAAATATAAGAAAAATTTCGTAACTTTGCACGCGAAATAAGGAAAAATTTTAGTTTGAAGGTAAAAAAGTTCAAATTCTAAGGTATAACTAATTTAATTTTTAAACAAAACAATGACAAAAGTTGCTATTAACGGTTTCGGCCGTATCGGTCGCCTCGCATTCCGTCAGATGTTCGAGGCTGAAGGTTATGAAGTGGTCGCTATCAACGATCTGACCAGCCCCAAGATGCTGGCTCACCTGCTGAAGTATGACACCGCTCAGGGCGGTTTCTGCGGCAAGTTCGGCGAGAACAAGCACACTGTGGACTGCACCGACAACTCGATCATCGTCGACGGCAAGGAGATCACGATCTATGCCAAGCCCAACGCTGCCGAGCTGCCTTGGGGCGAGCTGAACGTGGACGTCGTTCTGGAGTGCACCGGCTTCTACACCTCGAAGGAGAAGGCTTCTGCCCACCTGACCGCTGGTGCCAAGAAGGTTGTCATCTCGGCTCCTGCCGGCAACGACCTGCCCACCATCGTCTACAACGTCAACCACAAGACGCTGACGCCCGCCGACACCGTGATCTCGGCTGCCAGCTGCACCACCAACTGCCTGGCTCCCATGACGAAGGCCCTGAACGACTTCGCTCCCATCCAGAGCGGTATCATGACCACCGTCCACGCTTACACTGGCGACCAGATGATTCTCGACGGTCCTCAGCGCAAGGGTGACGTGCAGCGCGCACGTGCCGGTGCTCAGAACATCGTGCCCAACTCGACGGGTGCTGCCAAGGCTATCGGCCTGGTGATCCCCGAGCTGAACGGTAAGCTGATCGGTGCTGCCCAGCGCGTTCCGACTCCCACCGGTTCGACCACTATCCTGCACGCTGTTGTCAAGGGTGAGGTGACTGTCGAGGGCATCAACGCCGCCATGAAGGCTGCCCAGAACGAGTCGTTCGGCTACACCGAGGAGAAGCTCGTCTCGAGCGACATCATCGGCATGAAGTTCGGTTCGCTGTTCGATGCCAACCAGACCATGGTCTCGAAGATCGGTGACGGCAACTCGCTCGTCCAGGTTGTTGCATGGTACGACAACGAGAACTCGTACACCTCTCAGATGGTCCGCACCATCAAGTACCTCGCCGAGCTGAAATAATTCTCGTCGAAATGAAAGCAAAAAGCCGTCCGATTTCTTTGTCGGACGGCTTTTTTTATGTAATTTTGTGGCCGCTATGCAGAAGATGATCACCATACTCGGGCCCACGGCTAGCGGCAAGACACCGCTGGCGGCGGCGCTGGCGCTGCGCATCGGCGGCGAGATTCTCTCGGCCGACTCGCGCCAGGTCTATCGCCGCATGGACATCGGCACGGGCAAGGACCTGAGCGACTACCGGCTGGCGGTCGACGGTTCGCCCGTCGACATCCCCTACCACTTGATCGACATCTGCGAGCCCGGCACGCGCTATAACCTCTTCCAATATCAGCAGGACTTCTTCACGGCCTACGAGCAGGTGCGGGGTAGGGGAGCCGTGCCCATCCTCTGCGGCGGAACGGGCCTCTACATCGAGGCCGTGCTCAAGGGCTACCGGCTCTCGCCCGTGCCCCAGAACCAGGCGCTGCGCGACGCGCTCGAGGGTCGCTCGCTGGCCGAGCTGACCGAGATGCTGCGCCAGCTGAAGGCCCGCAGCGGCAGCGTGATGCACAACACGACCGACGTCGACTCCGCCCAGCGGGCCATCCGCGCCATCGAGATCGAGCAGTACACGCTGGAGCACCCCATGCCGCTGCGCGAGCTGCCCGCCGTCGAGTCGCTCATCATTGGCGTCAACATCGACCGCGAGCTGCGCCGCGAGAAGATCACGCGCCGTCTCCGCGCCCGCCTCGACGAGGGCATGGCCGACGAGGTCAGGGGCCTGCTCGCTGAGGGCATCACGCCCGAGGACCTGACCTACTACGGACTTGAATATAAATACGTCACGGAATATGTCGTCGGCCACTTGCCTTTCGACGAGATGTTCCGCCAGCTCGAAATCGCCATCCATCAGTTTGCCAAGCGCCAGATGACCTGGTTCCGGGGCATGGAGCGCCGTGGCTTCCACATCCATTGGATTGACGCCACGCTGCCCATGGACGCGAAGGTGGAAGCCATCCTCCGGCTGATGGCTGACGATCGTAATGCATGACCATGAACTACTCTTTTATCCGTTTTTTCCTTTGCTTGACGGCGCTGTGCTGGGTGCCACGGGGACTGACGGCGCAGACTGCCGACGACCGTGTGGTCATCGACGAGGCCACTGAGACCTATCGCTACGTCGTGGCGCCGAACGGCGACGTGGCGGTGAAGCACGAGCAAGAGACGACCTATGAGCTGACGGGCAACCTCTCCGAGGACGTGCAGCCCTACGTGTTCTACGACGACATCATCACGGTCGACAAGGCCTCGTGCGGTTCGCTGAAGGCCGACCACCGCGCGGCCGACAGCGAAGAGGTGTTTCACGACGGGTCGAAGGTGTGCTATTTCAATGCCACGCTGACGCCTAAGCACCGCCGGCTGACGGCCCACTTCCACAGGACGGTGACCGATGCGCGCTATCTGGCCCGCATCAGCCTGCAGGACAGCTATTTCATCCGCCGTAAGACCCTCACCTTCATCATCCCGACCACGCTCAGCGGCGTGCGCACCCGGGCCCTCAACCTGCCGCCGGAGCGAGTGAGCATGACGGCGGCACTGGTCGGTTCCGACTCGGTCTTCACCTATACCGTCACCTCCTTGCCGGCATGGAAGTCCGAGCCCTTGGCACCGCCATACATGCAGGTCAGCCCGCAAATCCTCGTGACGGGCATTTTTCCAGACTATCACGCCCTCTACCGCTGGGGCCACGAGCTGGCCCAAGTCGACACGACCATCGACGGCATCGACTCGCTGCTTCACGTCATCACGGCCGGCTGCACCACGCCCCGTGAGCGGCTGGCCAACACCCTGCAGTGGGTGCAGCAGAACATCCGCTATGTGGCCTTCGAGGCCGGACTGTCCGGCCACCGGCCTGACCGCCCTGCCGCGGTGGTCCGCAAGCGCTATGGCGACTGCAAGGGCATGTCGCTGCTGCTGGCCACGCTGTTGCGGCACCAAGGCTTCGACGCCCGCCTGACCGACGTCGGGACGCGGAGCATCCCCTACACCATCAGCCAATGTCCGACGCTGGCCGCCGTCGACCACATGGTCTGTGCGGTCATGCACGACGGGCAGCCGCCGCTGCTGCTCGACCCGACGTGCAGCTACCTGCCCGTGGGCTACGTTCCGCAGCACATCCAGGGGCGCGAGGCGATGATCGACGACGGCGCCGACTGCCTGCTCTACACCGTGCCGACGCTGGCGGTAGGGCTGTCAGTCGACAGTCTGGCCTACGACCTGCAGCTCGACGTCGATGCCCGCTGGCTGGAGGGCCAGGCCGTCTATGCCGTCAGGGGCGACATGAAGGAATATTTCATGACGAGCTATGAGCGCAGCACGATGTCTGACAAGACGGAGCTGCTGGCCCGCAACCTGAATGCCGACGACCGTAGCAACACCGTCAGCGACGTCGCCTGGCGCGACGCCGACAGCCGCCATGAGTGGGCCAGCTTCGAGGGGAAGGTGGCCCTCGGGCATGCCGTGCAGACGGTCGGCGACGACGTCTACGTGGAGCTGAATCCGCACAACAATCTCTTCGCCTTGCGCCTCGACACCCTCCGACGCCGCAGCGACTTCGAGCTGCCCCTCGAGTGCTGCGTCGTCAGGACAGTGCGCCTGCACCTGCCTGAGGGCTACACGGTGGAACTCCTGCCTGACGACTTCGCACTCGACGTGCCGCAGGGCCGGCTGAGCTGCACGTTCGAACAGGAGGCTGACGCCGTCCTGTTCACCCAGCGCATGCTCATCACCTCCCGGCGCATCGCACGGGCCGACGTCCCCGCGTGGAACCGGTCGGTCAGCCGATGGACCGACGCCTGCAACGAACAAATCATCCTGAAACGTAAACCCTAAATCACCATCATGCAAACCATCACTACTCAACGCCGGATGCTCCTGGGCATCCTGCTCCTGCTGCTGGCCGTCCGGGCCGGCGCGTTTGATCAGAAAGACTATAAGGCCTATGCCGAGACCATCCGCCAGCAGGTGTGGGGCATGGACCTGCCCGAGTTCCGCCATCCCAAGCCGACCGACCGCTTCGCCGACCAGTCGGCCGTCATCCTGGCCGCCTACGACGAGTATGACGTGACGAAGCGCGACAAGTTCAACTTCTTCTCCGCCACCGGGACGGTGACTGAGGTGAAGTGCTATACCATCACCCGCCAGCAGGTGCAGATCAACGACGAGGCGGCGCTGAAGCTCTACTCCGAGTTCGACTTCATGAGCTATGCCCGGCGGCGCTCGATCTACTACGGCAAGATGGAGATGCGGCGCGTGCTCGGCGTGCGCATCATCAAGCCTGACGGGACGGTCAACGAGGTTCCCACCGACGACTATGTCGTCACGACCGAGGGCACGAAGGGCCGCGACGAGCGCCAGAAACTGGCCGTGCCGGGCCTGCAGGTGGGCGACATCATCGACGTCTTCACCTATGTCTACAGCAAGACGAACGGCCTCAACCCGGCACCGACGACCTTCTTTTACGTCTCCGACAGTCCGATGCTGTCCTATCGTGTCCATTGCGAGATCGACGGCTCGCTGGCCACGCAGTACACGACCCTCAACGGTGCGCCCGACTTCGAGGTGACGACGACGGCCGACGGCGACTATGTGCTCGACGCCGCGGTGAGCAACGTCGCGCAGACGGAGCCGCGCTGGTGGTATCTCACGTCGCAGCAGACGCCCCTGGCCATGCTTTATGTCAACATCTTCGCCTCGCCGAAGTCGAAGATGAACAGCCAGCGGCGAGGGCTGCAGCGCAATCCCGACGCCGCCCTCATCCAGGCCGACGACTGGCGGGCCTGGAACTGGCCCTTCGCCCTGACGAAGCGCGACAAAACGGTCGTCAAGGAGGCCGTGGCGCGCTATGCCGACGATGAGCAGCGGGCCGACTATATCTATGAATACTGCGTCGCCTATGCGCTCTCCGGCAGTGCTGACATCTCGAGCGCCAGATTCGTCAGCTGGATGCGGCAGATGTTCAAGAAGGCGGGCATCATCTATCAGTGCGGCATGACCACGAGCGAGGGCCGCGAGCCCATCGACCGGCTGGCCAACGTTGACAACACGACGTGGTTCCTGCGGCTGCCCGCCGGCAAGTGCTACTTCGCCCCCGCCTTTGCCGGCGTGCCGGGCGAACTGGCCTACCAGTATCAGGGCCGCAAGGCCGTTGTCTGCTCCAACGTGAAGAAGCCGGCCCAAGGTCCCTACGAGCACATCGTGCTGCCCCAGTCGTCGGCGGCCGACAATGTAGACGCGACGTCCATGACCATCGACGTCGAGGGCACTCAAATGCACATCAGTTGCCAGTGCACCGTCAAGGGCAACGCCCGACAGGAGCTCTCGCTCTTCATGCCCACCCGCGAGCAGACGGTGGACTCCATACTCGCCGACCACGTCTCGATGCAGACCTTGGCTTCGCTCTATGATGCCAAATGGGCGGATGCGCTGGCCGAGCGCACGGCCGAAGAAAACAGACGGCAAGAGGAGAAGGTGAAAGCCGTGGTGACGGCCTATCACGAAACGGAACCGGCGGCAATGGGCCCATGGCGCATCACGTCGATGGGCGTCAAGCCCGCGGCGCCCGACTTCAGCTTTGAGGTCAGTTACACGATGGACGGCTTCGTGAAGCGCGCCGGCCAGAACCTCATCGTCGCCGTCGGCAAGCTCATCGGAAGTCAGCTGAAACTGGAGGGACAGGACCGTCAGCGCACGGCCGACATCATCCGCGAGATGCCCACGACGCACGAGTGGGACATCACGCTCCGTCTGCCCGACGGCTACACGCTGCCGGCCGAAGCCCTCAGCCAGTTGCGCGCCGACCTCAGCAACGAGGTGGGCGCCTTCCGTGCCGAGCCCACGCTCGAGGCGGGCGCCCTCCGGCTGAAGGTCAGCAAGACGTTGCTCCACAAGCGTGAGCCCGCCGACCGCTGGCCCCAGGTGCTTGCCCTCTACGACGCCGTCAGCGACTACACCGCCCGCCAGGCCATCCTCGTCAGATAGCGGGGGGCAGCCTGGAGCGTCATAGAAAAAATGAAAGTCAGACCATGCCTGGGCCTTTACCAGACCTTGCATCTTTGTTAAAGAATATTATAAAATGACGGCCGGGGCTTGATATTTGGGGCATAATAAGTATTTTTGCAATAGATTAGTGGCAAAACGTTATGGCAGTAGAGACAACACGTTGGGGACTGGTGTACTGTCCCAAGAAGAAGAACGACAAGCGCTGGGAGCGCATTAAGCAATTGCTTGATGCGCAGGGCGTCGGCTACGACTTCGTGCAGAGCGAGAATCGCGACAGCGTGGAGCGCATCGTCAGCATGCTCATCCAGAACGGCTATAAGACCATCATCGTCATGGGCGGCGACTCGGCCATGAACGACGCCGTCAACTGCCTGATGAAGGAGGAGAAGCGCGTGCGCGACGAGATCGTGCTGGGACTTATCCCCAACGGCGTGATGGACGACTTTGCCCGCTTCTGGGGGCTCACCGACATGACCGACGACGTGCTCATCGCCCAGCTGACCCAGCGGCGCACCCGTCGCATCGACCTGGGCTGCATCCGCTACGTGAACAAGAGCCAGGAGCGCTGCCACCGCTACTTCCTCAACTGCATCAACATCGGCATGACGGCCGACATCATGAACCTGCGCCGCCAGACGCGCCGCCTCTTCGGCTCGCGCACCCTCTCGTTCCTCTCTTCGCTCGTCGTCATGCTCTTCCATCGCCAGAGCTACAAGATGCGCCTCCGCATGAACAGCGACGTCGTCGACCGCAGCGTCATGACCGTCTGCATCGGCAATGCCCGCGGCTATGGCCAGACGCCGTCGGCCAACCCCTACAACGGGCTGCTCGACGTCTCCGTGGTCCATAACCCCAAGGTGCTCAAGCTGCTCCACGGGCTGTGGCTGCTCGTCACCAGCCGCTTCCTCAACCACCGCGACGTCCATCCCTACCGCACCCGCGAGGTCATCGTCGAGTCGGCCCCCCACGCCCTCGTCGGCATCGACGGCCGCCTGATGAAGACGCCCGTCGGCGAATACCGCGTGCAGGTGGAGCAGGAGGTGGTCAACTTCCTGATTCCGTCGTAAGTCTATCTAAAGGAGTTTAGGAGTTTAGGAGTTTGGGAGTTTAGGAGTTTAGACGATAGTTTTGCTCCATGGCTATCAGCCAACAGACTATTGTCTAAACTCCTAAACTCCCAAATGTCTTAGGATTCCCTCGCAACCCTCGACGACGTCGCGCCATGTGGCCTCGAAGTCGCCCGTGTACCACGGGTCGGCCACGTCGCCCGGCCTGTCGGTGAAGTCCATCAGCAGGCTGATCTTGCCCTCGGGGTCGTCGCCGCAGATGCGCCGCATGTTGCGCAGGTTCCACGCGTCCATGCCGACGATGAGGTCGAAGCGCCCGTAGTCGTCGCGCCGCATCTGCCGCGCCGTCTTGCCCGCGCAGCCGATGCCGTGCTCGGCCAGCTTGCGGCGGGCCGGCGTATAGACGGGGTTGCCTATCTCCTCAGTCGACGTCGCCGCCGACTCGATATAGAAGCGGTCAGCCACGCCGGCCCGCTCCACCATGTCCTTCATCACAAACTCCGCCATCGGACTCCGGCAGATGTTGCCGTGGCAGACGAAAAGAATCCTTATCTGTTTCATATTCTACGTGCAAAGTTACGAATAATATGGTGCTACAACCGCAATGTAACATCTTTTAACGACTTCGGCCGTCATATTCTTTCATTTTCTCCGTCCATTAAGTGGAATGAGAACAAAGAGCGATAAAGAGAAATATGGCAGGCTGGTGAAGGCCTATGCCGCCGAGGTGGTCGACTTCACGGCGTGCCTGCTGCCTGACCGCATGGAGGCCGAGGAGGTGGCACAGGACGCCTTCGTCCGAGCCTTCAGTCGGCTCGACTCCTTCCGTGGCGACGCGACGTTCCTGACCTGGGTGCAGCGCATCGCCTATCATGAGGCCATCGACCGCCTGCGACGGCGCCAGCCCACGATGGCCGACATCAGCGAGGTGCCGCTGGCCGCCGAGGACGACGACCTGTCAACGGAGCGCGAGGAGCGCATCCAGCGGCTGGAAGAATCCATCGACGCGTTGCCGCCCGACGACCAGTTGCTGCTCCACCTCTATTATTATGAAGACCGACCGCTGCGAGACATCGCCTACATCATGGACACAGAGCCCAACACGCTGAGCGCGAGGCTCTACCGGATACGAAAGAGACTTCTGCACATGATTAAACAGAAAACAGATGAATGAGTTAAAAGACACCGACCTGCGCGAAGCGCTGCGCAGACGCGAAGCCAGGCGTCGGCCCACTGAGCCGAGCGACGACTTCTGCGACCGCGTGATGCAGGACATTGACCACCGTAGTCCCAGCCGGACATGGCTCTATGCGGCCATGGCAGTGGCTGCCAGCGTGCTGCTGTTGCTGACGATCGACCTTCAGCCGACCCGTCAGGAGAGGGTAGAGGTGGCGCAGACCGACGTGACGATGCCCGCAGAAAAGCCCGCCGCCGTCCTGGAGCCTTCGCCGCTGGCTGAGGTGAAGACCGCCCCGCCAGCCGTCAGGAAACCCAAGCCGAAGGCCATCGCCCGGCCGACCGCCCCACCGGACAGCACGGCCGTCCTCATGGCAGAGCTTGAGGCCGAGCTCGCTGAGATCAGCGACAGCTGCTACATGGCCCGCCTGGAGAAAACCATCGCCTCGGACGAGCATCTCAGCCGTGCGGTCGACGACTTCATCAACGCTGCCGACGACCCCGAGGAAACCATTGTTTACGTTAAAGCCTATTGAGATATGAACAAGAAATCAACGCTGCTGCTGACCGCAGCACTGGCCGTGAGCCTCGGCCTGACGGCCCAGCCGAAAGAGATGGACAAAGCCATCGAGACCTTCCTCGCCTCCGACGAGCTGCTGACGAAGGACACCCACTGGAGTCACGCCATGGGACAATGGCACTTCAAGCAGACCGCCGAGGGCGACACGCTGACGGAGCCGGCGGCCCTCGCCCGGCTGAAGGGCGCCTTCGCCTCGTCCGTCCTTCAGGCCTCGTCGGCCTATTTCCACGATGCCGTCGACGGGCCGCAGCCCTTCCGCGAGATGCACATCAGCCGCAAGGACAACGTCTACGGGGGCATCTTCGGGCGCTACATCATGGAGGACGGCCAGAACTTCCGCCTGCTCACCTTCACGGAGAACGGCCAGCCGGCGTATTACGGCCTCAAGTGGCGCGTCGACGCCTTCACCGACCGTCACGGCCGTCCCTGGCGCACGCTAGAGGGCATGCTGTTCCGCTTCACCGACGGCATCTGGCAGCTGAAGCCGTTCGTCCAGGAAGACTGGCGGCAGAACTACTCGCGGCGCCCGCTCCGTGGCGACGACCAACTGAAGTACGAGACACTGCTGGCTCAGTTGAAAGGACTGAAAATATTTACCGGGCAGCAGGCCGACGAGCGCCTCTACATCACCACCAAGCTCATCGACAACTTCGACGGCCAGCTGACCGAACTGCAGCTGAAGAACGTGCTGGCGCAGATACCCCCCTTCACCGACAGCGCCGAGCGGCAGCGGCTCCTCGCGAAGGCTGTCAGCAAGCTGAACCAGCATACCCGCACGCTGGCCCATGGTCATGTCTCAATGACTGAGTCGAACACCGTCGGACACTTCACGAATCCCGAGGACGAGCGCATCGTGAACGCCGTCTACGACCTTGGCGCCGACCATGTGCAAATCCGTCTGACGGGACAGGCTCAGGGCGAGGTGACCGTCAGGCCGCTGTTCCCCGGCATGCCGTCCTTCGAGGTGCTGCCTAACGGTGGGAAGTTCACGCTGAGCGAGTTGCTGCTCAAGGATCAGCTCTATGAGGTGACCGACCGTCGGGGCCATCGGCTGGCGCTCTTTGCTGACAGCATCCCCACGACCGTCGACCTCAGCGACATGACAGTCAGCGGCTCCGACCTGAATGAGCGCTTCGTCGCCGCTCAGCGACGGCTGAAGGCCCTGGAGCCCGAACTGCGGAAGTATGCCATCCGCGATGCTGACGGCGACTACACCGTGATGGACGCCGAGGGCTACGGCCGCCTGCTCGACGATGCCCTCCGGCTGCAGCTGCAGCTCATCGATGAGAATACCGACAACCTGATCCCCGCGTGGTTCCTGGCCACCAACTTTACGGCGATGACCTACGAAGAGCTGTCCCTCCGCCTGCGCCACGACCGCCCCTACGCCGACCATGTGGCCCTGCAGCCCGTGTGGAAATACTTCGAGGGACTGGCCAAGCGCCAGCCGGGCCTGCCGTTCGCGGATGCCGCTTGCGTCGACACCGCCGGCGTGACCCGCCGCCTGAGCGACTATATCGGGCATGGCGACTACGTGGTGCTGCAGTTCTGGGAGGAGCGCGACTGGACCGCCCACAGCGGCTGCAAGTACATGAAGCAGATGGCCAAGGCGTACCGCGGCAAGAACCTGCGGCTCGTGGGCCTCTCGCTCGACGCCGACAAGGCCCGCTGGCGCCGCTACGTGAAGAAGCGCGACCTCTGCTACGACCATCTCGCCGTCCCCGAGGCCGACGCGTTGGGCCGCTGGAAGTCGGAGGCGGTGCAGGCCTATGGCATCATGTCGCTGCCCGAGACCATCATCTTCGCCCCCGACGGCCGTATCCTCAAAATCGGTCTGGCGGGTGATAGTCTGACGCGCTACGTCGGCACCCTCCCACTGAATTAGTTAATATTTAGTTAGTAATAGTTCCGCGGACAGGCATGGGCAGCAGTGATGCTCCCCATGCCTTTTGATTTAGGAGGTCACGTGTCCTCACGTGACACCTGCGGCAAGTGCGACGTGGGGACACGTCGCCTCCTACAGGGGCAGCCATATTGTACCGATTTATTATTATATTACTCAACTTTCGCAAGCATGCGATGATTTTTAGTCGCCTACGGCGAGAAATCCTTCAAATCTGAACAAATCAAACAAATCTGCTTTGGAAGATTTGAAAAGATTTGCTAGATTTCTGTCACGGATAATTAGTACAAGCGAAACTTGAATTATATTACTAAATTAATTACCCTCGGACAGGGCAGAGTGGGCTGTAGCGCCGTTATTACCATCGGACAGTGCGCCAGCCGCTCCCCTCGTACAGTGCGCCAGCCGCTCCCCTCCCCTCAAGGGGAGGGGTCGGGGGTGGGGTCTCTATCTTTTTCGCTACGAACGATTCTTAAGCGGGTAATATAGTTACAGACCCCACCCCCAACCCCTCCCCTTCTTGCGTCCCTTCGGTAGCAAGCGTACTTCGGCCGAGCGGAGGGGAGGGGAGCGGCTGGCGCCCTGTCCGATGGGAGCGGCTGCGCCTTCCAAAGGGGAGGGTGGGGGCTATAAATATTGTGCGCTATCTACCCTGTTGTCAACTCGAATTTGTCATAAAAATTCGCAATCCTTTTGTTTGACTTTCTAATTACTTGGTAATCAGTACTTTTGGAAATGTAGTGCAGAGAAACGGTGCTTCTCGATGAAAGAAGCGGTGCTTTTTGAGTCGAAAAGCGGCACTTCTCTCATCGAAAAGCACCGTTTCTTTTTAGGAGAATCTTCGAATGTAAAGAATATTCGTAATCTTTTGGCGATAAAAAAACTATAAAAGAAGCGCCGGGAAATCGACCAATCTTTCCCCTTTAATCAAAAAAAGATGCAGGTTTCTTGCAGATTTCATTTTTTAGTTGTAACTTTGCCCGAAGAAACTAAAAACCAAAGTTTAAGCGCTATGATCAACAAACAACTGCTTCAACCGGAGAGCATCGTCGTCATCGGCGGCTCCAACAATTGTCATAAACCCGGCGGCGCCGTCGTGCGCAACCTTCTCAGCGGCGGTTATCAGGGCACGCTGCGCATCGTCAACCCCAAGGAGGACGAGGTGCAGGGCATCAAGGCCTTCCACGACGCCAAGGAGCTGCCGCCCACCGACCTGGCCATCCTCGTCGTGGCTGCCAAGTTCTGTCCGCAGTACGTCGAGTTCCTGGCTGCCGAGAAACAGGTGCGCGCCTTCATCATATTATCTGCCGGCTTCGGCGAGGAGACCCACGAGGGCGCCGTCTTCGAGCAGCAGATTCTCGACACGTGCGAGAAATACGGCTGCGCGCTCATCGGCCCCAACTGTATCGGACTGCTGACGCGCTGGCACCACTCCGTCTTCACCAAGCCCATCCCCAACCTCAACCCCAAGGGCGTCGACTTCATCTCGGGTTCGGGCGCCACGGCCGTCTTCATCCTCGAGAGCGCCGTCACGAAGGGCCTGCCCTTCAACTCAGTCTGGTCGATCGGCAACGGCAAGCAGATCGGCATCGAAAGCGTGCTGGAGTATATGGACGAGCACTTCGACCCCGAGCACGACTCGCTGGTGAAGCTGCTCTACATCGAGAACATCGCCGACCCCGACAAGCTGCTCTACCACGCCACCTCGCTCATCAAGAAGGGCTGCCGCATCGCCGCCATCAAGGCCGGCTCGTCGTCGGCCGGCAGCCGCGCCGCCTCGAGCCACACGGGCGCCATCGCCTCGAGCGACTCCGCCGTTGAGGCCCTTTTCCGCAAGGCCGGCATCGTGCGCTGCTTCTCGCGCGAGGAGCTGACCACCGTCGGCTGCATTTTTACTCTGCCCCGCTTCACGGGCAAGAACGTGGCTATCGTCACCCATGCCGGCGGCCCCGGCGTGATGCTGACCGATGCCCTGTCGAAGGGCGGCATGAACATCCCCTCGCTCTCAGGTCCCGTGGCCGACGAACTGAAGGCGCAGCTCTTCCCCGGCTCGTCAGTGGCCAACCCGATTGACATCCTCGCCACGGGCACGCCCGAGCATCTGGGCATCGCCATCGACTATTGCGAGAAGAAGTTCAAGAACATCGACGCCATCATGGTCATCTTCGGCACGCCCGGACTGGTGGAGCTCTACGAGGCCTACGACGTGCTGCACAAGAAGATCCTGGAGTGCAAGAAGCCCATCTTCCCCATCCTGCCCAGTGTCAACACGGCAGGGCCCGAGGTGCAGGAGTTCCTCTCGCGCGGCCACGTCAACTTCAGCGACGAGGTGACGCTGGGCACCGCCCTGACGCAGATCATGAAGACGCCCGAACCCGCCGAGCAGAACATCGTGCTCAACGGCGTCGACATCCCTCGCATACGCCGCATCATCGACGGCCTCGAGGCCCCCTCCGAAGGTGGAGGGTATATCGCTCCCAATCTTGTCCACGAGCTGCTCTCGGCTGCCGGCATCCCCACCGTGCCCGAGTTTGTCAGCGACTCTAAGGACGAGGTGCTCGCCTTTGCCGAGAAGTGCGGCTATCCCGTCGTGGCCAAGGTTGTCGGCCCGGTGCACAAGAGCGACGTGGGCGGCGTGGCCCTCAACATCCGCTCGAAGGAGGTGCTCAGCGCCGAGTTCGACCGCATGATGCAGATCCCCGACGCCACGGCCATCATGGTGCAGAAGATGATCCGCGGCACGGAGCTCTTCATCGGCGCCAAGTATGAGCCGCGCTTCGGCCACGTCGTGCTCTGCGGCCTGGGCGGCATCTTCGTCGAGGTGCTCAAGGACGTCTCGTCGGGTCTGGCGCCCCTGTCGATGGAGGAGGCCGAGAACATGATCCACTCGCTGCGCGGCTACAAGATCCTGCAGGGCACGCGCGGCCAGCGGGGCATCAACCAGCGCAAGTATGCCGAGATCATCGTCCGTCTCTCCACCCTGCTGCGCTTCGCCACCGAGATCAAGGAGATGGACATCAACCCGCTGCTGGCCGACGAGGAGGACGTCATCGCCGTCGACGCCCGCATCCTGGTAGAGAAGTGACATCTCCCGCCCACTGACTGTCCCCGCACCGGCCATTTAGCAAAGTACCGTTTCGGGGGCAGCAAAGGATTGCTTTGACTGTCTCAAAGGACCGTTTCGACAACCTCGAAGCGGTCCTTTGCCGTCAGTAGTACCCATCCCCCCCCTCCCGATGCTCATTTTGTCGGCATTTCAGATACTAAACTCCCAAACTCCTAAACTCCTAAACTCCTAAACTTTCAAACTCCCCCAAAAAAGTCGAGATTCCTCGTCCGTCCGTACATCCGTCTTAAATCTGAAAAGCGGTGCTTCGTTTTCTCCTCTTTTCTTTTGCCGTTTGCCAAAAAATGCGTACCTTTGCAGCCCAAATAAACAATCTACTGAAATACAATGCATAACAGACTTTGGTTGCTGGGCCTCATGGCATGGCTTTTTGTGAATAGTGTTAATGCGCAGTGGGCCACGCCCGTAGAGCAGATGGAGCAGCTCGACCGCGGTGTCGTCGTCGTGCCTGGGCAGAGTGGGGGACGCTTCGTCAGCTGGCGCCTGCTGGCCACCGACCCGGCGGGCATCACCTTCGACGTCGTCCGCGACGGCACCGTCGTGGCCAGCAATCTCACGACGGCCACCAGCTTCCTTGACAGCGGCGGCAGCGCCATGAGCACCTATCAGGTGGTGGCCCGCGCCGGCGGACGCGTCGTCGAGACGGCAGCCGCCAGCCACAGCTGGGCCGACCTCTACACCAGCCTTCAGCTCGACCGCCCCGCCGGGGGCACCACCGCGAGCGGCGACTACACCTACACGCCCAACGACATGTCGGTGGGCGATGTCGACGGCGACGGACAGTATGAGCTGTTCGTCAAGTGGGACCCCTCCAACTCCTCCGACAACGCCTCGGGAGCCTTCACCGGCAACTGCATCATCGACTGCTACCGCCTCGACGGCACACGCCTGTGGCGCGTTGACCTGGGCAGCAACATCCGCTCCGGCGCCCACTATACGCAGTTCATGGTCTACGACTTCGACGGCGACGGGCAGGCCGAAATGATGTGCAAGACGGCGCCCGGCTCAAAGGACGGCAAGGGCAACTACGTCACGGCCGCCGCCACCGAGACGGCCATCACCGGGGCCGACAACACGGCTACCTATATCACCACCAGCGACGGCAAGTCGAAGGGAATGATCCTCAGCGGCCCCGAGTACCTGACCGTCTTCAACGGACTCACCGGCGCTGCCCAGCACACCATCTGGTATAACCCCAATCGCGCCGGCAACTACGGCAAGGCCGAGGGCATGCCCAGCGAGGAAAAGTTCTGGGGCGACAACTACGGCAACCGCGGTGACCGCTTCCTGGCTGCCGTGGCCCATCTGGACAAGGGGGCGCGCACGGCCAGCGGCATCTTCTGCCGGGGCTACTATGCCCGGGCCTACGTCTGGGCCGTCGACTATAAGAACCAGCGGCTGAGCCACCGCTGGCTGCACTGCTCCGACTCGAAGACGACCTACAGCGTCACTGATGCCAGCTTCACGAAGAAGAGCTACACGGGACAGAAGCCCACCTTCACCGCCGCATCCGGCGAGTCGGCCAGCAGCTCGGGCACGCTCTATGGCAACGGCAACCACAACCTCTCCATCGCCGACGTCGACGTCGACGGCAAGGACGAGATCATCTGGGGCTCGGCGGCCTGCGACGACAACGGCCGACTGCTCTACGGCGTGGGCTTCGGCCATGGCGACGCCATCCACCTGGCCGACCTGCTGCCCGACCGTCCGGGCCTGGAGGTCTTCGACGTGCACGAGGAGAAAGGCACCTACGCCTGGGACATCCACGATGCCCGCACGGGCGAGGTGCTGCTGAAGGGTGGCCCTGCCGGCGTGGACAACGGCCGCGGCCTGGCCGCTCATGTCGACGGGAACTGTCGCGAGAGCTTCTTCAGTTCGGCAGCCGATAGTTGGAAAGACTCCACTAATAACAAGAATTATTTCCGTACCCGCAACTGTGCCACGGGTGAGGTAATCTCAGAGTATGGCCCGACGGTCTGCAACTTCCGCATATACTGGGACGGCGACCTGCAGGAAGAATTGTTGGGCGACATTTCCAATCATAACAGCCCCTTCCTCGAGAAGTGGAATGGCAATGGGTATACGCGCATGTACCCCAAGCGCAACACGAATCTCTATGACATCGGCAACTCAAAGACCTGCAACGACACGAAGGGCACGCCCTGCCTGCAGGCTGACATCCTGGGCGACTGGCGCGAGGAAGTCATCTTCTACGACGGCAACGACCCCTCGCACATCAATATCTTCACGACCAACGTGCCCACCGACTATCGCGTGCCGACGCTGATGCACGACCACGTCTATCGCATGGGCATCGCCTGGCAGAACACGGCCTACAACCAGCCGCCCCACCTGGGATTCTTCCTGCCCGACTACATCGAGGCCGTGGAGCACGGCACGACGGAGGCCGCCGACACCTTGGTCACCGTCCTCGCACAGGACTATGAGCAGGAGGGCGACGCCTCGGCATGGAGCTTCACCCCAATCATATCTCGTGGCGATCTTTCCCTTCAGACTGACGACAGCCAGGGCAACTATGTGCAATATGCCGTAGGCTTAGTGAATTCTACGCCCGTCTATTCGCTCGTGTCTTCCGGCTGCGACTCCTATACGCTGGAGTTCGACGCCGCCTTCAGCTCAGGCAACAAAGATGCCAGCGAGTTTGTCGTCACCACAGAGGGAGGCAACATGAACGTGCCTGGGACTAACAATGTTTGGTTCAACTATTATACCTACAACAACGGCCTCCACATGCTGATGCACCTCGACATCCCTGCCAAGGGCACGACGGCGACCATCAACACGGACGAGACGCAGACGGCCAAGCTGGCCGACGGCAGCTGGTATCACTACCGGCTGAAGGTGGACGGCCGGGAGCGCACCGTCGGCTACACCGTGGCCATGAAGTCGACCGGCGGCGTCATTGCCAGCGGCACCTACGAGTTGCCGGCCGGCACGACGAGCACCCGTCTGCAGGGCTTCTACTATCTGGCCGGCCGCTACTACGGCACGATGAAGATCGACAACATCATGGTGAAGGTAGACCGCGGCGATGCCAACGGCGACGGCCTGGTCGATGGCGCTGACGTCCGTCAGGTCGTGAACCACATCCTCGGACGGTCCTCAGGCACCTTCCTCCGCCCCGCCGCCGACGTCAACGACGACGACGCGGTGACGGTCACGGATGCGGCAGGCATCGTGAAGATGGTCGTGAACAAATAAACAGACAGGATATATGATCAGAAAACTATTCTATGCCCTCATGGCCCTCGCGGCCATGACCACACTCACCGGTTGCGAGGAGGAAGACTTGGAGAAGGTCTACGACGAAGCGACCTCGCTCGACGCGCCCTTCCTCTTCTCCGAAGGCTACGAGGACACCATCGCCGTCGCCTACGACCTGCCCGCACCCATCACCGACTGGCTCAGCATGGTCAGGGACGACGCTCAGGTGTGCAAGCTGAGCATCCCCGGCACCCACGACACCATGACGGGCATGGGCTTCTATCAGCCCGTGCTGAAGTATGTGTTCAACATGACGGCTATCAGCCAGGTGTCGACGCTCGAGGAGCAGATGGCCTGCGGCATGCGCTTCTTCGACATACGCCCCGTGGTGAGCATCGACACGCTGGCCACCGACCCGAAGGAGAAGCAGATCCTGCGACTGGCCCATGGCATCAGTGAGCTCGACGTGACGTTCGAGGAGGCCATCGGCCAGCTGCAGCGCTACCTGAAGGCTCACCCCTCGGAGTTCTTCATCGCCAAACTGCAGGCCGACAACGGCATGGAGAACCAGAACAACTGGACGGTGCTGCTCGACAAGGTGCTGAGCAAGCCGAAGTATGAGGGGCTGTTCGTCCGCGACTGGCGCCCCGACATCACGGTGGGCGAGATGCGCGGCAAGATCCTCTGGCTGAGCCGCTACGACCTGCGACCCCTCAACGCCCTCTTCCACTTCCCCGTCGTCTTCTGCGACTGGCCCGACGAGGACCCCGACATCGATGAAACGCTCCGACCCGAGGCCCAGCGCAGCTGCGCGATGTACAACATGAACGACACGACCATCCGGGCGACGCTCTACAAGCAGGACTACTATAAGACGACGAGCGAGCTGCGGATGAGGAACAAGCAGCAGACCGTCGTCGACATGATGCACAGTGCCCGCGAGGCCACGGCCACGGCCGACCCCATCTGGATCGTCAACCATTGCTCGGCCTACACCGAGGTGTCGCCCCGCGGCTATATCACCAATGCCGCCAACCTGCACCCCCTCGTCATCGCCGACCTCCAGCAGCACGACGGCACCGTCGGCATCATGCCGATGGACATGGCCTGCCACGACTACGTCCACTGCATCATCAACGGCGGCACGCCCTACACGAGCGACTATCTCTACGGCTTCCACCCCCTGAGCCAGTCGCTCACCCACCTGCTCATCATGTCGAACAAACCTTACTTCAAATAATCTATGACTAACGCTATCAGACACCATATCCATCCGCTGCTCCTCGCCCTCACGATGATGCTCGCACCGGCCACGGCCTTGGCCCAGACGGCCGACAGGCTGCAGGCCGAGGACGGACTGCTGAACCATCTCTCCGTCGGACTGACCACCGGACTGACGGGCGCCGGTCTCGACGTGGCCATGCCGGTCCATCGGCTCGTGACCGTCCGTGCGGGCTTCGCCGGATGGGACGTCGTCGACATCAAGTTCAAGGCCATCAACACCGCCACGGAAATCACCGAGCTGCAGATGGTGGAAGCCGACGCCGTCAGGCGCTCGCAGATGGTCGACAAGGTGGAGCTGGCCGCCAAGCCCAACTTCTGGAATGTCTACGTCCTCGGCGAGGTGCATCCCTTCCGGGGCCAGCCCTTCTACTTCTCTGCCGGCCTCTTCGTCGGCAGCCAGAACTTCATCCACTTCCGCAACACCAACGACGGCGCACTGGGATTCCTCTACGACGCCAACGAGAAGGTGGCCGACTACAACCGCGTCTATCGCACCAATTATCCGCCCATCGGACTGAAGTTCGGCGACTACGTCTTCACGGCCGACGAGCATGGCAACATCGACGTGCGCATGAAGACCAACGCCGTCAAGCCATACCTCGGCATCGGTTTCGGACAGCACCTGGCCCAGCGTCATCGCCTCAGCCTGGCCGTCGATGCGGGTCTGCTCTTCTGGGGCACACCACGCTTCGTGCTGAACAACGAGACGGAGATCAAGTCGTCGGGCCGCAACTCGGGCATCAGCGGCGCCCTGTCGTGGCTGAAGGCATGGCCCAACCTGCAGGTGCGGGTGGCCTACAAAATCTTTTAGCTACCCCGTCAAGCCGCTCTGAAACACCTCGTTTTTTTTTGAAACAAAGATGAATTGGGCTTGATGGATGCAAGAACGGAAAAACAACCGCCAGGTCACTCATTGTGTCTAAATGATGACGAAAGCTTCAGCGGGAAACACTTCCGCATGACCGCCGACTTCGGCTGCTGCGGCTTCATGGTGGGCGACATGACCGGCGCGGGATGACGGCGAAGGGCATGCAGACGTCGGGTAAAATGTAAGAAAAATTCGCAATATTTTTACCCGTTTTGCTAACTGTCAGATAATCAGCCTGTTTGTGAAGCGGTAACAGAGAAGCGGTGCTTTTCGATGCGAGAAGTGCCGCTTTTCGATGCGAGAAGCGGTGCTTTTCGGCAGTGAAAGCACCGCTTCTCCCTCATGTAGGGTACATTGTGTAAATAAAATTCACAACACGTCTACAGGTGTTGACCGCCGATATGCCCCCTCTATGGCCAAGAACGATGCACAAATCTGCCATGTCTCCTATCATTTTTTTGCAGTTCAATGCTCGCAAATTGAAGAATTTTGTGTATTTTTGCCCTTGCATTCCATACAGACCTTGCGACGGATATTTAATTCATAAACAGATAGGCGGGTATCAGAACAAGACGATACAATGGAAACGATGCAGCATATAATCATAGACAACATGTTGAAGAGAATCGGTGAGTGACTTAGACTGGAAACGATAATCTCCAATTTGGCGGACAAAAAAACAAATATGAATATGAACAAGCAACTATTCTCACTATTCTGCGCTGGTCTTATGCTGACAGCATGCGGACAGCAGAACAAACAGGAAACGACAATGGATTTTGTAGACAACGTAAAGGTGGCACTTTCTGACAGCGGCCACATCGATTTGGGCAGCCTCCAGTGGACGCGGGAGCCTGCCGGGTGTGAAATCAAGGACGACACCATCCGCATCACCACCGCTCCGAAGACCGACCTCTGGCAGCGCACCTACTATCACTTCCAGAACGACAATGCCCCCGTGCTTCAGATGAAGACGCGCGAGAAG
>CACZBS010000015.1 GCA_902779455.1 uncultured Prevotellaceae bacterium
AATATTTATCAGAAATTAACGCAAGTTTGTAAAACATTTTTTCTACCTTTGCATTTGAAATTCCCACGCACAAAATGAAAACGCACCTTTGGTGCTTGTGGAGTGGAACAAAAATTAATGCCAAAATGCAGATATCAGTTCATAACAAGACATTAGACTTATCAACCCCACAGGTAATGGGAATACTAAATGTGACTCCAGATAGTGTCTATGCAGGAAGTCGCAAGCAGACAGAACAGGAAATAGCAGAACGTACCAATCAGATAATCCTTGAAGGAGGCAAAATCATTGATGTTGGTGCCTTCTCTACTGGCCCTGGTTCTGCTGATGTCAGCGAGGAAGAAGAACTTCTCCGTATGCGTAACGGACTCGCCATTGTCCGTCGAGAGCAGCCAGATGCCCTCGTGTCTATTGACACCTTCCGTCCATCAGTAGCCCGTATGGCAGTTGAGGAATTCGGAGCAGATATCATAAACGACATTTCAGAAGGACGTGGCTACTACAACAATACCTCCAACGAAAATGCGAAAGTGGATGTTGACGCGAATGAGAATGAGCCTTCGGACATTCTTCTTGAAGTTGCCAGATTGCAAGTACCTTATATATTAATGTCGCTTCAAGCGGATCTTGAGAATACAGTTTCTGTCTTCCTCAAGAAAATCAAGGTCCTCAACTCAATCGGAGTAAAGGATATCATTCTTGATCCCGGCTACGGTTTTGGAAAGGATATCATCGCCGGCAACTACTCATTACTCTCTGCCCAACAGCAGCTTAAGGACACATTCAATCTGCCACTTCTCGTTTGCATCTCAAGAAAGCGCATGGTTTGGCGATTACTTGATTCTTCTGCCGATGAAGCCCTCAACGGCACGACAGTTCTCAACACCCTCGCCCTCGAACGAGGTGCCGACATCCTCCGAGTGCATGATGTCCGTGCCGCCGTAGAAGCCGTAAAGATTTTCACGGAACTTCGAAACAATAGCTAAGAGAGTTATTTACTCTTTACAAAAACGATTTTAACATAAAACAAAATTTCATATATGAAAACATTCTTCAACGCAAAAGACCTTGGCGATATAACAGCAGCTCTTGCCGAGGCGACTTCCAGAAAGGGTTCTTGCGCGATGGTTATAACGTGAACAACCTGATGAGATACAAGGCAGACTTCAAAGAAGGAGGTGCCGATGAGTTCGTACAGATGGCAAATAGTCATGTACCATTTCTAAATGGCGGGCTATTTGACTGTTTGGATAAGAAGCCTGAAAAACTTTATTACGATGGTTTCTCAGAAAGGAAAGAGTCGCTGGAACAGCTGTATCTTCCCGACTGGCTTTTCTTTGGTGACGAGGTTGGACGTAGCATCGACCTTTCTCAGTGGTATGGTGACAAGAACAAGAAGAGTGTATCTGCGCGAGGCATTATTGACATCTTGAAACGGTATAACTTCACTATTGAAGAGAATACACCTCTTGACCAAGAAGTTTCTCTTGACCCAGAATTGTTGGGTAAAGTTTTTGAGAACCTATTGGCATCTTATAACCCAGAGACAAAGACTTCCGCTCGTAAGCAGACAGGCTCATTCTATACGCCACGTGAAATTGTGCAGTACATGGTAGATGAAAGTCTGGTTGCCCACTTAAAACGCACATGTGGTGATGATCTGGAATCAGAATACCGCAAGTTGCTTAGCTACTCAACAGAAGAAACTACACTTAACGAGGAACAGCGCAAAGCTATCATGCAGGCAGTTTATAACTGTCGCGTGCTCGATCCAGCTTGTGGTTCTGGAGCGTTTCCTATGGGCATACTCCAGCAATTGGTACATGTCCTTCGTCAACTTGACCCAGCGAACGAGATGTGGAAGGACTTTATGATTGACCTTGCCATTGAACAGTCAAAACTCGCATTTGCCGAGGATGAGGAAACAGAACGCAAGGCTCGTCTAGCAGACATTGAAGAAGCCTTCAACACAAGCATCAATGACACGGACTATGCTCGTAAGTTATATCTTATAGAGCATTGTATATATGGTATTGACATTCAGCCAATAGCTGTACAGATATCAAAATTGCGTTTCTTTATTTCTCTTGTTGTTGATCAGAAACCAACGAGTGATGCTACACACAACTTTGGTATACGTCCGCTTCCTAACCTTGAATCAAAATTTGTGGCAGCAAACACACTCATTCCAGTGAAATATGATGCTCTGCTCGTGGAATCTGATTCAAATGTACGTAAAAACAAAGAAGCGTTGAAAGAACTTAGCCATAAAATATTTCTAGCTAAACGCAATGTTGACAAACAACGTTTAAAGGACAAAATTAAGGAAACTCGTAAAGCGTTGGCAGAAGCAATTGAGGCAACTGGCTTTGTTGGTCATAGCGAAGCAGGATTGCTTGCACAATGGGATATGTTCGACCAAAATGCATCATCATCTTACTTTGATTCTGAATGGATGTTTGGGGTGAAAGGAGGTTTTGATATAGTTATTGGTAATCCACCATATATTCGCAGAACAAGTATTCCTGAGGAAGACAAATCACAATATGAACTTCTTTATCATAGTGCAAAAAAACAGTATGATATCTATCTTCTCTTTATTGAACGAGGTTTGAATTTTTTAATATCAAATGGGTTCTTATGCTATATAAACCCAATACGTTTCTTTAATTCAGATTATGGAGAAGGATGTAGAAAATTCATAATGAGAGAAAGTAATATTAAGTCTATTTTAGATGTTTCCCAATTGCGAGTTTTTGAAACAGCATTGACATATCCATGTGTTTTGTTATTAGGAAGAGGCAGAGCGAATGAAAATGTGGTGAAATATATGCGCCCCAATAACCTTTCTGAAGTATTAACATCTAACTCTTTGCCATTCGTATCGTTTGAACAGTCAATTTTCAACACTTCCAATAACGTGTTTATAATACCTACTGGAGATGCAAAATCTGAACTTATTGCAAAAATTGATGCCTCTCGGAACTGCATATCTAACTATTTCAATGTAGCACGTGGATTGGCTAATAATAAAGTTGATTTTGATGGTACCAGTTATAATGCTATTAAATCAAAAAGTGTAGACAGGTATCGAATAAGTGGGGAGGAAATATATGTTGATACAGATGATGCTTCTCGCTTCATCCCACAAATGGTTATCCTACCAAGAACTGTTTTGTATTTGAAGTCTACAGTGAAGCGCGAACATTTGGTACTTCTTGATAGAATATATTATTTGATTCCAAAACCTGGGAAGAGTTTGGAGCCACAATATATCGTCGGTATCATAAATAGTAAATTAACTAATTTTTGGTTTGAATATAAATATAGTTCTACAAAAGTTTCTGGTAATTATTTTGATTTGAATGGCAATCAGATAAAATCTATCCCATTGCCAAAATCGACAAGTATTCGACAATCTATAATTTCTTTAGTTGAGAAAGTTTTAGAAACAGGAGGAAATAAAATTGTCGAGAATGAGATCGACTTTCTCGTATATCAACTCTACGGTCTGACCTATGATGAAGTTCTCATTGTTGACCCAGAAACCCCAATAACAAGAGAAGAATATGAATCAAAGAAAAATGGTTAATTATATTGTTAGGGAAGGCAAATGTTTGCAATACCCAGGAAGAGAACTGAGTTTGGAGGAAAAGAAACAAAGACTATATCATTATACTTCCTTTAACAGCTTTGTGAGAATTTGGTTGACTCAGACTTTAAAATTTGGTGTGGTAACAGATATGAATGATATGTTTGAACATAACTTTTCGTCGCAATGTCATTCTATAAACGCTATAAAGCACTTGAACTCATATCATGAAGAGAAGAAAAAGTATAAACAGATTAGTCTTACAATGGACTATGATTCTTATACGCAAGGTTGTATGTCACCAATGATGTGGGGTTTATATGGAGATAAAGGAAAAGGAGTGTGTATCGAGTTTGATTACATAAAACTAATGAAGCATCTCAAAAGGGGTATGCTACATGATGCAATTTGCTATACACCGCAATTGCCAGAACCACCAGTAATAACAAAGGAGGCTGCAAGTGATTGGGAGGCTTTTTTCGAATCAAAACAAAAAGAGTTATTATTCACAAAACACGATTGTTGGTCCAAAGAGAATGAGTACCGTATAGTCAGTAAAAAGAAAGATGATTATTTAAAAATAAATGGAGCAATAAAAGCTATATACATGACAAAATGCAAGAGCTGCGAATGTGAGTGCATTGAAGAACTACTTAAAAACAATGAGGATGTCTATTTCAGATGTGTCTATCAAGACTCAATGCCACAAATAGGAACATTCCTTAATATATGTGATGTAGAACAACACAAGGAGGCATATAAAAAGTAGCATCATGACCAAATCAGAAACCTATATACCAGCATCAAAGGGTTGGAGAAACTGGGGCTAACCATAAAACGAGAAGAAGAAAGCGAGGTATGGTGTACCCAGCACCACTTCAAAACCATCAGCGACAATGGCTGCATCTACGACGTTGCCAAAGACTACAAGTCATTATATGATATTGTGACAAAGTAGTTTGCTTAACTTTGAATTAATAATTTCGGGCGGAAACTGATGAAATACGCAGCTTCCGCCCGAAATTATTATAGTATAAGAAAATACAAATAGGACTTCTTTTCTAATCACTTTAGATTCGCTTCAAATAGATTCTGGGGATATATTGTGTTTTATTTGTTATAATCAGAATAAAACTGTTTCACTGCTTCTATCACCTTGTCAAGTCCATTGTCAGAAACATAGCAATCATCATACATGTGTCTTCCGTTTTTTAGATATGATAACCACAAGTGCATACATAGTACATAGCTATTGTGAAGATCAGACAAATTGGAATCTTTTCCTACATACATATTTCCTGCACACCATGTTTCTTGGGATACTGGGTAAAGATTCCCTTGCTTGAACCCTTGAATGATATGTGCATACCCGTCTTCATCAATCACCAATTGATTGTTATTTTCGTCATCTGCATTACGCATTAAGTCTTCAATCTCGCTTTCTGTAAACAAATGACTAGGTGTACCTTCTTTTTTAAGTTTAGCTTCAAACGAGATTCCTAACGAATATGTTTCTGTATCATACCCATTTGCATTACATGTCGCAATCACCTTCTGATACATCTTATTTAAAAGCTCAATTACTTCGGTTCTATCCCATACATTTAGAATATCAACGTCAGTTTCCTTTGAGTTTCTGATATAACCATCACTACAGAGTACTTCTTCACCGTTTTCCCCAAATAAATTCATTGCGACAAATGTTCCAATCTGTGTTTTTATCTTAAAACTGATTTTCCCATTCGTCTTGCGAACGATTTCATTTATTTCGTCTATGAAACAAAAACTTTTATAATTAGCCTTAACAAAATCATGAGGTGAAGGTTTATCACTATGTATAACTGTGACTTCATGCCCTTTTCGCATTATTCTTGATTTAAAATCACTGACAAAAAAAGTAATATCCGTATAAAGTGTGCCTAAGTTCCTGAAATCAACAGGATTCCCAGAGTCATGAGAAAGGTCGTTGGCTAGCCTTGGTATCTCGTCAATCCTATTTTGTTCAAAATTCTGTTTGTAAATAGTCTTTTTTAACGGACCTGTCAAATTATGCAACATCAAGTCATCGTAGTTACTTACTTTATACTGATACTTCTCCTGATGGAAGCACATAATCAGTTTGAATAGGCTTTCAGCCACAGTGCGCATATCGTGAGCCGCTGTTTTTATTTCCTTACGTTGTTCCTCCTTTCCTAACTTATCCACCCCCTTTGTTTTCTCAAGAGCGAGCTTAAGGTTCTTCTCACACTTCTCTACACCATGTATATAAAGCAATTTCTCCGAATCCTGTGGGTGTACGTTCAGCTGCTTGGGTATAATCCAAAATGAAGAAATAGGCGTATTCATAAAACGCCAATGCTGGAATACGCCATCCTTTTCCCTTACAACACTCGTTGAGAAGAAACTAGATGTAGCGTCCATCCCTTTAATCTCCCATCCACCATTCTTTGTAAAGCCTTTTATGTTTCTTTCTCTGATGGTATATCCATTTACGATAATGCCAAAACATCTATTCCGTTTCCCTTTTAAAAACCTAATATTATCAAACTTTAAGCACATCCCATAATACCCAAAAGGAAAGACCATCTTTCTCATCTTTTCTTCGAGTGGGTCACCACTCGGTATTTGCCAATAGAACCATATTAGCCCGTTCTGTTTATCCACATCAACTTTTCGGATACAGTCCCAGTTATCGCTATCAAGGAAATCCACGATAACCCATCCACCAGTTTGACCCATAAAATCCTTGAAGAATAGGTCTGCCGTCTCAATATCGTTTATTGTGTCGCCGTAAATGTCTGCAAATTCCTGAAAGAAGTCGAGGCCATGCTCAACAACTTCCCAGTTTTTGTGAAAGTTCTTCCTGTACCAGCGACGTATAAGCCCCTCAATTCTTCTAAAATAGCGTATATTCATAATAGTCTTTTCCCAATTAATAAATTTACTTTTTTCAATATTCAAATTGATAATTCTTCCAGCCTTTCCATCAATCTTCCGAGCTCCGAGTAGGTATAATCTCTACAATCCTTCAGTTTCTCTTCCACAGACCGATTGGCATTGGCCATAGCCTTTTCAAGACTACCGCCATTGCGTTCAAAGTAACCATGAAGTCCCTTGGTCTTGATGAAGAACTCTATCGTCTTCCGATACTCCACACATTGATTGAGGTCTTTGAGCAATGGCTCCTGCTCATCGTATGGACGGGAGGTGTAACGGAAATAGAAGAGAAAGAACAGTTCTGTGCATCGGTGAGTTTCGAAGAACTCCACCTCGCAGTAGATGCCTTTCTTGGGTTTATTGATAGGCTTAGCGTACTTTGCCTTTAGCTTCTGGTATTGAGAACGCTCTGGTTCCTTGTCCTTCGTATCCATGTCGATGATACAGAAGATATGGTTGTAACCCATTGCTATGCCCTCTGCTATCTTGGCTTCCAGTTCCTTGATGTTGGTATGCTTTGGATAGTCTGGTTTGATGGTCAGACGCTTGAACACGTCGCATAGGGATTTGAAGTAGAAGAACTCCGTTGGCCCCTCACCCAGGATGAGTGCTGTTTGTCGTAGCTTTCCCATATCAGTCCTCCAAATTTATAAAGATACTACCCAGTTCTGGTTTGGCTCCCAATCTACCAATGCGGTATGAATTGTAAAGTGACAGATTCTTATGCAAGCCGAATGAGTCACCACGGGCATATTCGGATGAAGCTGTCTCCTTGTTCTTCTCAACAAACCACACCACACCTCGATTCTCGTTAATCATATCCTGCGACAAGAGGGTAGTTTCCTGACTTGTGATAACCAGTTGTGACTTGTCGGAGTTGAAGATGAAGACATTGAGATAGTAGTACAACAAGTCGTTGTGCAGGTCCTCGCCCAGTTCATCAAGGTAGTACACATGAGGACTCGTTATCAGGTCGTACAAGGCATCCAATATGCGGATGTATTTCTGAGTGCCCTTTGACTGCCATCTGAGTGGAATGTCAAAGTCGCCATTGTTGGAATGGTTCAAGAATGTGATAGAATCTGTTGTGGGCTTCAACAGAACATCTTTCATCTCCTCTGGGATATTTTCCTTTTGGATACGCTCGCGGAAATCGTTGGGGACAATGCGGTCTTCTACGACAGGACGATATTCCAGAATGTTCAAGTCTGCTTTCTGGAGCATGGTGTTATAGAACTTACGCTTCTTAGGATTGCTGTAAGCATCCTTCAAAATTTCAACAAGTCCCTTTTCCACATCACCGTCCACATCGTGATAATTGGACATAATCCAAGCGTGAAGCGTGTTGAATGGAGCAATGTCTTCTTTCAAGGCGGCCTTCCGGCACACGGACAGCACACTGTGGTTGTTCAAGGTGTTTTCGCGGATGCTTTCCTGCGTCTTGACTTGCAGTTTGAGGCTCGCACCGAACTTGATGTCGGCCTGCACATTCTCGCCCACAAAACTACGCTCGTAGAACAGCGATTTTGATTTGTTTGGGTAATAGTACAAGGCTTCACTCAGGATGTGCTTACCATTGAACTTGACGTCATAATCATATCGGGTGCCATCGGCATAGAATGATACGTGCATTTCCGTTGGCTCATTTTTGGTGAGCACAAAGGGTATGCAACCGCCTATTCCTACGGTTGCATCCGACTTAGGCATAACCAATAGACGGAACACCTCGTTCATGGCTATCAGCATATTCGACTTGCCGGAAGCGTTTGAACCATAGAGGATGCCTAACTTGTACAAGAACACGCCATCAGCGACCTCGGTGACAAGTTCCGAAGATGGTCCCTTGGCCACGAAGTTTAATTCCTGCTTATCGCGAATGGAAAGGTAGTTCTTTACCCAAAAATCTCGTATCATACCGCAATATTTTATCTATTATCGTAATTTTGCTACAAAAATACAAATAATTTTTGAAATGAATACCGCATTTACCGTTCATTTCCGTAATCACGATACGTTTTTATGTATATTTAACTATAAAATAGATGCCGAGATAGCAAATTTGCACCAGTTTATGCTCCGAAATTGTTATCCGATAGCTCATTCTTTCTCTTTCACATCAGCAACACGACTGAATTGGTAATAGTTCGCGATTCCCCTCTTGACGTATTCTCGCGCGCGTAATATAAATTATGGTATTATCATCGTCCTCAAACTTATACCCCAAAGCCAGTTAGGTGGTTCAAAGTAAAACTGCGACAGACCGTCGCAGTTTATCATCTCCATCGAAGGAAGCATCCACTTTAAGTCATAATAACAACTCAAATTCTGCACATTTTAGTATTTTTTGTGGTTTCATAAAGTTAAAAGTGTTAAATCTTCGACTTTTTTATCACTCATAGAATCTATGTCTTCACTTTTCTACCGTTTAACAGTGAAAGTGTTGATAGTTAATTAGTTATAGATACTTCCCCTCAACTCTAGAAAAGATATCAGGTAATAAAGCTACAAGGTATATAGATGGCGCTTTTAATGGATGTTCATCACTGACCTCTGTCACCCTTCCTGAAAATTTGAAGAGTATTGGTAAATATGCATTTCGTGGCTGTTCCGCCCTCACTGAGGTTCGCATCCCCAGTATGGTCACCTCAATCGAAGACGAAGCTTTCGACGATTGCTCCAACCTGAAGGATGTCTGGACTTATACGTTAGTACCACAGAGCATCGGACAGAAAACATTCAACACTTACACTACGGCGACGCTGCACATTCAGAAGACGAGCCACGACCCCTACTACTGGGACACGCAGTGGAGCCAGTTCTCGCTGCTGACGGAGTTTGAGGGGACCTACAGCCAGTGGCTGATCAACAACCAGACGGACTACGTCATCGACGACCACACGGGCGTCATCGACACCGAAGAGGGGGCCACGGGCGAGATAATGTCGGGCAGCGGCCTGATCTCGGAGAACGAGAACGACGACCAGCAGATGGACGAGATCATCATCGACGACAACGGCTCCGAGGCCGGCTCGGTGATCGGCAACGGCCACCTGTGGTGCAACTGGCTGCAGTTCCTCATCGACGTCGTGCAGTCGAAGTGGCACTTCTTCAGCTTCCCCTACCGGGTCAAGCTGAGCGACATCACCTGCGAGGGCAGCTGGCTCTTCCGCTACTACGACGGTGCGGCGCGCGCCGAGAACGGTGGCGGCGGATGGAAGAACCTGCCTGCCGGCACGGAGTATCTGGAGCCGGGCGTGGGCTACATCTTCCAGTCGAACAAGGGCGGCAAGCTGAAGATCAGGGTCAGCAAGGACAACCTCGACATGAACCCCGCCGACCAGCACAACGCCATGACGGCCCACTCGGCTGAGAACGCTCAGGACGCCAGCTGGAACTTCATGGGCAACCCCTTCACCAGCTATTTCGACATCGACCACACGGGCTACGAGGCACCGATCACCATCTGGAACGGCTCGAGCTACGAGGCCGTGCGCCCGGGCGACGACAACTACCACCTGCGCCCCTTCCAGGCCTTCTTCGTGCAGAAGCCTGAGGGCTGCGACGACATCGTCTTCCCGAAGGACAGCCGCGAGACCTACAACCAGTCACAGAAGTCGGCTCAGGACAAGGCCCGCCGCAAGGCGCGCCGCGGCGTCGACGCCGAGCGACTGATCGTGAACCTGACGCTGAGCGACGGCACGACGACGGACAAGACGCGCGTGGTGTTCAATGACAAGAAGCAGAACGCCTACGAGCTGGATTGCGACGCCTCGAAGTTCATGACCAGCGGCGTGGCACAGCTCTACACGATGGACGCCCGCCGGGTGCAGTATGCCATCAACGAGCGCCCCAACGGCGACGTGCCCGTGGGCTATGTGGCCCCGACGGCCGGCACCTACACCATCGAGGCCGTGCGCATGGACAAGCCCATGCTGCTGAAGGACCTCGAGCTGGGCATCACCTTCGACCTGGCCAACGGCGCCTACGAGTTTGAGTCCGCCGCCGGCACGTTTGCCAGCCGCTTCATGCTCGTCGCCAACGACACGGCCACAGGCATCGCCGACATCCGGACGAAGACGGGCGTGAGCATCATGCCCACCGCCGGCGGCCTCTGCGTCGACGGCCTTGGCGGCAGCGCCATGAGCATCTACAGCCTCGACGGCAAGCTGGTCGGCGAGCCCACGAGCGACGGCATCGTCAGCCTGCAGCGCGGCACGTATGTGGTCAGCGTCGGCAGCACGACGGCTAAGGTGATGGTGAAATAATCCGGGCGGACGATGATGACGCAACATAGATTGATTCAATACCTGACGGCATGGCTGTTCCTCCTCATGGCTGGAGGGACGGCCATGGCGCAGGACGACTTCGACCCCGTCAACCCGCCGGAGCCGCAGATGCTCAACCGCATCAGGGTGGTGGCGGTGCCTGAGGACGCCGCCTACGTCTCCGGCGCCGGCCAGTACACGACGGGGACGACCGTCACCCTGCGCACGTCGAGGCGGTCGGCTGACTATACGTTCCGCTGCTGGATGGCCGACGGCGAGGTCTGCTCGGAAGAGATGGAGTTCAACTACGTCGTGGGCAGCGGCAACAAGGTGTTCACGGCCGTCTACGACTATAACCCCGAGAGTCCGGCTGAGCCTACGCTCATCAGCAAGCGGCGCATCTATCTGGAGTGTGACCCCGCCGATGCCTGCTCCTTCAACCGCGCCAGCGGCGAGAAGGCTGAGGTGGGGCAGAGCCAGACGATCATGGCCTACGCCAACCAGGGCTTCGTCTTCCGCGGATGGTATCGCGGCGACGACAAGCTGAGCGACAGCAACCCCTTCGCGTTCACCACGCCTGACGAGGACGTCACGCTGACGGCCCGCTTCGAGTTCGACCCCGACAGCCCGGGTGATCCGCAGGGCGGTCAGGAGGGCGTCGACAACCCTGACGTGCTGCCTGGCGACGTCAACGGAGACGGTCTGGTCGATATCGTCGACGTGGCCTGGCTGATCGGCCATCTCCTGGGCAGCACCCCCGAAGGCTTCGTCGTCACTGCCGCCGACGTCAATACCGACACCACCGTCGACACCGCTGACGTGACAGCAGTTGTCAACCTCATCCTGAACAAATGAAGAAAAGCATAACTCTACTGCTGTGCTGCCTCGCGGCCATGGTGGTGCAGGCGGCGAAAGTGAAGAAGGAGACGCAGTGAGATAAGATGCAGTCATACTGTTAATCTCCCTTTTGGGGCACTATCTCGGGCGGAAACATTAAAAAAAAGTCAAGTTTCCGCCCGAGATGTTTTTGATTTCAGGAGTCATCTTTAAGACTATTCCCGTTGTTTATACTGAACGCATTTCAGTGTGAATTGTTCTATAATAAAGACAAAATCGATGCTTTGATCACTATTTATGGCTAAATGTTCAACCCAAAGAACAAATTGTTGACCAAAATGTTTTGCAGACTGAACATATTTAACTATCTTTGCACCCGATAATGTAATTGAGCAAGGAAATGGAAACACTGATTAAGCGACATCTGAACAGGATGCAGACTGTAAAACTCGATTTTGTCAGAAGTATGATGAATGAAATCGATTGGGACGAACGTCTGTTGATGATTAAGGGACAAAAGGGCGTTGGCAAGACAACGCTAATGACCCAGCGCATTCTGCAGGAGTTTGGCCCCACGAACACTACAGATGTGCTGTATGCCAGCCTGGATAATATCTACTTCAGCACGCACGGTCTTTTGGACTTCATCGAACGATTCCATGCGCAAGGCGGGAAATATCTTTTCCTGGATGAGGTGCATAAATACAAAGGATGGAGTCTGGAAATTAAGAATGCATACGACGAGTTTGAAGATATGCATTTCGTGCTGAGCGGCTCGTCGCTGGTCAATCATATTGATGGAGAGGCGGATTTGTCACGCCGTTGCATCACATACATCATGCAGGGGCTTTCGTTTAGAGAGTACCTGCGAATGTTCTATCAGAAAGATTTTCGAAAGAGAACACTCCGGGAGATACTTACAGACGGAAACAGCCTGTGTGCTGAGGTCAATGCACTGCTGCGTCCGTTACCACTTTTTTCAGAGTATCTGCGCTATGGTTACTATCCTTTCCTGAAAGAGGGCCAAAGTAATTTCTACGTACGCATTGAAAATATCGTTAACACAGTTATTGAAGTGGAACTGCCACAACTGAGGAAACTGGACGTAGGCAATATCCGAAAGGTGAAATCGCTTTTGGGAATCCTTTCCTCAGGCGTTCCCTATACGGTGGATACCGTGAAGCTGTCGTCAATGGCGGAAATCTCACGAAACAGTTTGTTGCAGTACCTGCAGAATCTCAGTGAGGCTCGGTTGATTCAATTGCTCTATTCTGATGTTACGAACGTAAAACGACTACAGAAACCAGACAAGATCTATTTGGAGAACACCAACATGCTGCACGCCCTCACCAGCACGCAAGTTAATGAGGGTACGGAACGCGAGGTGTTTTTCATTAACCAGTTGTCAGCAGCCCATGTGGTGGAATACAGCAAGACTTCTGCCGACTTTACCATCGATCATCAGTACACGATTGAAGTTGGCGGGCGCTCCAAGGACGGCAAGCAGATTGCAGGCGTGGTCAATAGCTTCATCGCCTCAGCCGACGAAGAGTATGTCTTGGGTAACAAAATCCCCCTCTGGCTTTTCGGTTTTCTGTATTAGATAATTCAAGTTTCGCTTGTACTAATTGTCTGATAATGAGTGTCACTTCGTGACAGAAATCTAGCAAATCTTTTCAAATCTTCCAAAGCAGATTTGTTTGATTTGTTCAGATTTGAAGGATTTCTCGTTTCGCATGCTTGCGAAAGTTGAGTTAGATAAGCGACTCCATTTATGAGCAACGTCAAATCGCTCTCTTAGGGCATCATCTCGGGCGGAAACATGAGTAAAGTCAGGTTTCCGCCCGAGATGTTTTTTGCGCCTGGTGGGGCGTCAGATATTGTTAAAGGATGTAAAATTATTGTTTTTCGATAAAATTTTTCTGAAAAAGTTTGGTTGGTATCAGAAAAATATATACTTTTGCATATCGAAAGTCGATAAAAGAATCAAATAAATCAATAACGTGAGCTTATGAAGAAGAGACTGAATGTGCTGTGCGTGCTGGTGTTCGTCATCATCGGCATCGGGTTGATGCCCTTCGTCTATTGGATGGCTGTCGGCATGAAGGCCGGCTACGAGAGTTCGCCCGAGCGTGTCAGGGATATCGATGCCGCCATGAATGCTGAGACGGTCCACCTGATGCCCGTCGGGATCAGTCATCTCGAACACGGAACCATCCGCAACGACGTGACGGGCGAGCAGGTGGCGCTGTGGCCGCAGAACATTGCCGTCAGTGCCGGCGTGGACTATCCCGGGTGGTACGACGTGGTCAATACGCTGGCCGCGGTGCTGGGCGTCGCGGCCGTCGTCGTGGTCGTCGTGTTGTTCCTGAAGCTCATCCTGCGGGTCAACCGCGGCTACGTCTTCGAGTGGCGCAACGTCAGGCTGCTGCGCTGGCTGGGGGGCATCCAGTTGGCTGCGAGCATCGTCGTCACGCTGCTGCAGATCTATGGCGCCAGCGTGGTGAGCGGCCAGTTTCGTGTCAGCGGCTATGCGACCGACTATTTCAGCTATGTCTCCGTGCTGGAGCTGAGCATCGGCATGGTGGCGCTCATCGCGGCTGAGATCTTCGCCATCGGGCTGAAGATGAAGGAGGAGCAGGAGCTGACGATTTGAGTGATGAATGATGAGTGATGAATGATGAGTGAAAAGTGAAGAATGAAGAATGAATGGGAAAGATAATCGTTAACTTGGACGTGATGATGGCGCGGCGCAAGATGTCGCTGGGCGAGCTGGCCGAGCGCATCGACCTGACGCCGGCCAACCTCTCGATACTGAAGACGGGCAAGGCGCGGGCCGTGCGCTTCACGACGCTCGAGGCCATCTGCCGCGAGCTGCACTGCCAGCCCGGCGACCTGCTGGAATATTGCGAGGAGGGGAGTGAAAAGGAATGAAGGGAGAATGAATAAGGTATAAAAAAACATTAATATTAACCCGAGTATGGCACATGTTGACGGAAAAAGCCGTAACTTTGCAGCCATTAACTCACAAATTCAAACAACAATGAAATTCAAGAGATTGCTTCTCTCGGCCGCGATGCTCTGCATGGGCACCGTTGCCATGGTGGCACAGGAAATGCAGATGCCGCCGATTCCCGTCGACCCCGAGGTTCGCATCGGTAAGCTCGACAACGGACTGACCTACTACATCCGCCACAACGAGTGGCCGGAGAAGGTGGCCAACTTCTACATCGCCCAGCGCGTCGGCGCCATCCAGGAGGACGACACGCAGCGCGGACTGGCCCACTTCCTGGAGCACATGGCCTTCAACGGCTCTGAGAACTTCCCCGCCGAGCCGGGTAAGGGCATCATCGACTTCACGCGCCGTCTGGGCGTGGAGTTCGGCTCCGACCTCAATGCCTATACGGCCATCGACAAGACCGTCTATCGCGTCTGCGACGTGCCCGTCAGCAAGGGCCAGGCCGCACTCGACTCCTGCCTGCTGATCCTCAAGGACTGGTCGAACGGACTGAGCCTCCTGCCGGCCGAGATCGACAAGGAGCGCGACGTCGTGCACAACGAGTGGCGCATGGGCGAGAGTGCCTCGCAGCGCATGATCACGCGCGCCCTGCCCAAGATGTATCCCGGCTCGAAGTATGGCGAGCGCATGCCCATCGGCCTGATGTCGGTCATCGACAGCTTCCGCCCCGAGACTCTCCGTGCCTATTATAAGAAGTGGTATCGTCCTGACAACCAGGCCGTCATCATCGTCGGCGACATCGACGTCGACCACATTGAGGCCAAGGTGAAGGAGCTCTTCAGCGGCATCAAGGTGCCCGAGGGCGCTGCCCAGGTGGTGCCCGAGGAGGTGCCCGACAACGAGGAGCCCATCTTCATCTTCGAGAAGGACAAGGAGCAGCAGATGAACCAGATCATGGTCTTCATGAAGCACGACGCCACGAAGCCTGCCGAGAAGGCCACGATGGACTACCTCTTCGAGGTCTACATCAAGAGCGTCATCGCCCAGATGATGAACGCCCGCTTCCGCGAGCTGGCCGAGGACCCCGACTGCCCGTTCCTCGTGGCCAACGGTGACGACGACGACTACCTGCTGGCCAACACGAAGGCCGCCTTCCAGATGCTGGGTGTGCCCAAGGAGGGCCGCGACATGGAGACGCTGACGGCCCTGTTCCGCGAGGCCCGTCGCGTGGCCAAGTTCGGCTTCACCGCCACGGAGTATGATCGCGCCAAGGCCGACTTCCTGAGCTCGCTCGAGAAGCAGTACACCAACCGCGCCAAGATCACCAACCATCAGTTTGGCAACGAATACACCGACCACTACCTGACCAACGAGCCCATCCCCTCGATCGAGATGCTCTATCAGCTGATGAACCAGATTGCCCCCAACATCCCCGTGGAGGTCGTCAACCAGGTGCTGCCCCAAATGATCACCGACCAGGACAAGAACCTCGTCGTCATGGAGTGGGCACGCGAGGCCGACGGCCTCAGCTATCCCACTGAGGACGACATGAAGGCTGCCATCGCCAAGGCCCGCGCCGAGGAGCTCCAGGCCTACGTCGACAACGTCAAGAACGAGCCCCTCATGACCCAGATGCCCACGCCCGGCAAGATCAAGAAGGAGCAGGCCGGCAAGTTCGGCACGAAGGAGCTGAAGCTCTCCAACGGCGCCACCGTCATCCTGCTGCCCACCGACTACAAGGACGACCAGGTGCTGCTGCAGGCCTACGCCCTGGGCGGCAAGAGCCTCTTCGGCGCTGCTGACTACACCAACCTGAAGGTCTTCGACCAGGTCATCGGCATCTCCGGCATCGGCAACTTCTCGTCGACCGAGCTCTCGAAGGCACTGGCCGGCAAGGAGGTCAACGCCGACGCCTCGATGGGCATGACCCGCCAGTACGTCACGGCTCACTCCACGCCGAAGGACCTCGAGACGATGTTCCAGATGATGTATCTCTACTTCACCTCGATCAACAAGGACGAGAAGCAGTTCAACAACTTCATGACCCAGATGGAGATGGCCCTGAAGAACAAGCACCTCTCGCCCGACGCCGTCTACAGCGACTCGCTGACCGCCACCATCTACGGCCACAACCCGCGCTTCAACAACATCCAGGTGGACGACCTCAAGGACATCAGCTACGACCGCATCCTCGAGATCCACAAGGACCGCTTCAAGAACGCCTCGCAGTTCACCTTCGTCATCGTCGGTAAGTTCGACGAGCAGACCATACGGCCCTTCATCGAGCAGTACATCGCATCGCTGCCCGGAAAGGGCAAGCCCGACAGCTTCCGCGACGTCCGCACCATGGCCGAGGGCAAGGTGCGCAACGCCTTCCACACCGACAACGAGACCAAGGCCATGGACGTCATCGTATGGAGCGCCAAGGCTCCCTACACGCTTGAGAACGAGGTGCTCCTCGAGGCTGCCGGACAGGTGCTCTCGATGATCTACCTGAAGAACATCCGCGAGGAGGAGAGCGCTGCCTACTCATGCGGCGCCGGCGGCTCGTTCAACCTCAGCGGCCGCGAGCCCATCGCCATGCTCCAGGCCTACTGCCCGATGAACCCCGACAAGCAGGACATCGCCGTCCGCCTGCTCCACGAGGGCATCGCCGACTGCGCCAAGCAGATCGACGCTGAGCAGCTCAGCCAGGTCAAGGAGGCCATGCTCAAGCAGGCCGACATCAGCTTCAAGAACAACCAGTTCTGGGTGAACACGATCACGACGTGGCGCGACTACGGCGTCGACTCCTACACCGACTACAAGAAGACCGTCGAGGCCCTCACGACCGACAAGCTCGCCGCCTTCTTCCGCGACGTCATCCTCGCCAGCGGCAACGAGATCGAGGTCATCATGACGCCTGAGAAGAAGTAATCAGAAAAAACTCTCTACAAAGATAATTCAGCGCCGGTGAACACTCGTTCATCGGCGCTGAATTATATTTCGGCGCCGCCGAACACTATTTCAGCGCCGCTGAAATAGTAATATGTTCTGAAATAATTTGCAATGTTGGGGAAAAATTCGTAACTTTGCACCATCAATATCATCAACCATAAGAGACAGACACATGATGAAGAAACTATTATTCGTGGCAGCAGCCTGCCTGATGGCTGCCGTCGGCGTGCAGGCACAGGTGATGAAAGCCGCCGACCTGGAGAAGTATGCTAAGGAGCGCTACGGCGACAAGTGGCTCGACGCCGCCATGAACCTCGCCAGCCAGCTGACGCTCGACAAGAACGACAACCTCACCTATCAGGAGGTCATCGAGGCCGCCGGCAAGACCAAGGAGCAGCTGTACGTCGCCCTCAACTACTGGGCCACCGCCACCTTCCCGCCCTCAGCCAACGGCCAGACCGCCATCACGCTCAACGACAAGGAGACCGGCTGCATCATCATCACGTCGACCATCCCCGACATCGTCGAGCACATGGGCACGCTCAACAAATACTCCGTCAGCATCACCCCCATCATACGCCTCGACATCAAGGAGGGGCGTGTGCGCGTCACCTACACCGTGCAGAGCTACGACGTGCTGGCCGACGTCAGTGGCGGATGGCTCAGCCTGCGCGACAAGGACGAACGCACCATCGGCGACTCGAAGCGCAAGAAGGGCGACAAGACCAACGCCAACCTCTACGACGACCGCTGGGAGATCGCCCGCCACTATCCCTTCGTCGAGAAGGACCCGCAGAAGCGCACCTGCGCCAAGGCCCTCGTCATGACCCACGCCTACTCCAACGCCATCATCGACAAGGTCGAGGAGGCCCTGCGCAGCGGCATCGTCGGCGGCGAGGACGACGACTGGTGATTCCTTCTAACCGCGAATGGCGCGGTTCTTTTAAACCACGAATTACACGAATGACACGAATTGGCTGCGCCCAAAGTGCTTGGCCCCCAATTCGTGTCATTCGTGAAATTCGTGTAATTCGTGTAATTCGTGGTTAATAATAATCTCAACGTATTATATTTATTGTCACTAAAATCAGAAAAACGTTTGCTATGTGCGTTTTTTTTGCTACCTTTGCACCCTCAAAACGTGAGTGACCGGAAAATTAATTAACTTGGCATGAAAAAGTTACAGACCCCACCCCCAGCCCCTCCCCTTGAAGGGAGGGGAGAAGCCTCCCCCGACCCCTCCGAAGGAGGGGAGAAACCCCTCCCGGCCTCCCCGAAGGGGAGGAGTGGCTGGCGCACTGCCCGACGGGGAATGACGGCGCAGCTGCTCCCCTCGTGGGGTCTCTAACTTCTGAAATTGCCTTGAGTTAGTCTGCAGAAAGAATATAATAAGGAAAGAAAGGAATCATCAGCATGGCTTATTTGTTTACATCAGAGTCAGTGTCGGAAGGACATCCCGACAAAGTGTGCGACCAGATCTCAGACGCCCTCGTCGACCAGTTCCTGGCCTACGACCCGCAGGCCCGCTGCGCCATCGAGACGTTTGTCACCACCGGCCAGGTGGTCATCATGGGCGAGGTGCGCAGCGAGGTCTACATCGACCTGCCCACCATCGCCCGCAACACCATTAACCGCATCGGCTACACCAAGTCGGAATATCAGTTCGACGGCAACTCCTGCGGCATCCTCACCTCCATCCACGAGCAGAGCGGCGACATCAACCGCGGCGTCGACCGTGCCGAGGAGGACGAGCAGGGCGCCGGCGACCAGGGCATGATGTTCGGCTATGCCACCAACGAGACGGAGAACTTCATGCCCGTCACGCTCGACCTGGCCCACCTCATCATGCGCACCCTGGCCGACATCCGCAAGGAGGGCCGCGAGATGACCTACCTCAGGCCTGACTCCAAGAGCCAGGTGACCGTCGAATACTCCGACGAGGGCATCCCCCAGCGCATCGACACCATCGTCGTCTCGACCCAGCACGACGAGTTCGACGCCGACGAGCCCATGCTCGCCAAGATCAAGGACGACGTCATCAATATCCTCATACCACGCGTCAAGCAGCAGATCCACTCGGCGAAGGTGCTCGCCCTCTTCAACGACCAGATTAAATACTACGTCAACCCGACGGGCAAGTTCGTCATCGGCGGCCCCCACGGCGACACCGGCCTGACGGGCCGCAAGATCATCGTCGACACCTACGGCGGCAAGGGAGCCCATGGCGGCGGCGCCTTCTCGGGCAAGGACTCGTCGAAGGTGGACCGCTCGGCCGCCTATGCCGCCCGCCACATCGCCAAGAACATGGTGGCAGCCGGCGTCAGCGACGAGATGCTCGTCCAGGTCAGCTATGCCATCGGCGTGGCCCGTCCCATGAGCATCTATGTCAACACCTACGGCCGCAAGCATGTCGACATGACCGACGGCGAGATCGCCCGCCGCATCGAGAATCTCTTCGACCTCCGTCCCAAGGCCATCGAGCGCGCACTGAAGCTGCGCCAGCCCATGTACGTCGAGACGGCCGCCTACGGCCACATGGGACGCCAGTGCGAGGTGGTGAAGAAGACCTTCACCAGTCACTACCACGAGACGAAGACCATCGACGTGGAGCTCTTCACCTGGGAGAAGCTCGACCGCGTCGACGACATCCGCCGCGAGTTCGGACTGTAACACTAATTATCAAATGGTGAAGGGAGTTTAGGAGTATTGGAGTTTAGGAGTTTAGACGTTAGTCTTGCTGCTGACATATAGGGCTCAAAACTAACGTCTAAACTCCTAAACTCCCAAACTCCTAAACTCCAAAGATAATAACGAGCGACGGTCATGCTCCAGCAGGACTCCATCATCATTCAGCATCATGCCGAGCCGGCGGGCAGCGCAGTGAGCGAGCTGCCCGCCGACACGGCCCTCGACGCCGCCTACGACCAGTTTCTGGAGCTCGACCTCAACCTCCACCACACCGCGCCGCGAGCCGAGTCGACGTGGACACTCATGCCCGACTCGTTCGCACTCTACAGGGCCCATCTCGATTCGGCACTGACAGAGCCTGCCGACGTCCACCGCTACCTGCACGACAGCTTCTTCGAGCGCGACAGCGTCTATCGCACCGAGGTCAGCACCCCGGGCTATGGCGTCGCCGGCGACCCCGTGCCCTACATGCTGCGCAGCGACAACATGATCACGCTCCTGCTGCTGCTCTGCTTCGTCGTCTTCAGCGTCTCGCTGGCCCGCTCCAAGCATTTCATCACCCGCCAGCTGAAGAACTTCTTCTACACCTCACATTCCGACGACGACGACGCCATCAGCGAGACCTCAGGCGAGCTGCGCTTCCAGCTCTTCCTCGTCCTCGTCGGCTGTCTGCTCATCGCCCTCGCCGGCTATCTCTTCGTCACCGACCGCATCGCCCAGACCTTCGTCCTGGCCAACGACTTCCAGCTCGTGGCCCTTCTCTTCGCTGCCATGATCGGCTATTACGGGGCCAAGTCGCTACTCCTCACGGTGGTTAATAACGTCTTCTTCGGCAGTAAAAAAAACATACAGTACATCAAGGACTCCCTCTTCCTCGGCGCCACCATGAGCGTGCTGCTTTTCCCCGTCGTCATGCTCATGATCTATTTCGACCTGTCAGTGCAAAATGCCATATATTTCTTTGGAATTGTGCTTATAATGGTTAAAATTCTGACATTTTATAAGGCTTGGGCTATCTTTTTTCGGCAAAAAGGGGGCGTTCTGCAAACTTTTTTGTACTTTTGCACCCTCGAAGTGACGCCCCTGCTCGTCTTCTGCGGAGTGATGCTGGCGTTGGTCGACATTTTGATAATAAAATTTTAGGACACTAGATAGGACATAGAGATGATTAAGAAGATTCTGGTTTCGCAACCCAAACCCTCGAGCGACAAGTCGCCCTACTTCGACATCGCCCAGCGATTCGGCGTAGAGCTCGTGTTTCGCCCGTTCATCAAGGTTGAGAGTATCTCGGCCCGCGAATTCCGTACACAAAAAGTAAACATTTTAGACTACACCGCCGTGGTCTTCACCTCGCGTCATGCCATCGACCATTTCTTCACGCTGGCCAAAGAGCTGCGCGTGCAGATTCCCGAGGACATGAAGTATTTCTGCGTCACTGAGACCATTGCTCTCTATATCCAGAAGTATGTGCAGTATCGCAAGCGCAAGGTCTTCTTCGGCACCACCGGACGTGTCGACGACCTGCTGCCCACGATGATCAAGCACAAGACCGAGCGCTACCTCGTGCCGATGAGCAGCGTCCACAACGACGCCCTCACCCAGCTGCTCGACTCGAAGAAGCTGCAGCACAAGGAGTGCGTCATGTACAAGACGGTCAGCAACGACTTCACGCCTGAGGAGATCGAGACGTTCGACTACGACATGCTGCTCTTCTTCAGCCCCGCCGGTATTGAGTCGCTGACGAAGAACTTCCCTAACTTTGACCAGGGCAAGATTGCCATCGGCACCTTTGGTCCCGCCACGGCGAAAGCCGTCCAGGACGCTGGTCTCAGGCTCGACCTCGAGGCTCCCACGGAGAAGTATCCCTCGATGACGGGCGCCCTGCAGCACTATCTGCTGATGCAGGATGAGGACTGAAATGAGAGTTGAGAATTGAGAACTGAGAATTGAGCGCTGAGAATTTCACTTTTCCGAAACGAGAGCGCATCGTCAGTCAGAAAACCATCGACGAGCTCTTCTCGGGTGACCATAGCCATTCGGCTGTGGCCTATCCGGTGAGAGCCGTTTTCATGTTGTGCCCCCGACAGCCGGGCGGCGAGGCCGTGCAGGTACTGATGAGCGTGCCCAAGCGCCGGCTGAAGCACGCCGTCGACCGCAACCGCGTGAAGCGCCAGCTGCGCGAGGCCTGGCGCCTCCAGCAGGCCGAGGTCCTCGGCGACGCCTTGCCTGCCGACCAGTCGCTGCGCATCGCCTTCGTCTGGCTTCAGGACGGGCTCAGCCCCACCGCCGTGGTGGCTTCGCGCATGCATCAACTTCTGGAACGCATCGGCAAAAAGCTATGAACCGTCTTTGGCACTACGTCTGCTGGCCCCTGAAGTGGGTCCTGCTGGCGCTGATCTTCTTCTATCAGCGCTGCATCAGTCCGCTGACGCCCGCGTCGTGTCGTTTCACCCCCACTTGTTCCCAATATGCCAAGGAGGCCATCCTCAAGCATGGTCCCTTCAAGGGCTTGGCCTTAGCCGTCTGGCGCGTCCTGCGCTGCAATCCCTGGGGCGGCTCGGGCTACGACCCTGTGCCCTGACCCCATTGCCCGTTCGCTTCATTGTCTGGTGAAGAACTCCTGTGGCCCCGTAGTGTAGAGGTTGCCGAAGTTCGCCGAGTTGACGATGTGGACGTGCGAGCCGGTGCCACGAGCTGGCTCAGCGATTCGATGACGCAGAAGTTGCCGTTCATGAAGCTGTTGTCCCACGAGCCCTTGTCGAGCTCGCCGTAGTAGTCCTTCAGGCGGCGGAGCAGGTCGGCGTCGTCGGTGAACTGCTCGTTGTGGGAGAAGGGGATGCCCATCTCCTGTGCGATGTAGGGGCCCCATTCGGTGAACGTCTGTCCGTAGCTGTCGGCTGGTGCGAAGAGGGCGGCCGTCGCCTCGGCGGTGGTGAGGTTCAGGTTGGTGGCGATGGCGGCATACATGTTCATCAGCACCTCGCAGAAGGTGATGTCGGTCTCGGTGAGCGACCATAGGAAGGGCTGCTTGTTGTCCACGGCCGTCGGCGTCGGTCAGCCGGCACGTGATGGTGCCGTCGGCCGCTGTGCTGAGGCCCTCGTGCTTCGCGCCGCCGGGTATGAGCAGATAGAATTCGGCCAGCGCGTCCAGGGCCGTCGCCACGGGGCGGCTGAGGATCTCTTCGCCGTCGGTGCCCACCTGCACGCCGTAGACCTTCTCGCCCGCCGGGTCCAGCCGGCTCTGCCCTGTTGCTGCTCCTCGCTGGTCTGTTCGTTCTCGGGCATCATATCTGTTTTCAGCTTAGACCCGACAAAATTACTTTTTTTTTCTGAAACAGCCTACGATGCTCCGATTTTTTAGTGAACGTTTTAAAAAAACTTGGTATGATTTAGGAGGCGACGTGTCCTCACGTCGCACTTATCGCCAGTGCGACGTGAGGACACGTCGCCTCCTACAGTGACAGCCAAGCTACTAAGGTCAGACTTTCCCACGGCGGGGATTCCGCTCAGACTTATTCCTCGCAGTCGGGGATCGTCTTGCTGACGTCGGCCTTGGGGAAGGCGGTGATGCGGAGGCGGGCGGCACCCATGGGCACGAGCTCCAGGTCGTCGACCGTCGTGCTGCGCTCAGCGAAGTAGGAGGGCAGCATCGAGGTCATGCCTGTGGCGTCCATGCCCCACGAGGGAATCTGCTTGCCTTTGGCCTTGAAGACGAGGGGCACGGCGTCGGGCGTGAAGGGGAAGTTGTCCTCGGGCCAGGGGCGGCGCTCGACGGTGATGTCCGTGGGCAGGAGCTGGTCGTCGAGACAGAGGGCGTAGTTCCATGGGCTGTCGGCGAAGATCTCGAAGGCGGGCCAGAGCGAGGCTTCGACGCCTGCCTGCCAGTGTGAGTCGTCCTGCACGATGTCGTGGTCGCGGCTGTCGCGCTGCTGATAGCGCTCATCGATGCGCAGCGAGAGGGTCAGCGGGCCGTAGTCGACGCTGACGCTGGCCTTGTTCTTCTGCCAGACGCGTGTGCTGACGCGCATCGGCAGGGTCAGGACGACCTCGTCGCCGGATTGCCACTCGCGATCAAGGCGCAAATAGGCCGCCGAAGCCCCCCCTACTGCCCCCGAAGGGGCTTCTATAGTTATGGGCGCTCCATTTAGCAGAAGGTCTATAGTGTCCCCCTCGGGGGACGAAGGGGGGGCTGTTGGGGCTGTTGGGGTTTTGTTTACCCATGCCGGCACCCTCAGATACAGCGGAAAGCTGACGGCCTTGTCAGTTTCTATCTTGATGCGGATCTGCTCCTCGAAGGGGTAGTTGGTGGTGACGGTGAGCTTCACCTCCTGGCCGTCGGCCACGCGGGCCGTCGTCTCGTTGGCGGCATAGAGCATCGTGGCCAGTCCGCCGTCGGTGGTGGCCATGACGAGGTGCTCGGCGAAGTAGGGCCATCCCATGCCGTGGTTGTGCTGGCAGCAGCGGCTGCTGAAGGGGCTCATCGAGAGCATGCCGCGCAGGTTGTTGTCGATGCTGGGCCCGTGGAGTCGGCCGTCGCTGACGGTCATGTTGGGCGAGGTGATGTAGCGCAGCGAGCGCATGTCGGGCATGAGTGCGGCGGGCAGCGTGTTGAAGGCCACGTCCTCGCAGTGGTCGGCCCAGAAGGGGTCGCCCGTGATCTGCATCATGATCTCGTCGCTGGCCATCTGCTCGACGATGGCGCACGTCTCGGCCCCCTGTCGCGGGTCGGCATAGCCCGTGCGGGCATTCTCGTCGGCGCCGAACATGCCGCCGGGCACCTGTCCGAAGCGCTCGCGCATCCAGCGGTGGTTGTCGTAGGCACACTGCAGCGCCTTTTCGTCGCCGTTATATATATAATAGGTGGCGGGCTCGCGGAATCCCTGAGCCACGTTGACGCCGTGCCAGTTGGGCAGGTCGCGCTCCAGCATCCAGTTGGCCGTGTTGCGGTGGAGCTTCTCGATGAGTGGCAGCAGGGCCTCGTCGCCCGTGCGGTTGTAGAGCCAGACGACGCTCCACTCGTTGTCGCCGCCGCGCTTGTTCTCCCAGTAGTCCTCGAGGAACTGGTCGTCGCTGACCGTCAGCTCCCACTTCATGTAGTCGGTCATGGCCTTCAGCACCCGCTCGTCGCCGGAGTGCTCATAGTAGGTCTGCAGCGCCCAGAGCATGATCATCTGGGCCCACACCTCGGGCCGTCCGCCTGAGGAGTTGCGCGGGCCGAGGAAGCCGTCGCTCTTTAGATGGCTGAGCACACCGTCGAACCACACCTGCGCCTCGTCCTTCATCGCCTCGTCGTCGAGGATGTAGGCCAGCGAGGCATAGCCCCTGAGCCAGTAGGGCACCTCCTCCCATCCGTGGTCGCCCGTGTCGCTGAGCCACTGGTTGCCCTTCTTGTCGAGCCATGCGCTGACCGTGCCGAGCTGTCCGCAGAGGCCTTTGCTCTGGCGCACGAGGTATTCGCGGAGCCATCCGCGCGGCTGCACGCTGCCGACGGGCAGCTTCAGCAGTCGTCCGCCGTGGAGCGGTGCGCGGAAGCCGGTGTAGTTGGCCTGCTGGCCGACCGTGGGGCGGTCGACGACGGTGGCGACGTCTTGTGCCCTAGTGTTGATGCTGACCGCCGTCAGTGCGACGGTCATGGTGAGCAATGCTTTTGAAAAAGTATTCATATCTTTGTTGCTGTTGATGACATTGATTTTTGCGAAATGCCGCTTTTTGACGGTAATATACCCCTATATTACCTTCGGGAAGCGCCGTTTTTCCATTTTTATAGCTTAGATGTGCCGCCCGACTATGGGCGCACGATGAATTTCTTTCCACCGCGGATGAGCAGCGCGGGGGCCTTCGCCGACGTGGTCAGGACGCGGCGGCCCTGCAGGTCGTAGGTGCGCAGGTCGTCGGCCGCCGGGGCGGGCTGCACCTCGCGGATGGCCGTCGCGGCGGGGTCGTAGGGCTCGGTGATGACGAGTCCGTAGTCGATGTGTCCGCCGCCGCCACCCTGCTGCAGCGAGACGCTGACGACGTTGTCGCCCTCGCGGAGCAGCCGCTTGTCGGAAGCCGAGAGCGTATAGACAGCGTAGCTGTTGTCGTTCCATCCCGTGGCGCTCCATATCTGCGTGCCGTTGAGGTAGACGCGCGGGTTCTCGTCGTAGCTGACGGTCAGCTGCAGGGTGCTCTCGGCGATGCCCTCCAGCTGGTCGGCCGTCAGCTGGAAGTGGCGGCGGACGAGCAGGGCCTGCACCTGGCTGCCCCATTCCGTCGTGCGGAACTGGTCGGGCGAGTTGCTCAGCGGGCCGTAGCCGAAGATCCACTCACTCTCGTCCACGCAGCGGCCCGTCCAGTCCTTCGGGCTGAGCGAGCGGAGCTCGTCGTTGGAGTCGAGCAGATAGTAGGCGCAGGGCCATGGACCCTGGGTGAGCGTGGGCAGCAGGGTGGTGGTCAGCGACATGTCGGCCTCGTATAGTCCGCAGTCGGCGTAGGCGCCGCCCCAGTTCTGATGGACGTGGACGGCCATGACGTTCTCCGTGCCGTCGAATCGGATGAGGGCCTTCTGCTCGGGTGTGAGCAGGCGCCGCTCGTCGTTGTTCCATCCGTCGCTGACGGCGACGACCAGCTGGCCGTTGATGTAGTATTCGGCCGGCGCGTCGTCGTGGCCGCAGGCCAGGAAGAGGTCGGCCGCGATGGGCTCGTCGAGGGTGAAGGTGCGGCGCAGATAGATGTCGCCCGTGATGTCCGACGTGATCCAGCGGTAGGAGCGCTGCCCCATGTAGACCTCGTCGCTGCTGAAGGGCGCCGACTGCAGCGACCACGACTTCGGGCCGTCGGTCAGCTCGTAGGCCGCCTCATACCACTGCCGGCCCTGTGCGTCCTGCGGGGGCGTGCCCCAGACGTGATTGTAGTCGGCGTCCTGATAGCGGCGGCCGTCGTTGAAGACCATGACCTGCGCCTGCCATGCCTGGGCCGGTGTGTACTGTGCGGCCGGCAGCACCACCTTGCGGGGGTTCCACGTGGCGGTCACTTCCGCCTGCTGGGCTGTCGCTGCGAGGACGGCCATGCATGCCGCAGCCATGAGGATGTTTCTTTTCGTTGCCATAAACTAAAGTATTAAACTTTCGCATGGGAGTGAAGGGTAGTGAAACGGGAGTGAGGGGGGAGTGAATGGGACGTCAGTCCTATCGCCAGCATCAAGGCTGGAGGTAACGTCCCCTTCACTACCCCTTCACTTCCTTTTCACTTCTTTTGACTCCAAACATGCGAAACTTGTATTAATGAATTGATAGGTTTAGGCTTTTGTGCAAAGTTACGCATAATGCGGCTCAGCCGACGCCACTTTCTGTTCAAAAAACAACAAAATCCGGTATTGACGAGATAATGCGCTTTCTTGAACGTACATTTGCATGGTTTGTCGGGCTTTGGGCCTATCTTTGCAGCAATTTCTTTCCTTAATTATTTAACAAACAATAAACATTATGAAAAAACTATTCATCCTTTTGGCGGCCGTGCTGACGGGCCTCGTGGCCCAGGCTCAGACGGACGTGACCATGGTCGACAACATCGGCGACTACACGGGCAGCGACGCCTACGTCTACAACAAGGCGGACGGCAAAGTCTACGTGAAGAACAACCTGGGCGACTATGAGCGCTACGGCGTCTATCCCAAGGTGGCCACGCTCAAAGTGGCCGGCGGCGGCGACACCGACATCGACTACATCGCCACGACCGACAACATGAGCAACATGCCCTACATCAACACGGGCTACACCCACAAGGCCGACACGCGCGTCGTCGTCGAGTGCGACCTCTCGACCAAGTCGAACACGTGGCAGGCCGTCTACGGCGCACGCGCCAACGTGACGTCGCAGGGCTTCATCTTCTTCTGCCGCTTCGACGGCAACAACCAGGGCTGCTACGTGCGCGACTGGCAGGAGAAGCGCGGCGACGCCGACCTGCCCCGCGGCGAGAAGATCACCATCGACGCCCAGGGCAAGTTCTGCTATGTCTACGACAAGGACGGCACGCTCGTCTCGACCATCGAGACCGACGCCGTCGACGGCACGAGCGAGGGCAACTGCCCGATGTACATCTTCGACCTGAACAACAACGGCGACCGCCACGGACGCGACAATTCGTCGGCCTTCATGAAGCTCTACAGCTTCAAGGTCTACGAGGGCGAGACGCTCGTCATGGACCTGCAGCCCATCGTCTCGGCCACGGGCCAGGGCGGACTGCGCGACAAGGTCAGCGGCCAGCGCTTCTTCTCCGCACAGGAGGGTGCTGAGTTCGCACTGAGCCCCGACGGCGTGGCTGCTGCCAGCGAGGCCGGCATCACGGTCTACGACGGCAAGATGGTGGTCAACACCACCGACGGCAAGGTCTACAAGTACGTCGCTGCCGACGAGGCCTTCACCGAGGTGGGTCCCTGCGGCTATGAGCCCCTGGCCGACGAGAGCTATAAGGACCTGAACAACTGGGAGACCAACAGCGACCACGCTGCCATCTACGACGGCAAGATCGAATACGACGCCGAGGCCTCGACCAACTACATCGCCAGCTACGTCGGCACGGGCGGCCACGAGCCCCTCATGATCCGCGTGGCCACGGAGCCGGGCGAGGACTACAACTTCGCCTTCAACTACAGCTGCAGCCCCTACTGGTCGTGGCATGGCGTCGAGATGCACGCCTACGTCTGCAACTTCTACGACCTCTGGACGTCGAACTCCGGACAGAGCGCCGGCGGCGACATCCTGGCCACCTACATGCTGCCCTTCGAGGGTGCTGACGACGTCGACGTGTCGCTCGACTTCACCGCCCAGCAGGACACCGAGACGCTGCTCTATCAGTTTGGCGACGTCGAGGACGGCGACCGCGGCTTCTGGTTCCGCTTCAACCGCCTGCTCGTCCAGAAGTATGTCTATCCCGAGGCTTATCCCGTCGTCAACCCCTTCAAGGAGCTGCTCAGCAAGGTCATCGAACTGGCCAAGGCCGACGGCGTGGACACGGAGGAGGCCGAGCAGTTGCTCGCCAGCGGCACCGATGGCTTCGAGGGCATGATCAACACGCTGCGCGTGGCCCGCAAGGTGGCCAACATGGACACGGACGACGTCGCATTCAAGGGCCATGCCCCCGCCGAGGGCAAGTTCTACCTCTACAATGTGGGCCGCAAGGCTTACCTGACCAGCGGCTCCGACTGGGGCACACACGCCGCCCTGGGCTATCCCGGACTGGAGTGCACCCTGACCGCTGAGGGCGACGGCTACACCATCCGCTTCGACGAGCTCATCCAGGGCGACGCCCGCGACCGCTACCTCGGCGGCAGCCCCTACGTCGACTGCAGCTTTGACGGCCGCCACGTCTACGTCTTCACACCTGTCGAGGGCAAGGAGAATGTCTACACCGTGAAAGGCGACCGCGGCTATATGGCCTTCGACTCCAACGGCGAGGTCGACGGCGGCGGCATCAAGCACTTCAACACCGTCACCGCCATGTGGGCCGAACCCAACGGTGAGGACGCCCAGTGGATGCTCGTCACGAAGGACGACCGCCTGGCCCTGATGGACACGGCTACGCCCGAGCAGCCCGCCGACGTCACCGTCCTCGTGCGCGACGCCAGCTTCAACAAGTATGCTGCCCTCGATGCTCCCTGGACCGACCTGAACCAGGACTGGGAGTGGGGCAACCGCCACTTCGGCGACAAGAACACCGAGACCTACAACTCGCAGGAGTACAACCTCTCGCAGACCGTCACCCTGCCCCGCGCCGGTGTCTATGAGGTCAGCGTGCAGGCCTACTATCGCGACGGCAACTTCGAAGCCCACGTCGAGAGCGTGGCCAACGGCGACGAGCTCCACGCACCCGCAGTGCTCTATGCCGGCGAGGAGGAGACGCCCCTGGCCTATATCCACGCTGAGGCCGACAAGGCTCCCGGCGAGGGTCGCGACTCGAAGATCGGCAACATGCCTGACAACATGATGCAGGCGGCCGCCTTCTTCCAGACGGGATGCTATCGCAACACGGTCCGCCTGACGGTCGACGAAGATAACAAGCCCGTCGCCATCGGCATCCGCAAGACGGGCAACGACCACCGCGACGCCAACTGGATCGTGGCCGACAACTTCCGCGTGAAGTATCTCGGCTCAGACGAGACCGTAGGCATACGCGAGGTGGCTCAGCCCGCCGACGCACAGGCTGCTCCCGTCTACAACCTGCGCGGCCAGCGCGTGCTGACGCCCGCCAAGGGCCTCTACATCTCTGGCGGCCGCAAGGTGCTGGTGAAGTGAGATAGTCCGCTGTCATGAAAACAAAGCGCCGCTTCTCCCCCGGAGAAGGACCGCTTTGAACCCCTCGAAGTGCCGCTTCCCTGCCCGGGAAGCGGCACTTCTTTTCGGCCCCTCCTGCCGGCCCTCGGCCGTGGGCCCTAACGTCCCCTTTTTCAACCCGATACAAGAAAAGGGCCGATGAAATTTTGCGGTTAGCGTTTTTTTTTGTACTTTTGCAAACTCTAAACCGAAATAAGTAAAACAAAAAAGTAATAGAAATCTGATGAGAAAGAACTTTGTAGAAGAACTGCGCTGGCGCGGAATGCTGGCCCAGATGATGCCCGGAACGGAAGAACTCCTGCAGAAGGAGATGGTCACGGCTTACCTCGGAACCGACCCGACGGCCGACTCACTACATATTGGCCACCTCTGTGGCATCATGATGCTGCGCCATCTGCAGCGCTGCGGCCACAGGCCCATCATCCTCGTCGGCGGAGCCACTGGCATGATCGGCGACCCCTCGGGCAAGAGCCAGGAGCGCAACCTGCTCAACGACGAGACGCTGCGCCACAACCAGGAGTGCATCAAACGGCAGGTGGCCAAGTTCCTCGACTTCGAGAGCCAGGACGAGAACGCTGCCCTGATGGTCAACAACTACGACTGGATGAAGGACTTCACCTTCCTCGACTTCGCACGCGAGGTGGGCAAGCACATCACCGTCAACTATATGATGGCGAAGGACAGCGTCCAGCAGCGGCTCAACGGCACGGCACGCGACGGACTGTCGTTCACCGAGTTCACCTATCAGCTGCTCCAGGGCTACGACTTCCTCTACCTCTATCAGCACTATGGCGTCAAGCTGCAGCTCGGCGGCAACGACCAGTGGGGCAACATGACCACCGGCACGGAGCTCATCCGCCGCACGCTGGGCTCTGAGGTGGAGACCTTCGCACTGACCTGCCCCCTGATCACCAAGTCGGACGGCAAGAAGTTCGGCAAGACGGAGAGCGGCAACATCTGGCTCGACCCCAAGCGCACCACCCCCTACCGCTTCTATCAGTTCTGGCTCAACGTCTCGGACGACGACGCCGAGCGCTATATCAAGATCTTCACGTCGCTCGACAAGGAGACCATCGACGCCCTCGTCGAGGAGCATAAGGCCGATCCCGGACGCCGCGTGCTGCAGAAGCGGCTGGCTGAGGAGGTCACCATCATGGTCCACTCGCGCGAGGCCCTCGACATGGCCATCTCGGCATCCAACATCCTCTTCGGCAAGGCTACGCGCGAGGCCCTCGAGCAGCTCGACGAGCAGACATTCCTCGACGTGTTCGACGGCGTCCCGCAGTTTGAGATCGCGCCCGACCAGCTGGGCAAGCCCGCATCAGAGCTCTTCACCGTCGACACCAAGGTGTGCCAGTCGAAGCGCGAGATCCGCGAGTTCCTCAAGAGCGGCGCCCTCTCGCTGAACAAGGACAAGCTGGCCGACGACCGCGCCATCACGGCCGACGACCTGCTGGGCGGCAAGTATCTGCTCGTGCAGCGCGGCAAGAAGAACTACTATCTGATCGTAGTACGATAATAAAATATGGTGAGATATGCGACGGGTCATAGGAATTGGCGAGACCGTTCTCGACATCATCTTTAAGGACGACCAGCCCATCGGCGCTGTGCCAGGCGGGTCAGTGTTCAACGGCATCATCTCGCTCGGACGATCGGGCGTGTCGGCCTCCTTCATCAGCGAGGCCGGCAACGACCGCGTCGGCCGGTCCATCATCAAGTTCCTGCGCGACAACGGCGTCGACGCTGACGCCGTCAACGTCTATCCTGACTCCAAGTCGCCCATCTCGCTCGCCTTCCTCGACGAGAAGAACGACGCCGAGTATATCTTCTACAAGGATCATCCGCGCGACCAGCTCGACTTCGCCTATCCGCCCGTCAGCCGCGACGACGTCGTCATGTTCGGATCGTTCTATGCCGTCAATCCGGCCATACGTCCGCAGGTCGTCGGATTCCTTGAGTATGCCCGGCAGCGCGGCGCCATCCTCTATTACGACGTCAACTTCCGCGCTTCCCACAAGAACGACCTGCTGCGCGTGCAGCCCAACCTGCTCGAGAACCTCGAGCTGGCCGACATCGTGCGCGGATCGGCTGAGGACTTCCAGGTCATGTTCGGCAAGTCGGACGCTGACCAGATCTACCGCTCGCAAATCGCGTTCTACACCCGCAAGTTCATCTGCACCCGCGGCGCCGAGCCCGTCGAGCTGCGGGCCGAGGACCCCGCCACGGGCGGCACGCTGAAGAAGCAATACCCCGTGGCCCACACCGAGCGCGTCATCAGCACCATCGGCGCCGGCGACAACTTCAACGCCGGCTTCGTCTACGGACTCATCCGCTACGGCATCACCCGCGACGTCATCGAGCGGGGACTGACCGAACAGCAGTGGGACGACGTCATCCGCCAGGCCCAGCTCTTCTCCGCCAACGTCTGCCAGAGCATCAACAACAGCGTCGACCAGGCCTTCGGCGACGAAATGAAGCAGCAGCTGATTTATTGAAGGATCCCGAAATCCCGGAATCTCAAAATCCCGAAATCTCGATATAACGATATAACGAAATAACGAAAATAACGAAATCCCGAAAAAAGAAAGAATAAAAAAAGCCCCAAGACTATGAAAAAGATTACCGACCGCATCTACTACGTAGGCGTCAACGACCGCAACAAGAACCTCTTCGAAGGCCTCTGGCCCCTCCCGAAGGGCGTCAGCTATAACGCCTATCTCATCGACGACGAGAAGACCTGCCTCGTCGACACCGTCGAGGCTGACTTCTTCATGCCCTTCCTCGAGAACATCCGCGAGGTGCTCGGCGACCGCCAGCTCGACTATGTCGTCGTCAACCACATGGAGCCCGACCACAGCGGTTCGCTGGCCCTCATCAAGAAGTATTATCCCGGCGTCCAGATTGTCGGCAACAAGAAGACGTTCGACATGATGCGCGGATTCTATCAGATAGAAAATGACGTTTTTGAAGTGAAAAACGGCGATTCCATCGAACTTGGCGCCCTGAAACTCAGCTTCGTCCTCACCCCCATGGTCCACTGGCCCGAGACGATGATGACGCTCTGCGGGAAGGTCCTCTTCTCCGGCGACGCCTTCGGATGCTTCGGCGCACTCAACGGAGCTTGGGTCGACGAGCAGATGAACTGCGACGACTTCTGGATGGAGATGGTGCGCTACTACTCGAACATCGTCGGCAAGTACGGCACGCCTGTGCAGATGGCCCTCAAGAAGCTGGCCGGCGTCAAGGTCGACTACATCTGCGCCACCCACGGACCCGTCTGGCATCAGTACGTCGAGAAGGTCATCGCCCTCTACGACCGGCTGTCGCGCTATGAGGCAGAGCCGGGCCTCGTCATCTGCTACGGCACGATGTACGGCAACACCGAGCGGGCCGCCGAGGTCATCGCCCGCGCTGCTGCCGAGGCCGGCGTGAAGAACATCGTCATGCACAACGTCTCGAAGTCGCACCACAGCTACATCATCCGCGACGTCTTCCGCTACAGCGGTCTCATCGTCGGTGCACCGACCTACAACACCGGACTTTATCACGAGATGAACGTCCTGCTCGACGAGCTGTCGCAGAAGGACATCAAGGGCCGCCTGCTCGGCTACTTCGGCAGCTACTCATGGGCATCGAAGGCCGTCAGCGAGATACGCCGCTGGAACGAGGAACGGCTGCACTACGAGGAGGTTGGGCAGCCCGTCGAGATCCGTCAAGCCCTCACCCCGGAGACCTTCGCACAGTGTGAGGCCCTCGGCCGTGCCATGGCCGAGCGGCTGGCTCAGCAATGATCATGATGAAGCGCATCGGACTGCTGCCACGCATCCTCGTGGCCATCGTCGCCGGCATCCTCTTGGCCCACCTGCTGCCAATGGGCGTGATGCGAGTCTTTGCCACTTTCAACAGCATCTTCGGCCAGCTGTTGGGCTTCCTGATTCCGCTGATCATCATCGGACTCGTCACGCCCGCCATCGGCGACATCGGCAACCGTGCCGGCCGCTTGCTGCTGGCGACGGTGGCCATCGCCTATGTCGACACCGTCGTCAGCGGACTGCTGGCCTTCGGCACGGGCTCCATGCTCTTTCCCCGCATGGTGGCGTCGGTCGAGGACATGGCGGGCGTCACGGCACAGGCTGTGGCGCTTGAGCCCTACTTCTCCATCAAGATTCCCCCGATGGTCGATGTGATGTCGGCACTGGTGCTGTCGTTCATGCTGGGCCTCTGCATCGCCCACGGCTCGCTGCCGACGCTGAAAAAGTGCGCATCGGAGTTTCGCGACGTCGTGACGAAGGTCATCGCCAAGCTCATCATCCCCCTGCTGCCGGTCTATATCTTCGGCATCTTCCTCGACATGACCTCCTCAGGCCAGACGCTGCGCATCATCACCGTCTTTGCGCAGGTCATCCTGGTCATCTTCGCCCTTCACATCCTGATACTGCTCTATCAGTTCTGCTTCGCCGGCTTTATGGCGAAGAAGAACCCCATCAGACTTCTTTGGCACATGCTGCCCGCCTACATGACGGCCCTCGGCACATCGTCGTCGGCCGCCACCATTCCCGTGACGCTGCGCCAGACCGTCGGCAACGGCGTCGACGAGGACATCGCCAGCTTCACCGTCCCCCTCTGTGCCACCATCCACATGTCGGGCTCGGCCATGAAGATCACGGCCTGCGCCCTGACCATCTGTCTGCTGGAGGGCATCAGCTATGACTTCCCGATGTTCCTGCACTTCGTGCTGATGTTGGCCATCGTCATGGTGGCGGCGCCCGGCGTGCCCGGCGGTGCGATCATGGCCGCCCTGGCCCCGCTGGGCAGCATCCTCGGCTTCACCGCCGACCAGCAGGCCCTCATGATAGCCCTCTACATCGCCATGGACTCCTTCGGCACGGCCTGCAACGTCACGGGCGACGGCGCCATCGCCATCGTCGTGGATCGGCTGTTCAATAAGCGTAAGGGCGTCAGCCAGCCAGCAAATTCCTGACCTCGCCGACCGACGTGACGACGTGGATCAGCTCGCGCCATGGCCGCCGCATCATGCCCTGGCGGCCGAGGTCGTCGAGCAGGGCCACCAGCGCGTCCCAGCAGCCCGACATGTTGTAGACGATGATGGGCTTCGGCTGGTAGCCCAGCGTGGCGGCGGCACAGACGGTGAAGAGCTCGTCGAGCGTGCCCACGCCGCCGGGCAGCACGACGAAGGCGTCGCTCATGTCCATCATCAGCTGCTTGCGGTCGGTCAGGTCCTCACAGGGCACGTGGACGTCGAGGAAGGGCGTCAGCCGACCCATCTCCTCAATCCGTCGCGGCACGACGCCGATGACCCGTCCGCCGGCGTCCTTGCAGGCTCGGCTGACGGCGTGCATCAGTCCGGCATCATGGCCGCCAAACACGATGGAATGGCCGTTTTCGGCGCACCAAATGCCCAATTCCTTGGCTTTCTCGAAATAATCGGCCGCAATCTGATTGTTGGCCGAACAGAAAATACATACGTTCATCACGGCAAAGTTACGCCTTTTTTCCCGATTCTCCAAAATTTTTAGTATCTTTGCACCTGAATTCCTATCTTTTCACTTGATTATGAAGACATTCGAAGAACTGGGCGTCAGCGAGCAGATACGCCGCGCCATCGAGGAACTGGGATTTGTGCAGCCCATGCCTGTGCAGGAGTCAGTCATCCCCTTCTTGATCGAGGGACAGCGCGACGTCATCGCCTTGGCGCAGACGGGCACGGGCAAGACGGCCGCCTTCGGCATCCCCGTGCTGCAGCGGCTCGACACCGCCCAACGGGCCACGCAGGCACTTATCCTCAGTCCCACGCGCGAGCTCTGCCTGCAGATTGCCGACGACCTGCACGACTTCTCGAAGTTTATGGAGGGCGTCCACGTGGAGGCCGTCTACGGCGGCGCTGCCATCGAGCCGCAGATCCGTGCGCTGAAGAAGGGCGTCAACGTCATCGTGGCCACGCCCGGCCGTCTGCTCGACCTGAAGAACCGCGGCTTCGTCCACCTGGAGCAGGTCAGCCGCATCGTCCTCGACGAGGCCGACGAGATGCTCAACATGGGTTTCTCGGACGCCATCAACGAGATCTTCGAGTCGCTGCCCGCCGACCATCAGACGCTGATGTTCTCGGCCACGATGAGCCGCGAGGTGGAGCGCGTGGCCAAGAACTACCTGACGGACTACGAGACGATCGTCGTCGGGAGCCGCAACGAGGGTGCCGAGAATGTCAACCATATCTACTACATGGTGCACGCCAAGGACAAGTATCTGGCCCTGAAGCGCATCGTCGACTATTACCCCAAGATTTTTGCCATTATCTTCTGCCGGACGAAGATCGAGACGCAGGAGGTGGCCGATGCGCTGATACGCGACGGCTACAACGCCGAGTCGCTCCACGGCGACCTGTCGCAGCAGCAGCGCGACCTGACGATGCAGAAGTTCCGCCAGCACCTGACGCAACTGCTCGTGGCCACCGACGTGGCTGCCCGCGGACTCGACGTCGACGACCTGACCCACGTCATCAACTACGGTCTGCCCGACGACATCGAGAACTACACCCACCGCTCGGGCCGCACCGGCCGTGCCGGCAAGAAGGGCACGTCGATCAGCATCGTCCACACGAAGGAGAAGCACAAGATACGCGCCATCGAGAAGGAGATCGGCAAGGCCTTCGTCGAGGCCGAGATCCCGAAGGCTGAGGAGATCTGCAAGAAGCAGCTCTACAAGGTGATGGACCAGATCGTCAAGACCGACGTCAACGACGATGAGATCGCGCCGTTCATGCAGGACATCAACCGCTACTTCGAGTATATCGACAAGGACGAGCTGATCAAGAAGATCGTCTCGCGCGAGTTCGGACGCTTCCTCGTCTACTATGCCGACGCGCCCGAGATTGAGAAGCCCGTGCGCGAGAAGCGCGAGAAGAAACCGCAGACCGACCGCGAGAAGCGCATGAACAAGGCGCAGGAGGGCTACGAGCGACTCTTCATCAACCTGGGCAAGCGCGACGGCTTCTACCCCGGCGAGCTGATGCAGACGCTCAACCGCTACGTCGGCGGCCGTCAGGAGGTGGGCCACATCGACCTGCTCGACACCATCAGCTACTTCGAGGTGCCGAAGCAGGACGCCCGCAAGGTGATGACCCAGCTGACGGGCATCCGCTACAAGGGACGCGTCGTGCGCTGTAATTCGGAGGACGACAAGGACGCAAAAAACGTGCCAAACCGCCCACGTGGCGAATCAAAGAATTCACCAAAAATTAACCAAGGCCCAAAATCGACGGAGCGAGGCTCAAAAAAGCGCGATTCCATCGGAAATGAGCGCCGCGGTCGCGACGACTGGCGCCAGCTGATGCAGCCCCGCAAGTGGGAGCTGCGCGGCCCTGAGCCCGACTTCACTGAAGAGGGCTGGGCGCGGCGCAAACCGAAGAAGAAGAAATAACGTGGACGATAACTTCCATCACGCCGTGACGCCATGCCGTCACGGCGTGATTTCATGTCGTCACGTCGAGACGCCATGCCGTCACGACGTGACGAGAGTTTTGTGGTCAGAATTCGTAGCCGAGGTTGATGAAGAAGTAGGGCTTGTTGGTGCGGTTGCTGTAGCCGACGGTGGCGCCGACGGGCCCGACAATCGTGTTGTAGTAGTAGGCTATCTGGCCGCCCAGCAGGGTGCGGTTGTCGATAAGCTTCTTCAGCTGTCGGGCCTGTTGCGCTCCGGCGAGGCTGAGCAGCAGGTAGCCGTTGGAGGCGATGCGCTGCTGGGCCTTCAGTCTGGCAGCTACGAAATGATGGCTGACGTACTCGATGTTGCCGATGCCGGAGAAGGGCATCTGCTGCTCGACGTAGTGGCCGAACCAGTCGCCGCCGATGGCGTTGCAGAAGACGAACGGTACGACGGCGCCGAAGAGCAGTCGGCCGTAGAGCATGGGCTGGAGGGTGAAGCGCTGGCCCATGGTGAACGACATGCGCCAGTCGGCGCTGAGGTCGCTCATGCCCGGCTTCTTGCCGATGACGGTGCCGTCGGCGGCGCGCTGCTTCAGCTTGGCGAAGTTGTTGGTCACGTAGGCATACTCGGCGTTGAAGCGTGCGCCGCGTGTGGGGAAGTTCCAGTCGTCCTCGCTGTTGTATGTCAGCCGGTAGTGATAGCTGAAGAAATGCTCGTTCTTGAGGACCAGTTCGGGCGAGTCCTCAGCTTCGAGCATGTGGCGATAGTGCATGAAGTCCCAGCGCAGTCCTGCTTGCAGGTTGAAGTGGCGCAGGTTGAAGTTGATGGGCATGAACTCTGCCTGGAACTGGTTGTAGCGGATGTTGAAGTCGAGGTCGCCGTCCATGTAGACGTCGACGTCGTTGCGGCGGAAGGTGTAGCTGAACGTGGGTCGGGTGAAGTTGCGCGGGTGGTAGGTGACTTCTCCCCGTGCCATCAGTCGCTTGCCCAGTCGCAGGGTGATGTCGTGATTGACGGGGATTTTGGTCTTCAGGGGTATGTCGACGCCCAGGAGGAGCGAGGCATACTCCTCGGTGTCGTAGCGTGCGCCGATGTGCAGCTGCACCGTCTTGCGGTCGCCGGCGGTGAGGACGACGCGCACGCCGTCGGCTTCGTTCCACTTCTTCTCCACTTCATTGTAGATGCCGTGGACGATGGAGCGTGGTGACGCCTTCTTGGGCAGCTTCTCGGGGATGAGGGTGCACTGGGCTGTCTGATAGAACAGGTCGACGCGCATGGATGTGGTGAGCTCCTGCTCCAGGCGTGCGTCGATGCTGTCGGTTCTGTTCAGATGGAACTTCTGTCGGAGGAACCGCTCGTCCTGTGGGGTCATGTTCTCGAAGGTGAAGCCGGTGATGCGCAGTTTCTCGGTCATCACCTTCGGGCGCACGGGGTGGAGGATCTGCGGGCGGAACGTCTCGTCGATGCCGATGCGGCTTTTCAGGGCGATGATGTCGTCCCAGTGGCGCATGGCCTCCTCCTCGCCGCGTCGGATGAGCGTGTCGATGGCCGCATGCGAGAAGCTGGCTGAGCTATAGCCCTTGGTGTTGACCTGAAGGTGCAGGTCGGTGATGGCGAGGTTCTCGTCGAGCTTGTTCTTGCAGTTGACGTCGATGATCTGGCTGAGGATGCTCATGGTGCCGCTCAGCTCCTCGGCACTCTTCGGGGCGCCCTGGACGGTGACGCCGATGATGATGTCGGCCCCCATCTGGCGGGCGATGTCGGCGGGATAGTTGTTCTTCAGTCCGCCGTCGACGAGCACCTTGTCGCCGATCCTGACGGGCGAGAAGGCGGCGGGTATGGCCATTGAGGCGCGCATGGCCTGTGGGAGGCGTCCGCTGTGGAAGTCGACCTCGGAGTTGTCGATGATGTCGGTGGCGACGCAGGCGAAGGGTATGGGCAGGTCGCGCGTGAAGTCGAGCGAGTCGCTGAATCCCCGGCATAGCTGGTTGAAGAGCTCGGCCAGGTTCTTGCCCTTGATGAGTCCGCCGGCCTGCATGTTACGCTTGCCGATGGTCAGGCCCAAGTCGTAGATGTAGGAGTTTTGCTTCTGGCGGTCGCTGAGGCTCTGGCGGCGCAAGTCCTCGCGGTCGGTGATGACGTAGCTCCAGTCCTGGACGCGCACCATCGAGTCGAGTGCCTGGGCGTTGTATCCGATGGCATAGAGTCCGCCGACGATGCTGCCCATGGACGTGCCGGTGATGATGTCGATGGGTATGCCGGCCTGCTCGAGCACCTTGAGCACACCGATGTGTGCCATGCCCTTTGCTCCGCCGCCGCTCAGCACGACGGCCACTTTCTTCCTTTGCGGGGAGGCATTGTCTTCCCCGGCGAATGCCCATCCGCACATCATCACGGCCAGGGCAATGAGGACGGTCTTCTTCATATAATGGCGTTGTGAGAATTATTCGAGGTAGGTGTAGCCGTAGAGGCCGGAGCGGTAGTTGCTGAGGAATTCCTTGCCCTCGTCGAGAGTGATGCGGCCCTCCTTGACGCTCTTCGTGACCCATATCTCGAGCTGGCGGACGAGCTTCTTGGGGTTGTACTGCACGTATTCGAGCACCTCCTCGACCGTCTCGCCGTCGATGATCTGGTCGATGTGGTAGTGGCCGTCCTTGGCCGAGACGTGGACGGCGGTGGTGTCGCCGAAGAGGTTGTGCATGTCGCCGAGGATCTCCTGATAGGCACCGACGAGGAAGACGCCGAGGTAGTAGTCCTCGTTCTTCTTCAGGGCGTGGACGGGCAGGGAGTGGGAGTTGTGGCGGTTGGTGACGAAGTTGGCAATCTTGCCGTCCGAGTCGCAGGTGATGTCCTGTATGGTGGCGTTGCGCGTGGGCCGCTCGTCGAGCCGCTGTATGGGCATGATGGGGAAGAGCTGGTCGATGGCCCACGAGTCGCTGAGGCTCTGGAAGAGCGAGAAGTTGCAGAAGTACTTGTCGGCCAGCAGCTTGTCGATGTTCATGAGCTCCTCCGGCACGTGCTTCATGTTCTTCGTCAGGGCGTTGATCTCGTGGCAGACGCTCCAGTACATGGCCTCGATCTCGGCGCGCGTCTTGAGGTCGACGATGCCGTGGGAGAAGAGGTTGAGCACCTCGTCGCGGATCTGCTCGGCGTCGTGCCAGTCCTCGAGGACGTTGCGGGGCGAGAGGTTGTCCCAGATCTCGTAGAGGTCCTTGACCAGCTGGTGGGAGTTCTCGTCGGGCTCGAAGTCCTCGTCCATCTCGGGCAGCGAGGCCGTCTCGAGCACGTCGATGACGAGCACGGAGTGGTGGGCGGCGAGCGACCGTCCGCTCTCGGTGATGATGTTGGGGTGGGGGATATCGTTCTTGTTGGCTGCCTCGACGAAGGTGTAGATGCAGTCGTTGACGTATTCCTGGATGGAGTAGTTGACGGAGCTCTCGCTGGATGGCGAGCGCGTGCCGTCGTAGTCGACGCCCAGTCCGCCGCCGCAGTCGACGAAATCGACGTTCCAGCCCATTTTGTGCAACTGGACGTAGAACTGCGAGGCCTCGCGCAGGGCGGTCTGTATGCGGCGTATCTTGGTGATCTGCGAGCCGATGTGGAAGTGTATGAGGCGCAGGCAGTCGCGCATGTCCTTCTTGTCGAGCAGCTCCAGGGCCTCGAGCAGCTCGGCGCTGGTGAGTCCGAACTTCGAGGCGTCGCCGCCGCTCTCCTCCCACTTGCCGGCGCCGCTCGATGCCAGCTTGATGCGGATGCCGATGTTGGGCCTGACGTTGAGCTGCTTGGCCACGCGGGCGATGATGTCGAGCTCATTCATCTTCTCGACGACGATGAAGATCTGCTTGCCCATCTTCTGGGCCAGCAGGGCCAGCTCGATGTACGACTGGTCCTTATAGCCGTTGCAGACGATGATGGAGTCGCTCTGACACTGCATGGCGATGACGGCGTGGAGCTCGGGCTTCGAGCCGGCCTCCAGTCCGAGGTTGAACTTGCGTCCGTGGGAGATGATCTCCTCGACGACGGGCTGCATCTGGTTGACCTTGATGGGATAGACCACGTAGTTCTCGCCCTTGTAGTCATACTCCTCGGCGGCCTTCTTGAAGCAGCTCCAGGTCTTCTCGATGCGGTTGTCGAGGATGTCGGGAAAGCGCAGCAGCACGGGGGCCGTGACGTCGCGCAGCGACAGCTCGTCCATCACCTCGCGCAGGTCGATCTGCACGTCGTCCTTGCTGGGAGTGACGTAGACGTGTCCCTCCTCGTTGATGCCGAAGTAGCTCGTGCCCCAACCGTTGATGTTGTACAGTTCGCGGGCGTCGTCAATAGTCCATTTCTTCATTGGCTCAGTATCTCTGTTAGTTTCTCGATTGTGTCATTGATCTTCTCGCGGTTGTCAAGCAGCGTGACGTCGAAGTGGTAGCGGGCCTTCAGGTAGAACGGCTCGCGCCAGGCCAGCTGTTCGTTGATGAATGTGGCCAGCTCCTCGGGGCTCTTGCCCTTGATGAGGGGGCGCTCGGTGCGGCCCATCTGCAGGTGGCGGGTGAGCACCTCGGGCGTCGCCTTGAGATAGACGACCTGTCCCTGGCGGTTCATGTAGTCGATGTTGTCGAAGAAGCAGGGCGTGCCGCCGCCGCAGCTGATGATGACGTCCTCGAATTCGGCCACCTCGTGGAGCATGTTGTGCTCAATCTTGCGGAAGCCCTCCTCGCCCAACTCAGCGAAGATCTGCGCCACGGTGCGGTGGCGCCGGGTCTCGATGTACCAGTCGAGGTCATAGAAGGGTATGCCGAGCTTGGCGGACAGTGCCCGTCCGATGGTGGTCTTGCCGGCTCCCATGTAGCCGATGAGGATGATTCTCTTCAATGCCTAATTCTTAATCAGTTTCATGGCTTCCTCGTAGCTGAGGTCCTTAGCGCGTTCGTGCATGGCCTTCGGCAGACGGTAGTTCTTGCCGTCGTAGCAGAGGTAGGGACCGAAGCGACCGTTGAGCACCTCGAGCTTGGGGTCCTCGTCGAAGGTCTTCAGATGACGCTGGGCGTCGGCCTTGCGCTTCTCGTCGATGAGTTTCACGGCCTCGGCGATGGTGATGGTCAGCGGGTCGGCACCCTTGGGCAGCGAGGTGTAGACGCCCTTGTGGAGCACGTAGGGTCCGAAGCGGCCGGTGCCGATGTTGACGGGCTGTCCCTCGTATTCGCCGAGCATGCGTGGCAGCCGGAAGAGCTCGAGGGCCTGCTCCATGGTGATGGTCTCGATGCTGAGCTCTTTGGGCATGTGGGCAAACTGGGGCTTGTCCTTGTCGTCGGCCGAGCCGATCTGTACGACGGGTCCGAAGCGTCCGATCTTGACGAAGACGGGCTTGCCCGACTTGGGGTCGATGCCCAGCTGTCGCTCGCCGGCTTTGTGCTCGGAGCGCTGGTTGAGGGTCTTCTCGACGGAGGGCTCGAAGTCGTGATAGAAGTCCTTGATCATGGTGTTCCACTGCTCCTTGCCCTCGGCAATCAGGTCGAAGTCCTGCTCGACGCGGGCCGTGAAGTTGTAGTCCATGATGGTGGGGAAGTGCTTCATGAGGAAGTCGTTGACGACGGTGCCCACGTCGGTGGGGATGAGCTTGCCCTTGTCTGAGCCGGTGGTCTCGGTGCGGGTCTTCTGGGTGATCTGCTTGCCCTTGAGCAGGAGCACGTTGTACTTGTGCTCTTCGCCTTTCTTGTCGCCCTTGACGACGTATTCGCGCTGCTGGATGGTCGAGATGGTGGGGGCATAGGTCGACGGGCGGCCGATGCCGAGCTCCTCGAGTTTATGGACGAGCGAGGCCTCAGAGTAGCGCTGCGGTCCGACGCTCGAGCGCTCCAGGGCGCTGATCTCGCGGCGGATGAGCTCCTGTCCCTCGTGGAGCGGCGGCAGCACGTGGGCAAACTCGTCGGTGTTCTCGTCGTCGTCGTCCTGCGACTCGCGATATACTTTCAGGAATCCGTCGAACTTGACGACCTCGCCGGTGGCGACGAACTGAGAGTTGAGAGTTGAGAGTTGAGAGGTATGATTAGTTACGTTGGTGCTGGCCTGAGAGTTATCATACCTCTCAGTTCCCAGTTCTCCGTTCTCAATTCTTATCGTGACCGTCGTCTTCTCAATCTCGGCGTCGGCCATCTGCGAGGCGGCCGTGCGCTTCCAGATGAGGTCGTAGAGGCGGCGCTCCTGCACCGTGCCCTCGATCGTGGTCTGGTCCATATAGGTGGGGCGGATGGCCTCGTGGGCCTCCTGGGCACCCTTCGACGAGGTGTGATACTGTCGCACCTTCGAATAGTCGCCGCCGTAGAGCTCGGTGATCTTATCCTTAGCCGAGTTGATGGCCAGGCTGGAGAGGTTGACCGAGTCCGTACGCATGTAGGTGATGCGTCCGCTCTCGTAGAGGTGCTGGGCGACCATCATCGTCTGGCTGACGGTGAAGCCGAGCTTGCGGGCGGCCTCCTGCTGCAGCGTCGAGGTGGTGAAGGGCGGTGCGGGCACGCGCTTCTGCGGCTTCTTCTGGATCTGCTCGATGGTGAACGTGGCGTCCTTGCAGAGCTCGAGGAACTGCTCGGCCTCCTGCTGCGACTTGAAGCGCTGGCCGAGCGTGGCCTTCACTTCCGACTGCGACCCGTCGGCATTCACGACGCCGAAGGTGGCGCTGACGCTGTAGTAGGTCTCGCTCTTGAAGGCCTGCAGTTCGCGCTCGCGCTCAACGATGAGGCGCACGGCGACGCTCTGCACGCGTCCGGCCGAGAGGGCGGGCTTCACCTTGCGCCAGAGCACGGGCGACAGCTTGAAGCCGACGAGTCGGTCGAGCACGCGGCGTGCCTGCTGCGCGTTGACCAGGTTCATGTCGAGCGTGCGCGGATGCTCGATGGCGGCGAGGATGGCGGGTTTGGTGATTTCATGGAACACGATGCGCTTCGTCTTCTGCTCGTCGAGCCCGAGCACCTCGCACAGGTGCCATGAGATGGCCTCTCCCTCGCGGTCCTCATCGCTTGCGAGCCACACCTGCGAGGCTTTCTTGGCTTGCGACTTGAGCTCGCTGACCAGCTTTTTCTTCTCGTCGGGAATCTCGTATTCGGGTTCCATCGTGTTGTCGTCGATGCTGAGTTCGCGCTTCTTCAGGTCACGGATGTGACCATAGCTTGACATCACTTTGTAGTCATCGCCCAAAAACTTCTCAATGGTCTTGGCTTTTGCCGGCGACTCTACTATGACAAGGTTCTTTTGCATGTCTTTTGCGGTCTATGTATTCGTTTGGGGTGCAAAAATACGCAAAAAGTTGGCATATACCTTATTATATAATAAGAATTTTAGTTTTCTTAACTAAATTCCGCCTCTCAGGAATATTCCGACGGCCCGCCTGACGCTGCTGAGGCCGAAAGCTTCGGGTCTGACATCGCTCAGCGCCACCCACTCGAGCGAGGCTGCGTCGTCGGCCGCGTGCGGCTCGGCCGTGTCGTCGACGTCGACGCGGAAGAAGAGGTCGAGCGTGTGTATGCGCATGCCCGCGTATTCATAGATGTTGGGCAGCGAGAAGAGATAGCTCATGCGGCTGGCCTGCAGGCCCGTCTCCTCGAGGATTTCGCGGGCCATGCCCTCCTCGGCCGTCTCGCCGTGGTCGCAGAACCCGCCGGGCAGGTCCTGGGTGCCGCGGGCGGGCTCCTTGCCGCGCCGTGCGACGAGCAGCTGGCCCTGGCGCACGATGAAGGCGGCCGTGGCGGCCGACGGGTTGCTATAGAAGGTGAAGCCGCAGGCCTTGCAGTGCTTGCTCTTCCAGTTGTGTTCCGTCCACAGCGTGCTCCCGCAGGCTGGGCAGTGGGTGAATTTCTCTAAGGGATGTTCCATGCTTGGATTATTTCGATTGTTTGGTTCGGAAAAAGATTGAATTATTTCGATTGTTTGTTTGGTTCGGCAAAAGATAGAGACCCCACCCCCAACCCCTCCCCTTGAAGGGAGGGGAGCAGCTGCGCCGTCATCCCCGTCGGGCAGTGCGCCAGCCACCCCCCTCCTTTGGAGGGGTCGGGGGAGGCCTCTCCCCTCCTTCGGAGGGGTCGGGGGAGGCTTTCTCCCCTCCCTTCAAGGGGAGGGGTTGGGGGTGGGGTCTCTAACTTTGGGGTCTCTAACTTTGTCAGTGGCATAACACCAGCACAAATAACTGTAGGATCCTATGTCTGGGCAAAGTTACGTCTTTTCTCCGAGATGGCCAAATGATAATGCAAAAAAGAGAGGCACAACCCTCTGTGTTTTGGGTTGTGCCTCCAACTTTTTGTGTTCCTAAGAAATCAGAAAGCCGGAGCTTTCATTTCTCTCACTTACGGATGACCTTGACGGTCTTGCCGTCGCTGGTCTGCATGATGAGCAGGCCTTTCTGCGACATGTCGGCGCGGCGGCCCTGCAGGTCGAAGAAGCGGGCGTTCTCAGCGTCGATGCTGACGTGGCTGATGCCGGTGGGCAGCATGGCCTCGAGGTCAGCGATGTACTGCTGGATGTCGAACCATCCGATGTTCGAGGTGTGCTCGATGCCGAGGCCGTGATAGACGCTCTGCACGCCGATCTTCTGCCATGTGGCGATCTCCTCGGCATTCCAGTTCAGATAGAACGTTTCGCCGCCGGCGTAGATGTCGTAGCCGTCGTCGTACATGTAGGGGATCTCCGTCATCTCGGTGGTGCCCTCAGGCATCTTGGTGTAGAGGTCGTTGGTGATGGTCAGCTTCTGCTCCACGCCGTCCTTGTCGACGATGTAGACGATGTAGCCCAGCTTGTCGGTGACCATGCGCTCGCCATTGATGTCGACGGTGGGGATGTCGAACGAAACGTAGGGGAAGGTGCGGAACTGCAGTTCGGTGGATTCCTCACCGGGCGTATAGTACAGGGCGAAGATGTCGACCGAGGGATCTGCCGGTGTGGCCTCCTTCTCGATGACCTTGGTCAGCTCGACGTCGGTGTACTCGTCCATGGTGTTGCCGTCCTCGTCGAAGCTGGTGAATCCTTCCTCGCTGGTGAACTTGAAGGCCTCGGCGTCGTATTTGAACGTGGCCGTGCCGAAGGTCATCTCGATCTCAACAACTGAGAATGTGTTCCAGTCTAAGTACTGATAGACGCCGAGATAGGTCTCGGGGATGGTGACGTTGCCGTCGCTGTCGATGGTGCCCTTCACCCAGGCCTCGGGCAGGAAGTAGCTCAGGCCCTGGAACCACACCTCGTTGTCGCCATAGAAGCCGACCTGGACCTCACGTCCGCTCTCCTCTTCCTCCTCGTAGGTGTCGAAGCCCTTGAAGAGATAGGTCTCTGTGACGAGGTCCTCGGGAGCCACGAGCGGCTCTGGGAACTCGGGCATGAAGCTGGTGATCTGCAGGCCCGGCTCGTAGTAGTCGTAGACGCTGATTGTAGTGGCATTGGAGTTGAGCAGCACATACTGCTCGGTCGACAGGATGCCGGCCTCCTCCTGATAGGTGAAGGTCACGTCGCTGACGTTCTCGGCGTCTGACGTGCCGCAGAAGAACATGTCAACAGGCTCGCCGTTATTGTCGTATTCGCCATAGTACTGGCCGTTGGCGAAGGTGTAGGTGCCGTCGCCGTTGCTGGTGCCCATGACCCATGCCTCGGGCAGGTAGCTGTTGAGACCCTGCACGTAGAGGTCGCTGCCGACGAAGGCCACGCTGACCTCGTCGCCCTTCACCTTGCCCGAATGGGCATTGGCGGTGAGATACCAGGTCTGGAGCTCGGCGCCCTCAGGCAGCACGACGACCTCGGGCTCTGCCTCGATGGTGTAGAAGAAGGCCTCGTCGTCGTTCTGCTCCATGGTGATGCTGTTCATGAACGTTCCCTTCGGGATGAGCAGGGCGTACTCGCCAGCCTCGGTGATGGCCTCGGCGAAGCTGATGTAGAGCTGCTTGCCGCCAATCTCATAGATAGGAGCGGTGGCGACGGGCTCGTCCCAGTTGTCGTCCTTGTAGAGCTCGGCCTTGGCGTTGTCGGCGTCGACGAGCTCGATCATGTAGTTGTTAAAGTCGACGGTGACGGTCTCAATGCTCTCCACGACGCCTTCCTTCGGGGTGACCTTCATGTCGGGCAGGATGACCTGTGAGGTCTTGAGGGTGATGTCGTCGACGACGAGGAAGAAGAAGTCGGAGCAGTCGAAGTGGCGGATGGCGACGTAGCCCTCAGCACCCTCGTAGCCGCTCAGGTCGACGGTGTACTCATGCCATTGGCCGGCGGCCTTGGCAGGCGAGCGGAAGGTGCCGCGGCCCACCTTGGCAGCGCGTGCGGCAGCCATGTCCCACTCCTGGACCTTCTCGAAGTCGGCAGGGTCGGTGTTGCCCTTCGTCGAGACGTAGACGCCGAAGTGCTCAGCGAAATATTTGGCATCCTGTGCGCAGCCATAGAAGGTGATGCTGCCGTCGAGCTTGACCTTCGGCGAGACGAGGTAGTTGTCGGGCGTCAAGGGGCCTGCAGTGTTGTCGTAGCTCTGCGAGTAGACGGCATAGTCGCCCTCGCCTCCGCGGGCATTGATCTGCGCGCCGGAACCGATCGTCCAGTCGTAGCCGTCGCCGTCAGCGTCGATGGTGGTCCAGGGGTCGAGCGAGCCCTCGGCGAAGTCGTAGAAGCCCTCCGGTTTGGGTTCGGGAACCTTGGTGTAGACCACGTCGATCGAGACGATGCGTGCCTGCTTGCCGGTGGCGACGTCGAAGGCGGCCTTGTCGTTGATGAAGGTGACGTCGTTGGCCTTGCCTTCCCATGTGCCGGTGGCGCCGTCGACGGTGTAGGTCTCCACGTCGGTGCTCAGGTAGCCGTTATAGCTATCCGAGACGAAGTTGAGCACGATCTTGTCGATGCTCTCCACGGCTTCACCGGCGGTGAAGGTGAACGAGTTGAGGTTGTAGACGCGCAGGGCCTTGCCCGAGTCGTAGTACTTGGCGGGGTTGGCGCTCTCGTTCTGCTCGAGCGTGACGCTGATGTTCTCGTCGATGTTGAACGACGCAATCACTTGTTCGTTCTCATATTTCTGCTCGGCTGCCACCCATGAGGCCACGACCTGGCCAGGGCCATACTCGGGGGCAAACTCCTTGATGTCGTACCACTGGATCTCGGTCTCGTTCACTTCGTCGCCACCCTTGTAGATGGACTTCACGCCGATGCGGTTGTAGTCAGAGAAGTCGTAGTTCAGGAAGACAAGCTTGTAGGCGCCGCTGACGTTGAAGTCGTAATCGTCATTGAACGTGTAGGGAATCTCGGTCATGTCCTCGGTCAGGTTCTCATAGAGGTCGGGCGTGAAGACGATGGGCTGCACGTCGTGCTCGATGTCGGAGAAGAGCTGGTAGTAGAGCTTCGACTCCTTGATCAAGTTGCCGTCGGCGTCGGTCGTGGGGATGTCGAGAGCCACGTAGCCGTAGCCCTTGCTGGCATTGTAGGCTCCCAGCTGATAGACGGCGGGATAGGCCGGCACGGCTGCCACGTCGGGGATGACGGGGATGGCGAACTCAGAGCCGTCATTGAGCGTGATGGTGGTGTTGGCTTCGTAGATACTAAATAGGGAGCCGCCCGTGGGCGAGTAGAGTGCCCAGTTGCCGTCGAAGGTGATGACGTTGGCGTCGACGTTTCCTGTGAAGGTGTTGACGTAATAACTGCCGTTCTGGATCAGCAGGCCGGTAGTGTAGATTGCGCCGTACTGCTGGTCGTAGTAGTACATGTACTGCTCATTAACCACGCAGGAGGCGTCCTCCTTGATGGTGACGGTGATGGCTGTCTCCTGGCCTGCGAAGTTGAAGACCATGACGTTCTGGAGAGCCTCCTCGTCCTGGATGATGACCACGGGGAAGTCCTGTGCCTCGCCGTCAAGCTCTGCCACGTTCATCGTGCCGTTGGCGATCGTGACCACCGACTCGTAGATGTAGCCGGAGTACATGTAGCCGGCATACTGGCCGTCCTTGATGTAGTCGTACCACAGTCCGTCGACCACGAGAATGCCCGTAGAGCTGATGTAGGCCGTGAGGGGGTTTTCGTCCACGGCGTTGCCCAGCACGACGGTGCCTTTATCGGTCACGGCCAGGGTCTGGCCCAGCTCGATGGTTGCCTGGGCGACAAAGCCCTGAGCGAGGAGCTCCTCGTCGGTCAGCGGGGCAACCTTGGCGGTGATTGCCTGGTCAGCGTAGGAGGTGAAGCCCTCGATGGCCACCGTCTCGTCGTCGACTTTGGTGACGCTGATGGGCCAGCCGCCAGCGGCGGGCTCGCCGTCGAGAACCTCGCCTTCGTCGTTGGTCTCATAGTAGCTCGAGACGAGCATCAGCTGCCCGTCGATGTTTGCCAGCCCGTCGAGGATGCCGGCCTTGCGGGGTGCCTTCTTAGCCTTGGCGGCCGTGCGTGCGGCCGTGTACAGCTTGCTGTGCGCGGGAGCCTGGACGGCCTTGCCGGCAAACTGCTTCGGGGTCACCTGCTTCTGCATGGGCACCAGCGAGCGCATGGTCAGCTCGGCTTTCTTCTTCGGCGTGAATGCCGAGCCGCTGGCCGGCACGCCTGCCCATGATGTCACGGCCATGAGGGCTGCGATGAGCATCAATGTAAACTTTTTCATAAGCTTTTGTTTTTTGTTAATAATGTTAATATATATAATATGATTTTAAGTTTTTCGGAGCAATAACTTCGGCAAAGATAAACAATTTATTTTAATTGACCTAATAATTATTAAAAAAACTTGCTAAAATTAGGCAAATTAAGAAAAAATGTAAGAATTATCCGAATCCGTCGATGATTCCGAAACGGCGCTTCGCCGCCCCCGTTTCGGTGGTTCTCAAACAGATAAACGGCCCTTCTCGAAAGTAATATAGGGGTATATTACCTCCGAAAAGGGCCGTTTCGCGGTTTTTAAGGCTTCTGTTTCGGCTATGAGAAAGCTTGGAGTGGAAGCTACCGTTATAAGAAAGCTTGGAGTGGAAGCTGTCGCTATAAAAAGCTTGGAGTAAAAATTAGAGACCCCACCCCCAACCCCTCCCCTTGAAGGGAGGGGAGTAAGCCTCCCCCGACCCCTCCGAAGGAGGAGAGTGGCTCCCGCACTGCTCGCCGCGGATGACGGCGCAGCTGCTCCCCTCCCTTCAAGGGGAGGGGTTGGGGGTGGGGTCTCTAACTTTAAAAAGAAGCTTCTTGCAATTATCGGACGTTGCAAGAAGCTTCTCTCAATGATCAGTCGTTAAAGAACCTTTCTCGGAGTTATCTGGCGTTGATCTCCTGGATCAGGCGGTCGGCATGACCCCAGCGGTCCATCATGTAGAGGACGTAGCGCATGTCGACGCCGATGCAGCGGGCGAGCTTCGAGTCGAAGAAGATGTCGCTGGAGAGCGAGTCCCAGTTGCCGTCGAAGGCCAGGCCGATGAGCTGGTTGCGACCGTCGAACATGGGTGAGCCGGAGTTGCCGCCCGTGATGTCGTTGGTGGTGAGGAAGCAGAGGGGCATGTCGCCGGCCTCCTGCATCAGGGTGAGCATCTCGGGCTCAGCCTTGTAATCTTCGATGGAATCGGCCTTTTTCATCTTCTCGACGATGCTCGGGGCCGTGGTCTGCCATCCCGAGGGGCGACCGCCCAGGGTGTATTCCTTCACCTGTCCGTACGACATGCGGAGGGTGAAGTTGGCGTCGCTGTAGTGGGGCTGGTCCTGCTCCATGCGCAGCTTGGCGTCGCAGAGGTAGTGCTCCTGCTGGTCGATGGTGTCGCTGATGGCCTCGATGGCGGTGCGCAGGTCGGCCATGTAGGTGGTCAGGCTCAGTCCGTAGCGCACGCCGAGGTCCTTGAGGAACGACTTCTTGTTGACGTAGATGCGCTTGCCCTTCTTCAGCAGCTTGGACTGGCTGTAGAGGGCGTCGGCGAAAGCCTGGCAGTCGCCGCCAAACTCGCGGTCGATGATCTCCGTGTAGAAGTCGGGCAGCTCCTCGGCCGGCAGGTTGCGGCGCATGTTGACGAGCAGGGTGCCGAGCGTCTCGCGGTCGGTGTCGAGGTCCCATGTGTCGCTGTTGTCCTGGAACTCGACGTACTGGCGCTTGCCCTTGCCCTTGGGGCTCATGCCGTTGTGGACGCGGAGGGCGCGGGCCGACAGCTCGTCGGTGCGGCGGAAGGTCTCGATGAAGTTCATGTAGCGCTTCATCACGGGGATGCGGCCCTCGCGGTAGAGTCGGGCGAGCTTCCCGATGTCGAGCTTGTCCTTGAGGTAGCCCGTCTTCTGCTGCCACGACTGCAGCTCCGACTCGAAGTGCTGCTTCTGACGGATGAGTCCGATGCTGTCGATGCACTTGTTCATGCCGATGGAGTTCTTCCAGTAGTTCGACGACTGGGCGTACTTCGAGTCATACTTGATGCGGACGGTCTGCTGGGCGTCCATGTGGCGCTTCATCACCTCCTGCTTCACGCCGCGCACCTGCGCCCGGATGGCGTTCTGCACGTAGCGCTCCTCGATGCCCATGCTCGACAGGTAGCGGCTCGTCGAGCCGGGGTAGCCCATGGTCATCGAGAACGAGCCCTCGCGATAGCCGTCCTTCGAGACACGGGCCCAGTGCTCGGGGTGGTAGGGCACGTTGTCCTTCGAGTATTCGGCGGGGCCGCCCGTCGTGGGGTCGCAGTAGATGCGGAAGACGGAGAAGTCGCACGTCTGGCGCGGCCACATCCAGTTGTCGGTCTCGCCGCCGAACTTGCCCATCGACTTGGGGATGGTGAAGACGAGCCGCACGTCGGTGAAGTCGCGATAGGTCGTCGCGTAGTATCGGTTGCGCTCGTAGAAGGCCTTCAGCTCCAGGCGCAGCGTCGGGTCCTTCTCCTTCGCCTCCTTCGACATCGCGTTCTCGATGGAATCGAGGAAAATCGTGCGCTGCTCGGCCGTCATCTCCTCCAGACCCTGGGCCATGAGCTCATCGGTGACGTCGCGCTGCTCGACCATGAACGAGACGAACATGTTCTTGTTGGGCAGCTCTTCCTCGAACGAGCGGGCGTAGAATCCGTCGCGCATGTAGTCGTGTTCGGCCGTCGAGTGCGAGCGGATGGCCTCGAAGCCGCAGTGGTGATTGGTGAAGACGAGGCCGTCCTTCGAGACGACCACGCCCGAGCAGTAGCCCGAGAAGTTGACCACGCTTTTCATGATCGCGTCGTCGGCCTTGTAGAGCTTGTCGTAGGGCAGCTCGTAGCCCTCTGCCTTCATCTGCTCGTAGACAGCCTGCGGCAGGTCGTAGAGCGTCCACATGCCCTCGTCGGCAGTGGCGGTGAGTGCCATTGTCAGGGCAGCTAAGGTAACAAAAGTTTTCTTCATTTTGTGATTGTTTTTATATATTATAGGTATATTGCATAAGTTTGGGGGTGCAAAAGTACGAAAAAAATCCCACTATTTTCGTGGGACGGCTCCTAAAACTGACGGCTGTTAAGTGTTTTTAGTAATTTTAAGGATTGACGGTCGGCTATAATTTTGGCCGGAATTTGGGCAATTTTGGCCGAAATGAACTGAATAATGGCCAAAATTCTGACTGGCCGCGGCCGTGTTCCTCTCTCAGCGTGTGGCTTTCGGGGCCTTGCCGCGCCGCTCTGTTCACTCGTTCTGGCGGGCCAGCTGCTGATAGACCGAGGGCGTCATGCCGCAGACACGCTTGAAGGCCCTGATGAAGCTGTTGGCGTTGTTGTAGCCTACGCTCTCGTAGATGGCCTGAATGGTGAAGTGGCCGAAGTGGTCGGTGTCGGTCAGTCGGCGGCAGGCCTCGTTGATGCGATACTCGTTGAGCAGCGTCTTGAAGTTTTTGCCGTAGGTCTCGTTGATGACCCACGAGACATACGACGTGTTCGACTTGACCATCGTGGCCAGCGTCTGCTGGTTGAAGTCGGGGTTCGATATGATGTTCGGGTCGCTCATTACGCTCAGGATGCGCTTCAGCAGCAGTGCCGCTGCGTCGGGCGTCATGGTCGCCTGACGTGTGGCGTCGGCCGGTTGTTCCATGTCTTCTGTCTGAGCGTCGGTGCCGTTCAGGTAGCTGCCGAGCATTTCGCGCTGTCGCTGGCTCTGCTCGGCCAGCTGCCTGTTTTTCTCGATGAGCAGCATCTGCGCCTGGCGCAGGTGGCGGTTTTTGCGGGCGATGACGATGCTGAAGACTCCCAGCACGGCCAGCAGCACCGACGCGCTGATGGTGAGCCAGGCACCCCGCGACAGCCGGTGGTCGAGCTCTTCGATGTGGGCCGTCTTCAGGCGGTCTTCCAGCTGGGCATGGTGGAAGCGTGCGTCGTTGAACTTGCGCTGGTTGTATACCGAGTCGTTCAGTGCCACGTAGAGCTCGCGGTAGCGGTCGGCCTGGCTCTGGCGGCCCGTCATGGCATAGGCGTCGGTCAGCATCTTGTAGGCGTTCACCAGCAGTTCGCCGCTGCCCAGCCGTCGGGCTTCGTCTTCGCAGCGATGTCCCAGGGCGATGGCCTCGTCGTAGTGGCCCGTCTTGACGTAGATGTTGCCTATCTCGCTCTGCTGGTAGAGCAGGTAGTGGTCGTCCATGCCTCGGCGGCGGGCGTAGTCCTCGGCCCGACGGTGGGCGGCGATAGCCTGCTCGTAGTTCTTTTCCGCTGTGCAGATGCGTGCCTCGTTGTAGTAGACGTAGTATTGCCAGTAGTCATACTTCTCGCGGCTCACGTTGCGTTTCTCCATTTCATAGTAGCGGTGGGCATTCTCCATGTCGCCCAGTCGGCAGAAGCCCACCACGATGTTTGGCAGCAGGTTGGCTTGTGCGCTGGCGTCGCCCATCCCGGCGGCCACCTCGTAAGCCCTTAGGAAAGAGTCGGTCGACGTGAGGTAGTCGCCAAAGGCGTCGTAGATGATGCCAATGTCGCAGTAGCATATCATCTGCGACTGCTTGTCGTCTTCTTCCACGGCTGTCTTCAGTGCACTGATATAAATGTCGAGCGCGTCCGACAGACGGTCGGCCTTGTAGAGGGCACTGGCCTGGTCGGTGAGCTGACGGGCTTTCGTGCCGCCCCATGTTGCCGTCGCGGTGAGAATCAGCAGCACAACAATGCAAAGTCTGCGTAAATAATCCTGCATAAGCATTCTGCGTTTGGAAATGCAAAATTACAAAAAGATAGCGATAAAAACCGCCGAAAATTGCTCTTTTTGTTTTATTTTTTATAAAATGTAAAACATCTACAAGGAGTTTGTTGCAGGTTTGTGGATAAAGTTTCGTATATTTGCAATCGAAACAAAAGAATCAAAGCCTATGAATAAAATGTCTGTTATCCTGACCGGTCTCGCCTGTCTTGCGGCGGGCGTGGTTCAGGCGTATGAAGTGAGCACTGCCCAGGAGAAGAAAAACGTGCTGATGGAAGCTTTCACCGGCACGGGGTGCTACTACTGCACCGACGGGCATGCCATCAGTCAGCGCATGACCGAGGTGTGGCCCGGCCGCGTCTTTGCCGTCAACGTGCATACCGGCAGCCTCGCAGGTGCCTATACCACAAAGGACGGCGACAATATCGGGGCCTATGTGAACTGCGAGTCGCAGGGCTATCCCTGCGGCGACGTCAACCGCCGCAACTTCGGCGGCGAGACCATGCTCATGGGGCGAGGTCTCTGGCAGCTGGCCGCCTGGTCAGTGCTGCAGGAGGATGCCCCCGTCAATCTGCTGATGAAGAGCCAGGTGGACGGCGACACGCGCCTGCTCACCATCCACATTGAAGGCTATTGCACCGCCACGCCTGCCGACCCTCTGCGGCTCAGCGTGCTGCTCTTGCAAGACAACGTGTGGGGCTATCAGAACGGCCCTGAGAGCGGCGACTACTGCCACATGCACATGCTGCGCAAATACATCAGCGACCTCTGGGGCGACGCTCTGGGCGAGCTCGCCAAGGGCGACTACTTCAGCCGCGACTACACCTACGAACTGCCCGCCGTCATCGGCGACGTCGACGTGAAGCCCGAGGACATCCAGCTGGTGGCCTTCGTGGGCAATGGCCGCTCAGACATACAGCAGGTGACGGGCGGCAAGCCTGAGTACGTAAACTGCCAGCTGCCCTTCGGCGTGGCGCTGAAGGAGCCCCGCATCCCTCTCTACAACCACTACGGCTTCCAGTTCTTTGAGGCTCAGCTGCAGAATCTTTGCGATGAAACCGTGGAAAACTGCACTTTCGAGGTCACTGTCGGCAAGAAGACGGAGAGTGTGGACGTAGCCTGCCACATCGACCGCTTTGGCCTGGCCTTGGCCACCATCCCCTTCACTTATGAATACAGCGTGCGCGGCACCACCAAGTATAGCCTCACACTCGTCGAGGCTAACGGCAAACCCGTGGAGCGGCAGACGCTCAGCGGGCAGTTCGTGAAGCCTTATGCCGCCACGGCTACCGTGCGTGTCGTGGTGCAGACCGACGACCGTAGCTGGCAGAACACCGTCAGCATCCGCGATGCCATGGGCAACGCGGTGTGGCAGGCCGACCTACCTGAGGCCGATGGGGCCAGTCTGATTGACCAGACTGTCAGTCTGGAGCCCGGGCAGAACTACTGCTTAGAGGTGACCGACGCGTGGGGCGACGGCGCCTATGCCGGAACGACGGGCTATGTAGAGCTGCGCGATGATGCCGGCATGCTCATCGACAAGCAGTATATCAATGGCTTCGGCATGCGCACATTCTTCACCACACCACAAGCCAGCGCCATCGGCAACCTGCCCTTTGGGGCCCCCGCAGCGCCGCGTCTGTTCGCCCCCGACGGTCGCCAGGCCCATCGCAGCAGTGGGCTGCTCATAGAGCGCAACAGCGATGGAACCGCAAGAAAACTCATAAAGTAACTAAATAAATAGCAATCATGATGAAGCACTTTCTACTCACTTTCGCTTTGCTGCTTCCGGCGGCTTTCACCGCCCAGGCGCAGTGGTCGGATGACCCCGCAGTGAACAATCGTATCTCGCCCAGCAACCTAGGGTTCTACGACCCCTGCTATCTGACTAATCAGGACGGCGTGACCTTCTATCACTACCTCGTGCCGAACCAGAAGGACGGGGTGGACTGCATGCAATCGCGCCTGCAGATATACGACGCGCAGGGCCAGCGCCAGCTGGGTGCCTCGGGTATGGTGGTGTGCAATGAGCGCAACAACACTTGGACAAAGTTCAACGACTATGTGATTCTCGACAACGACGGCAACCTCATCCTCTCAGCCTACGACCTGCGCCAGTCGGCTGCCGACAAATACGACTTCTCTTTCGCCATCTATAAGTATTCGCCTAAGGGCGAGATGCTGTGGAGCGAACCCGTCATTCTCAACGAGGGCCGCGGCGACGCCCACTGCATGGGACTCAGCATGTGTGCTACCGACGATGGCGGCACGGCTTTCGTCTATTCGGCCACCAGCGCCGACGGTACCCATCTGGTGACCCACCTGGAGCGCCTCGACAAGGACGGCAAGACGCTGTGGGACGAGCCTCTCGTTGTTGAGCCCGACATGGCCACCAATCGCCCCTTTGTGGTGAACAACACGCAGAACGAGGTGATGGTGCTCTATGCCGACGCCGACGTGCAGTATAACGCCCGCGTCTTCGATGCTGAGGGGCACGACGTCTGGGAGGAGTCGGTGCCCGTCTATTCGGGTGGCTACTCCGACGGCATCAAGATTTATCCCTCCGTCAGCGTGGAGCCTGGTCCTGACGGCGGCGTCTTCTTCTGCGTGATGGACGGCGGATGGGAAGGTCGTCTGGTCTATCTCACCAAAGACGGACAGTATGGTTTCCCCACGGCCAACCTGGGTACGAAGGTGGCCGGCCCCGACTATCAGAGCACTATGCCTGCCGTCTATTATAATCCTGCCGACCAGATGATCTACACAGCTTTTGCCAACATGGCTGCTTACGGGCAGAACGGTTACGGTCTTTATGCCCAGAAATTCACCCTCGGCGGACAACGCCTGTGGGGCGACGACGGCATCTGCATCGAAGAGACAGCCACCGGCCAGCAGACGGGCCATCCCTTTGTGCGTCCGTCGGCCGACGGACGTCTGGCCATCTTCCACCAGAAGCAGACGGGCACGGCCTATGGCTCGCCCGTGGGCAGCTTTATCACGCTGATTGACACCGAGGGCAACATAGTTGCCGAACCGCAAAACTTCACCACCTCGGCTGGTGTGAAGAACAACTTTGGCGTGTCGCCACTCATCGGCGGCAACCACTACATCGCCAGCTGGACCGAGAAACGCGCCAACAGCACTGCCGAGTGCATCTTCTCGCAGTATGTCAGCGCCGACGGCTCTACCGTCAACGGCATCGAAACCATCGGTTGTACACCATCAGCCATCCGCCATTCGGTCTTCGACCTTCAGGGACGTAGCATGGATGGCGAGCTGAAAAAGGGAATATATGTGATTGATGGAAAGAAATTCATCAAGCAATAACTTTGCAATAAACTAAAAACCGTTCATTAAAAATTAAACGAAGATGAAAAAGTCTTTACTCATCGTGGCAATGGCACTGACCAGTATGGCAGGCCTTGCACAGCAGAAGAGCGTCAACGTGGCGACCGCCGGACAGCTGTCGTCGCTCATCGGCGCCAGTGAGAAATACGCCATCACCGACCTGACAGTGACAGGAGAACTGAACGGCGCAGACATCGCCTTTATCCGTGACATGGCTGGAAAGGACGAGGAGGGCGAGACTACCGAGGGACAGCTGCAGAAACTCGACATGAAGGGCGCCAAGATTGTCGGCGGCGGCGTCTACTACACCAACATGCGCACCACTCAGGAATATGAGGCCGAGGCCGACGTGGTGGGCGAGATGATGTTCAGCAGTCTGAAGCTGACCGACGTCGTGCTGCCTCAGGATCTCAGCCGCATGGATTATCGTGCCTTCTACGAGTGCAAGGAGCTCGCCAGCATCGAGGGCACAGAGAGCGTGGGCGAGTATGGCAAGGCTGTATTCGAGAGTTGTTCGAAGTTGGCTAAGGTGATGTTGCCGCCGACGATGACAGTGGTGCCCGAGGCTATGTTCAGTCGCTGCTCGGTGCTCGACGGCGTTGAGCTGCCTGCCGGCCTGACCACCGTGGAGGCTGATGCCTTCTATGGCTGCGGCCTCACCTCTATCACGCTGCCCCAAAGCCTCGAGAACATCGGCAACGATGCCTTTGGCTATACCGACATCACGACTCTCGTGCTGCCTGCCAGTGTACGTACGTTGGGCGACGGTGCATTCTCGGGCTGCAAACAGCTTGCCGACCTGACGCTCAACGAGGGCCTCGTGACCATCGGAGAGCGCGCCTTCAACTCGGTAGGAGCTGAGAAAATCACGGTGCCCTCGACGGTGACGTCTATCGGTTCGTCGGCCTTCGGTACCTGCGCCAACCTGACCGAGGTGGTGCTGCCTGAGGGTCTGACCACTCTGGCAGACTATCTCTTCGACCGCTGCGACAACCTGACGACGGTGAACATCCCCTCCACCGTGACGCTTATCGACGAGTGCGCCTTCCAGAACTGCTATGCGCTGCTCGACGTCACCTTGCCCGAGGGCCTGGAGACCATTGGCGAGCGTGCCTTCTCGTCGTGCGAGGCCCTGACGTCGTTTGCTGCTCCCTCTACGCTGAAGTCCATTGGCCCCTCGGCCTTCGAGTGGTGCTCGGGCCTGCAGACCGTCACGCTTAATGACGGGCTTGAGACCATCGGCGCCGGTGCCTTCCAGTCGACGCCCATCACTGAGATTACTATCCCCGAAGGTATCACCGAGCTCGGTGTCGGCGACGGCAGCATGTGGGGCCCCTCAGGCATGGTTTTCATGGGTTGCGACCAGTTGGCCACCGTCCATCTGCCCAGCACCATCACCTCGCTTGGGCGTGGCTCGTTCATAGGATGTCCCCTGGAGCAACTCACTATCGACGCCATCGTGCCGCCCACCATCGAGTCGCGCTCGAATCCTTTCGACGGCGAGTGCTATGAAACCTGCCAACTCAACGTCCCTGAGGGCAGTGTCGATGCCTACAAGGAGGCTGCCGTGTGGAGCAACTTCACCAACATCACTGCTTCTACCACCACAGGCGTGAAGAGTATTGATAATGTACAAGTGAAGGCTGACAACAGGGTTTACAACCTCGGCGGACAGCGCAAGGTGGCAGGCTCGAAAGGCTTGACTCTCTCTCGTAATAAGAAGTATATACGCTGATGCGGTTTCTCTGAATCAACAAAATCCAACAAAAGCCCGCGGGTCTTGACAGTCAAGGCCTGCGGGCTTTTGTTTCCACGGGGATATTATGTTGTTCTGAAGTGTGATTCTGGCAGGAGTGGCAGCGCAGGCCGATGCTGTTCAGGAGGCGTGCGCATGCCTTGCGGGGAGGAACATGGGTATCAGAGCCACACCGAGACCGTAATAGACGGCGTCGCCTGGCAGGGTCCATAGTTTAGCGAGAAGCATGGCGACGGTGCCCAGCAGCATGGAGAGCAGCACGGCGCGTTGACTGAAACGACCCGGCAGCCACAGGGCGAAGCTGAGCGGGAAGAGGATGGCCACGGCGCGCAGACCCAGCGAGAGGAATCCCAAATCGTTGATGAACGTGCCGTCTATCATCAGCAGGGCCGCTCCTACAGCCACCAGCAGTAAGCCCACGATGGTGAGGCGTGTCTGAGCCAGTTGTCCGCCGATGCGGTTGCTGGGACTGATGCGGGCAGGCAGGTTGCTGTAGACGTCGCGCACCAGGATGGTGGCCGCGCCGAGCGACAGCCCGCTGCCGCAGCCAATGATGTTGATGAGCAGTGTGCCCAGCATGATGCCGCCCAGCCAGGCGGGCAGGTGATGCAGGATGAAAGCGGGGAAGGCCTGTGCCGACCCTTCGATGACGCCCAGCGTGGCAGGCAGCTGCTCGCCGGCCTGCTCGTAGAACTGTGCCAGCAGTTCGAAGACCTCGAGCTGCATGTCCTTCATCCCCAGCGACACGGCAATGTGCTCGGGGCGGCGCAGCTGACTGACGGCTTCGATGAAATCGCCCTTTTTGGCATAGACTTTCGCTCGTTCTACGCAGGTGAAGTAGACCAGCCGGCGGTAGGCCGTGGTGTCGATGAGCTGCAGCTGGCGGTCGAAGACGCCGATGGCGTCGTCGTAGCGCTGACGGTCGAGGAGTGTGTAGGCCTCGTGGAGCAGTTTGTTGTATCGTCGGAGCCAGGCCGTGGGCCCCGTCTCGGGCAGTTGGCTGTATCGCTGCCATTGGGCCTCGACCGACGGGATGCCGTGCTGGATGGAGGCCATCGAGAGGACGTCGGTGCAGGCCATGTCGGTGTGGAGGTCGTCGGCGGTGCGCAGTCCGGCGTCGAGGGCCATGATGTAGTAGTCGAGGGCCTGGGTGCCCAGTTCGAAGTTGTCGGTCTCCTCGGAGATGGTCTGATACATGCAGCCCAGTCCGATGTAGATGTTGGCGTCCTCGATGCCGGCCTCGTCGGCGATCTCGCGGGCCTGCGCCAGGTATTCGAAGCACTTGGGATAGTCGAAGTAGTCGTAGTAGAAGATGCGCCACAGCCGCATGTTGGCATCCTTGGAGAGGCGTTTCTCGCGGGGCGTCATGCGGGGTCGTAGCGGTGGACGACGATGTTGTAGCAGACGAGGGCCGAGTCCTTCGTGCCTCCGTCGGCGCTGTCGTGGTCGCCCATCTGCATGAGCTGCTCTGAGGGCAGTGCGAGCCACTGCTGGTGCATGCGGCTCTGCTCGGCCGCCCTCGCGTCGGCGACGGAGATCAGATATAAGATAATAGATAACAGATAATAGATAACAGATGTCATTGGAATCGTCGTTTGCCCGACAAAAGTACGAATAATTCGGCAGACGGCAAAAGGAATGGTCTTATAAAAAAATATAAAAAACAGCGGATAATGATTGTCGATTTGCGGGCTTTTCGTAATTTTGCGCCATGAAGCGCCGTGAAACGATAGGCCGCCGATGGAGGGCATGGATGCTGCTGGCAGTGTTCGTGCCGATGCTCTTGATGTCGGCTCTCCACGTGCACGGGGGCTCCGGCGCCTGGCAGGACGCGTGCTCCGAGTGCGTCGACCACCATTGTGGCGGTCATCTGGGGCAGTATGCTGGCGGAGCGATCCACGACTGCGTGCTCTGCCAGTTTCTGACGCTGACCTTTGTTCCGGCCGTCGTCGCCACGGCTATTATATATTATAATGTGGTGCGGCTTGGGCGAGTGGAGCTCGCCGGGCGCATCGTCCTTAGGAACCAGGGTGTCGTCGGTCTGAGGGCACCGCCGGTGCAGTGAATAGTTAATAGTTTATAGTTATGATTAGACTTGCTGCTTGTTTAAGCCTGAGTCTTTTCATCGACTAATCATAGCTATTCACTATTAACTATTCACTGTTCACTATTCACTATAAACTATTTATTCTTTTTACAACATGAATAAACTCAGACAATTATATATTGTGCTGACGTTGCTGTGCGTCGGCACGGCGCTGACGGCTGCTCCGCTGGCACGCAAGACCACGCTCAGCGGACACGTCAGCGACGCCACCACTGGTGAGGCCGTGGTCGGCGCAAGCATCTATTTCCCACAGCTCAAGGCCGGCACGCTCAGCGACGCTCAGGGCGACTATCGGCTCGAGGGGCTGCCCCAGATCCGCACGACGGTGCAGGTGAGCTATGTGGGCCATCAGACGATCATCGAGACGGTCGACCTGCGCACGACCGAGCGGCTCGACTTCCGCCTGCAGGAGAACAACGCGATGCTCGACGAGGTGGTCGTCACGGGACTGACGGGCTCGTCGCTGGCCGCCCGCTCGCCGTCGCCGGTCAGCGTGGTCAGCCAGCGGACGCTGATGGAGACGGCGTCGACGAACGTCATCGACGCCGTGGCCCGCCAGCCGGGCGTCAGTCAGCTGACCACGGGCACGGGCATCTCGAAACCCGTCGTCCGCGGCTTGGGCTATAACCGCATTGTCGTCGTCAACGACGGCATGCGCCAGGAGGGCCAGCAGTGGGGCGACGAGCACGGCATCGAGGTCGATGCGCAGACGGTCCACTCGGTGGAGATCCTCAAGGGCCCGGCCTCGCTGATGTATGGCTCCGACGCCATGGCCGGCGTGCTCGTCATGCACGAGCAGCCCGTCATGCCGCAGGGACAGATGGCGGCGACGGTGGGCGGCGAGTATCAGTCGAACCAGCGGCTGTGGGACTATACAGCCAGCTTCGCCGGCAACCGCGGCGGCGTGGTCTGGAACTGGCGGTGGAGCGAGAAGGACGCCGGCGAATATGAAAACCGGCGCGACGGTCGCGTCGGCGGGTCGCAGTTTCATGAGCGCGCCCTGACGGGTATGCTCGGACTGAACCGCGCCTGGGGCTACTCGCACCTGAAGCTCTCGGGCTATCACATCAAGCCGGGCCTCGTCACGGGCCACCGCCATGACGACGGCTCGCTGGAGCCGTCGGAGGCTTTCCAGAAAATCTTTCACTATAAGGCAGCCCTCGACAACTCGTTCGTCCTTGGCGACGGCACGCTGAAGGCCGTCGTGGGCTATCAGCTGAACCGCCGACAGGAGTTCGGCCATGACCACGACCACGGCGAACATGAGCATGAAGACGGGGAGCATCACGACGACGATGAGGCCGATGAACATGAGCATGAGCACCACCATGAGGCCGGTGAGGCGGGCCTCGACTTCCGCCTGCACACGGTCAACTACGACGTCCACTATCAGGCTGCGCCCAGCGACGAGTGGCAGTATGCGGCCGGCGTCTCAGGCATGTGGCAGCGCTCGGAGAACCTGGGCGAGGAGGTGCTCATACCGGCCTACCGACTGTTCGACGTGGGCCTCTTCGCCTCCGCCACGCGCTCGCTCGACCGGCTGACGCTCAGCGGCGGCCTTCGCTACGACCACCGCCGCCTGCACAGCTATGCGCTGGAGCACGACGGCGAGCAGCACTTCCGCGACTTCCGTCGCTCGTTCAGCGGTCTGACGGGCAGCCTCGGCGCCATCCTCAACCTGACCGACCGAATGAACCTCAGGCTGAACCTCTCGCGAGGCTTCCGCGCACCCAACCTCAGCGAGCTGGGCTCCAACGGTCAGCACGAGGGCACCTTCCGCTACGAGATAGGCAACGCCGAACTGGCGCCCGAGTTCTCCTGGCAGGGCGACGTGGGCTTCGACTTCTCATCGGACGTCCTGTCAGCCCAGCTGTCGCTGTTTGTCAATCATATCGACAACTTCATCTACCTCAAGCGCCTGCCCGGCTTGACTGACCGCTTCAGCTATACCTCCGGCGACGCCCGCCTCTGGGGCGGCGAGGCGCTCGTCGACATCCACCCCGTGGAGCCGCTGCACTTCGAGAACACCTTTTCGATGGTCAGTGCACGACAGCTGCACCAGCCGGCCGACGCCCGCTGGCTGCCCTTCACGCCGGCACCACGCTGGACGAGCGACCTGCGTTACGACATCGTGCGCGACGGCCGCCGTCTGCTCAACAACACGTTTGCGGCCGTCGGACTGGAGTGCTACCTGCGGCAGAGCCATGCCCACACGGCCAACCAGACGGAGACGCCCACGCCCAGCTACACGCTGGTGCATCTCTCGGCCGGCACCGACTTCAACCTGCGCGGACGCCGCCTGTGCACGCTCCTGCTCACCGTCCAGAACCTCTTCGACCGCTACTACACGTCGCACCTCAGCCGGCTGAAGTATGCTGAGGACGGACCCGTCGGCGGCATGGGCCGCAACATCGCCCTCAAACTGCAAGTGCCTATCACACTTTGACGACCTGATTGTTCTTAAACCGCGAATTTATTTTAGAACCACGAATTAAACGAATTGAACGAATTTTTTAGAACCACGAATTAAGCGAATTAAGCGATTTTTTAAAACAACGTATTGAACGAATTAAACGAATTGGCAGCGGATTACTTGTGCGCAGCCAATTCGTTTAATTCGTTTAATTCGTGGTTAAGAATAATTCGGGGTGCGGGCCGTCAGCGGCGGAAGTACTTGCCGACGACGGGCAGGGAGCTCAGCGGCAGGTCGCGGCGGACGATGAGGGCCACGAAGATGAGGATGAGCAGCGTGTTGACGGCCAGTTGCGGGATGAGCGGCAGACTGGCGGTCAGCGTCATGCCGACGTAGAGCGCGGCGGCCACGACGACGTAGAGCGCCATGTCGGCCAGCGGATAGTCGATCTTGTAGTAGTGCTGGCCGATGAAGTAGCTGAGGAGCATCGACACGGCGTAGGCAGCGAAGCCGGCCCAGGCGCAGGCCATGTAGCCGTAGCGCGGGATTAGGGCGACGTCGATGGCGATGAGCACCACGGCGCCGATGCCCGAGAAGTAGGCGCCCCAGATGGTGCGGTCGGTCAGCTTATACCAGAAGGAGAGGTTGAAGAAGACGCCGAACATGATCTCGGCGGCCATGACGATGGGCACCACGCGCAGACCCTCCCAGTAGCTCTCGCCGATGATGAACTTCAGCAGGCCGAGATAGCCCATGACCGCGAGGAAGGCCAGCAGCGTGAAGATGAGGTAGAACTTCATCGCCTGGGCGTAGGTCTCGCGGTTGTCGCGGTCCTTCGACTTGCCGAAGACGAAGGGCTCGTAGGCGAAGCGGAAGGCCTGGGTGATCATGACCATAATCATCGCAATCTTGATGCAGGCGCCGTAGATGCCCAACTGGGCGCGGGCCTCGTCGACCGAGCCGTCGTAGAGGTAGGGGAAGAGGATCTGCGAGGCGGCCTGGTTGAGCTGTCCGGCGACGCCCATGACGAGCAGCGGCCACGTGTAGGCCAGCATGCGGCGGCAGGCGGCCCAGTCGAATCCGAAACGGATGCCCCGCAGCTCCTTGTAGAGCATGAGCAGCGTGGCGACGGTGCAGACGAGGTTGATGTAGAAGACGAAGGCCACGTCGAGCGTGAACGCCTCGTCGTAGATGCCCAGCGGGTCCCACCTGAGTGCCGGCAGCGCGATGAGGTAGAGCACGTTGAGCGTGATGTTCAGCAGGATGTTGATGATCTTCAGGGCGGCGAACTTCACCGGCTTGTGCTGATAGCGCAGGTAGGCGAAGGGGATGGCCGTGAAGGCGTCGATGGCCACCGTGGCGTACATCACGCCGACATACTCCGGGTGGTCGCCGTAGCCTATGGCCGTGGCGATGGGGTCAAGCAGCAGGAGCACCACGACGATGCTCAGCAGCGACGTCGCGGCCAGCATGCGCAGCGTCGTCGAGTAGATGCGTTGCGGCTGTTCGCCCTCGCGGTTCATGAAGCGGAAGAAGGTTGTCTCCATGCCGAACGTCAGCAGGATGATGAGAATCGAGACGTAGGCGTAGACGTTGGTGATGACGCCGTATTCGCCGCCGGAGGCCGCGAAGCGTGCCGTCTGGATGGGCACCAGCAGGTAGTTGATGAATCGGGCGACGATGCTCGACAGTCCGTAGATGGCCGTGTCCTTGGCCAGCGATTTCAGGTTGGGCATTGTTTTTTTCTCTTTTTATTCGTTATCTCGTTATAACGTTATTTCGTTATAACGGCATTCCGGCATTTCGTTATAACGTTATATCGTTATTCCGACATTTCTTTATTCCGCCGTTCCGGGCTCACCCGAAGAAGAAGTAGGCGATGGCGATGGCGGCGATGATGCCGGCCAGGTCGGCCAGCAGGCCGCAGACGACGGCGTGGCGGGTGTAGCGGATGCCGACGCTGCCGAAGTAGACGGCTAATATATAAAAGGTGGTGTCCGTGGAGCCCTGGAAGATGCAGCTGAGGCGCCCTACGAACGAGTCGGCGCCGTAGGTCGTCATGGCGTCGACCATCATGCCGCGGGCACCGCTGCCCGAGAGGGGCTTCATCAGCGCCGTGGGCAGTGCTGCGACGAAGTCGGTGTCCAGTCCGACGGCCCCCACGCACCAGGCGATGCCGTCGATGAGGGCGTCCATGGCGCCCGAGGCGCGGAAGACGCCGATGCCCACGAGGATGGCCACGAGGTAGGGGATGATGCGCACGGCCGTCGTGAAGCCGTCCTTGGCGCCCTCGATGAAGGCGTCGTAGACGTTGACGCGCTTGCGCATGCCGGCCACGATGAACCCGACGATGATGGTCATCAGCAGGATGTTGGCCACGCTCGTCGACACCAGGTTCATCTTCTCCGGGTCAAGCTGCGAGAAGCCCCAGATGGTGGCGGCCACGAAGGCGCAGACGCCTCCGAGGAAGAGCAGCAGCGTGCGGTTGAGCAGGTTGATGCGCTGATAGAGCGACGTGACGATGATGCCGGCCAGTGTGGAGAAGAACGTGGCCAGCAGGATCGGCACGAAGATGTCGGTCGGCTGTGCGGCCCCCATCTGTGCGCGGTAGACGAGGATAGAGACGGGAATGATGGTCAGTCCGCTCGTGTTGAGCACGAGGAACATGATCATTGGGTCGGTGGCCGTGTCCTTCCGCGTGTTCAGCTCCTGCATCTGCTCCATCGCCTTCAGGCCCAGCGGCGTGGCCGCATTGTCCAGTCCCAGCATGTTGGCCGCGATGTTCATGAAGATGGAGCCCGTGACGGGGTGCCCCTTCGGGATCTGCGGGAACAGTCGCACGAAGACGGGGCTGAGCAGTCGTGCCAGCACACCCACCACGCCGCCGCGCTCGCCGATCTTCATGATGCCGAGCCACAGCGACAGGACGCCCGTCAGTCCGAGTGAGATTTCAAACGCGGTCTTCGACGACGAGAACGTCGAGTCCATCATAGCGGGGAAGACGTCGAAGTCGCCCCAGAACACGAGCTTCACCAGCGCCACGATGAAGGCGATGACGAAGAATGCAATCCAAATGTAATTCAGTACCATAACGGCTGCAAAGGTACAGTTTTTTTGCCGAAACTGATTGCGTTTCGGCAAAAAACTCGCAGCCGGCTGGTAATTTTTGGGGGAGGGAAATGCGAGCTATGAGAATTACCACCATTTTTGATAATGGATTCATGGGAAGGGCGGGGCAGCCCCGCTCCCGCCGGGCAGTGCGCCAGCCGCTCCCCTCCCTTCAAGGGGAGGGGCCGGGGGTGGGGTCTGTAACTATTTCTGCGTAAAGAAGGCACTCACACTTCCTCGGATTTAAAGTCAGAGACCCCACCCCCAACCCCTCCCCTTGAAGGGAGGGGAGTGGCTGCGCCGTCATTCCCATTATTGCGCCGCCCCATTATTGTGCCGCCCCATTATTGTGCCGCCCCGATATTGTGCCGCCTCGTTATTGCCCCGTCATCCCTGTCGGGCCGTGTGCTAACCACTCCCCTCCTTCGGAGGGGCCGGGGGAGGCTCTTTCTTCCCTTAATCCCCACTCACTATCATTCCTACCAGCGCGGTCAGGTCGGCGACGGTGACGCCGCCGTCCTCGTTGACGTCAGACATCTCGGTGTCTGCGGCCGTGCCGACGATGATGCCGGCGAGCACCGTCAGGTCGTCGCCATCGACCGTGCCGTCCATGTTGACGTCGCCGCGCACGTAGGTCGGGCAGGTCAGGGTCACCCACAGATTCTTGGCTGGTAAGTATATTCTGTCTACTCTACCCGTGCCTGAACTTATGCATACATTGTTGTTTACGAAGTAACCCTGTGTGGTGTTTGTGCCATCCTGGCTTCTCACCAGCAGCGAGGCGCCCGCGGGATAGGTCAGCGCCTTCAGCTGGCCTATGCTCACTTTTTTGCCGATGGCCTTGACCACCGTGCCGTTGCCCTCTACGTTCAGTGTGCCGACGCATGCGGCCTCGCTTACTCCGTTTAATCCATCCCGCGTGAAGCCGCTGATGCCGTAGCTGTCGGATGATGTTGCTTCGCTGGCGTCGGCAATGACCTCGGCACCGCCCTTGATGGTCAGCGTGTTGTCATTCCAGGAAAGGTCGATGGCGTTGTTGTCAGTTTTGAATGTCACCTTGCCCGGGCCCGTGATGGTGACGTCGCAGTAGGCGTCCAGTCCGCCGCCCTTCGACATGTTGAATGTGCTCTCGCCGTTGAGCTTGATCGTCAGGCCGGGGATGCTGTCGCGGATAGCGTAGGCCGCTGTCGAGCCGATCCAGGCACTGTCGAGCGTCAGCGTGTTCGTCATCTCGTCGTAGGAGATGCGTCCCTGGTCATAGCGGGTCAGATTCTCGATGTCGTTGCAGTTGGCCGTCGTCACCCGCGTGCCGTTGACCCACAGGTCGTACTCCACGGGCTGACCCTCGTAGTCAGTCCAGGTATAGCCGTTAGTGGTGTATTGCGGGTTCCATCCCTTCTCCTTCAAGAAGTCAACCAGGCGGACCGTCAGGACGTTGCCCTCAGCGGCGTAGCCCTGATAGTAAGCCCTCAGGTTGGCGGCCGACGTCCGTCGGGGCAGTGCTTCGGCTATGGCCTGCATGGCGTCGGCCTTGAGCTGGTTGGCGTAGAGGTGGACCTCACGCAGCAGGCTGTAATTGGGCAGGCTGACGGCCGTGAGTCTGTTCTTTTCGGCGGAAAGATACTTGATATTGCCGGCGCCGCTCAGGTCGAGCTCGGTCAGCTTGTTGCCGCCGCAGGAGAGAGAGCTCAGCATGGTCAGCGTCGCGACGTCCAAAGAGTCGAGCCGGTTGTTGGAGCAGCCGAGGGTGCGCAGGTCTGTCAGCAGGTTGAGCCCCCGGATGATGCTCAGCTGGTTGTTGTCGCAATTCACGCTCTGCAGCTTGACGTTGCTCGTGAGGTCGAGTTCGGTCAGCTGATTGTCCTCGAGGCTGAGGTTGGTCAGCTCGTCGCAGCCCGTCAGGTTCAGTGAGCTGAGGCCGCATTCCCAGCCAATCAGCCAGCGCAGCTTCTTGAGCATACTGGCGTCGAAGCTGGTGATGCCTTCGTTCTGGCTGAACTCCAGATGCGTCAGGTTGGGCAGGTAGGCCACGGGTTGGAATCCGTCGCTGGTCAGGTTGTTGCTCGAGCAATTGAGGTAGGTCAGGTTTCTCAGGTAATTGATGCCCTCTATCGAGGCGATGCTCTTGCCCTGAAGGTCGAGGCTGGTGATGGCAGCTATCTCGTCGTCGGTCAGCAGGGAGTCGCGGCCGTACGACTGGCTGAGCAGGTAGCGGCGGAAGCGCTCGTCGGGAAAGTTGTATTCGTTGATGCCGACGCCCTTGACGCCGGTAGTGATATTGACCCACATCGTCGTCCCATTGCCGGCATGATAGCCATAGCACACCTCGTCGAAATCGAAGCCGTTCATATTGATGAGCAGGTACTCGCCCCGCATAAGCGGTTTGGAGATTTTATAGCGCCCTTTATTGTAGACGTAGTAACTGAGGTTGAAAATGGAATCAACGTTGACCTTGCTGTTCAGCCGCACGTATAAACCTCCGTCAATGTCCACGGCCTGACCCACTAAGTACTGGTCGCAGTTTGACAAGTTGCTGATTCGGGTGGGCGTGACGTCGAGCGCATACAGTTGGTTGCCGTGGAAGTAGCCATGCCAAAGTGCAGCGTTGTGCGAAAGGTCAATCGTAGTCAGTTTGTTGTAATCGCAAAAAAACCATGCCAATGACGTCATTCCTGACACGTCAATTGAGGATAGTCCGCAATTATTGCAACTCAGGAGCCACAATTCTTCAGGATGCGGGATGGCGCTGAGATCTTCGCCGCTGACCTTCGTGCTGTCGCAGTACAGTTGTCTTACTGAGCCGTTGCCTGCCGACGACCAGGTGATGCCGTTGATGGGGGAATTGGAACAATTGACGCTGTTGTACCGGTTGTCGCCCAGGTCGAGGGTGGTGAGCTGGGTGTGGCGGCAGTCCAGTTCCGTCAGGTGCGTAGTTGGTTTGTAGTTGATCGTTGGCAGGAACAACGCCGTCAGGGGGTTATAGCTACAGTTAATGGTCTGGATGCTGGGCGACGTGATGTTAAGTATTGTGAGCTGATTATTATGGCAATCAAGATAATTCAGCACTGTCGCACGGCCCAGGTTGAGCGCGGTCAGCCGGTTGTCGTAGCACTTAACTGACAGCAAGCTCGTGCAGCCTTGCAAGTTGAGCGTGGTGAGTTTGTTCTGCTGGCAATGCACCACTTCAAGCTTCTCACAGCCTTGCAGGTTAAGCGACTCGAGTTGCAGGCCCTCGGTATAGAAGGTCGACATCTGCATGCCCGAGAGGTCGAGGGCCTTCAGGTCTGTAGAATAGACATGTATCCACTGATCCTCAACCTCGCACTGGGAGAAGTATTGGATGCCCTCAACACTCTTGCACCCTTCGGGGATGATAATTAGTTTCACATGCTTGCGCTCATAGTCCGACAGCTTGCCGTCCTCGCCGACAAGGGGCTGGACGGTGATGCTCTTCATATATTGCATCTGAGTTAGCACATAATTCCGAAACACGGGGTCGGGGAAGTGCTCGGCGTCGATGGGGATGTCTTCGGCACGCATCTGCATGCAGAAGCACGTCAGGGCCGCAATGGCCAAAAAGATTATTTTCTTCATCATCATATCGTTGTTTTTTAGTTGTTATTTCTATATTTACACCGTCTTGCAGTAGGAGGCGACGTGTCCCACGTCGCAATCCAGCAGCTTGTTGCGACGTGAGACACGTCGCCTCCTACTTGTGCGCTGCAAAGTTAAGCATTTTTTTCGAAACAGACTTTGCATAATCGCGCATCGACTTTGCATAATTCGACAAAATCTTTGCACAATCGCGCATTTGGATTTGTTTTGCATCTAAATGCACTATATTGCTTCCGTCACGGCGTGACCGCATGCCGTCACGACGTGACGCCATGAAACCACGTCGTGACGGCATGCCGTCACGTCGTGACGGAATGAAGAGGCGGCAGAAAAAACAGTCAAATATTTTGCCGTTTCGGATTTTTTGTCTAATTTTGCAGAATGTAAATATTAATAAGGTATATATGAACAAGAACGTAAAATTCATAATGGCCCTCGGCCTGCTGGCCATGACCGGCGCCACGGCCGGCGCCACGGAGCAGGGCGACACGCTCGTCTTCGAGCGGGTCGACAAGGTGAGAATCGAGACGCGCGACACCGTGCAGCGCATCGTCATCAACGGCATGAAGGGCGAGCCTGACATGCGCTACGAGCAGCGTATCGCCATTCCCGACACGTCGGCCGTGCGCCGCCAGCTGCGGATGGAGGACTTCAACAAGGTGCGCATCCCGCGCAGCGACGGCAAGCCCAGCAAGTGGTCGTCGTCGTTCCATCTCAACATCGGCCTGGGCACGCTGACGGGCACTGACGACGTCGACGTGATGCGCGGCGTGGGCTTCGAGATCGGCCTCGCTGTCACGGCCGACTGGAACCCCTTCGGCAAGAAGAACACGTGGAGCCTCGGCCTCGGCTACGACTATCGCACGTTCAAGGCCCCGAAGAACCAGTACTGGGCCAAGGACGGCGGCGTGATGCACTTCGTCCAGGCTGACCCGGCGTGGGAGGATCCCGACGCAATGTTCAGCGTCTCCTCGCTCCAGTTCCCCTTCTACTACACCCATACGTTCGACGCCCGCGGCCGCTGGAATGTGGCCCTCGGCGCCCTCTTCAACTTCAATTTTGGCTGGATTTATCGCTCTTACGACATCAACTATGAGCACTACGACGTCGACGCCGCCGCACGTGGCGTGCGTCTCTTCACCGTCGAGGGCTTTGCCGTCGTCGACGTGCCCTACCTGCCGCCCCTCTACGTGCGCTATGCGCCCATGTCGGTCTTCAAGGACGACAAGGGTCCCGATATGAACATGCTCACCTTCGGCATCTGCTTCTAATCCCCCTGCGTCCGGCCTATGCAAAGACATCTGCGGTTTCTCCTGTCCGTCGTGGCGGCGCTGGCGCTGCTGCCCGTAGCGGCCCAGACGGAATGGTCGCCTGAGCGCTCGGGCGGCGTCTACTATGCCTATCCTGAGCGGGCGGCGACGGACGTGGCCGTGCCCGTCGGCTACGAGGTGTTCTATGTCTCCCACTACGGCCGCCACGGCTCGCGCTGGCTGCCCGACCAGGAGCGCTACGACTGGGTCTGGGCGCAGTTCGCTGACAAGAAGAACCTGACCCGCGAGGGCCTCCAGCTGCGAAAAAAGCTCCGTTCCATCGTGCGTAACGCCCGCGGACGGGCCGGACAGCTGACGCCCCTTGGCGCCCGCCAGCACCGCGCCATCGCCGGCCGCATGGCCGACCGCTTCCCCCAGCTGTTCCGAGGGGCCGACGCGCGCCTGACGGCCCGCTCGAGCACCGTCGGCCGCTGTCGCGCCTCGATGCTCGCCTTCTGCGACGAGCTGCAGGGCCGCTTCCCCGGCCTCGAGGTCGATGCGCAGACCAACGAGGCCGACATGGCGTGGATCAACCACGAGCCGGCCGAGCTGCAGGCGCTCAAGCGGCGCGTCGTGCGACTGCCCGACGTCGACCCCGACCGCTTCATCGCCCAGCTGTTCAGGGACCCCACGCGCGTCGCCCAACCCCTGAAGCTGCTCTCCGAGCTCCACACCATCGCCAGCGACATGCAGGACGTGCCCCTCGACATCGACCTCTTCCAATATATGACGCGCGAGGAGATGCAGGCCGTCCACGACGCCAACGACCAGCGCATGAACCTCTGCAACGGGCCCTCGCCGCTCAACGACGGCATCGCAGCCCGCGCCAGCATCGCCCTCTGGCAGCACATCGCTGACGAGGCTGACGACATGATCGTCCGCCGCGCCCACGGCGCCTCGCTGCGCTTCGGCCACGACACGGCCCTCTTCCGCCTGATGACGCTCATGGGCCTGACCACGGGGCGCGACCGCATGGAGGACCTGCTGCCCATGGCGGCCAACCTGCAGCTCGTCTTCGCCCGCAACGCCGATGGCGACGTGCGCGTGGCTACGCTGCACAACGAGCGCGTGGTCAGCGACTTCGAGCCGTGGACCGCGATGAAGGAGCGCCTCGCACGTCGTATTCATAATCTCGACCACCTCAGACAGCTTGCCACGCTCAACACGATGGTGGGCACGGCGCCCGCCAACACGCGCACCGCCGGCCTCTTCGGCAAGGGCTCTGAGGAGCACGGCCAGACGCTGCCCGCTGTGCTGACCCCTAACGGTCAGACGTTCTGGACGCCGCAGACACGCGACACGGAGAAGAAGTGCGTCGCACCTTATTATTATACCGACTCGCTCCTGCAGGGCATCCGCGCCAGCCACTGGCTCGTCGGCGGATGCACCCAGGACTACGGCTCCTTCACCGTGGCGGCCCTCACGGGGCAGCGCCGACTGGCGCCTGAGGAGCGCGCCACCCGCTTCAGCCACTCGCAGGAGACGTCGCATCCTTATTACTACAGGGTATTGCTGCCCGACGAGCAGCTCCTCGTCGAGCTGACGGCCCTGAGCCATTCGGCCATTATGCGCGTCACGCCCCTCAAGGACGGCCCCGTCCACATCGTCCTGAACACGAACAGCGACGAGCGCGAGGGTGGGGTGGAGCTCGACCGCCGACAGCGCATGGTCTATGCCCATAACCCCGTCCACCGCATCTATCAGGGCTGGGGCGAGCGGGCCGGATTCAGTGGTCATTTTGTTCTGACTTATACCGATGAAATCGCGGATTTTTGCACTTTCGACGAGGGCGTCTGCCTCACGATGAACGGTCGTCGCGGACGGCCGATAGAGCTGCGCATGGCCACCTCGTTCACCTCGCGCGAGGGCGCCCTCGGCAACCTGGAGCGGCGAATGACCTTCGACGAGATGATGCAGGCCAACATCGACCGCTGGACGCAGCGCCTGCACACCATCGACGTCGACGACCCTGACACGGCCCGCGTCCATCAGTTCTACGGCGCCCTCTATCGCGCCTCCTTCCTGCCCCGCCAGATGAGCGACAAGGACGGACGATATCCGAAGTTCGGGGCGGGTCAACTCTCAACTCTCAACTCTCAACTCTCAACTCACTACTGTGACTTCTCCATGTGGGACACCTATCGTGCCCTCCATCCTCTTTATAACATCATCGTGCCCGACGTGTCCGGCCAGATGATGCAGTCGCTCGTCCGCATGTATGAGGAGGGCGGATGGATGCCCATCTTCCCCTGCTGGAACAGCTACACGGCCGCCATGATCGGCGACCACTGTGCCTCGGTGCTGGCCGACGCCTGCGTCAAGGGCATCCGCGGCGTCGACTACGCGAAGGCCTACGAAGGTCTGAGGAAGAATGCGATGGAGTCGCCGGCGACGTTCGAGGAATATAAGAACGGCATGGGCCGACGTGCACTTGCCTCTTACCTGAAGTATGGCTATATCCCCCTGGAGGACAGCGTCATGGAGGCCTTCCATACGCATGAGCAGACGTCGCGTACGCTGGAGTATGCCTACGACGACTTCTGCGTGGCCCAACTGGCCCGTGCCTTGGGCCACGACGACGACTATCGGGAGCTGATGCGGCGCTCCGAGAACTGGCGCCACGTCATCAACCCGCTGACGGGCTATGCCGACGGCCGCCACGCCGATGGCTCGTGGGAGGGCAACACTGACCTGGTGCACCGCAAGCCCTACATCACGGAGGGCGCCACGTGCCATTACACGTGGTACGTGCCGCAGAACGTCGGCGGACTGATCGATGTCATGGGCGGGACGGCCGCCTTCACGTCGAAGCTCGACTCGATGTTCACCTGCGGCCGCTACTGGCACGGCAATGAGCCCTGCCATCAGGTGGCATGGCTCTTCTCGCTGGCCGGACAGCCCGCGAAGACGCGCCAGTGGGTCAGCCATATCCTCCAGACGGAGTATAACGACACGCCGGGCGGACTCTCCGGCAACGACGACGCGGGCCAGATGTCGGCCTGGCAGCTCTTCGCCATGATGGGCTTCTATCCCGTCTGCCCCGGCACGACGGACTACGTGCTGGGTGCCCCCGCGTTCCGTAGGGTGACGCTCAACCAGCCGTCAGGCCGCACGTTCACCATCGAGCGGCAGGGCGACGGTGGGTCAGTCTTCCTTAACGGTCAGCCGCATCCGCAGCCCACTGTCAGCCACGCCGACATCGTCAGTGGCGGCATGCTGGAGTTCAGATAACTCGGAAGAATTCGTGTAATTAGTGAAATTCGTGGTCGAATAAATAGAAGTGAATTTGAATAATTAAATAGAATGAACAGACGATTAGTTTTGCTGTTAGCATGCGTGTGCGGACTCGTCACGACACGTACTTTGACTTCCCTGTCAGTCAACTCGCAAATCGATGAAACCGCTAAAAATTGAACCTGTTATTGCTGAAAATGAATAGAATGCGAACCTCGCTGACCCTTCTCTTCCTCGCCCTCACCTCGCTGGCACTTCAGGCCGTCGACGTCAAGACGGTCGACAGCCTCGTGCAGCGCTTCGAGACGTCGCCCGCCTCTGAGCGGCCCGACGTGGCTAACCGCCTGATGCAGATCTGCGTCGACGAACAGCTCTGCGACGAGCCCCTCCGCTTCGGCCCTGAGACGCATCCCGACACGCTCGCCCAGCAGGTCAGCTACTGGGCGGCCGAGCTCTACTATGCCTGTCAGGACTACGACCGCGCCATCGCCAGCGCGCTGAAGGCCGAGCCCCTGAGCCGCGGCACCGACGTGGAGTCCGACGTGGTCAACCTGCTGGCACTGTCCTATTTCCGTACGGCCGACTACGAGCATGCCGCTCAGTATGCCAAGCGCTGCTATCAGCTCGATGAGCAGACGGGCGATGCCGACCTCATGTCGTCGTCGCTCAACACGCTGGCCGGCATCTACATCGGCGCCAACCAGCCCAAGGAGGCAGAGGGCTATATCCTAAAAGGTATCGAGATGGCCCGCAAGGCCGACAATCCCGCCCGCATGGCCGTCCTCCAGGGCATGGCCTCTGAGGTCTATCATGCCCTCGGACAGGACGCCAAGGCCCTCGGGTATATCAACGAGGCGTGCGACCTGGAGCGGCGGCTGGGGCGTCAGGACCGGCTGGCCGTGCGCACCACGCAGCGCGCCTCCGTCCTCATCGGACTCCATCACTACGAGGAGGCCGAGCGCGACCTTGGCGACGTCATCACCTATCTGCGTACGACGCCCGACCGCCACTCCCTCGGCATCGCCCTCAACAAGCTGGGCATGGCCATCCTCCAGCAATACCGCGAGGCCGATGCGCTGCCCTGTTTCCGTGAGGCTGCCGACATCTTCAGCGACATGGGCGACATGGGCAATGAGATGCACGCGCGCCGCGGCCTCTACGAGTGTCTGCGCAAGAGCGACCCTGAGGCAGCCCATCGCGAGCTCGACCGCTTCGACCTGCTCAAGGACTCGCTCTACAGCCACGCCACGGCCGAGAGCCTGGCGCGATATAATGCCGAGTTCGGCGCACAATGGCTACAGCGTGAGAACGCGGCGCAGCGCCGCACGCTGTGGCTCCTCGGCGCGGCCCTGCTGTTGCTCTGCGTCGTCGCCGTCGGCGTCTGGCTCTACATGCACCGCCGCTATCAGGTGCGCGAGGAGGCCCTCCGCATCATCATCGACCAGCTGCGCCATGACGCTGACGACGCCTTTGACGCAGATGCCGACGTCGTCCGCACGGCGCCTTCCAACCATGAACTTCTCAGCCACGTCGTGGCCTATGTCATGGCCAACCTCCCCAAGGGCGACCGCAGCCTGGAGGGCCTCGCCGCCGAGCTGAACATCTCGCGCAGTCAGCTCAACCGCCGCATCAAGTTGCTCACCGGCGTCACCGCCCAGCAGTATGTGCTGCAGGTGAGGCTCGAGCATGCCCGTCTGCTGTTGCAGGAACACCCCGGGATGTCGGTCGCCGAGATCGGTTTCCAGTGTGGATTTGAGAGTGCTGCGAGCTTCTCGCGCGCCTTCCGACGCGCCTTCGGCGTGGCACCCTCACAGTTCCGGACGGCGATGTGACGGGTTCTGATTCTCAGTCGACCTCCTCGTCGGCCTCATAGCCACCCATCTCGCGGATGGCGTTCTTCAGTCCCTGCAATAGTTCGCATTATTTCTATAAAAATAATTGGACTCGTGCAGTCTTTTACATGATTATCGGACATAATAAATAGAGACATCATGTTTTCGATGGAAGTTATGCGGCTGATAGAACGATGCAGACAGGGGGACGCGGATGCCCTCGGAGAACTGTACAAAGCATACGCCCAACGGATGAGGGGCGTATGCCGTCGGTATGTCAGTGACGAACAAACCATCAGCGATGTGCTGCATGACTCCTTCGTGATCATCTTCACCTCCTTTGACAAACTGCGCGATGACAGGAAGGCTGAGGCATGGATGATGTCGATAACGAGAAATGTGGCCTCGAAATATAAAGACCATCTGGCAAAGATGACCTTTGTGCCGCTGGAGGAAGCGGAGCATTTGCAGATGTCGAAGCCAGAGAGCGAAGTGAGAGGCGTGCCGTTGGAGGATGTAATGCAGCTCGTAGACGGTCTGCCGGAAGGCTACGGACAGGTATTCCAATAAATCACAAATGTCGCTTTGTCGTTTTGTCGTATTTCTCGCGCTTCTGCATGAAACACTGCGTAAACGAAAGATTCGCCCAGCTGTCACAGCGGAGCGAATCTATCAAAGAAGCAAAAACCCCTGATTCATCCGATGGCGTTTACACAGGCCGTGATGCCCAGCGCCGTCGCGATGCCCGACAGGATGTAGAGCAGCGCATTGACGACGAACTTCCAAAAAGCCTTATTCTTCCACATAGCAGTAAGATTGAAGATTAAACATTGAAGATTAGAAAGAGCCCCGCCAGCTCAGATGCAGGAGGGGCCCCATTGTTCAGTCGCCGGGGTTTTCGACGACGGGCTCGTTGTCGTTGCCGCCGCTCGAGGTGCCGCCACCGCCCGTGGAGCCGCCATCGCTTTCGCCGCCGGTGTACGTCATACCCAGCGAGGCGATGTCCTTGAGCGCCACCTTCTTGCGCAGCGAGACGCTGTCGAGCATAGCGCGGGAGCTCGAGTCGGGCAGGAAGCGCAGGCGCACGTTCTTGATCTGGTCCATCGTGGCCTCGTCGGCCGACTCGGCGGCGGTGCTGCTCACGGAGAGGTAGAACGTGCCGAGGCCGTCAATCTTCACCTTCTTCGACTCCATCAGCTGCTCGATGAGACAGTTGCGGAAAGCCTTCAGCACGCCCTGGACGATGTCCTCGGTGTAGGGCGAGCCGTGATCGACGATGTGCTTGCCGAGATCCTCGAGACTCAGCGTAGCGATGTGAACAGCCCGACGGTAGAACTTGCCTTTAGTCTTTTCGTTGTTCACAGTGTTCTGATACAAACGGGTCAAAAGTGCCATAGTTGTAAGAATTTTTAGTTAAACATGTTATCCTGAAAGGGCAATCCCTTTACACCTGCAAAGTTACGAAATCGGAGGCCCCGATGCAAACGAGGCCCCCGGTTTTAACGTTTTTTAGCGGAGTATCTTTCGGATGACGCCAACTTTACGCTTACCTGGACTCCAAGGATCGTTGGCGTAGTGGAGCCATACGCTTTCCGAGCCGATGTCGCCCTCAATGTAGAGCTCGTCGAAGTCGGGACACAGGCGGGCCAGCGTGGCCATCTTGCGGCAGGCGTCGTCAAGGTTGCAACACTTGATGTCGACGGCGCAGCCTTGCAGGTGATAACTCGTCGGGGAGCCGCCGACGGCTTTATTAACCTCCTTCGACCTATAGCCGCTGTTGATGACAATAGGCTCACCTCCCAGCGCGAAGCGGAGCTTCTCGAGGGTTTCTGCTATCTCAACGAGATTATTTATGACTACGGCTGGTGGCGCGTTATTGACGTTCTTAACGTTCGTGACACAAAGCTCCTTCAGACTGAAATGTTCAGTCAATTTTAAATGCTTAATCATAGTGTGAGTACTTTTTTGATTTTCTTATACTTACGGTCTTTGGGGGCGGTGATGATTCCGTCACTGACCCATCGTCTGCAGGTTTGTCCGGCATTGTTCAGGGTTTTCAATCCCAGTATCTGCATGACATCCTCGGTCGTGAACTCCATCGGCAGCTGATTGTAGGCTTCGCGCACTTTCGTCGAGCGTCGCCGAGGTTCGAAATCCTGCGTCTGAGCGTCGAGAGCATCCATGACCATTTGCCCAAAAAAGTGCATCTGCGACATGAGACAGAAGTCGCCGATGAGCCGGGCAAACTCGAGGTCGCTGTCGTCGCAGACTAGGTCGTCGCCCTTGATGGCGGCATCGAGCTGTCGCATGACCATGCGCACCAGCGCATAGCGCATCATGATGATCGGGATGCGCTTGCGGAAGTAGTCGAGGCATCGGTCTTGTTCCAGTCGGGCCTGCTCGGTCAGTTCGGCCTCGTATTTGTAGCAGTAGTCCACAAGCCGCTCAACGCCCTTGCCGCTGAGCTCGCCGCAGACTTGCTCGAGCCGCAAGCCGAGCGACCGCAGGTAGCACTCGCGATCGTGGTCGCGGACGACGCGGCGGCGGTCAATCATGGCGTAGTCGTTGCTAGGCATGGGGAAGATGCAGAGGCGGGTGACGAGACCATCAAGCACCGTCGAAGGTCGGATCTTGCGGCGCAGGGCGTCGGGCGTGCCCGTGATGACCTGATTCCAATTCACCTGGATAATGCCATTTACCGACGCGTCGTTCGCATAGTCCACGCCGGCCAGCTCATCTTGAAAACTTTTGCACTCGAGGTCGAGTTTGCCTGCCCAAGAGCCCGTCTGCGCCCGCAGGGCCGTGGCCAGCTCGGGCTCAAAAGTGTAGCAATGGAGATGGAGCGTTTGCCCGTCGGCGTCCTGATGCTGGTCGTCGATCGCATCCGTCAGACGGCGGTAGAGCATCGCGTTACTGATGGTGGACGGCACGTAGCGGATGACGGGGTGCTTCTGCTCGGGCGCCTCGCTGCGGGCGTTCTTGCTGGAGGCTGCGCGTTTCTTCATGTCCTCCTTGTACTGGCGTTCCCACTCGCGGCCGACGTTGTCGGCGGCTCGCATGGGCGCCATCAGAAGTTTGTCCATCTGCACGGCAAACGACTTACCGGAGGCGGCGTCACCGATGATGTAGACGAGGTACGAGAGCCGATAATCCTTGCCGTCGAAGTGAGGCCACCAGCAGCGGGTCAGGTACGTGCCCATCATCGCGCCGGCAGCTAAGACGCCAGCGAGCTTGTGCTGTGGCGGGAGATCGGCCACAGCTTCTCTGAAACCCGGGGCTTCGACCAGAAGAGGCTCCAGTCGCTTGGTCCAGGCGTCGTAGTCGATCGCAGCCACTCGAGCAGTTTCAGCGTCTGACGGCGCGTCATCATGCTGTACACCAGCAAGCTGTAGGACACGTTGCAGTCGTTTGGGGATAGACCTGTAGAGGGGTTTAAGACAAGCGTCACTTGCAATTCGGTTGAGCTCGGACTGCCCTCGTTCGTTGACAATTTCTTGACCCACCGGCAGCTGCGCAAGGACCCGCGACAGTAGACCCGGGTCGTCATCGGCGATATAGCGCAGGTCGCAAGCCAGCTGGAACAAGCTGCGATGACGGTCTCCTGCCTTTGGCATGCCGCCCTGAACGCTTTTGAACCATTCTTCTGCAATTCGCTCATAGCTGACATCGTGGTAGGTTAGAGTTTCATCAGGTTCAGGCTGTCCAGCCAGCAGCGCAGTTCCGTCTCGGCGTTGTACAGGGTTGTTGCCATTATGTCCACCAGCAGTCTGAGAAGATCGACTATCACACTTAACGCTGCGACGATCACTCGCAAAAAGGTCACCAATGGCAGCACTATGCCCGCCGCGATAGATTTCATTGTATTTTTGAGCAAATTCTTCATTGTGGTAATTAAATATGTCTCTGTCAATAAAAACTAAATCATCGAATCCGGGGCAGAACGACAGGCGCGAGGCGTCTTTGCACGACTCGTCCATCGTCATGCCGAGTTGAGAGGCCAGCCAGTGCTGGTTGTCGGCGATATTGCCGACCGCGGGGTCGGCCTTACCCACGAGGCGCAGTCCGAAGCCGGAGCTCGTCACGTGGATGAGCATCAGGCGCAGCTCGTCGGCACGGACCTTGATGGCCTTAGCCGTCTCCTTGACGTCTCCCTCGAGGTGGTCGAGGTCGAGCATATAAAGGCCGTTGAGCTGTGTGGCCGACTGCTTGCGCCATGCCCCGAGAATGCCAGTCTTCGACTTGGTGTCGTCGAACGTGGCTTGGAAGATGTAGCAGGGCAGCTGGCGTTTCAGGCGGTCGGCCTCCTTGATGCAGCGCTTGCGCTCTGCCTCGAGGTCGGCGTTCATTGGCTCCGCGGGGTCGGGATTGGCCGCGATGAGCGCAGCAGCATCAGCGGCCTTTCGGCGCCACTCGCGGATTTCGCGGATGCGGCGGTTGACGCCGTCGTCAATGAGCAGCTGCTCAAAGAGACGGCTGGTTACTACTTGCGTAGGAGTGAAGAAATTGGATTGATAGCAAAACATTGATTAATCTCCTGCATTATTTGCATCATTCGTTTTTGATAGTTCGGATAGACAGTGATGTCGATTAAAAAGTTGACACCGATGACTTTCTGCGTCTTGTTAAGACGGACATCGACGTCTTGCTTGTGCAGAAGCACCGCTCCGACGGGCTTGCGGGGCTCCCGTGTCGCGAGCACAGCGGCGCATCGTTCCAACGATTGCTGCATTTCGGCGTAGGGATCGGGCGCGTCGGCATCGCAGACGAGGTGGGCCACGATCTTCCGGTCCTTCTTGCCGGTGGTGCGGTAGACCTTCGACGCACCGGATTTCTTGATGAGCTCCTGCATGGGCTCACCGGCCTGTTGCGGTCGGAACTCCATCGTGTCGTCCTCAGCGACCGACATGGTGCCGCGGATTTTGCGAGGCCACTTCTCTTCGGGAGTGGCCTGCGCGGATTTCACTTGCTCTTCCATATCGGTGCAATGCGGTCAACGTAAACGATGGTATCGTAGCGCTTCTCGCCTGCCTGTGTTTCCCATTCGCGGGCCTGCGCAGACAGCTCTACGCGCACATAGTCGCCGACGGCATAGTTAGGAGCCCGGCGGGCGCGGTCGCCCGTCAGGAGGGCATTGACGGAGTTCAGTCCGTCGGTCAGTTTGACGACGCGCTCGGCGAACGTCTGCGGCTGCCCGTTTCGGTCGGTGTACTGCCGCTCATTGCACGGGCCGACCATTTCTACAAATGCTTGTTTCATATTCCAGAGTTTTATTGTTTATACTTGTTGGTTCGAACCGTCGGCAAAGGTACGGACATTGCGGCAAAAAAAAAATGCCGTTGCAGCCTCCGTAACTGCACAGCATTTAACACTCTGGAATATGATTTTATAAGATTCTCGCTCGCAATATATCGCTAAACTCTGAATAGAAGCCAGCATTCAGCGCCTTTTGCATATCTGCCCTCATATTGCGGCGGCCCCAAAACATCTCGAAGGGCTGCCAACGCCGCTCTGGAGGCAGTTTCAGCAAATGGCCTATATGGTCGGCCAGCATCGCTACACGTGCCCGAGACAGCTCCTGCGGCTGATTTTGTTCGTCGAGCCATCCGGCGGCGCGGGCTTGCGCGAAGATTGCTTCAGCCTGCTTCGTAGCAAGCGGACTGTCAGCGGGCAATTCTTTTGTGTGGCAGACGATGGAGTCGGCTCGAGAGATTTGTATACGCTCGTCGGGGGTATTGTAAACATTCACTTGCTCTACTGCGCCGAAATTCTGTCCGATTGAACTGTTATTGTATTGATTTACTTTAACGCCCTGCATATAGATCACGTGATTTGATTGTTTCAGCGGCCGCAATGCTGGTGCCTACGGGCGCCTCAAAGTAATTGTTTACGTTGGTTGTCGTCTTACCAGCTGCCTGAGACAGCTGAGCCAAAGGCACGTGAGCATCATGGCACGTTGCGGTGAGTTCCTTGATGATCTGGGCAGCCTCCTGCAGGTCACGCTCCAGTCTGACTTTCTCAGCCCTGAGCACCTGCATCTCATCAGCCAGGGCCATCCTGGCCAGTTCCCTCAGCTCCTCCACTGAGTTGATAGTAATCTGCATTGGTTATCCTCCTTTTCTTTTTTGTTTTAATAAACATAATGATTTCAATTTTGTTTGGTGAAAAGACCGCTATCCTCACGGACAGCGGTCATTGGTAAAAAAACTAAATTTTAATTGTACAAATTACCTGGCGGCGACCCTCACGGGCGGCACTCTGAGGCCAGTTTTCTTATTATCAGCAATGCTGATTATTCTTCTTCGTCGTCCCAGAAGCCGCCGCGGTCACGGCTCAGCAACTTGCTCTCGTCGTCGGCTGTGCCGCTATATTTATCGATCGAGCCAGCCATCAGCGTCTGGGGCATCACGTTCAGCACCTCGGTGCTGGGAATCTGATATGTCTTTTTCATTGTTTTATCCTCCTATTTTTATTACTTAATGACTTTCTTACCATTCACAATATAGAGGCCCTTCACAGGCTGAGCCACGCGACGGCCCTGCAGGTCGAAGACCTCATTGTTCATTGTACATTTTTCATTGTACATTGTTTCGATGCCTGTCATCTCAGCGTCGCCGCCGAAGCTCAGGTACGAACGCGAGCCCGTCTTCGTGGTAGGAAGGTAGACGCGGCCAACAGCCAGAGGAGCTGCGCCTGTCCACTCGTAGAAGCCGACTCCCTCGTTACCGTTGTAGAGCACGTAGCTACCAGCGGGAGCGGGCTCGTTAGCGGTGACAACCTTCAGCAGGTTGCCTTCGATGTTGCTCGTCGTTCCTTCATAGTCAACGATGGGGAAGTTGAACGTGTCAGCATTTTTCAGTACAACAGGAGCACCTGCGGGAATAGTAGTCGTCACGTCAGCCGTCGTCACAGACTTCTCATTGATGGCGGTGACAATCATGGCCTGCACACCGTTAGGCACTTTTACTTCGTACTGAGGAACGAACGTTGCCATACCAGCGCTTGTAACTTCCTTGCTGATGCAGCCAGTAATCGTAATAGGACCTACACCTACGTTCGAGCCTTTATGGAATACCAAACGTACAAATCTATCAGTTTTAGCAAAAAATTTGGTTGTTGTTAAAGGCAGGATATCATTTTGCTCGCCGCTGATTTCGAGCGTTTCTAAAGTCGTAAAAGTCTCGCCATCAGCAGAGGCATTTACATCGATATACGATGTATTGGCTCCACCAATCATCTTAACGCCAATAGTAACAATGCCTGGCTGCTCATTCGTCTTTATCTGAATGTAGTCACCATCACTGTCGAACTTGATATTGTAGGGTGAATGATCGACGGCATAATTAGATCCGAGTCCGTATGTTGATATGCCCAATCCAACAAGATCGGATTTATTACCGCCCTCCCATTCGAACGGCAGTGGGGCATAGTCTGGTACAAAAGCGGCTTGGGTGATTGTGACGAGATCCGAGTATACCTCTTTGGCGTCGTTGTCTAAAGCGTATACCTTCAAGTAAGCCGTGCGGGCTTCTCCGTCATTGGCTTCGACAAGGTAGTTTACGTTGTTGTCGTCGTCAATTTCGGCAGTAATCCAGTCGTAGGTTTCTACCGTCGTGCCGTCAGAGGCGAAGAAAGCTACATTGGCAGCATCGTCGGAAATGTTATCATAGGTAACAGTAATGACACCTTCTTCGCCTTCGCAAGGCACGCTCACCTGAGTGCTACCAACAGTAACGGCCGGTTCTGTAGGAGCTGCTGTCGTGTATGTTACTTTTACACTTTTAACATAAAGGGCCTTTTGGGCTTGTGAAGGTTTCGTCACTGTTACAACGATTTCTCCAGAGGCAGAACCTACAAATGTGTAGTCTGTTGCAGTGGTAGTCAAAGATTGGGCAGCCCCGCCAAAAGCAGCCCCGCCAACCGTAATGTCTGCAGTTGCGGTAACCCCAGAAGCAGTGCTGGCATTCACCACGATTTGAGTAATTGTTCCCGAGATGCCGGAAGTACTAAGTTTGATGTATTGAACTGCAGCTTTACCTGTACCATAATGAATGCCTCTCTCGCTGTCGAAAGTAGATTCGCTTCCATCAGAAGTCACGGTCCATTTTACATTGTCGTCAGCAGTTCCGCTGCCGCCGCAAGCTGCTGTAAAATTTAACGTGCTGACTGCAGCATTGACTTTTAACAAATTCCCGCTTCCTATGATAGCCAGGAGCAGGAGCAATGTTTTGATGTGTAGATTTTTTAACATAATGATTAAATTATAAATTAATGGTTTGTATGTTCCTCATCTGTAGGCAGCGCAAAGGCATGCACGGGTGGGGTTGCGTCACGCGGGGCGCAAATCGGGTGCAAAGTTACAAAGACTTTCGGATATAACCAAGACATTGCCCAAAAATATTGGGGGGCCGCGTCTGTTAAAAGTTGTGTATTTTTAGTCCCGTTTGCGGCCCTCCCGGGAAAATATCGTATCTTTGCAGCCGTGTGCCACAGAGGTTGCGATTCACTAGCACGCTCGCCCCGCCCTTCGGGGCGCATGCATCCGCGCAGGCGTCGCCTTTACAGTATACACCTGCGCGGACTTTCAACAAATAAGCGCTAAAATCTCGCACTTCCATCATTTTGCCGATTTTATTGCGGAAAACGTGAAAATACGACAATACGACAATACGACATTTTGTATAAAACGGACGTTGAATATAATATTATATAATAATATTATAAAATAATTCAATCTATGTCTATAATTATAAATGTCGTTTTGTCGTTTTGTCGTTTTCGTCTCGCGCTTCGTCGAGCCAATCAGGTCTATTCGCAAGGATATTACAATGAATTGGCCACTTTCGTGGAAGCCGCCCGACATCATGATCGCCACGTCATTTCGACTCTCGAAACAATAAAGGACACTTATCGGTTGATGGACAATCTGCAGTCTGGCTGGATCACCTTCCGGCGTGGCGAGGCCGAGCCGGACTGCTGAAAGGACAGTCACGTCAAGTTTCGCTTGTACTAATTATCTGATAATGAGTGTCACTTCGTGACAGAAATCTAGCAAATCTTTTCAAATCTTCCAAAGCAGATTTGTTTGATTTGTAGGCGACTAAAAATCAGGGCTTTCGCATGCTTGCGAAAGTTGAGCAGTCACGTCTCCTCTGCTGTCGGCCAAAGTCTTAACGGCTGAATTTGGCACTGTGGCGACGGCCCTGCCACTGCCAGGCGACGACATAGAGTCCGCGTGGCAGTGAGGCGACGCTGGCGCCGTCCTGAGCACGGAAGCTGAGGACGGGGCGTCCGGCGGCGTCGTAGACCGTGGCGTCAAAGGTGAGGCGGCTGAGGTCGTCGGTGCCGTAGTGGAGTCGCAGGCCCTGCGGGTCGTAGGCCAAGGCGTAGTCGACGTCGGGCTGTCTGGGCGCGTCGATGGCGTCAGGCGCGGTGAGGCTGTCGACGACGACGAGCGTCCACAGGCGGTTGTTGCTCGTGGCGTTGCGGCTGTCGTTGGTGTAGCTCAGGATGGTGGTGCCGTCGTCGGCGCGTCCGCCGGTGAGGTTGGCGGTGTGGTCGCTCTGCCGGTTGTTCAGGTTGATGCGTCCGCCCGACTGCATGACGAGATGCCATTGCTGGGCGCGGTCGGCCGTATCGGCGGGGGCGACGCGGAGCTGGGTGCTCAGGTTGGTGGTGGCGGTGGAAGGCCCCTCGGTGGGGTCGGTCAGCGCCTGTCCGCTCAGTCGGTTGACGAGGTGGTGGTAGCCGTTGCTGAGGGTGATGACCTGCCACTGCTGGCTGTGGCTGTCGTCGCGCGCATGGTTGGCGACGACGTGGCCCTCCGCGTCGGTGTCGAGGCGTGTGGCGGTGCCGGCATTAGCGATGGCGTAGTAGTAGTCGGGGCGGGTGGTGACGTCGGGCTCGATGCCGATGAGGTCGTCCGTGTCGGGGTGGTCGGGGTGTCGCCGGGCGAAGGCGTCCAGCAGGGCCGGGATGCGTATGTGGACGAAGCGCCGGAGGTCGTCGACATATTCGTCGTAGGTGCTGTAGATGACGACCTCGCGCAGGGTGCGCTGGCGGATGTTCCATCGCTCGTAGTTCAGCTGTTGCGAGGCGTCGATGAGGGCTGCGAGACTGTCGATCCTGCTGATGAGCTTTTGTTCGAGGCGGTCTTCGCAGAGCGTCTTGTAGTGGTCGAAGACGAGTCGCTGGAACCACTCGTCCTGCCACATGCGGCGGATCCACTGCTCCAGCCCGTTGTTGGTGAAGCCGATGTCGGCCATGAGCTCACGCTGTGGGGTGTGTCCGCTGAGGCGGTTGTCGTTGTCGAAGGCGATGTCGTAGTCCCACATGGGTCCGAAGTGCAGGCGGTCGTCGTCGCGGTCCTTATAGAAGTACATGCTCCAGAGATAGTCGGGGTTGGCGGTGATCTCGCTGGCGAGATACCAGCTGACGAGCGAGAGCGTGTCGACGTAGTGGCGATAGCTGAGGGCCGACTCGAAGGTGTTGTTGAACAGACGGCTCTCGAACGTGTTGACGACGTTGCGGATATACGTGAACTGCCTTGTCGTGATCTCGTCCTCCGCAGGATAGTGGATGGTCATGGGCACGCCCTTGAGGCTCGTGCGCCATCCCGTCTTGCCGTCGACGTAGTCGCGGAAGCCGTCGGCCTCGACGAGGTAGCCGCCGCTGATGTTGCTCTCCGGCGTGAGGGGCTCGTCCTGCTCGGCGATGTCGACGCGGTGCTTGCGCACGTCAATCTGGTCGCTCACCTGATAGTTGCCGCGATACTGCCCGTTGAGGGTCAGGTCGACGAACATGGCGCCGGGGGTGAACGTCTGGCCGCAGAGGTCGCCGATGTAGCTGGCCAGGGCGTTGCGCAGGAGCGACTTGTCGCCGTGGTTGGCCAGCAGGGTCCACTTCTTGGCATTGGCGCGCTCAGGGCCCATGAAGCGCTCCTTCTGCGGGAACTTGATGCGGTAGGGCTTCTTCTCCATTTTCCAGGTCGAGTTGCCGCGTCCACGGATGAGGACAGAGTCGTAGTAGGCCTCGCGGCTGCCCTCGACGATCCACAGTCGTGCCGGCACCTCGGTGGTCTTGCTGGCGGGGTCTTGTCCGCTGAAGGTCTCGATGTAGATGTGGGGCAGGTTGGTCAGCTGTCTGCGGCTGCCGTCCTGTGCCATGATGACAACGGCGGCAGCGATGAAGGCAATCAGTGTGAGCGCAAGGCGTTTCATGTTCGGGCGGTGATGAAGTCAGATGTCTTTTCAGTGTGCAAATTTATAAAATAAAGGTCAAAACGACGAGAGAATTTAGAAAAAAGTGTTACCTTTGCAGCTGATTTTTAAGTAACCACTAATATGATAAAGTTACAGACCCCACCCCCGACCCCTCCCCTTGAAGGGAGGGGAGCGGCTACCGCCCTGACCGCCGCATGGGACTCCGCAGGCACTCCCCTCCCTTCAAGGGGAGGGGTCGGGGGTGGGGTCTGTAACATTTTTAACGCTCACTAAAAAAGAAAAACGAACAATGACGAGCGACGCAGAGACTCTTTCACCCATACTTGAGCTGCAACGGCAGCGGGCCCTGCTCCAGATGGAGTATGAGGAGGAGCGCGCGGCCTATCAGCAGATGGCTGAGGCCGTCGGCGTGGAGCGTCGTGTCGAGCGTGGCGACGCGTGGATGCCCGTCAGCGTGACGCGCACCTATTATAATTCGCTGAATCAGCTCTGTGTCGAGATTGTCCGTCAGCTTGGCCCCGACGATGATGCCGACCACAACTTCGAGTTCGGCCGCCCCGTGCAGTTCTTTCGAAGTGAGAAGTCAAATACTTCTCACCTCTCACCTCTCACTTCTCACTTACATTATTATGCTTTCACCGGCACCGTCAGCTTCGCCGAGGCCGAGCGCATGGTCGTCGCTGTGCCCGACGGGGCGCCGCTCGTCGACCTGCAGTCGGGCGAGGGCCAGCTGGGCGTCATGCTCTCCTTCGACGAGACCTCCTTCCGACTGATGTTCGAGGCCCTGGAGCGCACCATGCGCGCCAAGGGCCGGCTGGGTTATCTGCGCGACCTCTTCTACACACGTCAGCGGGCCGAGACCTTCACCTTCCCCGACATGGGGTTCCAATACCTGAACGCGACGCAGGAGCGGGCCGTCAACGAGGTGCTGCGGGCCAAGGACGTGGCCATCGTCCACGGCCCTCCCGGCACGGGCAAGACGACCACCCTCGTCGAGGCCATCTACGAGACGCTGCGGCGCGAGCCCCAGGTGCTCGTCTGTGCGCAGAGCAACATGGCCGTCGACTGGATCTCGGAAAAACTCGTCGACCGCGGCCTCAACGTGCTCCGTATCGGCAATCCCGTCCGCGTGGACGACAAGATGCTGGCCTTCACCTACGAGCGGCGCTTCGAGGCCCATCCTGACTATCCCCAGTTGTGGGCCCTGCGCAAGGCTATCCGCGAGCTGCGCGCGGCCAAGAAGCGCGGCGAGCAGTGGCACCAGCGCATGGACCGCCTGAAGGACCGGGCCACGGAGCTCGAGATCCGCATCCGCAGCGAGCTCTTCGGCGAGGCCCGCGTCATCGCCTCGACGCTTGTCGGCTCGGCCAACCGCCTGCTCGACGGCATGAAGTTCGGCACCCTCTTCATCGACGAGGCAGCCCAGGCCATGGAGGCCGCCTGCTGGATTCCCATCCGCCGCGCCCAGCGCGTCATCCTGGCCGGCGACCACTGTCAGCTGCCGCCCACGGTGAAGTGCTACGAGGCCCTGCGGGGCGGACTGGGGCGCACGCTCATGGAGCGCATCGCTATGCTGAAACCCGAGGTGGTCACGCTGCTGCGCATGCAGTATCGCATGCACGAGGACATCATGCGCTTCTCCTCCGACTGGTTCTATCACAACCAGATGGTCGCGGCGCCTGAGGTGAAGCATCGCAGCATCCTGGACCTCGACTTGCCCATGACGTGGATAAGCTCACCGCATGTAGCCCCCCCTTCGCCCCCCGAGGGGGGCACGATAGACTCTTCCGCCTCCAAAACTATAGAAGCCCCCTCGGGGGCCGTAGGGGGGGCTTCTCCCTCGGAGTCTGCCGGCGGGTCTTATTCTCACTTCAATGACTTTGAGGCCCGCCTGACACTCCTGGCCCTGCAGGCCTACTTCGAGCTCATCGGCCGTGAGCGCATCCTCCAGGAGCGCATCGACGTGGGCATCATCTCGCCCTACCGTGCTCAGGTGCAGCTGCTGCGCCAGATGCTGAAGCAGACGGAATTCTTCAAGCCCTTCCGCCGGTTCATCACCGTCAACACCGTCGACGGCTTCCAGGGACAGGAGCGCGACGTCATCGTCATCTCGCTCGTCCGCTCCAACGACGAGGGACAGATCGGCTTCCTGCGCGACCTGCGCCGCATGAACGTGGCCATCACGCGGGCCCGCATGAAGGTCATCATCCTCGGCGACCGCCGCACCCTCTGTCGCCACCCCTTCTATCGCAAGCTCTGGCAGTACGTCGAAAGTCTGAGGGGCTAAAAATGGCAAAGTGGGGCTTTTCGAAGGTAATATACCCCTATATTACTATCGAAAAGCCCCACTTTGCCGTTTTTGGACCGTCGCGTCGCCGCTTGAGAAGGAGCGCAACGGGCAGTGGAGTTGTCAGGTGTAGATGAGCGTCGTCAGCTGTTCGGGGGCGAAGAGCAGGCGCGCCGTCTGCTGCAGGTCGTCGGCCGTGAGGCGGTCGATGTGGGCCATGATGTCGGTCAGCGAGCGCAGCGTGCCCGTGTGCAGATAGTTGCGGGCAAAGTCGAGGGCAAACTGCTCGCGGCTGTCGCTGGCGATGGCCAGCTGGCCCTGCAGCTGTCGCTTGGCAGCAAAGAGTCGGGTGGGCGAGAGGGGCCGCTCGGACAGCCGGTCGAGCTCGCGGCGCACCAGCCGTCGGCAGCGGTCGACGTCCTTCTGGTCGCATCCGAAGTAGATGCCCCAAAGGCCCGTGTCGGCATAGCTGACCATCGAGCTCTCGACGGTGTAGACCAGTCCGTGGCGCTCGCGCAGGGAGAGGTTGAGGCGCGAGTTCATGCCCGGCCCGCCCAGGATGTTGTTGAGCAGGTAGAGGGCCCAGCGCCGCGGGTCGGTGGCGGCAAAGGCGCGCGAGCCGATCATGACGTGGGCCTGGTGGGTGGAGCGGTGGCGCTCGATGAGGCCAAGGCCCACGGCCCCCCCTTCGCCCCCCGAGGGGGGCACGATAGACTCTTCCGCCTGCAAAACTATAGAAGCCCCCTCGGGGGCCGTAGGGGGGGCTAGTTCCTCGGGGACCGTAAGTTGGGGGAGGTTGGAGGGGGCTTTACCGCTGATAAACAGCACGCAGTTCTCCGGGCGATACCATCGGCGGGTGAAGCGCAGGGCATCCTGCTGGGTGAAGCTGCGGACGCGGTCGGCCGTGCCGAGGATGTTGTGGCCCAGAGGGTGACCCTCGAAGAGCAGGTTCTCGAACTCGTCGTAGATGAGCTCGGCGGGCGAGTCCTCGTAGCTCTCAATCTCGTCGCACACCACCTCGCACTCCTTCTCGATCTCTGCCTCCGGAAACTGACTGTCGAAGACAATGTCGCAGAGCACGTCGAGCGCCCGCCGCACATGGTCGGCGCTGATGGCACAGTAGTAGACCGTGTCCTCCTTGTTGGTGAAGGCGTTGAGCTCGCCGCCCAGACCCTCGATGTCGTTGATGATGCGTACGGCCGAGCGCCGCCGCGTGCCCTTGAAGCTGAGGTGCTCGCAGAAGTGGGCCAGCCCCTCCTCGCCGGGCGCCTCGTTGCGGGTGCCGGCGCCGACGGCGATGCCGCAGTAGACCACCGGCGACTCCGTCGGCAGGTGGACCACGCGCAGCCCGTTCTTGAGCGTAAAAGTATTGTAGTTCATGATTCTGCGTGCAAAGGTAGAAAATAATTATGAATTATAAACGATGGACTATCGATTATTTTTCGTAACTTTGCACCCCGATGAGACGCTTCTTCTATTTTTTAGTGCTATTGGCGGCAGCATGCAGCAATCCTGACGCCGACTTCACCATCGACGTGATGAACAGCTTCACGCCGGTGAAGAACCAGGGACGCTCGCAGACCTGCTGGGCCTACGCCATGCTGTCGGCCATCGAGACGGAGCACATCATGCGGGGCGACTCGGTCCACCTCTCCGTGGCCTTCGTCGAGAAGGCGATGGAGCAGGAGCCTGACGCGCCGGACCAGAAGCGGGGCATGGGCATGACGCTCATCAACATGATCCAGAAGCACGGGCTGGTGCCCTACGAGTCGATGCGCGACACGCTGGTGCCACTGCCGCGACGCGCCTTCATGTTCGGCGCCGACTATACGCTCCACGAGTTTGCCCGTAGTGTCTGTGCGCCAGGCGAATACGTCGGCGTGGGCTCCGACCGCCGTCACCCCTATTTTACAGAATATGAGCCGCAGCTGCCCGACAACTGGGAGCACAACCGGCTGCTCAACCTGCCTGAGGATTCCCTCGTGGCGCTGGCCCGCCGCGCCGTCGCCGAGGGCCGCGGCATCTGCTGGGAGGGCGACATCTCCGAATCGGGCTTCGACTGGAAGAAGGGCGTGGCCCGCCTCAGTCTCATCAACGGCTCGACGACCGACGACCACTGCATGGCCATCGTCGGGCTGGCCCACGACGAGGAGGGCCGTCGCTACTTCGTCATGAAGAACTCATGGGGCCGCAGCAACAAGTACCGCGGCCTCATGTTTATGCACGAGGACTATCTGCGCCATAAGACCATCGCCCTCTACCTGCCTCAAGACCTCCTTTCCCCTCAGGTTCACTGAGATCCTCCTCCCCCTCCGCTCGGCCCAATGGGGATGACGGCGCCAGCCGCTCCCCTCCGTACGTCCATTGGGGATGACGGCGCAGCCGCTCCCCTCCCCTCCGAGGGGAGGGGTTGGGGGTGGGGTCCCTATCTTTCTCTATGAAAACCTTCCAAGAGGGTGGGGCTAAAACGCAAAGCGTCTTTACAAAAACAAATAAAAACAAAAAAAAACAAAAGAAAACAAGGAAAAACATGATTGTTTTCTTTTGTTTTTTTTTGTTTTTATTTGTTTTTTATTAGAGCATTAAACAGCGTATGTGGTTAAGTTAGAGACCCCACCCCCAGCCCCTCCCCTTCTTGCGTCCCTTCGGTAGCAAGCGTCACCCTTCGGGATGCCGAGCAGAGGAAGGGAGGGGCGCAGCTGCGCCCCCTCCACTCAGGCCGAGCGGCCGCATTTTACTTCTTCCTCAGGCTGATGCCTACGATCTCGGCGGCGTCGGCGACGCTGATGCGGGCGTCGGCGTTGACGTCGGCGCTCTGCTCGTAGAACAGTCCGGCCTGGGGCTTGCCCAGGATGTGGTTCACCACGGCCATGGCGTCGAGCATGTCCACCTGTCCGTCGCGGTTCACGTCGCCCTTCAGGTACTTACCCGCCAGCATGACGGGCAGCACGTTGTTCGACGGGCGCACGTCCTTCAGCGCCTCGCCGCCCTGCATGGGCGTGGTGCGCAGGTAGAGCACCTGCGAGAGGTCCGGCTGCGGGGCCGTCAGGGTGACGATCTTCACCTTGTTCTTCTGTTCGGCCGAGGCGTCGTAGAGGTCGGCGGCAGTCAGCTCGACGAGGCTGACGGGGTCAGTATCGCCCAGCGGCGAGCTGTAGAGGCCCACCTTCACGCTCATGTCGTCGGCCAGCGGCAGCAGCGAGGCGTTGTTCACCTCCGCCACGACCGTCGTCTTGCCGTCGGCATCAGTCTTCCTGCTCACCACCCTCAGCGCCATGTCCACCTGGCGCACGTCCATCTGCGTGCCGCCCTGGCTGACCGTGCGGCGCGGTGCCTTCGACATGACTGCCTTGCGGCGGCTGCGCAGCACATTGCTGTTGCCAGCGATGAAGTAAGCCGTCACGTCGTAGTCGATGGTGCCGGCGAAGTCGTCCGTGACGGGACAGTAGACCGTCAACTCGGTCTTCTCCTGCGGCATCAGCAGCACGTCGTGCGTAGTGGTCTCGCCGTTCATCGTCACGTCGATACTTTCTACAGGTTCAAAGCCGTTGTTGGCCACAGTGATGGTGACGGGCACCTGCTGTTCGTCGGTCACATTGTAGGCATTGTAGCTTGACTTGTGATCGATGGCATTGTCGAAGGTGAAGGTGTTCTCCAGCACGGCACCGCCGTCCTGCTCGTTGGTCACGCAATAGGCCACCTTCATGTCGCGGTCGTTCAGGAAGCCGTCCATCGAGACAAGGCTGACATCGTCGGGCATCGTGGCCACCTCTACGGGTGTCGAGAAGTAGAGCATCTTCTCGTGGCTGCACAGCTTCGAGGCATACAAGCGGTTCTTCATCAGCACCGTCGTCGTGCCGTCGCCGTTGTCCGTCGACTCCTGGTCGCTTTGGCTCCACAGCAGTCCAACGTCCTCCAAATCGAAGGCATCGTCCTCCACCACGAGGCGGAAGTCGTTCACCGTGCGCTTGTCCATGCCCAGCGAGCCGGAGAGCTTGCCCGTAGGATCGCCCTTCATGTTCACCGTGCTCAGTACGATGTCGCGGCCGCTCTCGTTCGTCTTGATATAGCCCACCAGGTTGGCACCGTTCACGCTGACCATCTGCGGCTTGACGCCCTCCACCTGAGTATAGCGCTCACGTACCTTGTCGTTGGGCGCAATGCTGATATAGACCACCGAGGCCTGCTTCTCCTCATTCTCCACGTCCTGCTGCAGGGTCATCATCACGAGGATGCTGTCCTGCTTCATGCTCACCTGATAGTCAGCAGGCACGCTGCGGCTGTGTATGCGCTTGATCTCAATCGGCTCGTCCCAGTAGCTGCCATCATAGCGGGCCAGCATCAGGCTGCCGTCGATGTAGCGGCTGCCCTGCTCGTTGAACTTGGCCACGCCCTGCTGCCAGATGACAGCGGCCTTGCCGTCGCTCTGCACGGCCACGGCGGGAGTGACGCAGCCGATGTTGCCAAAGTATGTGCCGACGGTAGCATCCGTCCACGCGCCGCCGTTCTGGCGCATGGCCACGTGAATCTCACTCCTCTCCGTCACGCTCTTCGTCTGGTCATTCTCCGACATGGCATCCAGTGCCGAGCCGTCGATGGCTTCCTTCACCTGCTCGAAGGCCACCACCTCCAGGCCGCTGGCGTTGTGTGCTTCGGAGAAATCGTACATCGGCGCCTCGATGCCCGTGCTGACCAGGTCGTCCTTGCTGCCACTGCTGTACGTCTGCAGGCGGTCGTCGTTGTAGTTGCTGGCTGTCTTCAGGTTGTTGAACAGCAGCGACTCGCCGCCCAGCAGGTAGGTGGGCTGCGCCATGCCGTTGACGTCGCTGATGATGGGTGTACCCAGGTCGGCGATGACCTTTCGCCGCAGCTTCTTGTAGCTCTTCGTCACGTTCTGCCTACTCATCGTGAACATCGGCTCCTCGTTGGCCGGATGGAAGGGGTTCGACGTGCTGTTGGGCACCAGGTATTCCTTATAAACATTGAAGATGGGCCACGTCTTCTTTTTCTTCCAGAACAGGAAGCGTACTTCGGCGAAGGCTTCCATCTTGGCCTGCAGCGTGGTCTTCATGCCAGCCAGGCCCTTCCTGACGTAGGCACGGTGGTGCAGGTCGATGCAGGCACCGCCACGTACACCCGCCACGGCCTTGGCTATCCAGAGGTCGATGCCGGCGTAAGCCCAGGCACACACCTTCAGACGGGCCTGATAGTCGAAGATGAAGTCGATGGTCGTCGTTTTGGCCGACACATTGCCCATCTCGGCGGCGGTGTTGACCAGACCTAAGGTCATGGCCATCTTCGCATCAATCGACATACCGAATGAGCCAATGCCGAAGCTGAGGTTGGCCTGTGCTGCTGCCGATGCCTCGAAGACGATGCCACCGTCGAGGAAGGTGAATTCAAACTTACCGTTCTCGCGGTCGTAGTAGCCGATGCCGCTGAGGTAGCCCTTGATGCCCAGGAAGGCCGAGGGGAAGCGCGGGATGTCGTCGAAGAAATCGTCATCCGCAGGCTTGCCCGAATTAACGGCATCCATGCACGCCTGGAACTGGTCGTCGAAATACTGGTAGTCGCCTATCTTGTCGATGGCGTTCATAATCTGTCCGCCTGGCAGGAAGTTCTTCTCCATGCAAGCACGGATAATGAAGTAGTCGCCATCGCGCTCAATGTTCACCGTAAAGGGCAGCACGGGCGGCAGCTGGAAGTTGAACTTGTCGAAAGCCTTGCCCGAGTCCTTCATGTCCACGCCATTCTCTTCAGCCTGGTTATCCACTTCGGTCAGTTCCGGGCTGTCGAAGGCCAGTGAAACGTCGCTGGTCGCTTTCATGGCTGCCAGTTCGAGGTCGTAATTGTGCAGCGTGGGCAGGGTGGCCAGCGTTGTCGTGCCGTTTTTCAGCGTGAACTTGGCGTCGTCCTCAATCTGGTCGGTCAGGTCGAAGTCGAACAGGCAGTAGTTCTGCGAGAAGGGGAAATTGGTAGAGGTGAGAAGCGTGGTGGTGAGCGTCGGCTGCTGTGCCAGTCCCACCAACTGCAGCTGCGTGTCGTCGAACTCTCCCTGATAGGCCAGCATACCAGTGATATGAGCGTACTTCGTGCCGCTCCAGCCCTCAGAACCAAATCTCGGATCTCTGAAGTACTTCGTCAACGCTTCGTTCTCAGCGGTCTGAGAGTAGATTATTGTCTCGCCCTCGTCCGTCGTCAGCAGATTGTCGGCGTTGATGCCGGCATCCATTCTATCCCCCTTCACGTTGCCGTCGCGCTTCGGAGTCTCTAATGTCAGGCTCTTCAGCGGGTTGTCGTCCTCTTCCATCACGATGACGTGACGGCGTGGCTTGCCTCGGTTTGCCCAATTGTTGTAGTCATAGTTCCACAGGTACATCGTGGAGAGCGTCGTCTTGTAGCCCTCAGCTTCCACCTCGAAGAGTTCGGCATATTGTTCGGACGAAGTTGGGATTTGATAGGAATTTGTCTGTGGATCGAGTGTCTTCGTTCCTTTTTCGCCTGTCTGAGTCATGGAGGCATCTACACAGGCATAGTGGATGGTGGCATTGTTGATGTGCTCGCCACGCCTGTTGACTACCTCGACTGTCGTGTTGCCAGTGCACAACTTCTCCCAATAAATGTAAGCTGCTGAATACGCGTTATAATGCTTAAATTTAACATAAGGAAAGTATTTGTCGTATTGCTTAAACACTCCTGCCATACCCATGCCATTGCTTACCACATTCAATTCCGGCTTGACATCATAGAAAAGCGGATCCTCGAGGTTGTCGATTGAGCATTTTAATTTTGTACCTTCCCTGTTAGCCAGATAGCAGTTGTTAAGGTCCTCAAGATACACGAAACCAACGAAGGAGTATGACCATATTTGCCCACTATACCTGAATGGTAAGATGCGCTCCTGCCCGTCGATGAAATAACTTAGATTGAACTTTCCATCTTGTCTATACGACTGATCGCTGAAGTCTGGCAAAACTTTTATATAGGCATAATAGAGGTTGTGAATGTCAGCATTGACGAAGGTGCTCTTGAAACGTTTGTTATATCCGGGGTAATAAACCTCCACTTTATACTCACGACCGTCGAAGGGTGGCATAAAGGAGAAGACACCGCTGAAGTTCTTCCAGGTCTGAATCACTTTGTCATCACAGGAAAGTGTCACATCGGCTCCCTTGTTGAAGAATTCGTCTTTTATTTCAAAGTAACCCCTTGACCTGGTTATTGGGTCTACCAAGAAATTCCCGTTTTCAATGGTAGCAGGAAAGAATCCGTCCCTTTTACTCGTATCAATGATATTCTGTATGTCCGCGGTGTTGTCGAATGTCAGGTCGCCCGTCACATCCTGTTCGTTTACACGATACACAAAATAGTCGTCGGCATCCACATAATCCAGATAGGCCATGTTGGTCATTTCGTACCGCCATGCTTCCTCGGCATTGTAGCTGCGCTGCGCCATGGTGTAGAAATAGTACAAGCGGTTACTTTTGTTCATCTCGGGCTGCACCTTGATATAGGCGGTGTAGTACAAGCCGTTCTCTTCCAACGTCAGCCATTCGGGTACATTGTCGCCATCAGTCAGGTTGCTGTAGGTTTGGCGGAGGTTGAGCTGCGGAATCTCGTAGCCCACGCTGAAGCCTTTCTTTGGCAGATACATTACCTCAGAGGTAAAGGTGACGGGATTGTATTGACTATAACGCGCTTCATACTCCTGATAGTCGCCGAAGGAAGGCATACGCAGGTCGGGCACCAGCTTTGCCGTTGATTCCACGGTGGTAGCGTTGTCATTGGCATCCTTGGTCTGTATCAACACCTGGGCTGTGACGATGGCTTGGCCTACCTCGCTGCCATCGTCGCTCACGTTGGGATACTCCTCGGTGAAGCTGAAGGGCAAGTCGTAGAGCATGATGCCTTTGCCCATCGAGTGGCTCTGCAAATCCTTGAGCTGGTAGGTCTCCGTCCACTGCGTGCCATTGAGGTGGGTGTAGTTCACGGTGACGGGAGCGTCAACCAGCAGACCGTTTTCCATCTCAAACTGGAACAGCGGGAAGGTGGTCTCGGCCAGATAGGTGCTGGTGTGCTCCTTGCCTCGCGGCGCCGTAGCCCACACATAGAAGGAGCGCGAGGTGCTGAGCCCGCTCTCCGTCGTGGCCAATCAAAATCAGCCGTTGCGCCATTCTCATTCGTGATGCTATAAGTCACGTTGTTAGCATCGGTGGCGTTGGCCGGATAGCAGGAGACGGTCAGGGGCATGTACACCCTGTCAACGTCATTCATCCACCCATAGCCATTCTCATCCGCTTCATCGCCCCAACCGATGAAAGTCCAATAACGGTAAGAACCCAATGCGACGACACTGCCTTCGGCGGGCAAGCCCTCGAAGGTCAGCGCCTGGGCGGGGACGGCGGTGGCCTGTGTGGAAGCGACGTTGACGGCGAACGAGCAGCCGGGGTCGACAATCGGCTGAGGACCGAGATAGAAGTCGGTCAGCTTGCTGCACAATGCCACATCGACGGTGCCTGCCTCGGTGGGCGCATTGAAACTGCAGGTGAGGCGACCCGTCGTCTCGTCGAAGGTAGCACGGCATGGCACGGAAGTCTCGCCACCGTCGAAGCTCACGCCGAACGACTTCATGAAGAATTCGCGCTGTGCACGCTTCACGAACTGCCAGTTGTCCATCGTGGCGGTGATGGTCAGGGCCTCGCCGCCGTTGACTGTCGTCTTGTTGATGCTGGCGCTGGAGAAATGGGGCGTGAAGCTGCTACGGCCGCCATAGACGTAGAACGTGGAATTCTCCTCGGGCAGGTCGTTGCGCGAGAAGAACATATACTGCACGGCTCCCTCGGCAGGATTGGCCACTTCAATAGGGCCTACCTCACGAATGGGATAGGCGATGCACTTGTCGGCGTCAATCTTGTTGTTGCGGGTGTCGTTATAGGAGTGCAGATACTCGTCCTCAGAGGGCTTGTAGAGATACCACAGCTCGTCGCACACGGAGCCGGCGTTGATAGGCGTCAGCGACACCTCGCGCGTCTTCGACATGCCGTAGTCGTCGGCATCGGCTGAAAGTCCGTCGTGGTCGGTA
>CACZBS010000016.1 GCA_902779455.1 uncultured Prevotellaceae bacterium
GGATCAAACTCTTCATTGTATATATGAATTTTTCTTTTGTCTGTACTCAGAACGACTCTCCGTAATATCAAGTCTCAATAAACGAAGTACCTCTCAATTTCAAAAATCGACGGTTCGTTACTTTTACCCAAGTGACCGGCCCAGGAGGGTCAACCACTCGCTTCTTGTACTACTTCTTCTGTCTATGTAAGTCTATCAAAGATCTCTTTCTTCGGTGCAATCGCCGTTTTGAAGCGAAAGCGGGTGCAAAGGTACAGACTTTTTTTCTCTCCTGCAAATTATTTGAGACTTATTTTTAGGAAAAGGCGATATTTTTCCGATAAGTTTACAAAATAGCCGTATTACATTCAAAATTCGGCAACATTTCGCTATAGAGACCAACAAAACATGCTCAGTATATTTCGCCAAATCAAAAAAAAGATGTACCTTTGCAGCGGTATTGCATCATATATATTATATTAAGGAATAAAATGAGAAAATCCATAACGATTCTATTCGCATTGCTGTCATTCACAGAAAGCTTTGCCGTCTTGAAAGAAAAAGATTTGGAGCAGACTTTACGTGTGCTTCGATCAGAGTTGACCGAATATCACCAAGAATTGACCAGTCAAGCCGATGAGCGGAAAGAACAGACGCGGAGTATTATCATTCAGCTTCATGAGACGATGAAGCGAAGTAATCAGAATTCGCTAATGCTCTATTCTCAACGTCCTAACTATGTATTTGACCTGACCTATGCATGTCATGAGGCAACGGAGCAATATGCAGACTTTCAACGTCAACAGTTACCCTTTGCATCTTTTCTCGTAGACACAGACGATGAGATTGCCAAATACGACAGTCTGGTGAACAGTCTAAAGGCTATGCGTCCCACCATGCTGAGTTTTCAAGCTCAGACGGATCGAACGGTCTGCCTCACGTTATCGACGAATATCAAGAATACGCTTGAAGAGAATCGCGCTCAGGTAGCCGAATACATCAATTTATATGAGATGACCGAGCAGCGTCTGAAAAATCTGAACGATTATGCCAACAAGCGTTATACGGATATTCAGACAAATATATTCATGAATGGCGGAGAGAGTTATTTTTCCATTCTCCGGCATTTCCACAAGAAATTGATTGAGACCAATGCAACTGTCAACGAGAAGTACAAGCCCAGTCATCAGAAATCAGACTGGGACAGCACTGTCATCTTACGATTATTTTTGATGATTGGCTTCTATATTATTGTGGCGGTCTTAATCAACCAGTTGGTATTCCGTCTTATGCCGAAACGGATGCATACAGATGAATTCATGAAGAAGCGCGCTTGCATCATTATGGCAACGACGACCATCACATTCGCAGCCATCATGGGTTTGCTACTCGCCACCCTGAAGCAGAATTTCTATATCATGGCCAGCAGCCTGCTTATAGAATATGCTTGGCTGTTGAGCGTGATCCTTATCTCATTGCTCTTACGTGTGAGTGGTGACCAGATCAAGAGCGCCTTCCATATCTATTCGCCCTTGATTGTCATGGGATTTCTCGTTATTGTCTTCCGTATCATACTTATCCCGAATGAATTAGTGAATATGGCGTTCCCGCCTATCCTACTGGCATGCACCTTTTGGCAGTGGGACGTCATCCGTCGGCATAACCAGAACATTCCCAAGTCCGACATTACTTATACCTATATTTCACTGATCATCTTTATCCTTTCACTGACCTGTTCATGGCTGGGTTACACTCTGCTGGCCGTACAGATTCTCATTTGGTGGATCATGCAGTTGACATGTATACTGACCATCACATGTCTAAGCCAATACCTGAAGCTGTATGGCGAACGGAACGGATACGACAAAAAGCCTATCACGAAGAGTTGGTTCTACATGCTTATTTATAAAGTGATACTACCCGTCCTCGGTGTATGCTCTGTGATGGTATCCGTATATTGGGCTGCTCGTATATTCAATCTGAGCGATCTCTGCTGGCAGGTATTCAACAAGAACTACATAGATCTGAAAAACCTGAAAGTCAGCATCATCAAACTATCGATGGTTATCAACCTATGGTTCATGTTCTCCTATGTCTCGAGAACCATTCTCTCGCTGTTGCGGCTTCACTTTAATCAACAAGACCCGTCAACGGCAGCCAGCCGCGAGGTAATGGGTCGTAATGTCATTCAAGTGCTTGTCTGGGGTATTTGGCTGTTAGTCTCGCTCTCCCTGCTTCACATCAGCGTCACCTGGCTGCTGGCCATCTCCGGCGGCCTGTCAACAGGTATAGGTTTTGCATCGAAGGATATCATCGAGAACATCTACTATGGTGCATCTCTGATGGCAGGTCGCATCAAGGTAGGAGACTGGATTGAGGTAGATGGGACAATGGGCAAGGTGACCTCCATCAGCTATACCTCGACGATGATCGAGTCACTCTATGGTGAGGTCATCGCTTTCCAAAACAGCCAGTTGTTTGCCAAGAACTATAAGAATCTGACGAAGAATCATGGCTATGTTCTTGCAGCCATCCCATTCGGCGTTGCCTATGGTTCCAACCTGAAACAAGTGAGTCAATTAGTTGAGGATGCCGTCAACAATATGCACCACAAGTGGATGGATCCCAAGAAAAAGGTGAAGTCGGTAGTCGGCAACATGGGCGACTCGAGCATCGACTTCAAGTTGTTTGTTTGGTCAGATGCCGTCAAGAAGGCCTATGTCATCAGCGACGTGCTCAAGTGCATCTATGACACACTTAATGCAAATGGCATAGAAATACCGTTTCCACAGCGCGACATCACGATTCGCAATGCCTCGGAACTGCGTTAACGGCAACGATTCATCCATTCACGAAAAGCGCCACGCGGCAATCCACGCCGTATGGCGCTTTCTATTTCTTTCCGAGCTTCCTTCTTACGCTTGAGCTGAAGGAGCACATCGACCTTAGAGACGACAAATTCAGCATTATCAGGAGCGAGTCGTATAGCCTCACTCCAATCATAAAGGGCCAAATCCATTTTATGCTGTTCACTCTCAAATCCAGCACGTGCGGCATAAGCCATTGCCGAGTCAGGGAACATCTGCACCAATTGGTTCAAATCGTCAATAGCTTCGCTTGTACGTCCTAACTGCCGCTTCACCATGGCAAGTCCTAACTGAGCCTCGAAGTGTCGTGGCACGATGGCCAAGAAGGCCTCATAGTCATAACGAGCAAGGTCGTAATGCCGTTCGTGGCTATAGACATAGGCTCTAAAATATAGAGCAGACAGATTATCAGGATCAATATCCAGTACTCGCCCATATTCTTCAGCAGCATAATCCCATTGATTCAGCTCAATATTGACAGCCGCCTTTCGCAAACGGAGATCTACCGATTTAGGAGCCAAGCGTATCTGTTCGTTCAGCTGATTCAACGAGTCGCGCCATTGCTGAGCGTTTGTCTGAGCACTGACAGCCGTCATCATGGTTAGACAACATGCACCTATCAATAATCTCTTCACCATCGACGCGCAAGATATACTATTCGACTGTCACCGATTTAGCCAGATTACGCGGCTGATCGACATCCTTACCCTTGCAGACAGCCACATGATATGCCAAGAGCTGCAGTGGTATGGTTGCCACAAGCGGCTCCAGACATTCCATGACCTCTGGCAATTCAATGACCTCATCAGCAATCTTCGAGATTGTACGGTCGCCACGGGTGACAAGAGCGATGACCCTGCCCTTTCGGGCCTTTATCTCCTGAATATTCGACAGGACCTTCTCGTACATGGCATTATGCGTAGCAATGACGACAACGGGCATATCGCTGTCAATAAGCGCAATAGGTCCATGCTTCATTTCGGCAGCCGGGTAGCCCTCCGCATGAATATAGGATATCTCCTTCAGCTTCAGTGCTCCTTCAAGAGCAACCGGATAGCTGAACCCTCTGCCGAGATAAAGGAAATTATGGGCATAGGTGAAAGTGCGCGCCAAGTCGGCCACCCTGTCATTCACTTTGAGGACCTCCTCAATCTTAGCGGGGATTTCGCTCAATCCTTTCACCACACGAAGATACTCATCGCGTGGCAGAGTACCCTTTGCATCAGCCATGGCCAAAGCAAACATGGTGAGCACAGTGACCTGACCAGTAAATGCCTTTGTAGAAGCCACTCCGATCTCAGGTCCTACATGAATGTAAGTGCCTGTGTCCGTGGCACGCGGTATAGACGAACCGATGGCATTGCATACGCCATAGATAAAGGCCCCTTTCTCCTTTGCCAGCTGCACAGCCGCCAACGTATCAGCTGTTTCGCCACTTTGGGAAATAGCGATGACGACATCGTCCTCGCCCACCACCGGATTGCGATAGCGGAACTCAGAAGCATACTCCACCTCGACAGGTATGCGGCAAAGCGTCTCTATCACCTGTTTGCCGATGAGTCCAGCATGCCATGAGGTTCCACAGGCCACGATGACGATGCGCTTGGCAGCCAGGAGCTGCCGGCGATAGTCTATGAGTGCTGAAAGAGTCACATGATCAGCCTCGACATTTATTCTTCCACGCATACAGTTGGTCAGGCAATCCGGCTGTTCGAAGATTTCCTTCAACATAAAATGGGGATATCCGCCTTTCTCAATCTGCCCAAGATTGATGTCGACCTTCTTGACGACAAGTTCCTGTGCCTCGCCAAGAATGCTCACCACGCGAAGTTCTTCGCCAAGTCGAAGCACGGCAATGTTCCCGTCCTCGAGATAGACCACACGATCCGTGTACTCAACAATCGGGCTGGCGTCAGATCCCAGGAAGAACTCGCCATCGCCAATACCTACGACAAGCGGGCTCTGCTTTCGAGCTGCAATAATCTGATTCGGATCGCGCTTGTCGATGATGGCAATGGCGTAGGCCCCAAACACCTGATGGAGGGCCACCTGTACAGCGGTAAGAAGATCGAGGTTCTTCTTCACCATGATATATTCCACAAGTTGTACAAGGACCTCGGTATCAGTGTCGCTGACGAAGTTGACTCCCTTAGCCTGCAGGTTCTTCTTGATGTCGGCATAGTTTTCAATGATACCATTATGGATGATAGCCAGATTCTTAGACTCAGAGTAGTGAGGATGCGCATTGCGGCTCGAGGGTTCGCCGTGAGTGGCCCACCGGGTATGAGCGATGCCAACCTTGCCAGACGTATCCTTTTCGGAGCAGAACTCGACGAGGTTATCCACTTTACCCTTTGTCTTGTAGACATTCAACTGTTGTTCTTCGTTGAGCAACGCCACGCCTGCACTATCATAACCACGATATTCCAGACGGCGCAGGCCCTTTATGAGAATAGGAAAAGCTTCACGTTTTCCAAGATATCCAACAATTCCGCACATATGAGTTTGTTTTTGTATTTGAGTCTTAAAAAGAGAGATTGGAGCCTGCAGAAGCTCCAATCTCTTTATGGTTAGGTCTTACTTTAGAATATTGTAGAGCAGAGACGTCAGCGAGATGAGGATTGAGGTGGCCGAGAACCAAAGTGTTGTCATGCTACCCACGCTGGAGTTTTGAGCCTTCACCTTGTTAGGCGTGACGTAGATCAGGTCGTTCTGCTGCAAATAGTAGTATGGCTGGTTGATCAGATTGGCATCGGTAAGGTCAATCTCGTAGATGGTTTTCTTGCCTGTCGAGTCTTCACGGATAAGCTTCACATTCTTTCGCTGGCCATAGATGGTGAGGTCGCCAGCCTGTGCAAGGGCCTCAAGAATGGTGATCTTCTCACGGCTGACCGTGAATGTGCCAGGACGGGCCACTTCGCCCATGACCGACACCTGATAGCCCGGCATGCGCACAGTGACGATCGGATTCTCCGAAGCAGCCATATAGGGCTTGATCTTTGCCTGGATCATCTGTTCTGCCTCGCTCTTTGTCAGGCCACCCACATGGAGCTGACCAATGATGGGGAAGCTGATGTTGCCCTCGTTGTCAACCAGATAAGTCTGAAGCATTGCCTGCGAATAGGTAGAACGTGAATTGACAGTATAAGGTGTCGGCACCGTCATATTGAAGGGGACGGCAGCTTTGTCATCACTGGTGCTGACCGTGATGGTAAGCTGATCCTTCGGCATGATACGTGCATCATATAAATACTGCGACTTTGACAGGTCTACCTGAGCGGCATTCTGGAAATAGGGGACATCCTTCTGGCTACCACAGCTGGCGAGCACCACGACGGCCGTAAGTGCAAAGAGAATCTTCTTAATATTCGTCATTTTTCTATTATTACTTAGTTTTGGGTGCAAAGTTACATCTTTTTTAGTGAGTTGAGAGAGTTTTTCAAGTTAAAAGGAGTTAAAGATTGACATATTTCTATCCAGCGGCGTAAGAAGGAACCAGTCACGCAGCATGCCTTTATATTGGTTTTGCGAATCAGCCACCATCAAGAGCCAGCCACCGGAAATGCGGCACGCCCCCTCATAATTGGCAAACTTACGCCCCGTAAGGGTAAGTCTGGTCTTGAATTCGCGCACCAGCCGTTTTTCGAGCAAAGTATTCGATGCAGGGAAGACTTCGTAGAGACGGATCACCGACTTGGCTCCCAGTTTCAAGCGTGGCACCCGAATCTGACGCTCCAGCACCAACAAGCGGCCATCGCTGAGAGCGCATAGTTCCGAAACACCTTGATAGTATTTTCGGTTGATGGGCACATCTGGGACGTATGTATATGTCTCGGCCAGTTGCAGCTGATCGTTGAAAGAGAGAATCTGCAATGTCGAGTCGCCTTTAAGCGGACGCTCCAACGTTGTGTAGAAGCGATGACGCTCAGCATCATAGCAGAGGGACTCGAGCCCATAGTTGCGGTTAGCCTCTCTGACGTATTCCGGCATTTCGAGTCGGCGCCCCGTGCGTCTGCCGTCAAGCGAGTATTCATTCACCTCCGAATCGCGCTCGCTGGCAATGAACACGGTGCCCGAAGGTGGAAAGAAGCAGATGGCCTCCATGTCGCAGTTGGGCAGGCCTGACGAGCGATAGCCCTCATGCTGAATGTTCACGATTCTGCCGCGAATGCTGTCGATGTCGATACGGAAGACGTGGAAGCCGTCCGTTTCAGCCTTGTCGTTCACCACGGCATAGCGCTGATTGCCGAGGTCACAGATGCCACTATAGTTGCCTGCAGGCACGACCTTGGGGAAGTGCTGCTGAGAATAAGCAGATAGCGGCACCATAAGCACCGCTATCAGCATATTTTGAAACCGTCGGAAACCAGTCATCGGACAGGACGGATGGCGAAGGTGAAGTCGTAGTCCTTATAGGGCAGACGATACTCTTCGCGGGGCCATGCGCCCCATGAATTGACGCAACCAAGGCCGAACTGGCGCTGCTGTACGAACACCTGTGTCTTGCCTGCTGCCACGAGGTCGCCGCTGTGGTGGCCCCACTTCTTGTCCTTGTCGGGTCCGTCGTCGAGCTGATCCATCGTATAAGGCATGGCGCTGGCCTCCATCGGGGCATTGCTGAAGAACATGAGTCCCTTGCCGTCGCCATTCAGCACGCGGAACCAGCGCACATCGGTGTGGTTGCCAGATTCCTGCGGACGGATGTAGTCAAAGTATTCCTTTCCGACCTCGTTCTCATAAACGCCGATGAACTCGCTCGAGTTGCGGTCGATGTAGTTCTCTGCAGGACCACGGCCATAGTATTGGATGCGATCAAACTGTTGCGGCATCTGGAGCTGCATGCCATAGCGGAAGAGATCGCTCACCTTTGCTTCCTTGTCAGCGGTCAGCTGCTGGCGGACAATGACGTCGCCTTCAGCTGTCAGCGTGTAGGTCATGGTGAGGCGTGCCTTCTGGTCAGGCATGTCGATGCTGACGGCAACGGCGTTGCCGTTCACCTGACAGTCGACGACCTTCAGTTGCGGATTGCGCCACGTAGCGAACTTCCGCTGCAGGCCTGCGCCATAGTCGTTGTCCGTGGGGGCACGCCAGAACTCAGGCGTGATGCTCTCGCGATCGACGAGCATCGGCTCATCGTCGACATCGAGATAGTCAATCATGCCGTCCCACTTGCCGATGGTCAGCGTCGTACCGCCAGCCGTAAGCTTCACGTAGGTATTGGTCTCCTCCGTCTCTACCTGAGCCGTAGCGGTCTCCAGGGTCGGGAACTGATAGGGGTTGAGCACGAACTGCTGGCGAGCCATGACCTGTCCCTTGTCAACAAGCGGTGCTCCGTTCTTCGAGCGGAAGTAGAAGTTGACCATGATCTCTTGGTCGCCATGATGGCCGAGCACACGGGTGATGGTCTGCTGGAGCTTCTCGTCAGCAATGACCTTGCGCTGCTGGGGCTGAATACCACTGATGTCGATGGTGCCGCCATGTCCGAAAGTCAGGCCCTGCGGCATATCGGCATTGGCATGATGGGCACGTCCGCTGGCACCGCCGACAAACCATGTCAGTTCCAGATTGTCGAGCGTCGTGAAGAAATTCTCGTTGTAGACCTCGATGCGGCCTTCCTTCAGACCCTTGTCGCTGATCCATGCGTTCTGATAATAGTATTGCACCTCATAGGCATGGGGGTTCAGCCGGCGGTCAGGAGCGATGATGCCGTTGCAGTTGAAGTTATAGTCGCTGGCAGGATAGCGGCCGTAGTCGCCGCCGTAGGTAAAGATTTCGCGGCCCGTGACGGGGCTCTTGTCGCGCATGCCCTGGTCGACGAAGTCCCAGATGTAGCCACCCTGATACTTGGGATACTTGCGGATGAGCTCCCAGTACTCCTTGAATCCGCCCATCGAGTTGCCCATGGCGTGGGCATACTCGCACTGGATGAGGGGCCGCGGGTTGTCGCCCTTCGAATAGCGCTCACACCACTGGTAGTCGGCATACATCGGGCAGGCAATGTCAGTATAGCCTCCATCGTAGGGCGCACGCTCATACTGGCAGGGGCGCGTCTTGTCCATCTGCTTCACCCACGTATAGGCTTTCTCGAAGTTGGAGCCGAAGCCAGCCTCGTTACCCAGCGACCAGACGATGATCGAGGGGTGGTTGCGGAACGAGAGCACGTTGGCCTCATTGCGCTCCAGGTGCATCTTCTCGAAGTCGGGACGTATGGCGAGTGTCTTCTCCTTGTAGCCCATGCCGTGCGACTCGAGGTTTGCCTCAGCCGTCAGGTAGATGCCATACTCGTCGCAGAGGTCGTACCAGCGGGGATCGTCAGGATAATGGCAGGTGCGAACGGCGTTGATGTTGAGCTGCTTCATAATCTTGATGTCCTGAATCATGCGGTCGAGGGATACGATATAGCCTCCGTCGGGGTCCAGTTCGTGGCGGTCGGCACCCTTAATCAGTATCGGCTGGCCGTTGACGAGCAGCTGTCCGCCCTTGATCTCGATGTGGCGGAAGCCCACGCGCTGGCAGACGGTCTCGATCTCCTTCGAGCCTTGGCGCAGCGTCAGGTATAGCTTATATAAATAAGGTGTCTCGGCAGTCCATGCCTTGACGCCCTTGACGGTGGCCTCAAGACCTGTGGCCACGACCTGGCCGTCAGCGTCCTCCAGACGGGCCTCGACCGTGCCCTTGCCCTGCAGGCTGACTTTCACGCTGAGCAGTCCGTCGCCGTCCTGCCAGTCCTGGCCGACGACGATGTCCTTGAAGTGCACCTTCGGACGAGCGTAGAGATAGACCTCGCGGGCAATACCCGTGAAGCGCCAGAAGTCCTGGTCCTCCAGATAGGAGCCGTCGCACCAGCGCATCACCTGCATGGCGATGAGGTTCTGCCCTCGCTTCAGGTATTTCGTGATGTTGAACTCAGCGGCCACCTTCGAGTCCTCGCTATATCCGACATACTTGCCGTTGACCCACACGCTGAGGTTGCTTGTGGCCGAACCTACGTGGAAGTAGACCTCCTGGCCTTTCCAGTCCTCTGGCAGCTCAAAGGTGCGACGATAGGAGCCCGTGTAATTGTTCGTCTCAGAGATATATGGCGGGTTGCTGTCGAACGTAGTAGCCCAGGCGTAGCCCGTGTTCTTGTAGATCTTGTCGCCATAGCCCTCCAGTTCGAAGAGGCCGGGCACGGGGAAATCGACCCATTCGGAGTCGTCGAACTTCAGCGAGAAGAAGTCCTTCGGCGCCAGGTTGTGATCCTTGACGAAGTTGAATCGCCACTTGCCCTCCATCGAGAGGTAGCGCTCCGAGCGCGTCTTGTCGCCCGCCTGGGCCTTCTGAGCATCCTCAAAGGCGAAGAATGCGGCTCGTCGCGGCTCACGGTTCTGCTGGTTTACGGCAGGGTCCTGCCACACAGGTTTGACGTCGGCCAGCACATTGACGGCAGCCAACAAAACGAATGAGAGTAAGGTTTTTCTAAGCATGGTTATTGTAATAGTTCGAATTTAAGTGGCAAAGATAAAAAGAAATTGTGAGAAATGCAAACGTTTTAAGAAAAATTTCATACCTTTGCACGGATTAAACAACAAATCATGATGAAAGCAACGAGATGGCTGGCCCCTGTCCTGGTGGTTCTGGCAATCATGGCGGCGGGTTTCGGCCTGGTGCATTTTGAGAGCGAATATCTTTGGAAGGCGCAGGAACTGAACCTCTTCCTGCCCACAGCGCTGTTTCTCAAGCAGCAGATGGTCGCGTCGGGCTGGCTGCTGACGTGGCTGGGCACGTGGCTGACAGAGTTTTTCTATCATCCCGTCGTGGGCGTGGCATGGCTCTGCGGCCTGTGGCTTGTGCTGGCCGCGCTCATGGTGAAGGCCTTCAGGATTCCCCTCCGATGGGCCACGCTGACGCTCATTCCGCTGGCGATGGTCCTGCTGAGCGACGTCACGCTGGGCTACTGGGTCTACTACATGAAGCTGCGAGGCTACTTTTTTGCCTTCACCCTGGGGCTCATCGTCGCGACAGGTGCCCTATGGCTATATCGACTGTTGCCCGCCCGCTGGTGGCTGAGTTCGCTGTTTGTCGTCGTCAGCACGGCCGTGCTCTATCCTCTCGTCGGATTCTATGGCCTGCTGGCCACGCTGCTCATGGCCATCGTCACATGGCGCGAGGGCGGACTATCAACACTGAAGCGGCTGATAATCAACCTTATATCCCTGCTCTGTATCATCATTGTGCCACTCGTGTGCTATCGTTATGTGTTCCATCAGACCAACATCGTCAACATCTATCTGACGGGCCTGCCGCTGTTCCGCATCGTCGATCAATATCCGGCCTACTATGTGCCTTACGGCGTAGCGGTCCTTTGGCTCATTGGAAGCGCCGCTTTGACAGGGACAAAGGAGCGCTTTGAGCACGTCAAAGCAGCGCTTTATTTTCTGGCTCAGGCAGCCCTGCTGGCAGGCATCGGCTACGCCGTTGTCCACTTCTGGTATCGCGACGACAACTTCCACCGCGAACTGCGCATGCAGCAGTGTCTGGAGCAGGAGGACTGGGAGGGCATTCTCGCTGAGGCGCGCACCCTGAGCGACGAGCCTACGCGCGCCATTGTGATGATGAAGAACCTGGCGCTCTTCCGCCTGGGTCGCCAGGGCGACGAGATGTATCACTACCGCACGGGGGCCAAGGCCAGCGCCACCACTATCCCACTCCACATGACGCAGATCGTCGGACGTTCCATTTATTATAATTATGGTCAGGTGAACTTCTGCTATCGATGGTGTCTGGAGGATGGCGTGGAGTTCGGATGGAGGACAGAATACCTGAAATACCTGACGCGATGTGCCCTCGTCAACGGCGAATATGCCGTCGCCCGCAAGTATTTGGGCCTGCTCAAGAAGACACGCTACCACCGCCAGTGGGCCGCTGATCAGGAGCGATTCCTGGGCGACGAAAAAGCTTTGCGCGAGGACAAGTCCTACGGGCCCGTCTTCCACATGCTCATCCCTGAAGACCAGCTGCAGAGCGACAACGCCCTCGTGGAGCACTTCCTGATGAACAAGCTGGCCTTCGTCCGGACTGACGACCCTCTGCTGCAGGAGGCAGCCCTGCTGGCGGCTATCTGGACGAAGGACATCCAGAACTTCTGGCCGCAGTTCTTCCAGTATGCCAGCCTCCACCCCACGGCCCACATACCTAAGCATTACCAGGAGGCAGCCTATCTCTATGGCAACCTGGAGCACGGGGTCGACATCAGCCACATGCCGTTCGACAAGGACGTCGTCGACAATTTCCAGCAGTTCATGCAGCTCGCCCAGCAGTGTGCAGGCATGAGCGAGGAGCAGATGCGTCCCGTCTTCTACCCCCGCTTCGGCAAGACGTTCTATTATGAATACTTCCTCGTACGCAACCAGAAACTCTACTAAAAGATGAAACATTACGCTATATTTTTCATGGCCGCACTCATCGCATGCGGTTGTCAGGAGCCCGAACTGCCCGCTGACTATGACACCATCGACCGCCAACCAGCGATCTACCCCGATTATATCGATGTCACCGTCCCTGTCAACATGGCCCCGCTGACCTTCCAGCTCGAGGATTCCGCCACGCAGATGATGACGCGATTCACGGCCGGCGAGACGCAGGTGGTCTGCGAAGGGCTGAAGGCGCAGCCCTCCACGAAGCAGTGGAACCGTCTGAAGGCGTCAGCCACTGACGGGAAACTGAGCGTCGAGGTCTTTGCCGAGCGCGATGGCCGCTGGAGCCGCTATGCGCCGTTCTGCATCTACGTCTCGCCTGACTCCATCGATCCCTACCTGAGCTATCGCATGATCTCGCCTTCCTACGTCACCTACGAGGAGCTGACGCTCAACCAGCGATGCCTCGAGACGTATGAAGAGCGCGTCATGGTCGACAACATGCTCTGCGGCACGGAGGCCGCTGGCCAGTGCGTCAACTGCCATAACTATCAGCAGCAGAACCCTCAGCGCATGCAGTTTCATGCCCGCCAGAGCCATGGCGGCACCATCATCGCCTACGACGGCAAGCTGAAGAAGGTGAACATGAAGAACGACTCGACCATCTCGGCTGGCGTCTACCCCACATGGCACCCCACCCTGCCCCTCATCGTCTATTCGACCAACCACACAGGACAGAGCTTCCACACGCGCGACCTGAACAAGATCGAGGTGTTCGATTCGGCCAGCGACCTTATATTATATAATGTGGAGACCAACGAGGTGAGCCGGGTGGAGAGCAATCCGCAGGAGTTCGAGGTGTTCCCTTTCTGGGCACCCGACGGCCGCACGCTCTATTATTGCAGCGCCCACTTCGAGTTTCGCGACACGGTCGATGCCAACGCGGAGACCATCATGCGGGCCAAGGAGGTGAAGTATTCGCTCTATCGCAAGTCGTTCGACCCCGCGACGCTCACCTTCGGACCCCGCCAGATGGTCTTCAATGCCGACTCGCTGGGACTCAGCGCCACGCTGCCACGCATCTCGCCCGACGGCCGCTTCCTTCTGTTCACGCTGGGGCAATACGGCGTCTTCCACATCTGGCATCGCGATGCCGACCTCTACATGATGGATCTCACGACGGGCGAGGTGCGCCCGATGGACGAGCTCAACTCGCCTGAGACGGAGAGCTACCACTCATGGTCGTCCAACGGCCGATGGGTGGTCTTCAGCAGCCGTCGCGACGACGGAGGCTACACGCGGCCTTTCTTCGCCCATATCGACAGTGAGGGCCGCGCCACGAAGCCCTTTGAGCTGCCGCAACGCGACCCTGACTATCATCGCCAGCTGATGAAAAGCTATAACATACCTGAGTTCATGCGCGGACCTGTCACCTTCAGTCCGCAGGAGTTCGCCGACGTGCTGAAGGCAACGGACGGCGAGCCCGTCCGATGGGTCACTCGTAGTCGTCGATGACGGCGTTCATGAAGTCCATCATCGGCTTGGCCGCACGGAAGATGCGCTCCATCTCGTCGAGCCACGCGTCGCCCTCATAGAAGTCGTCGGCGACGCGATGCCAGGCGCAATAGTTCTTCAGCCGAAGATACTTCACGTACTTATAATCACGAGGGAAACCCGCCGGACAGGTCTTCAACTTCTCCAGGCCGAAGCCCTGGGGGCTCTCCCACGAGGCATCGTCCGGCGCATCGAAATACTTCTTGAACGACTTGCTCTCCACGCAACGCAACCACTCCTGCTCATTGGCCATCAGCTCGTTGCGGCAGGCCGTCAGGATGTTGGTCGGAAGCCAGTAGCTACCCACAGCCAGCAGGCACTGTCCTGGCTCCAGGTGGATGTAGTAGCCCCCACGCAGGGCCTTCTTGCCCTTGGCACAGATGTAGGCCCCGAAGTGGTTCTTGTAGGGCGACTTGTCTGGCGAGAAGCGCGTGTCGCGATAGAAACGATAGGTGCAGTCCTTCACAGCCAGGTTGCCCACCGAGGGGTCGAAGCTGACGATGCGCTCCAGCGCCTGCCCGACGCCCCGCTCAAACTCGGCCCTCGCTGCGTCGTACTCGGCCTTGTGGGCATGAAACCACTCTCTGTTGTTATTCTGCGCCACATCGCTCAGAAACGTCAATATCATCTTTGAATCCATAGTCACTAATGATTTTAGCGCACAAAATTAAGCAAAAAAAATCGGATAATTCAAACTTTTTGCGTAATTTTGCAGACCAATGAACAGAAAAGAACGTTATATCGCCGTGCTCGACCACTTCCGCCACGAGATGCCGGAGGTGAGCACCGAGCTGGAATACGCTAATGTATTTCAGCTCCTCGTCGCTGTCATCCTCAGCGCCCAGTGTACTGACAAACGCATCAACCAAGTGACGCCAGAACTCTTCCGACGCTATCCCGACGCCCGCTCCATGGCGCAGGCTGAGCCCGGCGAGGTGCTCGACTACATCAGCAGCGTCAGCTATCCCAACTCAAAGGCCGCTCACCTTGTCCAGATGGCCCGTACGCTCGTCGAGAAGCACAACGGTGAGGTGCCTTCAGACATGAACCAGCTGCTCGATCTGCCTGGCGTGGGCCGCAAGACGGCCAACGTCGTCCAATCCATTGCCTTCGGCCAGGCCACACTCGCCGTCGACACCCACGTCTATCGCGTCAGCCATCGCCTCGGCCTGGTGCCCAAGACGGCCAACACGCCGCTCAAGGTGGAGCAGACCTTGCTCAAGTATATCGACGAGGCCGACCGCCCCCGCGCCCACCACTGGCTGCTGCTCCACGGCCGTTATGTCTGCACATCGCGTGCCCCACATTGCGACCGCTGTCCCCTGGCAGACGTCTGCCCCAAGCTCATCGACGGTTCACGGCTGAACCACTAATCTAACAACGTAAGTTCCGCTTGGTTTTGTCATAATATTTCGCAGCTAATTGCCACAAAAACGCAACCGTCTGATTAACAAACGATTGACATAACGCACTGAGAGAAGTGCCGCTTTTCGATGAGAGAAGTGCCGCTTTTCGATGAGAAAAGGGCCGCTTCTTCAAGCGAGAAGCGGCCCTTTGTGTTCAGCAGGGGAACTGATTGTAAAGATTTATGCCATAATTACTGGCTTGAATACAACAACATCATTGTAGGACGTCTGGTCATAGCTATACAAAGATTCGTTGTTGTTGTAAGAAAAACAACTTGATGGACGAAGCCAGCAGGACTTCCGGGTTTTCAACCCCGGAAGGTGCCGATGAAGAAGACTGCCTGGGTGGTATTCTCCTGAATCAGATAAATGAACGGGCGATCAGCATAGAATCGGCATTTCGCATCCTCGGCGTCAGGACCTTCAGAAGTATAGATAACCGCGATAGTGACGGCGGCGGCCTCAGAGCCTTCTTCCGTCACCTCTATAGAGGCTTTCTGCTTCACCATGCCGACAGACAAACCAGAGCCGAGGCTGGTCATCGAAGCCAGCTCGCCAAGGGGAAGGAACATCGACTCGCATCCCATCTGCTTTAACACGTCTCTCAACTGCACATCGCTCTGGACTGTGAACCGTGGAAGTTTCACATCGACCAGTCTGGCTCCGCGAGTCATCTTGCTGACACAGTTCTGCCAAGCGTCAGCCGTCAGCGAACGGCTCACCTCGTCAACACTGTAGCCTTCGTCAGGGAGGATCGCATACATCGACCAGTTCTCACCATTACCAAAGGGCAGCCCGACAGCCTTGAAATTGTCGCCCTTATAGTAATAACAGAGGTCATCACGATGCATCATAGGCAGGGTCAGGTGAGAGCCATCCTCACGGGTGAACGACTCATTCCGTGTGGCATTCTTGTCAAACTTGCCCGACCAGGGGGCCTTGAAGCTGACGGCATTGAGCAGGGCGATGCTGCCATCCAGACTCTCGACAATGCTTGGGATGCGTCCGTTCGTATGCTGCCTGCACCACTCATTGACATAGCTGACAGCCTCTGGGGTGGCAAACTGGAGCGTGGAGGTCTCTGCGTCATAATATTCAGACAGCAGGTCAGCATAGGCCTCCGACAGGCTGACAGGCTGATTCGTCACAACCATATTTGAGATGCCCAGCGAGACGGAGTTGTCAAGCAGAGGCACCTTATCGATCATCAGGCTGCATAATTCGTCGACAAACGCACAGTTGCTCCCCTCGCTGCCTAACATGCGAGTGATTTCCTGACGGGTCTGGCCCGAAGCCCCCGCGTTGACCATGCCAAGTAGGCAGGTCAGGCTGATGGGCGACACGACGAAGCTCTTGTCTTTCACGACTTCCGACATGCTGACGGTGCGGTAATAATCGAAGGCAAAGTCGTTGTTTTGCGTCATGGCTTTCTGCTGCTGCACCGTCAGGTTTACCACAGGAGCAGCAGCGTCGTTTTCTTGCTCACCCTGGGTTGACGGCTCTTCTTGAGCTATCGGCTGAACTATTTCATCACCAAAGTTGTCACTCCCACAGCCTATCAACAAAGTGGCAAGGATAATGATAGAAAAATAACATTTGTTCATAACAAAAAAAGAATTTAGTAACACATCATCAATTATGTCGGTGACAAATTTACGGATTTATTTTGATACTGCAAAATTTTTCAGAATGAAATATTTAAGTAACTTTCTGTGTCAGTTGTCACATCATCCCTTGTAACATCTCGTCAAAAGTCCTCAACGGGCCGGAGGTGCCGAACAGTTTCTGCATCATCTCGTGGCGGGCGATAGAGATATAAGCGGCTGACGTCCCCAGCATGTAGCTGATAACACGGGGGCGGAAGCCCATGCGGATCAGCAGGCACGTCTTATGCTCCTTGTCAGTCAGCTGATTTCTGTGCTCATGCATGAAATCACGAAATCGGGGGAAAGCCTCATAGAGGGCCGACTCCATCTGCTCCCACTCTTCGCTGGTCGGCCCCCGCCCGATTATGCCCAAATACTCGAAACGCCGAAAAATCTCTGTCTCTTTTAACTCCATTGTTATATAAGTCACTTTAACGAAAATCGTTATCCAAAATGGCTCAAGTAAATAGCAGAAATTAGAGTGTCACAATAGTATAGAAGTAGAAACTACCACCAGGTAGAAGCTGCAACTCATACTCGCCAGAGAGCGTAGAGGGAAGGACGACAGCTGTTGTGCCTGCAGGCACGAAAGTCGTGTAAGCTTCCTCACCGTCCTCATCAAGAAGCACTAGTGTCAGGTCGTAGCCCACATTATTAAAATAGAGGGTGTGACCGTCAATTGATAGATTTGGGCATGCTGGCGGCATTCTGTTTGAACCAGGAACTGTGGGAATTGGATCTACATAACCGCCCCCAACTGTCAGATTAACAGGCTTGATAGCGAACAAATTTGCTCCCATTGCAATCATGAAGCTGATAAATAATAATTTCTTCATAGTAACTAAATGTTTAAATTCATATTGCACCTTCTTTTCATTATGATAATTAGGTGTTAACTTGTCGGTGCAAAGTTAAATCTTTTAATTCAAACAAAAAAGGAAATAACAAACGCGAATTTGACCAAAATTTGACCAAACCCATTCGTCTGAATATCAAATATTTATAGGATATTCTGTGCTAATTTGACTAAAAATTGACTTTCGTACTATGCCATCAAACAACCTTTTTTCGCAAAATCAACCAATGTGATTCATTCTTTCTGTTAGGTCTTTCAACTTACCGTCACAGCCAAACAGTTTCCTGAGGGCGCTTTTACCTAAACGGGTGACATATGCAGGATCATATTCAAACATATGGCTAATATCAATAGGTTTGACACCAAGATGCAACAATACACAAATTCTGTACTCCTGCAATTTTAAATCGTGGCGACGGTCTGATACATAGAGATAGAAAGATGACATTCTGTTTATGACTAACTTGTTCAATTCAAACCATTCTTCTTCAGTAAGTCCAATTCCTTTAATAGCTTTGGACTGGAGCAACACGTAAATTGGAGATTGTTCGATAGGTTCTAATGCTTTATTGTCTTTCTCCACTTTTTCTTTAAGTGATGAAAATTCGCTAAGCAACTTTTCAAACTCTTTCTCCCGAACTTTAATATACTGGTTAAGTTCATCTTCCTGAGAACGTATATGCAGGACTTCTGCTTGAGCAATATTAAGGCTTTGTACAACCTTAATATATTCCTCTATTACAGCTTTTCGTTTCTTTCTCCAATTATTTATGAGGATTGCAAAAACAATTAACATGCATAATAGAATGGTACAAAGGAATAGCACTTTACTCTTTTCTCGGTATGCTTTTTCGTTTGCTTCCTTAGCATCTCGTTGGTAAACACTATAATCATAGAGAGTCTTAATTCGTCCCACTTCGCTTATTGCCATCTTTGAATAGACTGAGTCATTCATGTCATAGCTATATAATGCATATTTTAACGCAGAGTCTATCTGGTTTGTTTGTACATACAGCTCTGCAAGTCCATGGGCAGCTGCATTCTGACAGTTAAAATCATAACCCTCAGTAAGTGTTTTGCGAAACAGTATCTCGGCGGAATCATGTTTGCAAACCGCTAAATAATACATGCCTTTCAAATAGTAAAACACTTCACGCCCTTTTTCTACATTTCCCAAAGAATCAACGAGTCCTGACTTGCCTTCATATAAAGAGATATACTCAGCAGCCTTGTTATATTGCTTTAACTGAAGTAATGAAGGCACAACGGCCATGGCCCCGCCTGCAGCAAGCCATAAACTTTTATGTTTCAAGGAGATGAAGTAAGCTTCATTATATACTGCAACCACAGAGTCAGGTTGATTTCGCTTTATGTAGACACCCATTTTATGCAGGCAAGATCTGATTAGAGCTATTGTGTCCTTACATGCTAATGCTTTATCAATAGAGTGATTGATACTAGAAAGTTGATAAGAAGTAAGATTTTGCAGATAAAAGATATCTGCCATTTGAGAATAAACTCTGCATAGTAAGGCATTATGCACGCTATCTGAACTCAGTGTGTCGGCCCGGTCGATGGCGTCCTGCCAGGCCTGCAAGGCCTCGGGCGCCTGGCCTTGGTCACGGTAGGCGCAGCCGAGGAGGTAGTGGGCACGAACTTGCTCGTTGGCCGTGCCGTGGCGGTCGAAGAAGTCGGCGGCCTCAAGCAGGAGGGTGTCGGAGGGCAGCTGGGCGTAGGCACGGTTCAAGCTGTCGGCCTCGTCAAGGAGGGCGAGCATCTCGCGGCGCTGATCGCTGTAGCAGGCGGTGAGCAGCACGAAGAGGAGGAGCCACAAAGAGTCTTTCGGCTTCATCGTGGCAGCAAAGTTACGATTTTTTCGCGAAAAAGCAAGCGACTGGCGACCTTTTTTCTACAGCTCCCTGAAGTTTCCCTTAAAGTCACTCCAGCCCTGAGCGCGCCGGTAAGACGGAATGGAGCCTTTGGGCACGTAGACCGTGAGTCCCCGCTCGTCAGCGAAGGGCTCCTGAAGGATTGGGGCATACTTCTTAGGCATGACCATAGATGAGAGACTGGTGCAGCCGTAGAAGGCATGCTGCCTGAGCCGCTCGACGCTCTTCGGGATGCTGACCTTATGGAGCTTTGCACAGCCGGCAAACGTCTCCGGCTCAATGAAGCGGACGCCCTGCGGGATGTCGATGGTCTCGAGGTCGGCACAGTCCTTGAACGCTGCCTCGCCAATCTCCTCGAAGCGCTCGGGGAAGGCGACGGTTGTGAGGCCGTGGACGCCAGCGAAGGCCTGGGGGGCGAGGAAACGGACGCCATCAGGGACGGTCGTATTGCGGCAGCCGGCGACGAGCATCAGCTTGCCCTTCCACGTGCAGATGACGGCATTGCAGTCCTGGCGCGAGTCGTAGTGGGTGTTGGCCGTGTCGACCTTGAGGGTCTCAAGGTTGGGACAATAGGCGAAAGCGCCATACTTGATGTCCTCGACGTAGGCAGGGATGACGATGGAGCGCAGCTGGTCGGCATGGGCAAAGGCGGCAGCGGGAATCTCGTGGAGTCCGACGAAGAAGCGGAACTCATCGAAGGTCTCCAGTTTGCAGCCACTGAAGACGGAGTCGATGCGGGTCACCTTCGAGGCGTCGACAGAGGTCATCTCCGTGGCCGTCTCCTTGATCCAGCCCTGCTGGCGGGCGAGAAGGATGAGCTCAGGATTGGAGTCGAGGGTGGCAATCACCTCCTTTTCTACCTTCGGCGTGTCGTCCAGATCAGGACGGCTGATGTAGTCGATGCCCCAAAAACACAATGCAAAGAGTGCAACCGTTGCCAGTCCGACATACAGCCAGGGCGATTTGAAAAAGGATTTGTTGTCTTCCATAAACTATTATGATAACATTTTACTCAAATAAAACGAAAAATCCCACTCTACAGCCCGACATGTTTTCATGGTCTGCAGAGTGGGATATGGAGGGATGATCGCTAAACGATCAGGAATTCTTTAGAAGAAGAGATAGCGCTTGTCGACGATCTTGGCCTTTTCCTTCAGGTCGTTGAGCAGTGAGCGGAAGGTCGACTGGACGGCCTGCTGCGACAGCTGCTGCTGGGTCTGCTCAGCGTTGAACTCAGCACCCTCACGCTGCGTGCGATTGAGCACCTGGAAGAGATAGGCACCGCCATTACCCTTGATGATCTTGGGGCTGACAGCACCCTTCTCGACTGCTGCCACGGCACCGCTCAGAGCGGGCTCGCTGGCACCGGTGGCCTGGACGAAGACGGGAGCCTGGAAGGTGATCTGACGGACGGTGTCAACGCGGGCACCCTTCTGCTGAGCCTCGGCGATGGTCTTGGCACCGGAGAGCTGCTCAGAGAGCTTCTGGAACTTCTTGTCCTTCATCACCTCCTGCTTCAGGGCATCGTTGACAGTCTCCTGATCGAGATAGCCGACGGGATGAATCTTGTCGAGAGCGACGACGAGCAGATAGTCGTTGTCGCCGCAACGGTCGAAGAGCTGCGAGATGGCACCGACCTTGTTGTCGAAGGCCCAGCGCACAGCCTCGTGCGTGCCGTGGATGTTGGCGATGTTATGGGTCGTGCTGGGCATGCCCTGACGCGTCTGCACGCTATAGCCATACTGGGGAGCAGCCTCCTCGAGGGCGGCGATGCTCTGGTTCTCGGTGACGAACTGGCTGAACTTGTTGTAAGCTTCAGTGTAGGTCTCGTTCGAGAAGACGATGGGGCGCTTGACGATGGCGACGTCGTACTTCTCGACCATGTTCTTGCGGCCGGTCACCTGGAGGACGATGTCGCCCTGAGTGATCTTCAGGTTCTTATATTCTCCGACGGGGAGCGACATGATGGTCTCGAAGTAAGCCTTGTTGTCGGCATCGAGGTTCTGCATGCTCTGGATGTTAGCCGAGGTGAGCCACACCTTGTCGCCCGTCTGGCCATACTTCTTGGCAATCGAGTCGAACACAGCACCGGCCTTCAGGGCCTGGTAGATGCTGTCGGCGGTGACGGCGGCAGCGTCGATGCCACGACCACCCACCTGGATAGCGCGGAACTCGACCGAGTCGGGCATCTGAGTCTTGCCAAGATACTTGACGACGTTCATCGTCTTGTCCGAACGGGTCTCGAAGGGGGCGCTGGTCTGGCCAACCTGCATGGAGTCGATCTTCTTGGCGACGTCAGTGGGCAGACCGGCACGCGTGACATAGAGGCCACGATAGGGCACCTGCGACTGTCCCTTGCGGATGACCTCGGCGATGGCCGTACCTTCGTTGAAGAGCTTCTGCACCTCGTTCATCTGGGCGAGCAGTTCAGCACGGTCCTTCTCGGAGGGCACCACCTGATAGGCCACATACTTGATGTCGCGCACCTCGTTGTCCTGCTTGAACTGGGGCTTCATCTCGTTGTACTTGGCCTTGAGGTCAGCGTCGGAGATCTCGATGTCGTTGTCGTTGACGCTATTGTAAGCCAGCGAGGCCAAGAGCACTTCGCTCTCGGTGTTCTGGTTGGCAAAGGCGGTCTTGGCCGAGACGGGGTTGGAGATCAGACAGGCAGCCACGAGGTTCTGGTACTTCTGGGTGAGGAGCTGCTGACGCAGGGTCTTCTCGATGTACTTCCAGTACTTGTCGAACGTGCGGAACTCCTCAGCCACCTGCGGGTTCGTGTTCATCTGCTGCTTCATGTAGTCGTAGATGAACGTCACCTGGTTGTAGTCGAACTGACGCGTCTGCTGGTTGAAGAACTGAGGCAGCATGGGCAGCTGATAGAGCACGGGGTTGGTGCCTTCCTTCAGCACGTTGATCACCTCGTCGTCAGTCACCTGCAGGCCAAGCTTCTCGGCCTCGGCCTCGACGAGCTGGTTCTGCACATAGTTCTCCCACACATAGTCCTTCAGGTTGTTGAGCTGATCCTCGGACAGATTGTCGTTGCCCTGGATCTTGAGCACTTCCTGATACTCGTCTATCATCTGCTGATAGTCCTGGATGTAGAGTTTGTTACCTAACACTTCACCAATCTGCTGGCGACGCTGGTTGCTCGTAGCTTCGCACGAACGCCACATGTCGCCTGCAATGAATCCAAACAGGCCCAGACCGATGATACCAATCAGCCAAGGGCCCCAGCTCCTGATTTTTCCAATTGCTGCCATTTTAGTTTTTTCGTTTTTTAATTATTTAATTTTATCTATTTTCAAATTCAGCCGACAAAATTACTCATTTTCTTTGAATTATCGACATTTTTTTATAAAAAATTGGCACTTTCAGTGACTTTTAACCTCACGAGCTCGATTTTCGTGGCCGTATTCTTGATAATTTTGAACTGGAAGCGCCCGACGGCGACCACTTCGTTGAGTTTCGGAAAACTCTGATATTCATGCAGGATAAGTCCGCCGACGGTCATATATTCGTCACTCTCAGGCAGGTCGAGGTCGAAGAGTTCGTTGACCTTCTCGATCTCCAGTCGGGCCGAGAGGAGGTAGTCGCCGTCCTCGAGCTGCTTGGCGACGTAGTTGGTCGAGTCGTGCTCGTCCTCGATGTCGCCGAAGATTTCCTCGACGATGTCCTCGAGCGAGATGAGGCCGCTGGTGCCTCCGAACTCATCGACGACCACTCCGATGGACTTCTTCTGAGCCAGGAAGGTCTGCATCATCTTGCTGGCGGCCATCGTCTCGGGTGCGAAGATCATTTGTCGGAGGCACTTGGTCCAGTCCTTGGGCTGTCGGAACATCTCCTGCGAATGGATATAGCCGACGATGTGGTCGATGTCGTCGTGATAGACAACCAGTTTGGAGTGGCCGCTCTCAGTGAATTTCTGCTTCAGTTCCTCGATGGTGCAGGTGTCCTCGACGGCGTCGATCTCAGTGCGGGGAATCATGCAGTCGCGCACCTTCGTCTCCGAGAAGTCGAGAGCATTCTGGAAGATGCGCACCTCCTCGTCGATCTTCTCGTCGTCGCGGGCATGGTCGAGGCTCGACTGCACGAGATAGTCGAGGTCGACCTTCGAGAACTCCTTGTCCTCGCCCTCCTTGTCCATGCGGACGCCCAGCAGTCGCAGGCATCCCTTCGACAGCATCGTCGCGAAGCGCGAGACGGGATAGAGCACCACATAGCAGACCCAGGCGGGCAGTGCGAAGAAGGTGAGCATCGAGTTGGGATTCGACTTGAAGATGGTCTTCGGCAGGAACTCGCCCGTAAAGAGCACGACCAGCGTCGACAGCAGTGTGTCGGCCGTGACGCGTCCAGCGTCGTCGAGGCCCGCAAAGAGCGTGGCGTCAAAGATCCTGGCGAAGAGGATGCCATAGATGACCAGGGCGATGTTGTTGCCCACGAGCATCGTCGAGACGAAGTTGTTGGGATGGCGGTAGAAGAGTCTGATGGCCCTCTGGGCGAGTCCGTTCTTCTCACGCTCCATCTCGGCCAGCATGCGGTTGCTGGAGACGAAGGCGATCTCCATGCCAGAGAAGAAGGCCGAGAAGATCATGGTTATGATAAGTCCTATGACGAGAGAGGTCATCTTGAGTTGTTCAAAAGTTAGTTCGAAATAGCATGTTTAGTGGCAGCGGGGCGCACGGTCGGCGTGGCGGCGGAGTCGTTCGGCTGCGACGATGCAGCCGGCTGGCTGTCGCCCTCGATGTCGGAGGCCACGAACGAGCCCTTGGAGTTCGTCACGAGGTAGTGGGTCATCTGTTCGTCGCTGCGGAAGTAGGAGCCCTCAAGGGTGCGCTCAGGGGTGACCACGCGCGAGAAGACATTCGAGTAGAACTCATGCTTCATGCCGTCCCAGTAGAGCTCCTCGCTCCTGTATATCAGGCCGTTGACGTTGCGGATGCTGACACGTCCTCGCAGGTGCCACAGGCGCTGCTTGTCGAAGTACCAGGCCGTGTCGGCCTGAATGTAGGCCTGCACGTGGAACTGCTCGTCGAACTGTTCGAAAAAGATGCCCTTCATGAACTCCCAGCGGCTGGGCTGCCTGACGGTGTTGACGTCCCACCGCTCCGTGACGATGCGATACTTGATGACGCCCGAGTCGCTGATGAGCGTGTTGACGCCATAGCTGGTCATCATCGACGCAGAGTCCTCCGGATTCACCGCCGGCGCCATGTGCTCCTGAGCCTCGGAGCAGGAGGTAGCGAGGAGCATGACGTGAGAAGCCAAAAGCAGGAGCATTGCCGTCAGCTGACGGCCATGCCCCCCTCGACACCTTGCAAGAAGACAGTCGCAGAGCCTCATCATACCGCTCACCTTAGTCAATACGCCACTTGGCAAACCAGCGCTCATTGAACGTCAGGCCGATATTGATCCGGAAGGTGTTCTCGACGATCAGGTCCTTGGCTGACGTACGGGCCCACTGCGCACTGATGTTGAGCACCGAGCGGTTGCTCCAGGCATTCTGAAGGGGTATGCCAAGGCCGGCCGAGACGCTAAGCTCCTTGGGGCCGTCCTTCCCATTTATTTTATAATAAGGTGTGGCATAGCCGGCACCGAAGCGATAGTGGATGCGGTCGACGAGCCGACGGCTCATGGCTGCCGGCACGTAGTCGGCACCCAGGTTCACCTTATAGCGGTCCATCGTCAGGCCCGACCGCTGGGCGTAGGTATTGGTCTGCGAGTCATAAGCCGGCAGGTCGACGCTGCCCCACTGCTGCATGGTGAAGTCGGCCGCTACCACCCACTTCTCATTGTGTTTCCAGGCCACGCCGAGGCCATAGGTCATGGGCAGCGACAGCCCGTTGTGGGCCACGAGCCTGGTGGTGTCGCTCTCGCTGACCGTCGAGTTGTTGTTAATGATCTCACAGGTGGGGTCGGCTCCCAGCTTATGGCCGATGCCGACGGTGGCACCCAGCGTGATATCGTCTTTCTTGCCCACCGGCTGGTTCCACTGCAGTCCGAACTCCAGATCGTAGTTGTTGACCGTCGTCTTATAGACTTTCGAGAGCGAGTTGATCGTCGTCGTGGCGCCACTGGACACCGAGCGGTTGAGCGTGCCCCAGAGATAAGCCACGTTGACACCCACCGACAAGGGCTTCATCACGCGCCATCCGATGCCGAGGAAGGCCTGATGCAGGCCTCCGCTGCCCGAATAGCTCTCGGCAATGGTGCCGTTGGTAGCATCGAGATAGGTCGACGTCGAGTATCCATAACCGACGTTGGAGTAAGGCAGCAGGCCGAAGCTCATGCCCACATGGCGACGCAGGCGGAACGTACTGGCAAAATACTCAAAGTCGGCATTGCTGGCATTGACGCGCGTCGAGCCCTCCTTGAAGTTGGTCATCTGGCCCGACAGCCCCACGTCGAAAATCATCGTCAGCGAGTCGACGGCCGAGTAGGAGGCAGGGTTCAGCGTGTTCACCACGTTGCCGCGCCGCAGGCCGAGGCCCACGCCGTTCATACCGCGGTTGAAGCCCTGCGACTGGTCGGTCAGCAATCCGATGCCATACTGACTATAGGGAGAGTTAGTGCCGCTCTGGGCAAAGGCAGCCACGGTTGCCAGAACCGCAAGAATGCCTGTAAAGATGCTTCTGTTCATGTCACGTTTAATGTTCAGCGTGCAAAATTATTAAAAAAAATCGAACTAAACGCACTGAAAGTCGAAAATATAGCTTAATTTTGCATCGTGAAACGTTTCGAAAACATTTTTAGGACTCTCCGGCTGGCTTTTTTAGGGTTGGTCGTCTTTTTTTCAACGCCGCTCAGCGCACAGCCGGCGGCGCCCGCTGACAGCATCGAGATAGGGCTCATCACGTGCTCGCCCCACGAGGAGGTCTACAGTCTCTACGGCCATTCGGCCCTGCGCTACCGCAACCTGCGCACGGGCGAGGACGTCGTCTTCAACTACGGCATCTTCAACTTCAAGAAGCCCCACTTCGTCCTGCGCTTCGTCTTCGGACTGACCGACTACGAGCTGGGCGTCGCCCCCACGCAGCCCTTCTGCGACTACTATCGCAAATGGGGCAGCCAGGTCACTGAGCAGGTGCTCAACCTGACCTCAGAGGAGAAACAGCGCGTCGTCGAGGCTCTGGCCGAGAACCTCCGTCCGGAGAACCGCGTCTACCGCTACAACTACTTCTACGACAACTGTTCCACGCGTCCGCGCGACATCATCGAGCGCTGCATCAGCGGCACCGTCGACTATGCGGAGCGCACGGGCGACAGGCCGACCTATCGCCAGCTCGTCCACGACCACACCGCGGGCCACCCCTGGGCCCGCTTCGGCAACGACATGCTGCTGGGCGTCAAGGCCGACATGAAGGCCACGATGCGCCAGCAGGAGTTCCTGCCCGAATACCTCATGGCCGACTTCGACCAGGCCACCATCGTCAGTGCCGAGGGCCGCCGGCCGCTGGTCAGCCATAAGCGCACGCTGGTGGAGCCGGGGGTGCAGATTGTCGAGCAGGAGTTTCCGCTGACGCCCATGCAGTGCGCCGTCGTGCTGCTCGCCGTGTCGTGCCTGATAGCTTTTATGGAGTGGCGCCGCAAGCGCACGTTCCGCCTCTGGGACGCCCTGCTGATGCTGCTGCAGGGGCTGAGTGGCACGATCATCTTCGTCATGTTCTTCTCCCAGCATCCCACGACGAGCACCAACCTGCTCATCTTCCTGCTCAACCCCCTGCCCCTGTTCTTCCTGCCCTCTGTCCTGCGACGCCGGCCGACACGCTGGTGGGGCGTGCTGGCAGTCGGCATCGCCCTGTTCTTCATCGGGGCCATCTGGCAGGACTATGCCGAGGGCATGGAGATTTTGGCATTATGTTTGCTATTACGAATACTGAGCCATCGCTACAATGACAAATAAATACATCTATATCACCCTCTTGGCCCTGCTCGGCGTGAACGCAGAAGCCATCGCCCAGACCTCGCCGCGCAAGGACGCCCCGAGGCTGGTCATCAGCATCGCCATCGACCAGCTGCGCAGCGACTATCTGGAGGCCTTCGCACCGCTCTACACCGAGGGCGGATTCAAACGCCTGCTCAGCCAGGGCCACGTCTACGTCAACGGCACCTACCCCTTTGCGCCCATCGACCGTGCCTCGGCCGTCGCCGCCCTGTCGACGGGTGTCACTCCATATTATAATAGCATCGTGGGCGCGCGATGGCTCAACCGCGAGACGCTGCGCCCCATCGGCTGCGTCGACGACGCCAAGAACCCGGGACTTTTCACTGACGAGACAGCCTCGCCGCTGGGCATCTCCACGTCGACCATTGCCGACGAGCTGAAGGTGGCCACGAACGGCGGCGGACTCGTCTACAGCATCGCACCCTTCCGCGACGCGGCCGTGCTGGCCGGCGGCCATGCTGCCGACGGCGTCTTCTGGATCGACGACAGCTACGGGCAGTGGTGCTCGTCGCAATACTACTTCCCCACCCTGCCCCAGTGGGTCTATGCCTACAACGGGCTGCGGGCTCCCAACATGAAGATCGAGAACTCGACCTGGGAGCCGGCCAACGTCATGGTGGGCAGCTTCGACTACTTCGTGCAGACCACTGAGCAGTCGAAACCCTTCAAGCACAAGTTTACGGGCCAGCGCCGATTTGGCGAATACAAGACCAGCGGACTGGTCAACGCCGACGTCACCGACCTGGCCACCCACTGCATCGCCAACACGGGCATGGGCGGCGACCGCGTGACCGACCTGCTCTGCCTGACCTACTATGCAGGCAGTTTCAACCACCAGGCACTGACAAATTGTCAGATGGAGCTGCTCGACACCTACGTCCGGCTGGACCGCGAGCTCGAGCGCCTCATCATCTATGCCGAGCAGAACATCGGGCTCGACAACGTCCTCTTCGTGCTGACCAGCACGGGCTATACGGACGAGCAGCCGGCTGACTACGCCAAATATCGCGTGCCGACAGGCACCTTCTACATGAGCCGCACGGCCGGACTGCTCAACATGTACTTCGGTGCCCTCTATGGACAGGGCAACTACGTCGAGACGACCTTCCGCAACCAGTTCTTCCTCAACCACAAGCTCTTCGAGACCAAGCGCATCAGCATCAGCGAGGCCACCAGCCGCGCCCAGGAGATGCTGGCCATGATGGCCGGCGTGCGCAACGTCTACACCTCCCTGCAGCTGCTCACCGGCCAGGCTGAGCAGATCCAGAAGATCCGCAACGGATACAACCCCGAGCGCTGTGGCGACGTCGTCGTCGAGACAGCTCCCGGATGGCGCATCCTCACCGAGGACACGCAGGAGAGCGAACAGCCCACGACGAGCTACACCCAATTCCCCATTTTCATCTTTGGCGCCGGCACCGCCCCACAGCGCATCGACACGCCGGTCAGCACCTGCCGCATCGCCCCCACCATCGCACGCTGCATCCGCATCCGGGCGCCCAATGCGTGCACGTCGGAGCCGCTCTTCTGAAGGATGAAAATGTAAACAAAATTCAGTATCTTTTGCCAAATAATCGCAACCGACTGACAATCAGCGATTTGTTTATTTCAAAGAAAAGAAGTGCCGCTTTCCGATGAAAGAAGTGCCGCTTTTCGCATCGAAAAGCACCGCTTCCCAGGGTTCAAAGCACCGCTTCTCTGCCGACGAAGGGGCGCGATGTCAATATTATTCGCAATCCTCCGCCCAAAGCGCCCCACGCCAAAAAGGCTAAAAAATAGCAAAATATGAGTGAAACATGCCGATATGAGCAAAAAAATCACTAACTTTGCACGCAATTTCAGTAAGCAATAAAAATAAACAAGATAAAGCAATGTATTTCAACAAGTTTCTAAAGTCGTTGTTCGGCGACAAGTCATCGCGCGACATGCGCCTGATTCAGCCCTTCGTCGAGGAGGTGAAGAAGATGACGCCCAAGGTGGAAGTGCTCGACAACGACGCCCTGCGTGCCCGCACGCAGGAGATCCGCCGTCAGGTCCAGGCCGCTGCCACCAAGGAGAAAGCCGAGATTGAGCAGCTGAAGGCCACCATCGAGGAGACGCCGCTCGACGAGCGCGCCGACATCTTCGCACACATCGACAAACTGGAGAAGGAGGCCCTCGAGAAATACGAGGAGGCCCTCAACGAGGTGATGCCCGAGGTCTACGCCATCGTCAAGGAGACGGCCCGCCGCTTCGCCCAGAACGAAGAGACCGTCGTCACAGCCAACGACTTCGACCGCGAGCTGGCCGGCGACCCGCGCAAGGACTTCATCACCATCGACGGCGACAAGGCCTACTATCACAACCACTGGACGGCCGGCGGCAACGACCTGAAGTGGGAGATGGTGCACTACGACGTGCAGCTCTTCGGCGGCGTCGTGCTGCATCAGGGCAAGATCGCCGAGATGGCAACGGGTGAGGGTAAGACGCTCGTGGCCACGCTGCCCGTCTTCCTCAACGCCCTGACCGGCAACGGTGTCCACGTGGTCACGGTCAATGACTATCTGGCCAAGCGTGACTCCGAGTGGATGGGTCCGCTCTACATGTTCCACGGACTCTCCGTCGACTGCATCGACAAGCATCAGCCCAACTCGCCCGCACGCCGCCGTGCCTATCAGGCCGACATCACGTTCGGCACGAACAATGAGTTCGGCTTCGACTACCTGCGCGACAACATGGCCATCTCGCCTGCCGACCTCGTGCAGCGCGCCCACAACTATGCCATCGTCGACGAGGTCGACTCGGTGCTCATCGACGATGCCCGTACGCCGCTCATTATCAGCGGACCGGTGCCCAAGGGCGAGGTGCAGATGTTCGAGGAGTATCAGCCGCTCGTGGAGAAGCTGGTCGGCGTGCAGCGCAAGCTGGCCACCGAATTCCTGGCCGACGCCAAGCAGAAGATCACCGAGGGCCAGCGCCTCGTCGACGAAGGCAAGAAGAAGGAGGGTCAGGAGATGCTCGACGAGGGCTTCCTCTCGCTCTACCGCTCGCACAAGTCGCTGCCGAAGAACAAGCCGCTCATCAAGTACCTCTCAGAGGAGGGCATCAAGGCCGGCATGCTCAAGACCGAGGAGATCTACATGGAGAACAACAACCGCCGCATGCCGGAGTGCGTCGCTCCGCTGTATTTCGTCGTCGACGAGAAACTGAACTCATGTGACCTGACAGATAAGGGTACGGCATGGCTGGCCGACCAGGTGAAGGACGACCAGCTCTTCGTCCTGCCCGACATCACCTCACAGCTGTCGGCACTGGCTGCCGAGCCGGGGCTCACCGACGAGGAGCGCGTCAACCGCAAGGACGACCTCATGAGCCACTACGCCACGCAGTCAGAGCGCGTGCACACCCTGCAGCAGCTGCTCAAGGCCTACACCATGTTCAATAAGGACGACGAGTATGTCGTCATCGACGGCGAAGTGAAGATCGTCGACGAGCAGACCGGACGTATCATGGAGGGCCGCCGCTGGAGCGACGGACTGCACCAGGCCGTCGAGGCCAAGGAGCACGTCAAGGTGGAAGCCGCCACGCAGACCTTCGCCACAATCACCCTGCAGAACTATTTCCGCATGTATCACAAGCTGGCCGGCATGACGGGTACGGCATCGACCGAGGCCGGCGAGTTCTGGGACATCTATAAGCTCGACGTCGTCGAGATTCCGACCAACCGCCCCGTGGCCCGCAACGACATGGACGACCGCGTCTACAAGACGGCCCGCGAGAAGTATCGCGCCGTCATCGAGGAGGTGGTCAAGATGCGCAAAGCCGGCCGCCCGACGCTGATCGGTACGACGTCGGTGGAGATCTCTGAGCTGCTGTCGCGCATGCTCGACATGTACGTCGATCCCGAGACAGGCAAGCGCGAGGGCATCCCCCACCAGGTGCTGAACGCCAAGCTGCACCAGAAGGAGGCCGACATCGTGGCACTGGCCGGACAGTCGACCAACGGACTGGGTGCCGTCACCATCGCCACCAACATGGCCGGACGTGGTACGGATATCAAGCTGTCGCCCGAGGTGCGCGCCGCCGGCGGTCTCGCCATCATCGGCACTGAGCGCCACGAGAGCCGCCGCGTCGACCGCCAGCTCCGCGGACGTTCCGGACGTCAGGGCGACCCGGGTTCGTCGGTGTTCTTCGTCTCGCTCGAGGACAAGCTGATGCGTCTGTTCGGTTCGGAGCGCATCGCCTCGATGATGGACAAGCTCGGCTTCAAGGAGGGCGACCTGATCGAGAGCTCGATGATCACCAAGCAGATTGAGCGCGCCCAGCGCAAGGTCGAGGAGAACAACTTCGGCATCCGTAAGCGCCTGCTGGAATACGACGACGTGATGAACAAGCAGCGCACGGTCATCTACGAGAAGCGCCGCCACGCACTGATGGGTGAGCGCATCGGCATGGACATCGCCAACACGCTGTGGGACCGCGTCTCGACCGTCATCGAGCGCAACGACTACGAGGGCTGCAAGGAGGAATTCGTCCGCCTGTTTGCCACCGAGGTGCCTTTCTCGGAGGAGGAGTTTGCCAACAAGAAGCACGACCAGCTGGCTGAAGAAGCCTTCCAGTCGACGCTCGGAGCCTTCGAGCGCAAGATGGATCGCATCTGCGAGACGGCATGGCCCGTCATCAAGCAGGTCTACGAGACCCAAGGCATGATGTACGAGCGCATCATGGTGCCCATCACCGACGGCCGCCGCATGTATAACATTGCCTGCAACCTGAAGGAGGCCTACGACACGGAGTGCAAGTCGGTCGTCAAGGAGTTTGAGAAGCAGATCCTGCTCCACACCATCGACGACTCGTGGAAGGAGAACCTGCGCGAGCTCGACGAGCTGCGCCACTCGGTGCAGAATGCCAGCTACGAGCAGAAGGACCCGCTGCTCATCTTCAAGCTTGAGAGCGCCAAGATTTGGGACACGATGATCAACGAGATGTATAATAAGGTGACGTCGGTCCTGACGCGTGCCGCCATCCCGCAGCTGGAGCAGCAGGAGGTGCGCGAGGCAGCTCCCGAGGAGCACACCAACCGCCAGCAGTACACCGAGAACAAGCAGAGCACACAGCCCGAAGAGCAGCTCGTCGACCGCAACCAGCAGGCTGCCGCCCAGCACGACACGCGTGCCCGCCAGCCGCAGGCCCCCATCGTGAAGGACAAGCTGCCCGGCCGCAACGACCCGTGCCCCTGCGGCTCTGGCAAGAAGTTCAAGAACTGCCACGGGCGAGGACTGGTGTAGTTCACAGTTTATAGTTTATAGTTCATAGTTATGATTACCATAACAGACCTCAAGAAGCAGTTCGGCGAGACCATCGCCTGCGACATTCCGTCGTTCACGATTAACGACGGCGATGTCCTGGGCCTCGTGGGTAACAACGGTGCGGGCAAGACCACTCTCTTCCGCATGATGCTCGACCTGCTGAAGCCCGATGAGGGCACGGTGGAGCTCGACGGCATCAATCCCGCCCTGAGCGAGGACTGGAAAGCAAGCACCAGTGCCTATATCGACGAGGGATTCCTCATCGACTTCCTCACGCCTGAGGAGTACTTCGCGTTCCTCGGGAAAATCAGCGGACTGCCTCAGGACATCGTCGACGAACGGCTGAAGGAATTCGAGTCGTTCGACGGCGGCGAGGTGTTCGGACAGAAGAAACTCATCCGCAACCTGTCGGCTGGCAACAAGCAGAAGGTGGGCATCATCTCGGCGCTCCTGCGCCGGCCGCGCCTGGTCATTCTCGACGAACCCTTCAACTTCCTCGACCCCTCAAGCCAGAACATCCTGAAGCGCATCATCACCGATTATGCCCGTCAGACACAAGCAACGATCCTCATCAGCAGCCACAACCTGCAGCACACCGTCGACATCTCAACACGCATCGCGCTCCTCGAAAAAGGCCGCATCATCCGCGACCTCACCAACGAGAGTTCTAGCGCCAGAGACGAACTGACAACCTATTTCGAACAGCGTAGTTAAGGCAAAAATGAACTTTTTTTCGAAAAAAGACAAAAAAAATTTCCTTATCTCGTTGAAAATGAGTATCTTTGCAGTCCGAAATTGAGAAGTATAACAAAATCAACCAAGAGAAAGCATCATGACTAAAGCAGAAATAGTCAAGGCAATAGCCGCTCAGACAGGCATTGCACCAAAAGAAGTGGCCATCACCGTAGAGGCCTTCATGGAGGAAATCCGCAAAAGCCTCGCTGACCAGAAAGAGAACGTCTACCTGCGTGGCTTCGGCAGCTTCATCGTCAAGCATCGTGCACAAAAGACCGCACGTAACATCTCGAAGAACACCACCCTCGTCATCGAGGCTCACGACCTGCCCGCCTTCAAGCCCGCCAAGAGCTTCATTGACCGCATGGACGGCAAAGAGGTGCAGCCTGAGGCCGACGAATAAGCACAACCATACATTTATTTTAAACACATAATCAATTTAAACAACTATGCCAAACGGAAAAAAGAAGAAGGGCCACAAGATGGCAACCCACAAGCGCAAGAAGAGACTGCGCAAGAACAGACATAAGAGCAAGTAAGCTCGTCGACAAGACCATGTCTGTCTAAACAAAAAAGAATGAAAGGAGTGTACTTCGGGCGAGGCTCAAGAAAACAATGTTGAGCATGGCGTTCACGGTGCACCCCTTTCTTTAAAAGCATTACTTAAAGCAAGAAAAACAGAGAAGAATGACAAGCGAAGTGATCATCGATGTCCAGCCCAAAGATATCTCCATCGCGCTGCTTGAAGACAAGAGCCTCGTGGAATATCAGAACGAAAGGCGCGAAGCCTCGTTCGCCGTGGGCAACATCTACGTGGGCAAGGTGCGCAAGCTCATGCCCGGACTCAACGCTTGCTTCGTCGACGTCGGAAGCGAGAAAGACGCTTTCCTGCATTATCTTGATTTAGGTCTTCAATTCAGCTCTTACGAGAAATACCTCAAGCAGGTAGCCAGCGATCGAAAGAAACTTTATCCCATCCAGAAAGCCACCCACCAGCCCGACCTGCCCAAGGACGGCAGCATACAGAACGTGCTGAAGGTCGGACAGGAAGTCATGGTGCAGGTCGTCAAGGAGCCCATCAACACGAAGGGCCCGCGACTGACGTGCGAACTGAGCTTTGCCGGCCGCTACATGGTGCTCATCCCCTTCGGCGATAAAGTATCCGTATCCAGCAAAATCAAACGCGGCGAAGAGCGCAGCCGACTCAAACAGCTTGTGCAGAGCATGAAGCCGAAGAATTTCGGCGTCATCGTGCGCACCGTGGCTGAGGGCAAACGGGCAGCCGAGCTCGACCAGGAGCTCAAGACCCTGCTGAAACGATGGGAAGACACCATCACCAAGACCCAAAAGACCACCGAGCGCCCACAGCTCGTCTTCGAGGAACAAACACGCGCCGTCGCCCTGCTACGCGACCTCTTCAACCCCACCTACGACGGTATTCACGTGAACGATGCCGACATCTTCAACCAGATTCACGACTATGTTTCGATGATTGCCCCTGAAAAGGCCGAGATCGTGAAACTCTACAAAGGCACCGTTCCCATCTTCGACAACTTCAACGTCACGAAGCAGCTCAAGTCAGGCTTCGGACGTACCGTCAACTACAAGCGGGGCGCCTACCTCATCATCGAGCATACCGAAGCGATGCATGTGGTCGACGTGAACAGTGGTACACGTATTAAAAAAGAAAACGGACAGGAAGCCAACGCCCTGGAAACCAACCTCGGCGCTGCCGACGAGCTGGCCCGCCAGTTGCGTCTGCGCGACATGGGCGGCATCATCGTCGTCGACTTTATCGACATGAACCTGGCCGAAGACCGCCAGCTGCTGTATGAGCGTATGTGCGAAAACATGAAGAAGGACCGTGCCCGCCACAACATACTGCCGCTCAGCAAGTTCGGACTGATGCAGATCACCCGCCAGCGCGTGCGTCCCGCCATGGACGTCGCTGTCGAGGAAAGCTGCCCCACCTGTCACGGCACCGGCAAGATCAAGTCGAGCATCCTCTTCACCGACCAACTCGAGAGCAAGATTGACCGCCTGGTCAACAAGATCGGGATCAAGCGTTTCAGCCTCCACGTCCACCCCTACGTCGCTGCCTACATCAACCAGGGCGTCGTCTCACTGAAACGGCGCTGGCAGCTGAAGTACGGCCTGGGCATCCGTATTGTGCCCAGCCAGAAGATGGCCTTTCTGCAATATGAATTCTACGATCAGAAGCGCCAGTTCATTGACATGCAGGAGGAAAACGAAGTGAGCAAGTAATCAGAAAAAAACGCCCCCGCCAAGTGTGCGGAGGTGTTTTTTTTTATTGTTTGATCTTGTCCCACGTATTGCTCTGCGAGGCATTGATGCTCATCAATAGCTCGTAGACGGATTCCTTCTCTTTCTGGGTTCCCTTACCTTTATAGATGTTGGACAGCTCGTCCTTCTTGTAGTCAGTCCATATCTGCGGCAGCATGCTCAGCGGCTTCTCCTCATGCGCCTTCTTGAGTCCGGCCTCGAGGGCAGTGGTCACATTGGTGCGTCCGCGCTCTACGTTCTGCGCCATCTCGTCAAGCCCCTGCCGATAATAGTCGTATTGCAACTGGCGGAAGGGTTTCATGGCCTCATCCAGATAGTCATTGATGATGGCGAAGCGGTTGCGTGAGTCCTCAAACGATTTCCATCCGGGGAAGCCCAGATCCTGCGCATTATTGACCAAGAGCATGCAGCGCTGCAGCACGTCCGTCCCGCCCATAGGCGAGAAGCTGTCAAGATCGAGCCCGATGATGAGGTAGGCATAATAGGCAAAGAGCGCTATGAGCTGGTTGTCAATGACTTCCTCATTGAAGTTGAGCTGGTCGAACTGCGTGAACTCGAAGTCGAAGTTCTTGTCGCGGTTATTATACAAGGTGGTCGTGTAGGCCGAGTTATAGACGGGGCGGTTGGCCTGGATCATGGCCGTGCAGGTGAACTTATTCTCTGAAGCTTCATACTTCGACACCGTGATGTTGAACGAACACTGTATGCGCTCGTTCTCCTGAAACTGCAGGGCCGTCCATTGCCGCTCGTTCATAAACTGCTCAAGCGTCTGCTGCAGGTTCTCGAACACCGAAGCGTCCGTGCCCTGCACCTGCTGGTGGTTGATGTTGATCTTCACCTGCAACTCCTGAGCCGTAAGGTTCATCACGGCCAGAGGCAGCATGAGCACCGCAAAAAGAAGAATCCGCTTCATAGCTACTCTATATGTGTTACTTTTATCAGTGAATGGAATGATCCTGCGAACTGGTTTCTACAGCCTTCGTGAACTGCAAGGGAGTCATTCCGAACAGCCGCTGGAAGGCATGAGTGAAATGAGAATTGTCAGCAAATCCACAGTGCTCGGATATCTCGGATATCGAATACTTGGGATAGAGCGACAGCATCCGCTTAGCTTCGGCCATGCGCACCGCCAGGATATAGTTGGCGGGGGTAAGGTTTGTCAAAGACTGGATGCGACGGCGGAATGCCGACGGAGTCAGACCGAGCGCATTGGCCACATGAGGAATATCGGCCTGGGCATGCGGCATCAGCCTGTGGATTATTCCATCAAGCTGTTCGAGCGAGAATTCGCGATAAGGCGCCTGTGAGTTGTCCTCAACAGCGTCTGACGACCCTTCTTCAGTCAGATCACCGGACTCTGATTCCGACATGGAATCGGCCTGGAGCAGCTCGTCAATACGCTGTCGCAACAGGCGGTTGACTTTGTTTCGTTGCCATAGATAGCCGACGAGGAACAAAGCCGTCAGCAGCAGCACGAGCGCAACACAAACCAGCACCTTATTGACTTGACGATTCTTGGCATCGACAGCCCGCAACTCGGCATTTCCCAGCTTAGCATCGGCCTCGCTGATCTTGTTGGCTATGTCATCGCCATAGATGCTGTCGCGCATCCTGGTATGCTCAGCCAGGGCCTTTAGGGCGCCGATGGAGTCGATGGGCAACAGGGCCTCATAGAGCGCACGCCAGTCATTGCAGAGCGAGCGGGCATTGCCCACCTCCTCCTGTATGGCCATGCCCTTGCGCAGCATGTCGGCAGCCTCCTGCGAACGGCCCAGCCTGACGAGGTTGTAGCCCTTGTATTCATAGCATGTCGCCAGCACATTACGGTCTGGCGTATCGGCACGGGCCAGTATCTCGAGGGCCTTGTCAGCCATCTCAATGCCCTTTTCTAGGGAGTCGGTCTTGCTGTAGGCATAGCTGAGTTGCGCAAGATGATTAGCCACGCCGCCCTCGAAGCCGATGGCAGCGGCAGCGTTGACGGCCTGCTTGCCATAGGCAATGGCACGGTCGGTTTCGTCAGTCATGCTGTAGACGTCGCAGGCCACGCCGAGCACGTTGTGCGTATTGCCAGTCAAGCCCACGCGCTGGTTGGCTTCGAGCGCCTTCTGGATGCATAACTTGGCCGGTTCGGTGTTAAAGAGCCACAGGTTCGACATGGCCAGATAGAGATATGCCCGCGACAGCTGCACAGGATTGTCGGCCCGCTCAGCCAGTCCGACGGCCTGCTGTGCCAACTCGATGGCTTCGACCGGCTGGCCGGACTTATAGAGCATATAGCTCTTGTCGCACAACAATGTGGCATGGACGTCTGTGTTATTGCCCTGTGCCAAATTCAAGGCACGCGAGGCATAGCTGAGCCCCTTGTCGAAATGGGCATAAGTGTAGTAGAGCCGTTCGGCCGCAAACCAGACGATAAAGTCAAGTGAATCAGGGTGCATGATCTCGTCGAGCATGGGCAGCGTCTCGAGGAATCCGTTGCTCTTGTCAACAAATCCCAGGATGTCCCCTGCAATGATTTGCTTCTTGGCTCCACTGGAATGGGTGTAGACATCCATGAGCGAATCGGCCGTCTCGATGACGCCGGCATGAAGGCCAAGGGTGAAGCTCAGGAGGCCCATCAAGCAGATCACCTTGCCCAGCAGTCGTCGGGCCAGCTCGTCGACGATATCGCGCGCCACCTCAGTCTTACTTTTCTTCGGGAAATCCTGTCGTCCCTCGTGCGAGATGATCGATATCTGATTCTCGTCGCTCTTGAAGCAGGTGCCCTTGTTGCGAAGTGAGTTGAGGACGATGAAGTCGAGGTTCTTCTTCTGCAGTTTCTTCTCGGCATTGGTCAGCTCGTCGTTCGTCTCCAGCGCGAAGCCGACCATCGTCTGGTCCTCGCGCTTCATTCCGCCAAGCTCGGCCGCGATGTCGGGATTGGGCACCAGGTGGATGTCGAGCGCATCCCCCACCCTCTTTATCTTCTGGTCGGCCACCTCCGACGGGCGGAAGTCGGCGACGGCTGCACAGAGAATGGCGGCATCAGCCTGCGGGAAGGCCTCAACGGCCGCATCGCGCATCTGCAGGCAGCTTTCCACGTCGATTCTCGTGACCTTCCCTGTTGAGCATTGCCCGTCAGCCATTGTACATTGTACATTATTCATTTTACATTGTACATTGACCGGCCCCGCAATCAGCGTCACGTCAGCACCACGACGGGCACACTCGTCAGCCAGGGCGAAGCCCATCTTGCCGCTGGAATAGTTGCCGATGAAGCGCACTGGGTCTATTTTCTCGTAGGTGGGCCCTGCCGTGATCATGATGCGCTTACCGGCCAGGTCCTTTTCCTCAAAGAACAGATCGAGGCAGTCCACGATGCGCTCAGGATCCTCCATGCGGCCCTTGCCCTCCAGCCCGCTGGCCAGGAAGCCCGTCCCCGGCTCAATGATATGATTGCCGAAGGAGCGCAGGCGGTCGAGATTCTGCTGCGTCGTGGGATGGGCATACATGTCGAGGTCCATGGCCGGTGCCACGAAGACAGGCGCCTTCATCGACAGGTAGGTCGTGATGAGCATATTGTCGGCCACGCCCGTGGCCATCTTGCCCAGCGTCGAGGCCGTGCAGGGTGCGATGAGCATGGCGTCGGCCCAGAGGCCCAGTGCCACATGCGAGTGCCACGTGCCGTCGCGCTGCGAGAAGAAGTCGCTGATGACGGGCTTCTGCGTCAAGGCCGAGAGCGTGATGGGCGTGATGAACTCCTTGCCGGCGGGCGTGATGACCACCTGCACCTCAGCGCCCCGTCTGACCAGTTCGCGGATGATGAGACACGACTTGTAGGCAGCTATGGAGCCCGTGATGCCCAGCACAATCTTTTTTCCTTTCAGCATAGGCGCTTATCCTTTCAGTTTCTGTGCCTCACGCAGACGGATGCGTGTGAGCACCTGCTTGGTGTTATACGTGAAGTCGCCCCCCAGGATCCAGGCATAGTAGCCGGAGTCGAAGCGGAGCACCTCGGCCACGGGCTTGCCCTTATGCTTGCCGAAGTTGAAGTATTCCGTCATGACGGGGTTGCCCTGGGCGTCGACGATGACCTGGCCCTTGGCGTCCTTGGCCTCACCCCAGACGATGCGTCCGGCAAAGTCGACATTGCGGTTCACCTTGGAGAAATCGGCCAGGAAGTCCATGTCGTTCTCGAGCACCTTCTCCGGCTCATCCGGCTGAGCGCCAGGCGCATAGTGGTCCAGTTCGGCCATCAGCACGCGATAGGTGGCCTCCGTGTCCTGGTCGGCGCGGTGGGCCTCGAAGTCGTCCTCCATCTTGCGTCCGCAATAGAACTTATAGGCCGCGGCCAGGTTGCGCCGCTCCATCTTGTGGAAGATGGTCTGCGCGTCAATGAGCCTGCACTTCGAGAAGTCGAAGTCGATGCCGGCACGGAGGAACTCCTCAGCCAGCAGGGGGATGTCGAAGTGGTTGGAGTTGAAGCCAGCGAAGTCGCAGCCCATGAACTTCTCGTTGAGCTGTTGCGCAAGCTGCTTGAACGTCGGCTTGTCCTTGACGTCGTCATCCGAGATGCCCGTCAAGTCGGTGATTTCCTGGGCGATGTGGCGCTCAGGGTTGACAATATAGTTGCCACGCTCTTCCTCGCCTGTGGGCATCACCTTAATATATGATATCTGAATGATTCGGTCCTTCACCAAATCAAGACCGGTCGTCTCCAAATCGAAGACGACCAGTGGTTTCTTGAGGTTGAGTTTCATTGTTGTCCTTTAGTCGTTAATCAGCATGGGCATCATCAGCATCAGCACGTCCTGGTTCTCAGGCTGCTCCGAGGGCACCACGAGGCCTGCACGGCTGGGGTCGGCCAACTGGATGATTACCTGCTCGCAGTCGAAGTTGCTGAGGATGTCGATGAACGAGGAGCCCTTGAAGCCGATGCTCATCGGCATGCCGTTGTAGTCGCACGACATGCGCTCCGTGGCGGTCTTGGAGAAGTCGTAGTCCTCAGCGTCGAGCTGCAGGGTGCCGTTCTCCACGTGGAATCGGATGAGGTTGCTCGAGTCGTTCGAGAAGGGCTGCACGCGGCGCAGTGCGGCCAGCAGTCCGAGGCGGTCGACGGTCAGCTGGTTGGGGTTGCTCTGCGGGATGACTGAGTTATAGTTAGGATAGCGGCCCTCGATGAGGCGGCAGATGATGACGCCCTCCTCATAGCTGATCTCGGCATTGCGGTCGTCGAAGCTGATGGTGACGTCGCCACCCTGCTTGCCCAGCACGCCCTTGAGCAGCGTGGCCGGCTTCTTCGGCAGGATGAATGCGGCGGGCTGGTCGCTGCGGATGCTGAGCACCTTGTTGCGCACCAGCTTGTGGCCGTCGCTGGCCACGATGGCCAGGTGCTCAGGCGTCAGGTCGAAGTAGATGCCGTTCATCACGGGGCGCAGCTCGTCCTGAGCCGTTGCGAAGAGCGAGCGGTTGATATTCTCGGCCAGCACGGAGGTGGCGATATTGATGACGGTGGCACCCTCGCCAATCTGCTGCGGCTGGGGGAACTCGTCGGCATTCTCAACGGGGAGGGAGAACATACCGTTCTGATAGCCGATCTTGGCGATGTTGGCGCTCTGGTCGACGTCGAAGCTGATGGGCTGCTCGCTGATGCCCTTGACGGCCTCCAGCAGGTCGTGGTTGCCCACACAGAAGCGTCCGTTGCCATCGTTCTCGTTGAGCTCAATCGATGTTTTCATCATCACCTCGCTGTCGGATGCGGTCAGGTCGAGACGTCCGTCGACGACTTCAAATAGGAAATCACCCAGGATGGGCAACGAGTTTTTGCTGTTGATAACTCTCGACAGAGCGACCAGTCGGCTGCTCAGTGCTGTGCTTGATACGGTAAATCTCATATTGGTCTATAGGTTTTAGAATTCTTGATTTGGAGTACAAAAATACAAAAAAAGTATGTCAGTAACAAAAATATCTCGAAATTTTTCGTGTTTTCAAACTATTTTTAGTAATTTCGCCAGCGATTTTGCAAAAAACAATCAATAATAACAAACAAGAATATGGATTTAACAGGAAAAATTATTGCCATACTCCCTGCACAGAGTGGAGTATCGGGACGCACGGGCAATCCGTGGATGAGTCAGGATTACGTTATTGAGGTGCCGGGCCAATATCCTCGCAAGATGCTGTTCCGCATCTTCGGCGAAGACCGCATCAAGCAGTTCAACATACAGGCCGGCGAGGAGCTGACCGTGCAGTTCGACATCGACGCCCACGAGTATAACGGCCGTTGGTTCAACGATATTCGCGCTTTCAACATTCTCCGTGGACAGGTGGCCCAGACGGTGCCGCAGGCCACGACGGTCGCTCCTGGCGCATCGCCCTTCCCCCCGCAGCAGCCTGCTGCTCCTCAGCCAGCTGCCTCGCCGTTCCCTCCCGCACAGGAGCCGGCTCAGGAGAATGCCGCTGACGACCTGCCTTTCTAAGAGGGTCATCGAAGGGGTGCCCTGAGGGCTGAAACAAAGGACCGCTTCTTTATCAACAAAGGACCGCTTTGACACCAACAAAGGACCGCTTCTCTGCACGAGAAGCGGTCCTTTGTTTTTCTGGACGTAGCGACTTTATTCCGATAGCATCGTCACCTCGATGCAGCGGCCGCGGCTGACGAGCAGGCGGGCCATCTGCTGGACGTCCTGCGGCGTGACGGCGCGCACCAGGTCGCAGTAGCCTGCGTCGAAGTCGGCCTCATCGTCGAGCTCATGCCATGCGACATAGTCCCAGTAGTCGTTGGTGATGGCCATCTGGTCGTACTGCTTCAGCAGGTATTCCTTCACCTTGCTCATCGACGTGGCCTCGGGCCCCTTGTCGGCTATCGTCTGCAGCTGCTTGTAGACGATGGGGTTCAGCTCATCATAGCGCTCAGGATCAGCGTTATACGAGATGCGGAGCACAGCGTTGGGCGAATCGTCCTTATCGAGGTCGAACTCCACGCCGACGCCATACGTGCCGCCCTTCTCCTCGCGCACGGAGTCCGTGTAGGCAATCGAGAGGGTGCGCTTCAGGAAGTCGAGCACCAGGTCGTTCTTGGGTGTGAACGCCACGTCGGCGGCATAGTAGATGCTGACGTTGGCCAGCGGCGTGGCCATCTTCTTCTTGAACACATGCACGCCTGACGGGGCCACGATCTGGGGGATGACCTGCGGCTGATGCCTCACCTCAGTCTGTGCCGGCAGCGTGGCCAGATACTTGACGATCATCGGGCGCAGCTCGTCGAGCGACATGTTGCCGATGATGACCGTCTGGAAGTCGGCGGCGTTACTGAAGCGCTCCTTGTAGATGTCGAGGATGCGGTCGTAGTCGGCGCGGGCCAGCCGCTCCTGCGACATGGGCTCGAGGCGCGGATGGTGGCCGTAGAGGATGGCCGTGATGGAGTCGTTGTAGTCGACGCGTGGCGAGGCGTTGCGGTTGTTCAGGAACGAGTGGGTGCGGTTGCGGAAGCCCTCGAAGGCCACGCTGTCGCGTCGCGGCTGGGTGAAGTAGAGATAGCAGAGCTGCATCATCGTCTCAGCGTCCTTGATCGAGGCGCCGCCCGTGATGCTCCTTGAGCGCGACCCCACCTGAGCCTGCACGCGGACACTCTTGCCCGTGAGCAGCTTGCGCAGGGCCGTGGCGTCCCAGCGGCCCACGCCGCCCTCGCTGACGCCGCTCGAGATGAGCGAGAACTGGGGGATGTCGTCGTCGCCGTAGACGCTGGTGCCGCCCTCTGCCTTCATCTTCAGCTGGATGGTGTTGGCATTGTAGTCAGTCTGGCGCACGTAGACGTGCATGCCGTTGCTGAGCACGAGCTCCGTGAAGCCGTGCTTCCAGGGGCGTTCCGTCACGATGGCTGAACCATCGTGCACAGTGGCGCGAAGGAGGCTGTCTACATATTGCGACAGGGTGGCCCCCTCGGGGACCGCTTCGTCGACGGGTGCATACTGCTGACGCTGCGTGGCGAGGATGACGTCCTCGATCTGCTGTTCTGAGGGCAGGGCGACGGTCTCCTTGTCGGGGGCATACATGATGCAGACCTGGTTCTGGTCGGTGATGAGCTGGCGCACGGCCTCGTTCACCTCACTGAGCGTCACCTCGCGGTCGAACTTCTGCGTCAGCTCCCACTGCTTGTCAATACTAATAAGAGGTTCACACGCGAGGAAGTGCTGCACGCAGAGGCTGACCAGCCGCGAGTTGGTGCGGTCGTTGCGCTCGTTCCATTTGCGCTCGTCGTGGTTCAGGCGGAACGCCTTGGCGCGCTGCAGCTCAGCCTGCGTAAAACCCTGCTGGCGCACCCGCTCGCAGGCGGCCACAGCCGCGATGATGCCGCCCAGGATGCTCTCCTGCTTGCAGCTGACGGAGAGCGAGAAGGCCTCCTTCGTGCGGCTGAGGAAGAAGTCGGAGGCGCGGCCCGTGGCGCTCTGGAAGGGCGGCACGGCCTGCTGCTTCAGCTCCGAGAGGCGGTCGTTGAGCATATACGAGATGAGGCCATCGACGTAGCCGCCGCGCAGGTATTCCTCCGAGTTCTTCGCCTCGTCGGGCGTGGCGTCGCGCTTCATGTAGAGGTGGCAGAGCACGATGGGCTGCTCCTTGTCCTTCTCGATGTCGACGATCATCTGCTCGTTGTCGCCGACAGAATAGTATTCGCGCTGGGCCGCATTCTTCGGCATGGGGATGGGCGAGAACATCTTGCGGATCTTCTTCTCGATCTTGTCCACGTCGACGTCGCCCACGACGATGATGGCCTGCAGGTCGGGCCGATACCATTTATTATAATAGTCGCGCAGGTCCTGATAGGCGAAGTTGTCGACCACGTCCATCGAGCCGATGGGCATGCAGTCCTCATACTTCGTGCCCCGATAGACCTTGGGCATGGCCTGCTCCATCAGTCGCTGCACGGCACGGCCGGCACGCCGCGTGCGCCACTCCTCGTGGATGACGCCGCGCTCCTTGTCGATCTCGGCGTCCTCGAGCAACAGGTAGTGGCTCCAGTCGTGGAGCACCAGCAGGCACGAGTCGATGATGCCCTCGCGGCGCAGCGGGGCGGCGCCGATGTGATAGACGGTCTGCTCAACGGAGGTGTAGGCATTGAGGTTGGCGCCGAACTTCACGCCGATGGTCTCGCACCAGGGCACGATGCCCAGCCGCTTCCCCTTGCCCGGGAAGTTCTTCGTCCCGTTGAAGGCCATATGCTCCAGGAAGTGGGCCAGTCCCCTCTGCCGCGGCTCCTCCTGGATGGAGCCCACACGCTGGGCGATGTAGAAGTCGGCCAGTCCGGGCTCCTTCGCGTTGTGGCGGATGTAGTAGGTCATTCCGTTCTTCAGCTTGCCCGTCCGCACCTCAGGGTCTTGAGGCAACGGCGTCTGTGCCGACACGTGCAACGCGCAGGCCAGCACCAGTAGTGTCATCAGTCTTTGTCTCATCTTAATGATTTATGTTTACGGAATGCAAAGGTACGAAAAAAGAAGGACATAGCCAAGAAACCAGTCCCACTTTCACCCCAAACTCATAACAAATGATGAGGTCCGGACAGCATCTGCCGCAGCGTCAGCGCCATCAGGCTTCCCGCACAGAAAAGTGTCTTCGTGATATAATAAAAAATTGGAATCCCCACAATTAGGTATTGGCTATTTGCAGAAAAATGCGTAACTTTGCAGCCTCAAAGAGCTTTATGAATAGCCTAAGGACCTATATCACACTCATACTGACAGTCTGCGCCGCACTCGTCGTCAGGGCGCAGACGTCATTCCTGCTGGCCGGCCACGTCGTCGACGACGCCACAGGACAACCCGTCGAGTATGCCTCGCTGCTCGTAGAAGAGAGCGGACAGTGGGCCGTCAGCGACGGGAAGGGGGCCTTCGCCATCAGGAACGTCGTGGGCGGACAGCTGACGCTGACGGTGCAGTGCCTGGGCTACGAGAAGCGCACGTGGCCGATGACCGTCCGTAGCGACGTCGCCAACCTGACGCTGCGCATCCGCCAGCAGAACCTGAAACTGAGCGAGGTGACTGTCGTGGCCCGCCGCAAGCAGGACGAGGCGACGACGAGCTACACCATCGGCCGCCAGGCGCTCGACCAGCAGCAGGTGCTGAGCCTGAGCGACGTGGCCACGCTGCTGCCTGGCGGCAAGACGGTGAACCCGACGCTGATGAGCGACCAGCGGCTCAGTCTGCGCAGCAGCTCGCAGGAAAAGGGCAACGCGGCCTTTGGCACGGCTATCGAGATCGACGGCCAACGGCTCGACAACAACGCTGCGATGGGCGAGACGACGGGCGCCTCGACGCGCACCGTCGGCACGGCCGACATCGAGAGCGTCGAGGTGGTGGCGGGCATCGCCTCAGTGGAATATGGCGACCTGTCGAACGGCGTGGTCAAGGTGCACACGCGTCGCGGTAAGTCGCCCTTCATCTTCGAGGGCAAGCTCAACCAGCACACGCGCCAGGTGGCGCTCAACAAGGGTTTTGAACTCGGACAGCACGCGGGCGTGCTCAACACGTCGATAGAGCATGCGCGGTCGTTCAGCGACGCCGCCTCGCCCCATACGGCCTATCAGCGCAACGTCCTGTCGCTGAACTACACCAATATATTCTGTCGCGAGTCGATGCCGCTGACGCTCCGCGCGGGGCTGACGGCCAACGTGGGGGGCTATAACTCGGAGGCCGACCCTGACAATGAGCTCGACGACTATCAGAAGATGCGCGACAACGCCCTGCGCGCCCACGTCGACCTGCAATGGCTGCTCAACCGCCCCTGGATCACCAACGCGCAGCTGTCGGCCAGTATCGCCTACAGCGACCGCCGCTCGGAAAGCTACAGCCACGCCAGCAGCGCCTCCACGCAGCCTTACCTACATGCCACGGAGGAGGGCTATTACATGCCCGACCCCCAGCTCACTGACCTCATCCTCGGCCCCACCGGCTACTGGTACGTCCTGGGCTACAGCGACTCGAAGCCGCTGAGCTGGCAGGTGAAGCTGAAGGCCGACTGGACGCGGCGGCTCGGCCACATGACCAACCGTCTGATGGCGGGCGCACAGTATAGCGGAAGCCGCAACAACGGGCGCGGCACGTATTATGACGACATGAGCGTGGCCCCGACATGGCGCGAATACCGCTACGACCTGTTGCCGACGATGCACAACGTGGCCCTCTATGCTGAGGACAAGGTGATCGTGCCCACCACGCGGCGCGCCTCGTTCGAGCTGACGGCAGGCCTGCGCCACGACATGACCGTCATCCCGGGCAGCGACTACGGCACGACGGCCTCGCTGTCGCCACGCGCCAACGGCCGCTACGTCTTCTGGCGACAGCAGCGACGCCAATGGGTCAGCGACCTCGAGGTGCATGCCGGATGGGGCAAGAGCACGAAGCTGCCCTCTTTCCAGGTGCTCTATCCCGCCCCGTCGTACAGCGACCTGCAGGTGTTTGCCTCCACGTCGACGGCCGACAACCGCGCCTACTATGCCTATCACGTCTATCCCATGCGGGCGGAGTATAACCCTGACCTCAAGTGGCAATACACGAATCAGGCAGACCTTGGCCTCGAGATGAACGTCAAGGGCACGCACGTCTCGCTCTCCGCCTTCCGCCACACGACCCACCGCTCTTATCTCTCGATGCGCACCTACACGCCATTCGCCTATCGCTATACGGGTCAGACGGATGTGCAGGGCAGTGCCATACCTGTGGCCGACCGCACTTTCACGATTGACCACACGACAGGCATCGTCACCATGCACGACGCCACGGGCATGAGGCCCAGCCAGGAGTTGGCGGGCACAGAGCGTCACACCTGGACGACGCAGCAGCACTATGCCAACGCGACGCCCCTGACGCGATGGGGACTGGAATGGATCGTCGACTTCGCACAGATACGCGCCTTGCGCACACAGCTGCGGCTCGACGGCAACTACTACGAATATCGTGGCACTGACGACGTGCTCTTTGCTGACGTGCCATTGGGCGTGAGCAACATCACGGCCTCAGGGCAGCCCTACCAGTACGTAGGCTACTATCGCGGTACGAACGTCACCTCGGCTGGCGCCACGGCCAACGCCTCGGTGGCCAACGGCGCGCTCAGCCGTCAGGCCAACCTGAACGCCACACTGACGACCCACCTGCCCAGCCTGCGCATGATCATCGCCCTGCGACTGGAGACGTCGCTGCTCAGCTATCGACGCTCGCTCAGCTCACTGAGCAGCGGACCACGCGGCTACGCCCTGCCCGACGACGACCCGAGCGGATACTTCGGCGAGCCATATACGGGCGAGGAGCGCGACCGACTGGTTGTCGTCTATCCCGAATACTACACGACGTGGGAGCATCCCGACGAGCTGTTGCCCTTCGCCGAGCGGTTCCAATGGGCGCGCGACAACGACGCCGCGCTCTACAGCGACCTGTCGAAACTCGTCGTCCGCTCGAACTATGCCTACACGATGAACCCCAACCGGCTGAGCCGCTACTGCTCGGCCAACCTGAGCGTGACGAAGGAGATCGGCGACCACATCAGCCTCTCGTTCTACGCCAACAACTTCTTCAACAACATGCGGCGCATCCGCTCCTCGCAGACCGACCTCGAGACGTCGCTCTTCGACAGCGGATATATTCCGAGTTTCTACTATGGACTGTCACTCAGATTAAAGCTATGAAGCATATCTTACACATCATCATAGGAATGTGCCTGCTCGCTGCCTGCAGCTACGACGAACAGCTCGACCTCTGCCAACTCACCGTGACGCTGGTCTATCCTGAGAATTCCACCGGCCCGTATGCCGGCGCCCGCGTAGAGCTGCGCGGACTGGGCCGCGACGTCGTCTTCGTCGACTCCACCGACGCGGCAGGCCGCACCGTCTTTATCGTCACGCCCGGCGTCTACGAGGCATCGTCGTCCTCGCAATTCATCGACTCCACCACCGCCACCTGGTGGCGCTATAACTACAACGGCGTGCGCAGCCAGATCATAGCCGACCCGGACAGCGCCAACACAGCCGACATCGTGCTCAAGATGTCGCGAAAGAGGATCGTCAGATAAAAACCTCCGAAATAACGATATAAAGAAATAACGACAAAAGAAATAATAATGAAAAGAATCATCATCGCAATCGTCCTTGCCGTCCTGACCAGCGGCCTGCGCGCCCAAGGCTGGAAGATGGTCATCGAGAAGACGGACGGCACGCGCCAGGAGCTGCTCACCTCCGACATCGCCGACGTCCGCTTCACGGAAGAGACCGCCCCCGCCCTCGAGGACCGCAACGTCGACCAGATCATCATCAAGGAGGTCTACTGCGGCGGCTGTCCGAAAGACGACGGCAGCGGCTACTTCCATCAGGACAAGTGCATCGTGCTCTACAACAACTGTCCGCAGCAGATTGTGGCCAACAACCTCTGCTTCGCCTTCTGTGCGCCATACAACAGCAACTCGAAGAACGAGAACTATACGTCCACAGGCGAGCTGGTCTACGAGGCCGAAGGCTTCTTGCCCGCTCAGAACGGCATCTGGTACTACCCCGGCTCGCTCGTCATCGAGCCCTTCGAGAAGATCGTCGTCAACGTGCAGGGAGCCATCGACAACACGCTGACCTATTCGCAATCGGTCAACTACGCCAACGCCGACTACTATTGCATGTACGACCCGGAGAGCGGCTACAACCAGACCAACTACTACCCCGCCCCGGTCGACGTCATCCCGACGAGCCACTACCTGCGCGCCGTCAAGTACGGACAGGGCACGGCCTGGCCCCTCAGCGTCACGTCGCCCGCACTGTTCATCTATCAGCCGCAGGGCACATCGCCCCGCGCACATGCATCCAACGCCGACAACATCTGGTATTCGCCTGGTGTGGCGCAGTCGCCCATCACCGCCTGTGTGAAGGTGCCGGCCGAATGGATCATCGACGGCGTCGAGATCTATAATGCGGGCAAGAAAGAGGAGAACATGAAGCGACTGACGGCCGACGTCGACGCCGGCTACGTCTACCTAACCAACCAGCTGGGCCACTCGCTCTATCGCAACGTCGACCAGGAAGAGACCGAGGCACGACCTGAGAACCAAGGCCTTATCGTCTACGGCTACGCCCTCGGCAGCGACCCCAGCGGCATCGATGCCGAGGCCAGCATCCGTCGCGGCGCCCACATCGTATATCAAGACTGGAACGACTCCAGCAGCGACTTCCACGAACGCCAGAAATGCTCACTACGCGACTGACATCCATCATCTGCGGTCTCTTGGCCGTGACCATGAACGCCCAGGCCCAAGACTCGCTGCTGCTTCGCGACTATCGGTTCGTGAAGCAGGCCGACGCGTGGCTGACGGCCGACAACGCTGCGGCGCTGGTGCGATTCCAGGCTGACGACATCGCCGAGGCCAACCTCGGGCTGACCAAAGGCAACGGCCACCTGACCGACTTCAACGGCTCGCCCGACGACCTCACGCTGCGCGCCGGCATCGAGGCCTTCCGCCGCCTCAGCCCCCGCACCGTCGTATTCGGCGCCATGAGCTATGACAACTATTCCGGCAACGACATGGCCGGCTCGGCCTTCATGCCCGCCGTGGCGCCCTCAACGCCGAACATGTATGCTACGTTGTCATCGCAGCCCCACCTGCCCTTCGACATCGTAGAGGACTCGCTCAACAACCTCGGGCGCAAGCACCGCGACGTCTACCACCTCACGGGGGCCGTCGGCACCGACCTCTGGCGAGGCATGGCCATAGGCCTGCGGGCCGACTACACAGCCGCCAACTATGCCAAATACAAGGACCTGCGCCATCAGAACAAGCTCATGGACATGCGGCTGACTGCCGGCATCTATGCCCCCCTGGCGCCATGGCTGCAGCTGGGCGCCCACTATCAGTACCACCGCAACACGGAGAGCCTGACCTTCAGCACCTACGGCAAGAGCGACCGCGTCTATCAGTCGCTCATCAGCTACGCCGCCTTCATGGGGCCGCTGGAGCAGTTTGGCACCAACGGCTACACCGACCGCAGCCGCTCGATGCCGCTCGTCAGCGACTACCACGCCCTCGGGCTGCAGCTAAGCGTCGGCACGTCGCCCCTGACGTTCTACAACGCCTTCGACTATGCCCACCGCCACGGCTACTACGGCCGCCGCTCGCCCTACACCATCACCTACGCCAACCACCGCAGCGACGTCTATGAATACGTGGCCCGCCTGACCCTCCAGACCCGCCAGTCGCGACATCATCTCGACCTCCGCCTGCAGGCCGAGAACCTCGTGAACGACGGCGCCAACTATCGCGAGCTCATCAACGACGCCGGCGCCAGCTACTACGCCTACCTCACCCCGACCAAGACGGCCAACCGCCTATGGGTGGAGGGCACGGTCGCCCTGACCTCCGACCTCGACATCCATGGCGAGACACCCACATGGACCCTGCGGGCGGGCCTCGACTGGCAGCACCGGAAGCAGACGGCCTATGTCTACCCCTACTACCGCCGCCAGCGGCTGACCACCCGTGAGCCGTTCCTGACGGCCACGCGACGGCTCACGACGCGCAGCGGCGTCTGGTCGGCTACGCTCGACGCCCGCTTCCGCCACGGCACGGGCGAGCCCTGCGAGGACCAGACCTTCGCCGCGCCCAGCGACAAGCAGACGGCACCGACCTCGATGGATGCCTACCTCATGCGCGAATACCGCTGGCTGACGGCACCACAGTATCAGGTGGGGGGCGCCCTGCGCTATGCCTTCATCCTGCCCGGCACGCACATCAGGCTCCACGCCGAGGCCGCCATGGCCCACCGCAAGGCCAACGTGAGCTACGACCTCTGCGAGGGTCGCGACCGCACCACGGCCACACTGACCATCGGCTGCACCTTCTGAGAATATTGACCATAAAGGAAACAGACCATCATGAGAAAAGAGATAACCACCATCCTGACGCTCTGCGCAGCATACGCCTGCGCACAGACGCAACGCCTGCAGGTGACGATGAACGACGGCGCACTGCTCAGTATTCCCACCGACAGCATCGCCGCCGTCACGTTCGAACAGACGGCGCCACCATCGCTCGAAGGACTCACGGGACAGTGGCGGCTCATCGCCTCGGCCAACGGCGCTGCCGGCAGCGGCGGTGTCTACACAACCACGGCCGACACCATCACGTTCACGGCGACGCTCACCCAGCCCGGCAGCGACGACTACGGCCGCGTGCTGCTATGCCATGCCGACCGGTTCTACTGGCGCTCCGGCCACGACTATCCCGCTGACTGGCGCATCGTCGTCGAGCAGAACGAGCAGAACGGCACGCGCCGCATCGGATGGGTGCTCGACGCGGAGTCGCCGGCCTCCACGGAGGAGTTTCTCGAGCCGACGGACAAGTACCTGGAGGACGGCTTCTTCTATTGGGGCAACGCCGACAACACGGGCCACCGCTACATCTATCTGCTCTCAGAGAACATCGCGACGCAGCGGCTGGAGGGCATGACGCTCTGGAGCTCATGGCAGCCGACGAGCCAGACCGCCTTCCAGTTCCCGCAGAACCAGGAAGTCTACGGCGTCGTGGCCGAGTCGGTCCCCTTTGCCAACAGCGTCGGCTACATCGACATCTGGGCCAGCCCGCGCTTCGAGCGTATCCCGTGAGCAACAAGTTGATCCATGGGAACAATTAAGTGAACGCTAAAAAATAACTTAGTACAACTGGATTTAGTCACAGACCCCACCCCCGACCCCTCCCCTTGAAGGGAGGGGAGTGCCTGCGGAGTCCCATACGCCGGACAAGGCGGAAGCCGCTCCCCTCCCTTCAAGGGGAGGGGTCGGGGGTGGGGTCTGTAACTAAATCATACCAAATAATTCATAAAATGTTACTAAAATCACGACGTGACGGCATGCCGTCACGTCGTGATTTCATTCGGTCACGTCGTGACGCCATGGCGTCACGACGTGGTTTTAGTTTTCTCTATTACTTCATGATGACCTTGCGGCCGCCAACGATGTTCAGGCCCTTGACCAGACGGTTCTGGCGCATACCCAGCATGTTGTAGACCTCATTGTTCATCGCACCTTGTTCATTGTACATTGTACATTGTTCATTGTCCATCGACCGGATGCCGTCAGTGATGGCGTCCTCAGTGATGCTGAGCGGATAGAGGCAGTTGCCCTTGTTCGAGCCATAGAGGATGCCGACGACGGTGGCACGCTCGTAGCTGACGCCGGCAAAGCTGTCGGTGATGACGTATGGCGACATGCCGCTGGCTGTATTATTGACCGTGATGGTCGAGCCGTCGGCATCGGTCAGCGTGGCGGCCGTAGCACTGGTTCCCTCGAAGCGGACGCCCTCGACCTTCACCACACGGTTCAGGTTGGCGGCCACGTTCACCTCGGCCAGCGTGCCCTCCACAGGCACGACCGTGCCATTGGCCGTCACGGTGAAGTCGGCAGCGCTGGTCAGCTCAGTCATCGCCATGCGCGAGCCAGCCGTCTGGTTGTTCTTCACGACATAGATGAAGCCATTGAGCACGTCGTTAGCCTCCAGGGCGAAAGGCATGCAATACATGTGGGCACCGGCCGTGGCGTCCTGCAGATAGATGGCCCAACGGCTGGGGCCGAGCGCCGTGGCCGAGACGATGGCATCCTTCAGCTGCAGCTTGGCCAGCGTGCCCGCAGCCAGGGCGTTGAACTCGGCGATGGAAGCCACGTCGGTGAAGACGTCGGCCTCAGGGATCACGGTGCTGGCATCAGTGGGAGCCGTCGTCACGATGATGGAGTCAAGATAGGTGGGACCGCCTGCGCCCGTGAAGCGCACGCTGGTGGCATTGCCCGTCCACGTCATCTTGTCTGTGCTGAGCGTGCCCTCGCCCTTGTCGGCCGTCCAGTTCACCTGATGGACGATGTCGCCGGTTGACGGGTTGGTCGTGTAGTTAGGCTTCACGACGACCGACGTGATGGCGCGGCCCTCGGCGGCCGTCAGCCGCAGCTGTCCGCCGGCAAGCATCTGGAAGTGGTTGCCGCGCGTGCTGGTGTAATAGCGCGTCGGCATGGTCGGCGAGTTGACAAACGTCAGGGTGACGTCGCCCATGGTGACGGCCTCGCCGCCCAGGTTGCCCTGCTCGCTCTGCTCGCCGTTCTGTCCGATGGGCAGCGACAGGTTGTTCAGGGCAAAGTCGAAGACGTTCACGGCCTCGTCAGCCACGCTGGCGACGATGTCGTCGGCCTTCGTCGGAGCCAGCTGCCAGCGGGCACCATTGAAGGTGGCCACGCCCGTCACGCTCTTGGCCGTCGCGGGCCACTCATAGTCGTAGGGCAGCACCATGTAGGCATCCTTCACCTGGACGCGGTCCTCGCCGCTGTAGGCATAGTAGAAGCGTCCCTCCTTGCGGATCTCGACGTTGCTGACGGTGAGCAGCCGGCCGTGGTTCTTGCCGTCGGCGATGGCGCCGACCTCGATAGGCGTGCCCTCGAGCGTGGCGGCCTCGGCCTTGATGTTGTCGCCGTTGCTGGCGGCCAGCTTGTGCTCCACGTAGTCAGGGTGTTCGCCGCTCCAGTCGAGCTGGTCGCTGCTCTTCTTGCCGATGACGTAGCCGTTGAGCACGTCGCCGGCCCTGAGCGTCAGGCCGCTGATGGTCGTAGCACCCGTGGCGTCCTCGATGAAGTAGAAGTTGAAGATGTCGTCGAAGGCATTCACCTGAGCATCCTTCAGCGTCAGCTTCACCACTTGGCCGTCCTCCAGCGCATTGAAGGCGGCAATCGAGGCGGCCTCGGCGTCGAACGTCTCGACGACGGGCTTCACCGTCTCAGCATTCTCGTCGGCAGTAGTCACCACGAGCTTAAGCATCTGGCGGGTGGCCGAGGTGGTGAAGAGCACCTGCTGGGCGTTGCCCGTCCACACATCGGCAGCGACGGCGCCCGTGCTGGCGGTGAGGTCGAAGGCGCCGGTCTTCATCGTCACCTCCATCTTCGTGATGGCGCGTCCCTCGACGGTGGCGAGCTGGATGCTGCCGTTCTTGTAGACATAGAGGGCGCTGATGCCGTCGTTAGCCCTCATGATGCGGGCGGGCTGCGAGGCGTCGCCCTGCACGTTGGTCAGCGTCACCTCGCCCATGGTCAGCGGGCTGGTCAGGTTGCCGTCGGCGAAGTTGGCACCCTCGCCCACGGGCCACCCCTGCGGATTGTTCTCAAAGTCGAACACGGTCTCTGTGGCTCCCGCCGTCAGCGGCAGTCCCAATAGTGCTGTGAGCACCAGAAAAAGCGTAGATAGTCTTTTCATTTTCAGTGATTTATTGTTGTTGATGGATTATAATTGCGGCTGCAAAGTTACGAAAAAAAAACGAGGTGCACAATCACAATAAATAGGTATTTTAGGGAGCATAAAACACGTCGACGGCATGCCGCCCTTGGTCAGGGGACATGCCGTCGATGTGTTGCTGACGATTGTCAGCCGCGTCGCCACGACTTACATGGCAGCAGCCTGGGCGATCCACTCGTAGACGCACGAGCAGACGCCGAAGAGGAGGATGCCGGCGGTGCAGATGGCGAGCGACAGGTTGACGCTCGGAGCATTGCGGAAGGTCGGCAGGGGATTTTCCTCCTTCGTGATGTACATGGCCTTGACGATCAGCAGGTAGTAGTAGAGTGACACGACCGTGTTGACCAGGGCGATGAAGACGACGAAGTAGGGCCAGAAGGGCGCCTGCTCGTGGCCGCCGACACCGGCCATGAAGACGAAGAACTTAGAGAACATACCTGCGAACGGGGGAATGCCACCCAGTGAGAACAGGGCGAAGGTCATCAGCAGCGAGAGCTTCGGATTGGTCTGATAGAATCCGTTGTAGGCCGACATCATCGTGCTGCCGCCGTTGTGCTCGACGGCGCTGATGACGGTGAAGACAGCCATGTTGGCCACGACATAGACCAGGACGTAGAACGTCAGGGCCGAGAGTCCGGCGGGCGAGTTGCCCATGACGGCCAGCATGATGTAACCTGCCTGCGAGATGCTGGAGAAGGCCATGAATCGCTTGAGTTCCTTCTGGCGGATGGCGAAGAGGTTGGCGATGGTGATTGAGAGCACGATGACGATATAGAGCAGTGGCTCCCAGTAGTCGACCATCGAGCCGAAGACCTTCATCAGGATGATGGCCAGCGTCAGCGTGGCGGCACCCTTGGAGACGACGCTCAGGTAACCCGTGACGGGCGTGGGAGCGCCCTCGTAGGTGTCGGCCGTCCAGAAGTGGAAGGGCACGAGCGAGATCTTGAAGCCCAGTCCGCTGAAGAAGAAGACGAGGCCCATGATGGTCAGGGGTGTGGCCGAGATCTGAGCGGACATATCGTCGAAGTAGAGCGTGCCGACGGCACCATAGAGGAAGGAGATGCCATAGAGCATGATGCCCGACGAGAACGTAGCCGTCAGGATGTACTTGGCGGCGGCCTCGGCCGACTTCTTCTTCAGCTTGTCGAGGGCCACGAGGCATGCCATAGGCACGGAGGCCATCTCGAGTCCGAGGAAGAAGAGGAGGAAGTGTCCGCTCGACATCATCATATACATACCGAGCAGCGTCGAGAGGACGAGCATGTGGAACTCGCCCTGCCAGCGGATGGTCTTGAGCCACTCCTGCGACATGACGACGACGATGAACGTACCGGCCGTGAGAATCGTCTTCATCACGTTGACGATGGGCGACGTGACGTAGAGTCCACCGAAGGCCGTAGCGGGCTCGGCCAGCAGACAGGGCACGAGCTGGCAGAGCAGCAGGGCGCCGGTGAGGACGCTGAGCACGAACTGCTTGCGCTCGCTCTTATGCAAAGCAAAGTCGGCACAGAAAACTATCACCAGGGCCAGCATCAGCGTGGCCTCAGGTACCATATTCAAAAATTGACTGTAATCCATAATTCAAAATTCCTCCTTTAACTTTACATGACACCGATAGAACTGAGGATATTGCCTGTGGCGGGCGAGATGATGTCGCTGAACAGGAAGGGGCAGAGGCCCAGACCTGCCACACAGAAGATGAGGCAGATGACGGCGACGCGCTCGTCCCAAGTGGCATCAGTCAGCTCGAGGAAGTGCTTGTTCTCCACCTCGCCGTAGAGGATCTTGCCGACGACGCGCAGGATGTAGACTGCCGTCACGACGATCGACATACAGGCAATGATCGTGGCCACCATGCGGAACGACGTGTTGGGGTCGCCAGAGAGAGGCTCGGCACCGAACGATCCGACGAAGATGGTCATCTCAGCGATGAAGCCCGAGAAGCCCGGCAGACCGAGGTTGGCCAGACCGGCGATGACGTAGCCGACAGCCAGGAAGGGCATGATCTTCATCAGACCGGCCAGCTCGCGGATGTCGCGGGTGTGGGTGCGGCCATAGATCATACCGATGAGGGCGAAGAAGAGGGCCGTCATCAGTCCGTGCGACAGCATCTGCAGGATGGCGCCCGTGCAGGCCGTCTGGCTCATCATGAGCAGGGCGAAGAGCACGAGTCCGCAGTGCGACACTGACGAATAGGCGTTGATGTACTTCAGGTCGGTCTGCACGCAGGCCGACAGCGCACCGTAGACCACCGAGATGGTCGTCAGGATGAGGAAGATCCATGAGAGCTCCTGAGCAGCCTCAGGCAGCAGATACATAGCCACGCGGAAGCATCCGTAGCCTCCGAGCTTCATCAGGACGCCGGCGTGAAGCATCGACACGGCCGTGGGGGCCGAGGCATGACCGTCGGGCGACCATGTGTGGAAGGGGAAGAGGGCTCCCAGGACGCCGAATCCGATGAAGATGAAGGGGAAGAACACCTTCTGCATGTCGACGGGGATGTTGTGCATAGCGGCAATCTCGTTGACATTCATCGTCGTGGCACCGCTGAAGTAGTAGATGCCGAGGATGCCGAGAATCAGCAGGGCCGATCCTCCCATCAGCATCAGGGTCAGCTTCATGGCCGAATACTCCTTGTGGCCCGATCCCCAGACGCCGATGAGCAGGTACATGGGAATCAGTGCGACCTCATAGAACATGAACATGGTGAACATGTCGGTGCAGATGAAGAATCCGAAGACACCCGTGGAAAGGAGCGTGAACCAGAGGAAATACTCCTTGGTCAGGGGCTTCAGCTGCCACGAGGCAAAGGTGCCCGTGAAGACGATGATGCTCGAGAGCAGCAGCATGACCACCGAGATGCCGTCGACACCAACGGAGTAAGCAATGTTAAGCGGCTTGAACCAGGGCGTCGAGGCCACCAGCAACATCTCGTCGGTGTTGCCGCCGGCCCGCTGCTGTAAGAAATAGACGGTCAGCCAGATGGACAAGGCGAGCAGGCACGAGGCACCCGTCACCATCACACCACGCACCTGATTGAGGTTGCGGGCGGCCCACAATCCCAGAAGCATCAGCGCGGGGATTAAAACAAATAAACTTAATATATTCATTGTTCGTTATTTCGTTATTACGTTATATCGCTATTACGCTATATCGTTATTACGTTATATCGCTATTGCGACATTACAGAGCCAACAACACGAGCGTCAGTGCCACGGTGCCGGTGAGGAACCACACGGCATACTTGCGCACATCGCCGCTCTGCCAGGGGCGCAACGACTCGCCGGCCTCGTTGGCTCCCCATGCCAGGAAGTTGAACGTGCCGTCGACGACGTGGCGGTCGAACCATGCGATAGGCGTCGAGACGCAGCGGAAGATGATCTTGTGCGTGACGAACTGCCATATCTCGTCCTGATAGAAACGCTTGTAGGCCGCACGGTGCAGACGTGGGAACGTCTTGTAGAGGCGGTCGGCGATGGGCTGCTGCTCACCTTTATATATATAGGTGGCCAGACAGATGCTCAGGATGGCAATGATGGTCGACGTAGCAGCGATCTGCGTGTTGAAGTGGATGGTGTAGTCCTCGCCGCTGGCCGAAACGAACGAACCGAAGGAACCGCCCCAACCGAGGAATCCGCCCAGCGTGGTGTAGACGCCGACGCCGACAGTGATGCAGCAGAGCACGATGAGGGGAATGGTCATCGTCAGCGGTGCCTCGTGCGGCGTGCGGTGCTCGTGGGCCTCCTTGTTCTCAGTGCCCCAGAAGATGCCGTAGTACAGGCGGAACATGTAGAAGGCGGTCATGGCGGCGATGCCGGTCATGATCCATCCGACGACGGGGCTGTACTCCATGCAGGCGGTGATGATCTCATCCTTCGAGCTGAAGCCCGAGAAGAAGGGAATGCCGGCAATGGCGAGGCAAGAAATAAGGAACGTGATATGCGTGATGGGCATATACTTGCGCAGACCTCCCATGAGGGCCATCTCGTTCGAGTGGACGGCGTGGATGATGCATCCTGCGCAGAGGAACAGGCAGGCCTTGAACATGGCGTGGGTGAAGAGGTGGAACATGCCAGCCATATAGCCCAGCTGCGTGTGGTTGTCGAGCACGGCCTCATGGCCGGGCAGACAGACACCGAGTGCCACCATCATGAAGGCAATCTGCGAGATGGTCGAGAAGGCCAGCACGCGCTTGATGTCGCTCTGAGCGCAAGCCACGGCGGCCGCATAGAAGGCGGTGAAGACGCCCACCCACACGATGATCGACATGGCCTGCGGGGCATACTCGATCCAGAGGGGGAACATGCGTGCAATCTGGAACACACCGGCCACGACCATCGTAGCAGCGTGGATCAGGGCAGACACAGGCGTCGGGCCCTCCATGGCGTCGGGCAGCCAGATGTGCAGGGGGAACATGGCCGACTTACCGGCACCACCGATGAACATCAGCACCAGTGCCGTCGGGATGATGCAGGCGCCTGCCGTCATGGCCTTGGCCACGTTGCCCTGGATGAAGGGCGTGGTGCCCTGCCCCATCACGATGTCGCCGGCAAACGAGAAGCTGAACGAGTCAGTGAAGTAGCCGAACGTCAGGATACCGATGAGGAAGAACATATCGGCGAAGCGCGTCACGATGAAGGCCTTCTTCGAGGCGGCAATGGCGGGCTTCAGGGGATAATAGAATCCGATGAGCAGATAGCTGCTGACGCCGACGAGCTCCCAGAACATGTACATCTGGAAGATGTTGGTGGCCAGCACCAGGCCCAGCATCGACATGGTGAAGAGCGAGAGGAAGGCGTAGTAGCGCTGGAATCCCTTTTCGCCATGCATGTAGCCGAAGGAATAGATGTGCACCATGAGCGACACCGTAGAGATGACGATGAGCATCATCACCGAGATGGGGTCGAGCAGGATACCCATGTCGAAGTGGAGGTTGCCCAGGGGCAGCCATGTGAAGTTGTAGGGCACGATCGTCTGATGGATGCCGTTGACGCGGTCAGCCGTAAAGTACTGGAAGGCCGTGAGATACGACAGTATGGTGACGACGGTGAGCGACGCGGTGCCGATGAGTCCGGCCACCTTGTGCTTCATCTTCATGCCGGCCAGTCCTAACACGACGAAGGACAGCAGCGGCAGCAGTAGAATCCAAATTGTATATCCGTATTGCATAGTCGTTTATCCTTTCATGTTAGTGATTGACTCCACGCTATCGCTCTTGAAGTTGCGATAGACATTGATGATGATGGCAATAGCCACGGCAGACTCGGCTGCGCTGACGCCGATGGAGAAGAGGGTCATGAAGAATCCCTCGAGCTCACCGGGGAAGAGCAGGCGGTTGAAGGCTGCGAAGTTGATGTCGACGGCGTTGAGCACCAGCTCGATGGAGATGAGCATGGCGATGAGGTTGCGGCGAGTGATGAAGCCGAAGACGCCGATGAAGAAGAGCAGTGCCGAGAGCACGAAATAACATTGTACTGGTATCATAGCTTTAGTCCTCCTCCTTTCTTGAAACAACGAGACCGCCGATGATGCATGCCAGCAGGAACACCGAGATGAACTCGAACGGCAGGATATACTGATACTTCTCACTGCCCAGCAGGGCCGTGCCCACCTGTTCCATCGGCAGCTCCACGTCGGCCACCTTGCAGGCCTGACACATGAAGTGGTTCTTCAGGAAGACGAAGGCGACGGTGGCCAGTCCGACCAGCGTGACGAGCGATCCGAAGACGACGCGCGAGCCCTTCATGCGCTCGACGAGTCCCTGTAGGGTGCGCTTCGAGACGAGCTGAATGGCAAAGACGTAGATCATCGTGACGCCGCCGGCATAGACAGCTATCTGTGCGGCGCCGAGATAGGTGTAGTCGAGCAGGAAGTAGAGTCCTGCCACTCCGAAGAGGACGAGCAGCATGAACGTGGCTGCCCTCATGATTCGCTTCGTCGTCACGCACATCACGGCTGATCCGAGAATGACGACGGCGAGAATGCAAAACATAATGATATTACCCATAGTCTCTCTTACTTCGTTTTGGTGTTAAACGTGCCGGGTGTCCATTCGGCGCCGCCGTCGATGAGGTTAGGCAGCGAGCCGCCCTCGTAGACCTCCTTGTCGAGGTGGAGCACCAGGCGTGAGCGGTCGAAGACCGCATTCTCGAAATCGTTGGTAAACTCGATGGCGCCGAAGTTGCAGGCGTTGGTGCAGAGCTGGCAGAACATGCAGTCGCCCAGGTCGTAGAGGTAGTCGTCGAGCACCTTCTTCTTCTTGCCCGTCTCGGGGTCCTCCTGCATGTGGGCCGTGATCTTGATGGTGCCGTTGGGGCATGCCTTCTCGCAGAGCGTGCATGCCGTGCACTTGTAGGCCCCGTTCTCGTCGCGCACGAAGACGAGTCGTCCGCGATGGCGCTTGGCCACGTGGAGCGTGGTCTTACGGTTCTCGGGGTATTGCTCGGTCGACTTGTTGGTGAAGAAGTCCTTGAAGTATTCCTTCCAGGTGGTCTTCATGCCGGTGGCCAGCGTCTTGATGCCGTGACCGATTTCTCCGAAATATGATTGATTGTTTTCCATTTCCTATTTACTTATTTAAGATAAAGTCCCAGGGCCACGACGACGGTCATCAGCACGAGGTTGATGAGCGACAGCGGCATGAGGTATTTCCACTCGAGCTTCAGGATCTGGTCGATACGCAGGCGGGGGAACGTCCACTTGATCCACATCAGCAGCCAGACGACAGCGAGCGTCTTGCCGAAGAACCAGACGAAGCCGGGGATGTAGTTCATCACCGTGTCGAAGGCGTCGATGCCGATGTTCAGCGGTGCCCATCCTCCGAGGAAGACCATCGCGGCGATGCCTGCAATGATAAAGAGGTTGAGGAACTCAGCCAGATAGAAGAATCCGAAGCCCATGCCCGAATACTCGGTGTGGTGGCCGGCCGTCAGCTCGCTCTCGGCCTCAGCCATGTCGAACGGGCCGCGGTTGGCCTCGGCGTTGCCTGCGATGAGGAAGACGACGAAGGCGATGATGGCGGGCACGTGACCCTTGACGATGAGCCAGTTCCATGGGCCCGTCTGATAGTCGACGATGCCCGACACCTGCATCGTGCCGGTCAGGATGACGGCGGTGATGAGGCAGAGGCAGAGCGACATCTCGTAGGAGATCATCTGCACGGCGGCACGCATGGCCGAAACGACGGAGTACTTGTTGTTAGAGCCCCATCCGGCGAGGAAGATGCCGACGACGCCGATCGACGAGATGGCGGTGATGAGGAACAGTCCGACGTTGAAGTCGAGGATGCCCATGCCCTTGTTCCATGGCAGGAAGCAGAACGTGCCCACCGATGCGACGATGACGAGCACGGGAGCCAGTGCATAGAGCAGCTTGTCAGCCTTGTCGACGAAGAAGATCTCCTTGATGAGCATCTTGAACACGTCGGCAAAGATCTGCAGGGTGCCCCAGGGACCTACGCGCATCGGGCCCAGACGGCACTGGAAGTAGGCGCAGACCTTGCGCTCCATGAAGATCATGAGGCATGCTATCAGTGCGTAGGCCGTCAGCACGACGACGCCGACGAGGACGCACTCAATCAATATCGCCAACCAGTCGGGGCACCCGAGGGTGACCTTCAGCAGTTGGTCGAACCATGTTGTTACAATACTAAAATCAAACATAATACCTTTTTATTTATTTAAAGAATGCAAGAATCAATGAAAGGGCGTTGAGAGCATCCCCAAGCCAATCTGAAATTCTTTTCTTCATTTTCTTCTTGTTTCATCGGTCGATATCGGGTATCACGACGTCGATGGCGGCACACGTGGCGATGAGGTCGGCAATCTTCTGGCCGCGCAGCATCGGGTCGAAGGCGCCGACGAGCGACAGTCCCATGGGGCGCATCTTCATGCGGTAGGGGCTCTTGTCGCCACGCGAGTCGAGGTAGACGCCAAACTCGCCTGCAACACCCTCAACGCTGTAGTACCACTGTCCCTCGGGCACCTTGATGATGGGCTTCTGCTTCACGTAGAAGTCGCCCTCGGGGATGTTGTCGATGAGCTGCTCGATGATGTTGAGGCTCTGATACATCTCGTTGATGTGCACCAGGTAGCGGCCCATCGAGTCGCACGACGTCAGGGTCTGCTGCTCCCATTCCACCTTGTCGTACATGTCGTACGGGTGGTTCTTGCGCACGTCGTTCTTCCATCCCGAGGCGCGTCCGGCCGGGCCGGTGACGGCATACGAGATGCAGTCCTCCAGCGACATGGGGCCGCACTGCTCCAGTCGGTTGTGGGTGATGACGTTGTCGCCGAAGACGTCCATATACTCCTGGATCATCGGGCGCAGATACTTCACCAGTGCCTTCACGTTCTTGACGAAGTTCGGGTCGATGTCGTCCTGCAGTCCGCCGATGCGGTAGTAGTTCTGGATCAGTCGGCCGCCCGTCGTCTCCTCCATGCAGTTCAGCACATGCTCGCGGTCGCGCATGCCGTAGAGGAAGGCGGTCAGAGCGCCCAGGTCCTGAGCCACGCACGAGGTGAAGAGCAGGTGCGAGTCGAGTCGCTGCAGCTCGTCCATGATCGTGCGGATATACTTGATGCGGTCGGTCAGCTCCACGCCCATGCCCTCCTCGATGACGCCGACGAGGGCGTGGCGGTGCTGCATGGCGCCCAGGTAGTTCAGTCGGTCGGTCAGTGCGAGCGTCTGGGGATAGGTCATCTGCTCCCACATCTTCTCGATGCCGCGGTGGATATATCCGAAGTGCGGATAGATCTTCTTCACCGTCTCGCCGGCAAGCACCGTCTGCAGGCGGAGCACGCCGTGGGTGGCAGGGTGCTGCGGGCCGATGTTGATGACGTAGTCGTCAGTGGCGAACAGCCGGTTCTGCTTCGACTGCAGGCGGCCGTCGTTGTCGAGGAAGAACTCCAGCCCGTAGTCGGGCTCCTCATCGTCCTCGAGCGAGTAGGCGTCGTCGCCCTTCCAGTCCTTGCGCAGGGGATAGCCCCTGAAGTCGTTGCGCAGGAAGAGGCGCCGCATGTCCTTGTGTCCGAGGAAGACGATGCCGTAGAAGTCGTAGACCTCGCGCTCCAGCAGGTCGGCCACATGCCACAGGTGGCTCACCGTGGGCAGGTAGGCCACCGTCTGGCCGTCCTTCTCGCCCGTGCCGTTGGAGGCGATGCCGTCGCCGCACGTCTGCGTCTGCGCCAGCATCTTCACTGCGCAGCGCTCGTGCGTCGTTGTATTCTCGAGGATATAGACACATCCGAGTCCCTCCTCTGCCCCGAAGTCCTCGCCGACGATGGTGACGAGGTAGTCGAAGCCCTTCTTCTCCTTCAGGCTCTGCATCTCCTTGGCGAACCTGTCGAAATCGTATGTCAGGAATTCCAGTTTCATGCCTTCTCCTCCTTATCTGCTTTAAGTTCGTTAATGAAGTCCTCGGGCACGTCCGTGACGACGATCGTCTCACGCTTGTGGTCGCCCAGCTTCTCGCGGAACGTCAGCTCCTCGTTCGAGACGCCCAGGGCGCGCTCGTCGCGCGTCTGCTTGTGGTTGGCTCCTCCGAAGAACTTCTCCACCTTCACCTTGCGCTGCAGCTGCATCATGCCGTACATGATAGCCTCGGGACGCGGCGGACAGCCGGGGATAAAGACGTCGACGGGCACGATCTCCTCAATGCCTTTCACCACGTGGTAGCTCGACTTGAACGGGCCGCCGCTGATGGCGCAGCCGCCCACGGCCACCACATACTTGGGCTCGGCCATCTGGTCGTACAGACGCTTCAGGGCCGGAGCCATCTTGTGCGTGATGGTGCCGGCACACATGATGAGGTCGGCCTGACGGGGAGAGTTGCGCGTCACCTCGAAGCCGAAGCGCGCGAAGTCATAGCGCGAGCATCCGCAGGCCATGAACTCGATGCCGCAGCAGCTCGTGGCGAACGTCAGCGACCAGAGCGAGTTGGCGCGGCCCCAGTTGATCAGCTTGTCCAGCGAGCCAACGATGACGTTGGTGCCGCCCTCCTGCAGCTCGTCGACGAGCTTGTCCAGCGACTCGTTGTCGTTCCATTCCCCATAGGGGATCGACTTGATCTTCGGTTCTCTTACTTCCATTCCAGCGCTCCTTTCCGCCAGGCGTAGGCCAGGCCAAATACTAATACTAACAGGAAGAAGCCGACCGACAGCAGTGCCATCGACCCGAACTGCTTCACTACGACAGCCCATGGATACAGAAACAGCGTCTCCACATCAAACATGAGGAACAGGATGGCGAACAGATAGTAGCCCACGTGGATGGGTATCCACGACGAGCCGCGCGTCGGAATTCCGCTCTCGTATGCCTCGCCTTTCATCTTGGCATAGGAGCGCGGACCGATGAGCTTAGCGATCACGTAAGCCGCCGCCACCAGTGTAATTCCCGTCACAATGACGGTAACCAACAAAGTGAAATTCATAAATATTTTAATGTTATAACAATTAGTTTGCTCTTAAGGCGCTGCAAAGGTACTAATAATTTTCGAAACAAGCGAAGCAATTTGCAAAAAAGATTCGTTGAAAAGAAAAAGGCCCACTTCTTATCTCACAGGCGCAGCCGCTCCCCTCCCTTCAAGGGGAGGGGTTGGGGGTGGGGTCTGTAACTATTTCAAGGGTTGGGGTCTCTAACTATTTCAAGGTTGGTGTTGGGGTCTCTAACTTAAACACATACGCAGTTAATGCTTTAACTCAACTTTCGCAAGCATGCGAAAGCCTTGATTTTTAGTCGCCTACGGCGAGAAATCCTTCAAATCTGAACAAATCAAACAAATCTGCTTTGGA
>CACZBS010000017.1:0-64787 GCA_902779455.1 uncultured Prevotellaceae bacterium
ATTGGCTACGCACAGATTTGTGCGCAGATGATTACTCGGACTTATATTGTTTCTTTTCATACGTCTATACCTTAATATTATATATAGCCAAATTCTCTAATTCTCTAATTCGTGATAGAAAAAGAAAACTACTTGACGGCTTGAGCCAATTCTCAAATTCTCTAATTCGTGATCAGAAAACTGTTACTTGACAACCTTACGGACCTTGCCGTCGCTTCCGCGCCGGATGGTCAGGCCCTTGGTCGTCGTAGCGTTGACGGCGCGTCCGCCGAGGTCGAAGCTCTCCTGTACATTGTTCATTGTACTTTGTACATTGCTGACCCCCGTGGCGACACCCTCGCTCGTTAGGCGATACGGAGCCTTCAGCGTGCCGAGCATGAGCTGCATGCGGACGGTCTGGTCGACAGGGTACTGCTCGCCCGTCACCTCGTTGCGCAGGCGGAACGAGATCTCCTCGCCCTGGTTGGCGTGGACGGTGATGAACATGCGGCCGTCGATGCACAGACCCTCGCCGCGGCACTCGCCATCGACAAAGGCGCCGATCGTCCACTGTTCATTGTCCATGGCCCATTGTTCATTGACAACGGCCACCATCGACATGTTGTCGCGGAACGGGCTGGCGTCATACTGCCAGGCCGACTGCGGGCTGACCTTGCGCGGAGCGTTGAAGCGGACGCCGCTGTTGCTGCGGCTGGCAGCGGGGAGGTCGGTCTCGGCAGGCCACAGGAAGGACTTCTCGGCACCGGAGTTGTTGTAGTAGAGGTACGACTGCCAGGGCACGAGCGTCGTCAGCGTGCCGGTCCATTTACCGCCGCTATACTCGGCAAAGCCGTCTTCCTTCGACACGATGCGGTCGCCGTCGGTGGCCGTGGGGATGGCAGCGCTGATGGCGTGGCTCAGCACGTAGGGGTTGCCGATCCATGTCCAGGCCTTCTGCAGCCGCTGTGGCTTCTCCTTCAGCAGGATCTCGCCGTCCAGCTGGATGCCGGCATCGGCAATGCCGACGGCCGTGGTGGCGTTGAACTTATAGGCCACGCCGGGCTGCAGGCCCTGGTCGTAGAGCTCACCATAGTAGCCGTAGACGGGGTCGTTGGCCATGAGGGCCGACTGCGAGCGCACCTCGTCGACGTAGCGGTTGTCGGTGCCGTCGCCCAGGTGGGCGGCGAAGTCAGCGCTGGTCTCAATGGCACCCCAGAGGGTCTTCCACTGCCAGCCCTGGGTCAGCGTGGTGGGCACGCCGACGTTTATCTCTACGCCGTCACCAACGATGCTGCCCAGATTTGTCGTCTCGTCGGCATAATTCACGACGAGGTTGCCGATGCTGGGATAGTTTGGCGTAACGGTGATGCTGTAAGTGCCGTCGCCGTTGTCCTGATGCTCGATGTCGGCAAAGTCTTCCAGACCACCGCCGCCGTTAATCCAGGCCTCGAAACCGTTGGGATCGAACTCGGCATCCTCGGGCTGCGGCGTCAGCGTCAGCGTGTAGCTCTGGCCGACGACCATCGGGTTGGGTAGGGTCGATGCGATCTCGAAGCCGCTGAGGCCCTGGGCCACCACGACGTCGAATGTCTTGGTGACGGTCGTTGAATGATCTACGCCGGGCTCAATAAGGTCTTGCAGGTAGTCGGTGTAGGTCAGCGTCACGGTGACGGTGGCCGTGCCGGGCTGGAGGGCCTTGGCGGTGTAGGTGTTGTTGAGCGACCATCCCGCCGTTGTGCTGTTCGTGGTTGCAAACGTACCACTGACGCTCACGACAGACGTATTGTCGGAGGCAATGGTGGCATTGATGACGGAGGCGTTGGCAGGCAGGAACTCGATCTTGCTGGCGATCTGCTGCGAGATGTCAACCTCAGAGCCGTCGTACTTCACATAAACATCTCCCTCAGTGACATTGAGCGTCTTTACCTGAATTGACGGAATGACAAGCAGGGTTGCAGTCACGGACGGATTTGATACGGACTTGATTGTCAATGTTGCTGGCGTTCTTCGGGCAGCGTTGGCAATCACCTTTCCATCCTCAATGGTATATAGAGCAGCGTTACCCTCCACCGTCCAACTGCGGTCGGCGGCTTCCTCGGGCAGCACATTGATAATCTTGTTCAGAGCCGGCATGAAGTCTTCTCCCACCTCAACGCGAATCGGCTGGGTGGCGTTAATCTCAATGCTCTCCACTATCGGCAACACCGTGACGAGAATCATTCTGGACAGACGTGTAACGAATGTCCCGTCGGCATTATAGGAACCGACCTGGAAGAACATGTAGCACTCACCCTGTTCAATGGGGTTCCAGGCCATGACCGTGGCTTCGCCATCAGCAACCTCCTCGTAGATGATCGATGCAGGATCGTCGCTCTCCCAACGCACTGCGTCGGTGTGGTTCTCGGGATTGACGGTCACGGCTGCTGCCAAAGCATCGCGCAGTGCCCGCCAGTCGCCCTTGTTGACGGTGATCTCCCGTGTGTTGACGGTGATGCTGGTGGCGGGCTGGTAGATGAAGACGTTGATGTCGGCCGTGCCGAGGCTCTCGTAGCCTTGCAGCTGGAGCCGGAGGACGGAGCCCTTCTGGTCGATGTTGGGAGCGAGGGCCTGGAGCGTGTTGCCCGTGACGGACATGTACTGGCCATCCGACTCCTGGACGGTCCAGATGTAGTCGTTGTCAGCGACGGATGCGCCTTCGGGCTGAAGGGTCACATAATCTTTCAGGTTGATCGTCTCGCCGACGTTCATCGTGATGCTGTTCGTGTTGAACGAGAAGGCGGTGGGACCCTGCGTCACGTCGATGCGGAGCGTGACGGGCTCGGCGGCCCTGATGACGGGCTCGCCGGGCGTGCCTGCCATAAAGTCGGGATAGCTGAGGTTGAAGGTCAGTGTGGACGTGCCGGCCTTCTTCACAAAGGCGTACCACTGGCCAGACCGCGAATCTGGGTAGACTTGGACGACGCTCGGGTCGCTCGACGTCACCTCAAGCTGGTACATGTCCTTGCCGAAGGGCTGGGCCGTGATCATACCAATCTGCGTCCATAGCCCGGTGGTCGGGTCGATGATGCCGAAGATGTCGCCAGTGATGTTGATGTCACTATCAATATAGGTATAGGTATGGCTGTCGCGGTCGGCTGCAAGGGAGGTGGCATAATCGCCGACTCTGGCGGTAATGGTGGCGTAGACTTCAGGATTGCTCACCGAGCGGACGATGATCTCGGCCAGACCCTTACCGACGGCCTTGATGGTGTTGTTCTCAATCGTGACGACGCCTTGGTTAGAGGTGGGATCCAACTCATAGGTGACGCTCTTGTCGGTGGCATCAGTGGGAGCGACCTCGTAGCACTGCTTGATGAACTCAGTCACGTCGTCGCCCACGTTGCAGTCAAATAACGAATGAAGCAGATTGATGGCCGTCACGGGCTGCACCACCTTGACGTTGACCGTGCCGCTGCCGGTCGAGATGTCCATGCCGAGCTGATCGCCGGCGTTGTAGTAGAAATTTTGGCTAATCCTGACGTCACCGACTGCCTTCGGCGTGAAGGTAAGGGGATTGTAGGTGATGCCCACGATGCTGCTGTTACTTGTCGACCAGTTGGAATAGTCGGTATAACCGCTAGGATCTATTACAAAGGCCTGTTGCAAAGCAGCCTTCAGGCCTTCGGCATCATTGATGCTGACGATGATGGGGTCGCTGCCCTCCTTGATCGTGACGTTCTTGACGTGGTTGTGCACAGTCACGCTGGCTGTTGTGCTTAGGTTGCCGAGTCTGACGGTGAGCCCCCAGGCGTTGTTGGCGTTGGTGGGCTTCTGCAGTGCCGACACGATACCGTCGGCCGTCACGGCGATGTAATCTGCTGAGTAAGATGGCACCGTGAATGTGTAGTTAAGGTTGTTGGGCGTGGCACCGCTTGGATTCAGCTGGATACGGTCCTTGATGTCGTACGTCTCGTCCCAGTTGATGTTGATTCTTGTACTGCGGTAAAGCTGCGTGATGCTCAGGCCTGTCACCTCGGTGACGCTCAGCTCGGTGAGCTCGGAAGTGGTGCCGTGGCGCTCGCCGTCGAAGGTGATCGTGGGGCTGCTCAGGTCGTACTCCAGGCCGCTGGTGCTGTTATACATCTTAAATGTAATAGCCTTGCCGTTGTCTTCCTCGGAGGTGGTGAAGTTGCCGGGGATGCGGAACACGAAGTAGTTGTAGTCGGCAGCTTCGGCGCCGGGTGCTCCGTAGCTGTTGGAGTTGCCAAAGACGATGGCGCGCACCTTGCCGTCTACCAGTGCAGCAATCTCGTAGTTCGAGAGGTTGCCCGAGAGGGTAGCATTCGTCACGAGCTTAGCCTCGACGACGGTCTCAGTGGACTGTCCGCCGGGCAGTGGCGGGTCGATGCTGAAATGCGTTGTTTCCTGGGCCCATCCTACGGCGATGGCGAGGAGGGCCACGGTGAGTGAAAGTAGTCGTTTCATAATCGTAAAGGTTTTTATGAATGAATGTTTGTTTGTTGTGTCTGATGCTCTGTGGGGCGTCGCTCTGCTCTGTCGCTCAGTACATGCAGAGCAGTCGCCGTAAGCGTTGGCGCAGCCGCTCCATCAGCGACTTGGGCCGGCTGGCAGCCTGGCGCTGTGCCTCGAGTTCTGCCTCGCGCTGGTTGTCGGCCTCGATGTTGGCGATCTGTGCGTCGATGTTCTGCTGAATGCCTTGGTAGTTGTCTTGTGATGCCATTTTGGTTTGATAATTATAAATTCTGCCGCAAATATAGGGAAAAATGCCGAAACGGACTTACAAATTTTTAACATCGACTTACAAATATTTCACATTTTTCGTTTCGTGACTTACAGATTTCTAACATTTCTGTCGTGTAACTTGCTGATAGTCAGCAGAAAGGTACTTGTAAGTCAACATTTGTTAACATTTAGCCTTTTTCTTGCGTTTTTTTTACTCTTTTTTCCGGAGAATTTTATAAAAATGTAGAGCCATGCCTGACATTACTTTCCTCCTCCTTGGCTTGCAGTTCTGCAAACCTTCGTTTAATAGTTATGACACGCCCGCTGTCAACGCCCCCTGCCCCCCTCTAATCTTAGAGGGGGAGTCAGATAGTGTGCATGCCGCCCACATCCGCTGGTGTCACTGCGCTCATCTGCTCCTGCGGTGGTATTCAACTCCCCCTCTAAGATTAGAGGGGGCAGGGGGGCGTTGAAATCCCGGGCATTTATCACCTAAAAAACATTTTTCACGTGACCATAAGATAACGACCTGAAACGATTTAGGAGGTCACGTGTCCTCACGTGACACCTGCGGCATTGCGACGTGGGGACACGTCGCCTCCTACAGGAACCGCCAAATAGTATCAATTTATTTTTTGCATACTACATCATGTCTGTTTTGATTTGTTTTATCTTGTTTTATTTTGTTTTTGTAAGACGCCAAGCGTTCAACTCCTTCGATTGTGAATAATTGCGGCAATGCTGACGAGCCGGTGGACGTGATGCAGTCAGACGGCGGAATAAAAAGAAATCACGACGTGACGGCATGGCGTCACGTCGTGATTTCATGCCGTCACGCCGTGACCGCATGCCGTCACGTCGTGTCGTAAGTTAAAAGGAACGCGCCCGCGAGGGCTTCACCGTGCGCGATGGATCCACTGCGTGGGGGTGTAGCCGTAGGCCGCCTTGAAGGCGCTGCTGAAGTGGCCCGGGGTGGAGAATCCGCATCGGTAGGCGACGTCAGAGATGGGCGTCTCAGGGTTCTTGTCGAGCATCGCCTTGGCGTTGCTCAGTCGGATCTGCAGGAAGTAGGCGGCCGGTGTCTTGCCTGTCAGTGCGAGCACCTTGCGTCGCAGCTGGTTGGAGCTCATGGTGAGGGCAGCGGCGAGCGTCTCGACGTCGACCTGGCTGCGCCCCATGTAGCTGTAGACGAGGTCGGTCAGTCGTCCGAGGAAGCGTGCGTCGGCGTCATCGATGGCGCCTCCTGCCGCGTTGTTGGCGTTGTCGGTGTTGTCGGTGTTGGTGCCGTTAGTGTCGACGACAATACGCGAGAACTTCTCGCGGAGCAGCCGCCGCTGGTCGAGCAGCTTGGTGATCCATGCCTGCAGCTCGTCGGCGTTGAAGGGCTTGTAGAGGTAGGCGTCGGCGCCCGCGTTGATGCCCTTGACGAGGTCTTCGTTGGCCGAGCGTGCGGTGATGACGATGATGGGGATGTGGCTGGTGATGTCGTTCGAGCGTATGTTGCGGCAGAACTCCAGTCCGTCCATCTTGGGCATCATGAGGTCGGTGATGATGAGGTCGGGCACGAGCTGCTGGGCCTTGTCGAGGCCGTCCTGTCCGTCGTAGGCGTAGCTGATGGCGTATTGGTCGGCCAGCTGGTTGCCGATGAAGTAGGCCACGTCGCGGCTGTCCTCGACGACGAGGATGTGGATGGGCTCGGCCTGGTCGTCGACGCCCTCGGGCATGTCGAGGCCCTCGCCGTCGGCCTGGGTGACGATGGGGTTGATGCCGCTGCGCTCGGCCGCCGTGAGCGGCTGCAGGTCGGCGTCGCCGTGGCTCAGGGGCATGGTGACGGTGAAGACGGTGCCGCGGTCCTTGCTCGAGATGACCTTGATGGTGCCGTCGACGGCGTTGATGAGCTGTCGGGTGAGGGCCAGTCCGACGCCGGTGCCGACGTGTGCCTTGTCGCTGTCGGCCTGATAGAAGGGCTCGAAGATGTGCTGCAGGTGTTCGCGGCTGATGCCGATGCCGTCGTCGGCAATTTGGAAGACGAAGCGGTCGCCGTCGCAGCGGGTGATGATGTTGATGTGTCCGCCTGCGGGTGTGAACTTGATGGCGTTGTGCACCAGGTTGTTGATGATCTTCTGCACGTAGTCGGGCACGAAGTCCATCACGACGGTGTTCTCCTGCGGGGCATAGACGAGGCTGATGTTCTGGCTGTGGGCGTAGCTGTAGAACGTCTCCATGATCATGTTGATGTAGCCTACGATGTTGTCGCGGCGCCAGTTGGGGGCTTCTACGCGGGCCTGCACCTTCGAGAGGTCGAGCAGCTGGTTGATGAGCAGCAGGAGCTGCGAGCCCTGCCGGCGGATGAGGTTACCGCTGGTGTGGACCAGCTCGGGTGTGTCTTCGGGCGGTGTGTAGTCGATGAGCTGCTGGCTCATGCCGAGGATGACGGTCAGTGGTGTGCGGAACTCGTGGGTGATGTTAGTAAAGAAGTTCTCGCGCGTGCGCTGGAGCTCGAGCAGCTGGTGGTTCGACTTGTTCTTCAGCCGGATGGCATAGACGAGGAGGGCGAGGGCCAGGAGCATGAGCACGCCGATGATGGTGCCGCCGATGATGATGGTGCGGTTCTGGCGCTTGGCGGCGGCGTTCTGCTCGGCCAGCTCGTCGTTGCGGAACTTGGCGCTGTAGTTCGAGAGCAGCTGGCGCATGTCGTTCTGGTAGATGGTGTCCTTCAGCTTGTTGTAGTGGTCGAGGTGGAGCATGGCCGCCTTGGGGTCGGAGTCGTAGAGGGCGGCGAAGAGTCCGTGGACGGAGCGTGCCTGGTTGTAGAGGTCGCCCGTCTGCGTGAACAGCTGGTTGGCCATGTCGAAGTAGCGGGCGGCGTCGTCGATGCGCCCCTCGAGCCGCATCACCTCGCCCAGCGTGTTGAGGCTGATGCCGAGGGAGGGCATGACGGCCTGCTGCTGGAGCACGGGGATCGACTGTCGGAGCAGCTGGTGGGCCCGGGCGGTGTCGCCGAGGGCGGCCAGCGCGGCGGCCATCTGCGACAGGCGTATGGCCGCCTTGCCGCCGTTGCCGCGCTGCTGCTCCAGCTCGAAGGCCTGGCTGCCGTGGCTGAGCGCCGTCTTGTAGTCGCCCAGCTCCTGATAGATCTCGCAGGCGATGCCGTGGATGGCGGCGGCGTGCTCGTGGGCTGTGGTCTTCTGGTCGGCCTCGATGGCCCGCTCGATATACTCGCGGGCCTGTGCGGGCTGCTTGGCGGCGAGGTAGATGCCGGCGATGGTGTTGAGCGTCGAGCTGAGGCGGTCGTAGTCCTTGTGGCGGCTGTCGTGGTCGTAGCCCATCTCGCCGTAGCGTAGCGCCTCGATGTAGTTGGCCTTGTAGAGATAAGCCAGGGTGAGCAGGCTGAGCGTCTCCGAGCGCCAGGTGTAGTCGCCGTGGTGCTCGGTCAGCGGCAGGGCCTGGAGCCCGGCCTCGACGGCGAGGTCGTAGAGTCCCGTGTTGACGAAGTATTCCTCAGCATAGTAGCTGGCGGTCATGACGAGCGTGTCGGGTGGGGTGGTGTCGTCGAAGGTGACGTCGTCGCCGAAGCCTTCGGCCAAGAGGCTCTGCATCAGCTGGTTGGCGGTGCTGATGCGCTTCTTGCCCTGTTGCTTCCCGAGGTTGTGGAACAGCTGTGCGACGTCCTCCTGCGGGGTGCTCATCGCGGTGAGCGGCAGGAGGCATGCCATGAGGATAATGACCACATAGTGTCTCATTCGTGAGTTGCTTTAATGGTTATTCTGTGTGCAAAGATACATATTTTTTTCGAAACGCGGCAAAAATTGACAAGAAAATGGAAGGAAATGTTTTCCGCCTGCCCGACAAAAATCAATAAAAGCGTCGGGCGAGAAAAAAAAGTTGGCTCAGTCGGCGCGTAATTCACAAATTATCACTATCTTTGCAGTCCGATTTTGAGATATAACGTTATATTATTATTTTGCAGACAAGAAAAATAGGTATGGCTGAAGCTAAGAAGATTAAGACCGCGCTGATCTCAGTGTTCCACAAAGATGGACTGGACGAGCTGCTCAGCAAGCTCCACGAAGAGGGCGTCAGCTTCCTGTCGACAGGAGGCACGCAGAAGTTTATTGAAGAACAGGGCTACCCCTGCCAGAAGGTAGAAGACGTGACGACCTATCCCTCCATCCTGGGCGGACGGGTGAAGACGCTCCATCCGAAGGTGTTCGGAGGCATCCTGGCCCGCCGCGACAACGCCGGCGACCGCGCGCAGATGCAGCAGTATGACATTCCTGAGATCGACCTCGTCGTCGTCGACCTCTATCCCTTCGAGCAGACCGTCGCGAGCGGCGCCTCGGAGCAGGACATCATCGAGAAGATCGACATCGGCGGCATCTCGCTCATCCGCGCCGCTGCGAAGAACTTCAGCGACGTGGTCATCGTCCCCTCGAAGGCCGAATACGGCGTGCTGCTCGACATCCTGAAGCAGCAGGGCGCCGAGACGACGCGCGAGCAGCGCCGCATGCTGGCCGAGCGTGCCTTCGGCGTCAGCAGCCACTACGACACGGCAATACATGGATGGTTCACATCAGATAATAGATAAAAGATAAAAGATAATAGATATATGGCGGTTGATAGCGTGCTGAGAATTAAGAGCGAAAAATTCTCCGAGCGTGTTGTGAAGTGTTATCAATATCTATTGAACGAAAAGAAGGAGCAAGTGATGTCTAAACAACTTCTGCGGAGTGGCACCAGTATTGGTGCTAACATCAGCGAAGGAATCTTTGCGCAGAGCAGGGCTGATTTTGTCAACAAACTCAGCATCTCGCTAAAGGAAGCCCAGGAAACCAGCTACTGGCTGACGCTGCTCCACAACAGTGGTTTTCTGAACGATAAGGAATATCACTCCATCCATTCTGATAATAAAGAATTGATAAAGATGCTTGTCGCAACAATAAAGACTGCAAAAGCCAACGGCTGAATATCTATTATCTATTATCTTTTATCTTTTATCTGAAAAAGTTTTATGAAATAAAAATTTTTATAGTATGGGATTTTTCAGTTTCCGACAAGAGCTGGCCATGGACCTTGGCACAGCCAATACGATTATAATCAGCGACGACAAGATCGTCGTTGACGAGCCTTCCGTCGTGGCGCTCGACCGCCGCACCGACAAGATGATTGCCGTGGGCGAGAAGGCTAAGATGATGCACGAGAAGGCCCACGACAACATACGCACCATCCGGCCGCTGCGCGACGGCGTCATCGCCGACTTCTCAGCCTGCGAGCAGATGATGCGCGGACTGATCAAGATGGTGCACACGGGCCATCACCTCTTCTCACCCTCGCTCCGCATGGTCATCGGCGTGCCCTCCGGCTCGACGGAGGTGGAGCTGCGCGCCGTGCGCGACTCGGCCGAGCATGCCGACGGCCGCGACGTCTACCTCATCTTCGAACCGATGGCTGCTGCCATCGGTATCGGCCTCGACGTGGAGGCTCCTGAGGGCAACATGATCGTCGACATCGGCGGCGGCACCACTGAGATTGCCGTCATCTCGCTCGGCGGCATCGTGTCGAACAACTCTATTAAGGTGGCCGGCGACGACCTGACTGCCGACATCCAGGAATACATGTTCCGCCAGCACAACGTGAAGGTGTCGGAGCGCATGGCCGAACGCATCAAGATCAACGTGGGCTCCGTCCTGACCGACCTGGGCGACGATGCCCCCGAGGACTACGTCGTCCACGGCCCGAACCGCATCACGGCCCTGCCCATGGAGGTACCCGTCTGCTATCAGGAGATCGCCCACTGTCTGGACAAGACCGTCACGCGCATCGAGACGGCCGTGCTCTCGGCGCTGGAGAACACGCCGCCCGAGCTCTACGCCGACATCGTGAAGAACGGCATCTACCTGACGGGTGGCGGCGCGCTGCTGCGCGGACTGTCGAAGCGTCTGACCGACAAGATCAACATCCCGTTCATCGTCGCCGACGACCCGCTCCACTGCGTGGCCAAGGGCGCGGGCATCGCCCTGAAGAACATCGACCGCTTCACGTTCCTCAAGCGATAACACCATAATATATATTAAAGAGCGTGCAGGCGCTGCTGGCTTTCTTCACACGCTATTTCCATTGGGTCGTCTTCCTCGTGCTGGAAGCGGTCAGTGGGGTGATGCTGTTTCGCTACAACAGCTATCAGGGCAGCGTATGGCTCAGCTCGGCCAATGCCGTGGCGGGGAAGGTCTACGACTGGTCCTCGTCTGTCAGCCATTTCTTCACGCTCACACGTATCAACGAGGAGCTCACCGAGCGCAACATCTTCCTCGAACGGCGGGTGCAGCAGCTGATAGATGAGCGGCAGGCGGAAGAGATTGAGCCAGACGACTTTATGACGGCCCGTCAACCCATGACGGACAGTATGGGGCATCATACCTCTCAACTCTCCACTCTCACCTCTCAACTCAAGCTGATTCCCGCCAAGGTGGTGGCCAACACGATCGACAGGGCTGACAACCTGATGACCATCAACCGCGGTGAGGCTGACGGCGTAAAGGCCAACATGGGCGTGGTCTGCGGCAGCGGACTGGTGGGCGTGGTCTACATGGTCAGCCGCCACTATGCCATTGTGATGCCCGTGCTCAACAGCCAGTCGCGCATCAGCTGCAGCATCCGCGGACGCGACTACTTCGGCTATCTGCGCTGGGACGGCGGCGATCCTCTCTATGCCTACGTCGAGGACATCCCCCGCCACGCCAAGTTCCGCAAGGGCGAGTGGGTGGAGACGAGCGGCTTCTCCTATATCTTCCCCGCAGGCATCAGCGTGGGGCGCATCGTCGGCATCTATAACTCGGCCGACGGACTGTCCTACAGGCTGAAGGTGCATCTGGCGACTGACTTCGCCTGTCTGCGCGACGTCAGCGTCCTTGACGACCCGGGCATGGCAGAGCGCATGATGCTCAACCAGGCGGCTGAAGACTCGCTTAGAACTGAGAACTGAGAGGTGAGAACTGAGAGGTGAGATGGAAAGTCTGAGACGTATCATCCTGTTTATAGTGCTGTTGCTGGCACAGGTGCTGGTGCTTAACCGCATCCAGCTCTTCCATTGTGCCACACCACTGCTCTATGTCTACTTCGCGGTCATCTTCCCACTGGGCTATCCCAGATGGGCCGCACTGCTCTGGAGCTTCTTCATAGGACTGGCCGTCGACGTGTTCTTCAACACGCCGGGCGTAGCCGCCGGCGCGATGACCCTCGTGGCACTGCTGCAGCCCTACCTGCTGACGCTCTTCCTGCCGCGTGAGGCAGAGGAGAACATGGCCACGTCGGCCCGGACGCTCGGCTGGGGCAAGTTCATGACCCTCGCCACCATCCTGGTGCTCATCTACTGCCTCGCTTTCTTCTCGCTCGAGGCCTTCTCATTCTTCAACTGGCTCCACTGGCTGGAGTGCATCGGCGGCAGCGCCCTGCTGACCCTGTTGCTCATCTTCACCATGGAAACCCTGAGATCTTAAGACGTTTTTGGCTGTGAAGGACTACGGACTTGAGAATCGACGATTCGTCATTGCAGGTGTGGCCGTGTTGATCGTGGTCACCTATATCATCCGGCTGTTCACCCTGCAGCTGATGAGCGATGACTACAAGAAGAACGCCGACTCCAACGCCTTCCTCAAGAAGATCGACTTCCCCTCGCGAGGCGTCATCAGCGACCGCAAGGGGCGACTGCTGGTCTTCAATCAGCCCAGCTATGACATCATGGTCGTCGTCAACGAGGCCCGCGGACATCTCGACACACTGGAGTTCTGCCAGACGCTGGGCATCACCCGCGACGAGTTCGACCAGCGCATGGCGGCCATTCGCCAGCTGCCGGGCTATTCGCGCTTCACCCAACAGCTCTTCATGTCGCAGCTCAGCGACCACGACTTCAGCATCTTCCAGGAGAAGATGTTCCGATTCCCCGGTTTTTATGTCCAGCGGCGCAGCATCCGCCAATATGAATATCCGAACGCGGCTCACATCCTCGGCGACGTGGCCGAGGTGTCGAAGGGCGACATCGAGAACGACGACTACTATCAGCCGGGCGACTACATCGGCAAGCAGGGTGTCGAGCGCTCCTACGAGCGCCAGCTGCGAGGCGAGAAGGGCGTGCAGATCCTGCTGCGCGACGCCTTGGGCCGCATCAAGGGCAGCTATCAGGACGGCGCCCTCGACCAGAAGCCCGTGCCGGGCAAGAACCTGACCCTCGCCATCGACATCGACCTGCAGCAGCTCGCCGAACGGCTGCTGGAGGGCAAGATCGGCTCCGTCGTGGCCATAGAGCCCAAGACGGGCGAGGTGCTCTGCATGGCCTCGTCGCCCAGCTACGACCCGCGCGACATGGTGGGCCGCAAGCGCTCGAAGACCCATCGCGAGCTGAGCCTCGACCCCTGGAAACCGCTCTACAACCGCTCCATCATGGGCACCTATCCCCCCGGCTCGACGTTCAAGACGACGCAGGCCCTGACCTTCCTCTCCGAAGGTATTATCACGCCCCAGACGGCCTATCCCTGCCATCGCGGCTTCGTCCACCGCGGTCTGCGCGTCGGCTGCCACGGCCATGGCTCGCCGCTGCCCATCGTGCCGGCCCTGTCGACGTCGTGTAACGGCTTCTTCTGCTGGGGACTCTACTATATGATGGGCAACCGCCAGAAGTATCCCACCGTGCAGGTGGCCATGAACCGTTGGCGCGACTACATGGTCTCGATGGGCTTCGGCTATCAGCTCGGCATCGACCTGCCTGGCGAGAACCGCGGCCTTATCCCCAATGCCGAGTTCTACGACAAGCACCACCGCTCGAGCTCATGGAACGGACTGAGCATCGTCTCCATCTCGATCGGTCAGGGCGAGGTGACGGCCACACCCCTGCAGATAGCCAACCTGGGGGCCACGATAGCCAACCGCGGATACTTCATCACCCCTCACGTCGTGAAGAAGGTGGAGGGCGAACCGCTCGACTCACTTTATACTACGCCGCGCCGCACCATGGCCACCCGCGAGGCTTACGACTACGTCGTGGCGGGCATGCGCTCGGCGGCCCTTGGCGGAACGTGTAAGGCGCTGGCCCACTACGACTTCCAGCCGTGCGGCAAGACGGGTACGGCCCAGAACAAGGGTCACGACCACTCCGTCTTCATGGGGTTTGCCCCGATGGATAATCCTCAGATTGCCGTGGCCGTCTACGTCGAGAACGGCGGATGGGGCGCCACCTACGGCGTGCCCATCGGCGGACTGATTATGGAGCGCTACATCAAGGGTGAGCTGTCTGCTGCCAGCGAGGCACGCGCCACCAGTATACAGAACCGACGCATCAGTTACGGAGTAGATAAGAGATAATAGATAATAGATAATAGATATTGTGGGACGGAGAGACGATAATAAAAACAAGACCGTGCTGGGATCCATCGACTGGTGGACCATCCTGATTTATCTGGCACTGATCACCTTCGGATGGTTCAGCGTCTGCGGCGCCAGCTATAACTTCGGCGACACGGAGATATTCTCGCTCGATTCGCGCTCAGGCATGCAGATCGTGTGGATAGGCACGTCGCTCGTGCTCGGACTCGTCCTGCTGTTGCTCGACGACCGCGTCTACGAGCTCTTCGGCTACATCATCTTCGGCTTCATGCTCCTGCTGCTCTTTGCCACCATCTTCAATCCACACAGCATCAAGGGCTCCCGATCGTGGCTCGTGCTCGGCCCACTGCGACTGCAGCCTGCCGAGTTTGCCAAGTTTGCCACGGCGCTCGCCCTGGCCAAGTTCATGGGGCGCCATGAATACAACATCCACCGATGGCGTGACTTCCTCTATACGCTCGCGTTCATCGTCACCCCCATGCTCTTCATCGTCCTGCAGCAGGAGACGGGCTCGGCCCTGGTCTACCTCAGCTTCTTCCTCATGCTTTATCGCGAGGGCATGACGGGCTCGGTGCTCTTCACCGGCGTGGCCATGGTCATCTATTTCGTCGTCGGCATCCGCTTCGAGGCGACGCCGCTGTTCGACACGCCCACCTCGGCGGGCAAGTTCGTCGTCCTGCTGCTCATCCAGATATTCACGTCGATGATGATCGGCGTCTTCTGCCGCCACTGGCGCACGGCCTGGTGGTGCCTCGGGCTCACCGTCGGCATCACGCTCGCGACGCTGCTCTTCTCCGTCTTCGTCATCCCCTTCGACATTGTCTGGGTGCAGTATGCGCTGACCGGCCTGCTCATCGTCTTCCTGCTATGGCAGGGCCTGCAGAGCCGCGTGCGCAACTATCTCTGGATAGCAGCCTTTGCCATCGGAAGCGTCGCCTTCTTCAGCGCCGCCGACTATGCGCTCAACAACGTGCTGCAGCCCCACCAGCGCACCCGTATCAACGTGCTGCTGGGGCTCGACGACGACATCAAGCATGCCGGCTATAACGTCCATCAGAGCCAGATAGCCATCGGCTCAGGCGGACTGGAAGGTAAGGGATTTCTTAACGGCACGCAGACAAAACTCAAATACGTGCCTGAGCAAGACACTGACTTCATCTTCTGCACCGTCGGTGAGGAAGAAGGCTTCCTCGGAGCCGCCGGCGTCCTGCTGCTCTTCCTCGCCCTCATCCTGCGACTTATCCACCTGGCGGAGCGCCAGCCCACCACGTTCGGCCGCGTCTACGGCTACTGCGTCCTCTCCGTCTTCCTCTTCCATGTCTTCATCAATGTCGGCATGGTGCTCGGCCTGACCCCCGTCATCGGCATCCCGCTGCCCTTCTTCTCCTACGGCGGCTCGTCGCTTTGGGGCTTCACGTTCCTCCTCTTCATCTTCCTCCGCATCGACGCCGGCCGCCATCGCGAGCTCGACTGACGGCGGGAGTCATTTCTTTACAGTACCTTTTCTCTTGATGCTTACCCCGATGTCGGCGATGCCGGGGAGGAGCTCGCGTTTCATGTAGTGATGGATGCGGACGGTGAGGGAGTCGCCCTGCTGGAGGGGGACGGTGCGCAGGGGGAATGAGGATTCGTAGAAGTTGAAGCCTCGGTTGATGGGGCTGCCGTCCTCATGGGTGAGGCGGCAGCGGAGGGTGTCGCTGAGCAGTGTGCCTGCGGGCATGACCTGCTGGTCGACGATGAGGATGAGCTCCTTGAAGGGATAGCGGCTGCAAGTGCGGAGGCCGACGGTCTCGTCGTAGAGAGCGGCGTCGGCAACAGGTCCGACGGCAAAAAGGAGGGTGTCGGAGTCCTCCCATCCCTCGATGGGCGTGTGGGCGTAGTGGGTATAGATAACCTTACGGTTGCAGCCGGCCATTGCCAGTGCAACCGTAAGGGTGATGATGGCGGCCATGAGGGCCGTCGCACGATGTTTATTCCTTGGGCTTCTCATTGTTGTTGTCCTGAGCGGCAGGCTGCTTTTCGCGCGGGGCGTTGTTGGACGGCTTCTTGCGCTTCGGCTGACGTGGCTGGGCGTCCTGGGGTTTGTCGGCCGTGTCCTTGGCCTTTGGCTTGTCGGCCGTGTCCTGGGTCTTCGACTTGTTCTTCTTCTTTTTCTTCTTGGCTTTGTCGAAGCGGGTGATGCTGTCGCCGGCCAGGAGGTCGACGGGTCCGTCGTCCTTCTTCTTCGGCTGGTCGTCGGGCTGCAGGTCGGCCGGTTTCTCGCCACGGCGGTTCATCTCGATGATCTCCTTGGCACGCTCGGCGGTGATGGTCTCCAGGTTGGCGGCGATGCGCTTGTCGGTGGAGTAGGTGACGAGTCCGGCCAGGATGTCGGCCTTGAAGTAGAAGTAGTCGGCGTCAAGCGTCTGCAGGACGGCGTCGCGCGAGGGCAGTTGCTTGCCGTGCTCCATGTAGTCGTCGACCTCGTAGTTGAGACAGCACTTCAGCTTGGCGCACATGCCGGCCAGTTTCTGCGGGTTGAGCGAGATGTCCTGGAACCGGGCGGCGCCGGTGGAGACCGAGACGAAGTTCTTCATCCATGTGGCGCAGCACAGCTCGCGGCCACAGGGGCCCGTGCCGCCGATGCGTCCTGCCTCCTGGCGGGCGCCGATCTGCTTCATCTCGATGCGCACGTGGAAGGCGGCGGCGAGGTCCTTGATGAGCTGTCGGAAGTCGACGCGCTCGTCGGCGATGTAATAGAAGATGGCCTTCTGTCCGTCGCCCTGATACTCGACGTCGCCGATCTTCATCTTCAGTCCGAGACCCTTGGCTATCTCGCGACTCTCGATCATCGTCTCGTGCTCGCGGGCCTTGGCCTCGCGGAACTTGTCCATGTCGATCTGTCGGGCCAGGCGGTAGATGCGCTTGATGTCGTCCTCCGACTTGAGGTTGGCTTTCTTGACCTGCAGGTTGACCAGCCGTCCGGTCAGCGTGACGACGCCGATGTCGTGGCCCGGCGATGCCTCGACGGCCACGATGTCGCCCTTCTTCAGTGGCAGGCGGTTGACGTTGTGGTAGTAGCCCTTGCGGGTGTGCTTGAACTGCACCTCGACGAGGTCGGTGGTCTCGTCGTTGCCCGGCACGTCGGCCAGCCAGTCGTAGGTGTTGAGCTGGCGGTCCTGACGTCCGACGGCGGCTCGGCAGAGTCCGCGGTCGCATCCGGTGCGTATTTCGTTGTTCTTGTTCATTGCTCTTTTCTCTTTTTTCGTTATATCGTTATAACGGGATATCGTTATTTTGCTCTTTCGTTATTTCGTTATTTCCTTTTTATTTTATTTCTGGAGCAGCAGGACGATCATCTGCAGGGCGAAGTCGAAGAAGACGATCTTGGCGTTGGCGTTCTGGCCGATGTCGCGGATGGCTCGGTTGGCCAGGTCGTAGATCATGAGTACGTTGGCCTCGTTGATGAACCGGGCGAAGTTGCGTGCGAAGTCCTCCTCCTTCTGCGTCATGTAGACGAGGTCTTCGTTGCGGAAGTTATACATGAAGTTCTCGCGCACCATGCGGAGGAAGAACTCGAGCCATCGTTTCTGCTTCTCGCGGCCGAAGGAGGCCATCGTCTCGCTCCATCGGCGCAGTTCGCGCACGTTGCGCTGGTAGGCCAGTCGCATGAGCGAGATGAAGAGGTCGAGAAACTGCTCGTTCTCCGAGCCCACCTGGAGCTCCTCCAGTGCCTTGAGCCATGAGCCGTTGGCCAGCCGGCTGATGCGTCGTGCCGATGTCTCGTCGATGCCTCGTCGGCTGATGAGAGCCTGGCAGATGACGTCGGCCGGCAGCTTCTTGACGTCGATGCGCTGCACGCGGCTGCGGATGGTCTCGAGCAGGCGGTCGGGCTCTTCGCTGACCATGAGGAAGACGGTCTGCGAGGGTGGCTCCTCGATGAGCTTGAGCAGCTTGTTGGCGCACTCGATGTTCATGCGCTCGGGCAGCCAGATGATGCTGACCTTATAGCCGCCCTGGCTGGACTTCAGCGAGAGCTTGCGCACCAGCTCGTCGCTCTCGCCGGCGGTGATGATGGCCTGCTGGTTCTCTGCTCCGATGGCCGTCATCCACTGGTCCATGGTGAAGTAGGGGCCGTGGGTCATGAGCAGGTCGTGCCACTCGCTGGCGAAGTCGTCGCTGATGGGCTTATGGTCAGAGCCCATGGACGGCAGCTTGATGGTGGGGTAGGTGAAGTGCAGGTCGGGATGCTCCAGCTTGGCGAGCATCGGGTGCTCGGGTGCCTCGTCGGGACTGACCGCCACGTCAGGCTCGTCGCCGAACATCGAGGGCGGTGCGACGGGGGCGGCTTGTCGGCGGCTCAGCAGGTGGCAGGCGAAGGCGATGGCCAGTGCCATCTTGCCGGCGCCCTTGGGCCCGCAGAGCATGAGTGCATGCGGCAGCCGCTGCTCGTCGACCATCTGCAGCAGGCGGTCGCGCACTTCTTCCTGACCTATGACTTCGGTGAATTTCACTCTTGTTTTCTTTTTTTTTTTCGGGATATCGTTATTTCGTTATATCGAAATTTCGTTATTTCGTTATTTCGAGATTCCGGGATTTCGTTATTCCGGGATTCCGTTATTCCTTAATTGCTTGACGATTTCGACGACAGAGTCGACGACGCCCATGGTGTAGAAATGGATGTCCTTGACGCCGTGGACATAGAGCTCGCGACACTGGCGGACGCACCACTTGATGCCCAGGCGGCGGGCGTCGTCGTCGGTGCGGCAGAGCTCGATCTCGCGGGCCAAGGCCTCGGGGATGTCGCAATGGAACGTGCGGGGCACGACGGTCAGCTGGCTGAGCTTGCCCAGCGGCTTCAGACCGGGGATGATGGGGATGGTGATGCCCATGGCGCGGGCCTTGCGGACGAATGAGAAATATTTCTCGTTGTCATAGAACAGCTGCGTCACGGCATACTGCGCCCCGAGGTCCTGCTTCTGCTTCAGGTATTGCATGTCCATCTCCATGTTAGGCGCCTCCTCGTGCTTCTCGGGATAGCAGGCCACGCCGATGTCGAACCGCGGTCCGGGCGACTTGATGGGTGTGCCGTCGGCGAAGAAGCCGTCGTTGAAGCGCTGCACCTGGCGGATGAGGTCGGTCGTGTGGGCATGTCCGCCCGGGGTGGGGCGGAAGACGCTGTCGTCCTTGGCCTTGTCGCCGCGCAGGAGCAGCAGGTCGGTCAGCCCGAGGAACTGCAGGTCGAGCAGCTCGTATTCGATGTCCTCCACCGTGGCGCCACTGCAGATGATGTGCGGCTGCACGGGCACGCCGAAGCGCTGCTGGATGGCGGCGGCCACGGCGATGGTGCCCGGTCGGCGGCGCACGCGCTGGCGCTCGAACCGGCCGTCGCCGAGTTCGCGGTAGACGTACTCAGAGTGGTGCGTCGTGATATTGATGAAGGCGGGGTTGAGCCGGCACAGCTTCTCGATGTCGGCAAAGAGCCGCTCGGTGCCCGTCCCCTTCAGCGGGGGCAGCACCTCGAACGAGAACTGTCGCTCGTCGGTCATGTTCTGTATCAGGTTTGCTACGGCCATTGCTTACGTTTTAGCGTATTTGGGTGCAAAGTTACGAAAAAACGAGGGAAATGCAAAAGGAAAACGTGTTTTTCTTTTCATTTCCGAGTGCCAGTAACTTCGGCGGAGCCAAAGTTACGAAAAATAATCCAAACACACGCCAGATTTTGCGAAAAGTTGTGAAGCCGGCGGGCTTCGCATGGCTTTCCGGCGGTCCTTTGCCGGCGGCGGAGGAACGCGCCGGAACATGAAAAACGGTGCTTCTCGAAGGTAATATAGGGGTATATTACTATCGAAAAGCACCGTTTTTCCATCTTCCGACAGTCGTTTTTCCTGTTCTCATCTGGTAGTTTTCGAAGAGTGCATCCTTCAACAAGGGCACCGGCATGCTGACACTCACATTCAACGAGGACAACCTGGAAGCCATCGAGGCAGGCAAACCCTACATCGTGAAGTGGGACAGCTCGGAGCCGACGGAGCTGAAGAATCCTATGTTCGCGAATGTGACCGTCAGCAGCGCGTCTGACTCCGTGGAAACCGCTGCTGTCACCTTCCGCGGATTCTACTCGCCACAGGACATCGAGACAGCCGACAACACGATGCTTTGCCTCGCAGACGCTGGCGGGCTCTGCTGTCCAACGGCGGGGACGAAGGTGGGCGCCTGCCGCGCTGTCTTCAAGCTGAACGCCAGCAACCACATCGACCTGAACACCCTGACGGACGTCGTTGTCGGCAAGGCCGAAGTGACTGCTGATGCCGACGTGAACGGCGACGAGCGGGTGAGCATCGCCGACGTCACAACACTGATCGACCGGCTCGCCACAGGCGTCGTCATCAAGTCTGTCGACACGGGCGCTGTCGGTCTGACCCTGACCACTGGCAGCACCACCGTTCGCTGACCGGATTGATTCCTGTCCCCTCTCTCTTGGGGGAGGGGACAGTTAAAGGCGGCTATAGACTGAAAGGTCTGTGTGATCCGTGGCTAACAAAAAAACTGTCCCTGCCAGCAAATATGCGGCAGGGACAGTTTTTTGTTTTATACAGACAGTGGGCGCATCACTTGATGCGGTAGAGGCGGAACGACATCGGGGGCACCTTGTCCTCAATCGTGGCAGCCTTCTTACCGGCCGTGACGGCGCAGGTGCCGGGACGCGGCGTGATGCGTGTGGGGTTGTCGAGTGTGTTCTCGTCGTCCATGCCGTCGTGGCTGAGGGTCAGCGTCTGGGCCTGGTGGTCGCCCTTGAGGCCCTGCAGGTTGAGGGTGACGTCTTGAGCCGAGCGCGACGTGTTGACCACCTTGACGATGATCTCGCCGCTGGGCTTGTCGCTGACGGCCGAGGCATAGAGGCCGTCCTGGCCGTCCTGATTGCCGACGGGACGTCCCTGCATGGTCAGGGGCAATACGTTGGTGCCGCAGTTCTGGGCATACATCTGCTGGACGTAGTAGCTGACGGAGCGGAACGAGCGGAGGTTGTCGAACCAGATGAGGTCGGGACGCCACTGCCAGCCGTCGACGTGGGCGAAGAGCGGTGCGTAGGCCGTCATGTAGACCACGTCGGCATTGCGCTCCATGCCGGTCATGAAGGCGGCCTCGAGGATCGATGCCTCATAGTGGTTCCACTTGTGCTTGTTCTTGCCGTGGCAGGCATATTCGCCGGCGAAGACCTTCGGGCCCTTGCGGTCGTAGGTGTCGTAGCGCATGGCGCCGCAGTTGCCGTACTTGCTCTTGCCCTCGGGCGTGGCCAGGAACCAGTCCTCGTTGCGATAGAAGTGCTCGTCGACGAGGTCGGCCTTCAGACGGCGCATGGCCTGCCATCCCTTCTCAAACATCTTGCCCTCGCTGTCGGGGCCGCTGGTGCCCACGATCTTGATATTAGGATACTTGGCGCGGATGGCCTTCATGAAGACCTCCAGACGGTCGTAGTAGAGGTCGTCCCACTGCTCGTTGCCGACGCCGATGAACTTCAGGTTGAAGGGAGCGGGGTGGCCCATCTCGGCGCGCTTCTTGCCCCATTCGGTGTTGACGTCGCCGTTGGCAAACTCGATGAGGTCGAGGCAGTCCTGGATGTAGGGGTCGAGCTCGTTCATTGCGGCGTGGGCGTCGGGACCGTTCTGGAACTGGCATGCCAGTCCGACGCTCAGCACGGGCAGGGGCTCGGCGCCGATGTCCTCAGAGAGGAGGAAGAACTCATAGAAGCCGAGTCCGTAGGACTGGTAGTAGTCGGCGAAGTAGCGATAGTCGAACGTGTCCTCCCAGCGGTTGCGGTTGGTGGGTCGGTTCTCGACCGGGCCGATGGTGTTCTTCCACTGGTAGCGGGTGTCGAGCGTGGTGCCCTCGACGATGCAGCCGCCGGGGAAGCGGAACACGCCGGGGTGGACGTCCTCAAGGGCCTCGGCCAGGTCGCGGCGCAGGCCGTTCTCGCGACCCTTATACGTGTCGACGGGGAAGAGCGAGATGTGCTCCAGACAGACCGAGTTGGGGCTGGAGAGGAAGATGCGCAGCTGGGCCTTGGCCTCGGTGCGGGGCGACTTCAGGATGATTTCATACTTCTTCCAGTCCGTGGAGGTGATGTCGAGCTTCTGCTGGACGAACTCCTGGCGCTCCTCCATCGTGCTGGGGTTGATGAGCTGCACGCGGATCTGTGATGAGCCCTTCGGGGCGCGGGCCCAGACGGTGAAGCGATACTCCTTGCCCTTCTCGACGCCGATGCCGAAGAATCCCTCGTTCTCCAGGCCCGTGCGGCGCTCGCGGTGGCCGGGGTCGTTGAGCACGACGTAGTGGGGGCAGCGCTCGAAGGGGCCGTCGTTCTTCAGCTCGACGCGGCCGAAGACGCGCCATCCCATGTAGGGCTGCGCAAACTCGAACGAGCGGTTCTTCACCAGCTCGCCGTAGAGTCCGCCGTCAGCGGCAAAGTTGATGTCCTCGAAGAAGAGTCCGTACATCGTAGGCTGTACGGGGGCCCCCAGTTTCTTGGTGTTCACGTCCATGACGTGCTGCGCCTGGGCGCTGATGCCCATGGCTGCTACGAGTGTTAGGATACTAAGTCTTAATGTCATAACATTGTTTAAGTTAGATTTGCCTTTCGGTGTGCAAAGATACAAACATTTTGTCGTTTTTCACGCGAAATAAACATTTTTTATTTTTGTAAGGATGGGAAATCGTCGCCAAGCGAAAAAAAAGGTTAAAAGTGAAGCTCTTTTGGCGGTGTTTTGGCGGATAATGTGTATTTTTGCAACAAATATTCTAAAACCCTTAAAATCTAAAAGAGTAGTCTTATGGAAATACCTTTCGCTGAAGCGTGGAAGATCAAGATGGTCGAACCACTCCGGAAGAGCACTCGCGAGGAGCGGGAGCAGTGGCTGAAAGAAGCCCACTATAACGTGTTTATGCTGAAGGCCGAGCAGGTCTACATCGACTGCCTGACCGACTCGGGCACTGGTGCCATGTCCGACCGCCAGTGGTCGGCCATGATGCTGGGCGACGAGAGTTATGCCGGCGCCACCTCTTTTTATAAGTTCCAGGAGGTCGTGCAGCGCATCTTCGGCTTCAAGTATGTCATCCCCACCCATCAGGGCCGTGCAGCTGAGAACGTGCTGTTCTCCTATCTGGTGAAGGCCGGCAACGTTGTGCCCGGCAATGCCCACTTCGACACGACCAAGGGCCACATCGAGTTCCGCAAGGCCACGGCCATCGACGTCACCATCGACGAGGCTAAGCAGACGCAGCTCGAGATCCCCTTCAAGGGCAACGTCTCGCTGGAGAAGCTGGAACGGGTGCTCAAGGAGAACCCCGGCAACGTGCCCTTCATGGTGCTGACGGTGACGAACAACACCGTCGGCGGTCAGCCCGTCTCGATGCAGAACATCCGCGAGACCTGCGAGCTCTGCCACCGCTACGGCGTGCCCGTCGTGATGGACTCGGCCCGCTTCGCCGAAAATGCCTACTTCATCAAGACGCGCGAGGAGGGCTATCAGGACAAGACCATCAAGGAGATTGCCCGCGAGATGTATTCCTACGTCGACTGCATGACGATGTCGGCCAAGAAGGACGGACTGGTGAACATGGGCGGCTTCATCGCCACGAACAAGGAAGACTGGTATGAGGGCGCCAAGCAGTTCTGCATCCCCTTCGAGGGCTTCCTGACCTACGGCGGACTGAACGGCCGCGACCTCAACGCCCTGGCCGTCGGACTGGATGAGAACACCGAGTTCCCGATGCTCGAGACCCGCATCCACCAGGTGCAGTATCTGGCCAAGAAACTCGACGAGTACGGCATCCCCTATCAGCGTCCCGTCGGCGGACACGCCCTCTTCATCGACGCCGACAAGGTGCTCTGCAACGTGCCCAAGGAGGAGTTCCCCGCACAGACGCTGACCTGCGAGCTCTACCTTGAGGCTGGCATCCGCGGCTGCGAGATCGGATACATCCTGGCCGACCGCGACCCCGTGACGCGTGAGAACCGCTTCGGCGGTCTCGACCTGCTGCGTCTCTGCATCGCCCGTCGCGTCTACACCGACAACCACATGAACGTCATCGCTGCCGCCCTGAAGAACGTCTACGACCGTCGCGCGGAGATCACTCGCGGCGTGGCCATCGAGTGGGAGGCCCCGCTCATGCGCCACTTCACCGTCCAGCTGCGCCGCCTCGGGTGACTGGAGGGCGAAAGGTGAAAAGTGAAAGATAAAAAAATATGATTAGACTTGAAGGTGGTATGCCATGAAGAACTGCCGCCAACAAGTCTAATCATATTTTTTTATCTTTCACTTTTAATCTTTCACCTCTCCAAGGATGCGGCTCACCAGCGCCGTGACGTCGGCGTGAGTGACCAGTCCGTCGCGATCGAGGTCGGCGGCATAGCGGTCGTAGTCGGCGTCAGCAGCATGGCCCAGGAGGATCTGCAGTTGGGCGGCGACGTCGGCAATGGTGATCAGTCCGTCGCGGTTGACGTCGCCGACGACGGTCGTCACCTCTTTTAAATATACTAAGTCGAAGTCGACGACGGCGGGACGGTGGTCGCCCAGTGGGGTGGCGTCGTCGGTGCCCTGGACGTGGCCGTAGGTGTAGTCCTGCTCGATGCGGAAGTTCTTGGGCCAGAGCTTCAGGCCGTCGGCCGTCGCGGGGTTGACGAAGAGGAGCTTGTCGACCACCTCGTAGCGGCTGAAGTCGGCCGGGACGGACTGGTCGGTGAGGTCGCCCATGGCCGTCGTGGGCGTGACGCCGTCGCGCCAATAGATGACCCACGGGTCGCCTACGGAGCAGCCGTTGAGCCGGTCGGTGAAGCAGGCGCCGATCTCCTCGCGCGTCCAGCGGCTGTTGGTGTCGCCGATGATGAGCTTCGGTCGGCGGTTGTTGGCGGAGTTGACGGCGTCGGCCAGCTGTTGCCACTGCGCCTGTCGCGAGCTGACGGCGTCGCCGGCATCCATGTGGAGCACGTAGACGTCGATCATCTCGCTGCCGCACACGGCGACGTCGTAGTGGCGGAAGCCTTTCTTGACGTATTGGTTGCCGTCGGTCTTGGTGGTCTCCGTCCAGCGGGTCCAGCTCTCGCCCGAGGCTGTGGTCGTGGCTGTCTTCCAGATCAGGTTGAGGCCGTCGGTGTCGAAGGGAAAGCCGCTGAAGATGCCTCCGACGCTTAGTGTGGCGCGGACGGTGCCGCTGGAGTAGCTGTCGTTGAGCGACTCCATCAGCGAGCCGTGGTAGTTGAAGTCCTCGCTGACGCCGATGATGTCGTAGCCCTTCTCGGCCAGATAGCGGCTGATGAGCTTGGTGCCGTCGCTGCCCGGGCCATCGGCGTTGAGCGAGATGCCGGCGACCGCCTGCGGCAGTCCGTCGACGTTGAGGGCTGCAGCGGTGAACGTGCCCTTCTCTTCCGTCTCATAGAGTCGGGTGCACGAGAGCCGGACGTCGTCGAGCTTGAAGAAGGTCCGCGTCTCACTCTCATGACCCGCGACCCACCACTGGCCGTTGCTGCCGGCCGTGATACGCAGCTGACCGTCGGGCTGGACGCTGACGGGCAGGGACACGCGGATGCCCGTTGCGTCGCCCTGGCCCGTCGCATGGACGCTGGCGCCGTTGGCAGCGAGGTAGACGTCGCGGCCCTCCCACGTGCAGACGACTGCCGAGAGCTCGTAGTCGCCGCAGGGCACGTCGGCCACAGCCTGGCTGACCGTCAGGGTCGGGGCCCACCATAGATAGGCATTGAAGAGGTTGTCGGCGTCCATGCCGGTTATCAAGTATGTGGAGTCGCTCCTTACGGCCACCTCCGGGTCGGTGCCGTCGCCAAGATAGTCGGTATTGGAGCTGGCTGACGTCCAGCCCGTCATGTCGCCCGTCTCGAACGATGGGTTGGTGATGAGCCACGTGGCGTCGGCGGGGTTGTCAGCGCTGGCGCCGATAAGGCGTCGGAAGGCCGCCTCGCGGTCGATGGCCCGTGCCGCTGTCAGCAGGCAGAGGCCGATGAGGGTCATCAGAATTCGTTGTTTGGTCATGACAGATTGATTTAGATTCGGCAGCAAAAATACACAATTGTTCTGACATGACCAAAAAAGTTCTGCCAATTTTTTGTGTTTTGATATTGTTAGGTGTTATTAAAGTTAGAGACCCCACCCCCAACCCCTCCCCTTGAAGGGAGGGGAGCAGAGCCTCCCCCGCCCCCTCCGAAGGAGGGGAGTTGGTTGCCGCACTGCTGGTCGCGAATGACGGCGCAGCCGCTCCCCTCCCTTCAAGGGGAGGGGTTGGGGGTGGGGTCTCTAACTTTAATAATCACGGAATTATACAGAACAAAAAAAGGTCTCTGCGAGGAGACCTTTTTGAGTGACTCGTTTGGGGCTCGCGCTCGGCTCCGTAGGAGACGCTTTCACCAAGCGAAGCGACTGAAAGAACCCTTGGGTGAGAAGTCGCAAACGAGCCAAACGAAAAAAGGTCTCCTCAAAGAGACCTTTTTGAGTGACTCGTTTGGGGCTCGAACCCAAGACCCCAACATTAAAAGTGTTGTGCTCTACCAACTGAGCTAACGAGTCGACCTATGTTTTGCTGAAAAGCGGGTGCAAAGTTACAATGTTTTTTTGGAATGGCCAAATCTTTTGCCGAAAATAATTCGAAAAGAGCTGATTTCTTGTCTTGCTGCCGCTTCTTCTCACCTTTCACTTCTCACTTCTCACCTCTCATCTCCTTCTGATAGCATTCGCGGCAGAGCGGCTCATACTCCTGCGTCTCGCCGAGCAGGACGCGACGGTCGCCCGCCACCTTGCGATGGCTGACGTAGGCCAGCGAGCCGCAGCGCACGCAGATGGCATGGACCTTGGTCACCTCGTCGGCAATGGCGCAGAGGGCCGGCATGGGGCCGAAGGGCTTGCCGCGGAAGTCCATGTCGAGGCCTGCGATGATGACGCGCACGCCGCGATAGGCCAGCTCGTTGCAGACGTCGACCAGCCCGTCGTCGAAGAACTGCGCCTCGTCGATGCCCACCACGTCGATGTCGCCGGCCAGCAGCAGGATGGATGCCGACGAGTCGATGGGGGTCGACTGGATGTGTTTCTGGTCGTGGCTGACGACATCCTCCTCCGAATAGCGCACGTCGATGGACGGCTTGAATATCTCGACCCGCTGCTTGGCGAACTGCGCCCTGCGCATGCGGCGTATCAGCTCCTCCGTCTTGCCCGAAAACATCGAGCCGCACACCACTTCGATTCTGCCGGGCCGGTGTGCCTCGCCCGTTAGGTTTGTTGTCATAGTCAGGTGCAAAATTAAGCATTTTAATCCATAGTCAACCCCTCTGAATTCATAAATATTTTTAAAAATGGATATAATTATTGTTTCTTCATCCCAATTTCTCAATATTGTTTGTAAATTTGCCCCCCAGAATGGGAATACTTTACATCGTGCCTACGCCTGTGGGCAACATGGAGGACATGACGCTGCGCGCCATACGCATCCTGAAGGAAGCAGACCTGGTGCTTGCCGAGGACACCCGGACATCGGGCATCCTGCTGAAGCATTTTCAGATACAGCAGCACCTCATGTCGCACCATAAGTTCAACGAGCACGGCACGTCGGCCGCCATCGTCGAGCGCCTGCAGGCCGGCCAGAACGTGGCCCTCATCAGCGATGCCGGCACGCCGGGCATCTCGGACCCGGGCTTCTATCTGGTGCGCGAGGCAGTGCGGGCAGGCATTGAGGTGCAGACACTGCCTGGGCCGACGGCCTTCGTGCCGGCATTGGTCAGCAGCGGACTGCCCTGCGACCGCTTCGTGTTTGAGGGATTCCTGCCTCAGAAGAAGGGGCGGCAGAGCCGCATCGAGGCACTGCGCGAAGAGCAGCGCACGATGATTTTCTATGAGTCGCCCTACAGGCTGGTGAAACTGCTCGAGCAACTGGCCGCTGTCATGGGCGACGACCGCCAGGTGAGCGTCTGCCGCGAGATATCCAAGGTGCACGAGGAGAGCGTGCGGGGCACGCTGGCCGAGGTGGCCGCCCACTTCAGGGAGACGGAGCCGCGCGGCGAGATCGTAGTTGTCCTTGAGGGAAGACAATAGATTATAGATAAAAGATAATAGTGTTGATTATGAAGAGAATTCTTTTATTGGCTGCCTGCGCCGTGGCGCTGAGCGCCTGTCAGGAGGGTGTCAACCAGCAGCAAAGTGCTGCCCTGACGCAGAAGATTGACTCGCTGACCAAGGTCAACGTGCAGAAAGACAACGAGATCAACGACATGCTCTCGACACTCAACGACATCGAGGAGGGCTTCCGCGAGATCAGTGAGGCTGAGGGCCGCGTGACGGTGGCTCGTCGCGGCGAGGGGGCCAACTCGACGGCCCGCATCCGCGAGAACATCCAGTTCATTCAGAACACGATGGCTCAGAACCGCGAGCTCATCAACAAGCTGCGCCAGCAGGTGCGCCAGGGCAGCATCACCGGCGAACAGCTCAAGCGGACCATCGAGAACCTGACCACGCAGCTGGAGGCCAAGGAGAACGAGCTGCAGGCCCTGCGGGCCGAGCTGGAGGCCAAGGACATCCATATCGCCGAGCTCGACGAGCAGGTGGCACAGCTGGGCGAGGACGTCGCCCAATTGCAGGACGACAACCAGCAGCAGCAGGAGACCATCTCGACGCAGGACAAGCAGCTGAACACCGCCTGGTTCGTCTTCGGCACGAAGAGCGAGCTCAAGGAGCAGAACATCCTGAAGAGCGGCGAGGTGCTGCAGGACAACTTCAACAAGGACTACTTCACCAAGATTGACATCCGCGTCGACAAGGAAATCAAGCTCTACTCGCGCGATGCCAAGCTGCTGACCAACCACCCCGCAGGCACCTACACCCTGGAGCGCGATGCCAACAAGCAGTACGTGCTGCGCATCACCGACCCGCAGCGCTTCTGGTCGACGAGCAAGTACCTGGTCATCCAGGTGAAGTGACGGCCCCTGGCCGCCGCCATCACGAGCCCCTGTCTGAATGGGATGTGTCAACTGTGACACACCCCATTTTTTTATGCTCGCCGACCCTCTTTGCCGATGCTTTCAATTACGATGAAAAAAGCGCCGAAAACAATGAAACTGTAACCCGAGAGGCAACGGAGAGAAGCGAAATGTGAAAAAATAACACTAAAATGCATTTTTTGAATAATTTTTTTGGTTTTTTCAGAAAATCGGCGTAACTTTGCAGCCCGAAGATTATGCCACAAAGTGTAGCGTTCGTTCGGTTAAGCTGCTTTGACAAGGAAAGCGAAAAGCCGCATACTGCGCACTGCGTGGGAGCGAATACTATCGAATAACACTGTCATTAACAATGCAACAACAAACAAAATTTAAATAGTAATTTATGGAGAAAAGACTAACAATGCTTTTGGTGGGACTTTTCCTTTCACTGGGAATGGCCTTCGCCCAAAACAAAATCTCCGGCACGGTCTTCGACCAAGACATGGGTGAGCCCCTGATGGGCGCCACCGTCAAAGTGCAGGGATCGACGAAGGGTGTCACCACCGACATGAACGGTAAGTTTACCATCGACGTGCCCGCAGGCAAGAAGCTTGTGATAAGTTTCGTGGGCATGAACACACAGACCGTCACCCCGAAGCAGGGCATGAAGGTCAACCTGACATCTAATACCGCACAAGTGGGCGAAGTCGTCGTCACGGGTATCCAGAAGATGGACAAGCGACTCTTCACCGGTGCAACAACGAAGATTGACGCCGAGCAGACCAAGCTCGACGGTGTGGCCGACGTCACGCGTGCCCTGGAGGGACGTGCCGCCGGTGTCTCGGTGCAGAACGTCTCGAGCACCTTCGGTACGGCTCCTAAGATCCGAGTGCGCGGTGCTACCTCTATCTACGGCTCGTCGTCGCCCCTGTGGGTGGTCGACGGTGTGATCATGGAGGATGCCGTCAACGTGGACGCCGACGACCTGTCCAGTGGTGATGCCACGACGCTGATCTCTAACGCCATTGCTGGTCTTAACGCTGACGATATCGAGTCGTTCCAGGTGCTGAAGGACGGCTCGGCCACCTCTATTTATGGTGCGCGCGCCATGTCGGGCGTGGTCGTCATCACCACCAAGAAGGGTCGCCAGGGCCACAGCTCCATCAACTATACGGGTGAGTTCACCTATCGTCTGAAGCCCTCCTACTCGAACTATAACATCTCGAACTCTCAGGAGCAGATGGGTATCTACAAGGAGATGGCCGCCAAGGGTTGGCTGGAGTTCTCGCAGGTAGCCAACGCCTCGAGTGCCGGTCTGTATGGAAAGATGTACGGCTTGATGAACACCTATAACGAGCAGACCGGTGAGTTCTATCTGCCCTTTACGGAGAAGGCCATGAACGACTACCTGCGTGAGGCCGAGTACCGCAATACGGACTGGTTTGACCTGCTGTTCAACAACAACATCATGCAGACCCACTCGGTCAGCGTCTCCAGCGGTACCGACCGTGCATCGCTCTACGCCTCAATGTCGGCCATGATTGACCCGGGATGGACCAAGGACTCCAAGGTGCAGCGCTATACGGCCAACATCAACGCCTCCTATAAGCTGTCGAAGAACCTGACCGCCACGCTGCGCACCAACACCAGCTATCGCGACCAGAAGGCCCCCGGCACGCTCAACCAGTCGACCGACGTCGTCTCGGGTGCCGTCAGCCGCTCGTTCGACATCAACCCGTTCAGCTACGCACTGAACACCAGCCGCACGCTGGACCCCAGCCAGATCTATACGCGCAACTACGCCCCGTTCAGCATCTTCTCTGAGCTGGACAACAACTACATCGACATCGACGTGATGGACACCAAGTTCCAGGGCGAACTCGAGTGGAAGCCCATCCGTGGCCTGTCGCTCAACGCACTGGGCAGCTACCGCATCAACCGCTCAAACCGCGAGCATATCATCCTTGACAAGTCGAACATGGCTGAGGCCTATCGTGCCGGTGTGAACAACCCGAATATCATGTATTCGAACCCCTACCTCTACACCGACCCCGACAAACCCGGCGAATGGCCTATCTCAGTCATGCCAGAGGGCGGTATCAATATTCTGAACCGCAACGAGGTGAAACAGCTCGACTTCCGCTTCACTGCTAACTTCAACCACGTCTGGAGCGTGCGCGGAGAGGAAGCCCACATCTTCAGCGCTTTGGCTGGTATGGAGGCCAACCGCGCCGACTATGACGCATCGGAACATTCTACCTATGGCGTGCTCTACGACCAGGCTCGTCTGCAGGTCATCACCCCGGAGTTCTATAAGCAGGCCAAGGAAGAAGGTACCGTCCTGACGTCGTTCGGACGCTCCTATAACCGTCGACTGGCTTACTTCGCCAATGCCAACTATAGCTACAAGGGACGCTACTCGGCCAACCTCACTGCCCGTTACGACGGCTCCAACCAGCTTGGCAAGAGCCGCCAGAGCCGCTGGCTGCCGACGTGGAACGTCTCGGCATCGTGGAATGCCCATGAGGAGAACTTCTTCAAACGCTGGATGGAGCGCACCAACGGTGCCTTCTCGCACGCTACCCTCCGACTGAGCTACTCGCTCGTCGGCGAGCAGACGGCAGCCTCCAACGCCCAGGCCATCTTCCGCTCTACCAACATGTGGCGCCCCCAGGGCGACCAGCAGGAGACGGCCCTCTATCAGTCGAGCTATGCCAACGAAGACCTGACCTACGAGAAGAAGCATGAGTTCAACGTCGGCGTCGACCTCGGCTTCCTCAACAACCGCATCAACGTGGTCACTGATGCCTACTGGCGTGACAACTTCGACCTGATGGGCTACTACTACTCACAGCTGTCCGGCCGTCAGTATGCCAACGTCGCCTCGATGAAGTCGCACGGCGTGGAGGCTACCATCACTTCGCAGAACATCATGAAGCGCGATTTCCAGTGGACCACTGACCTGACCTTCGCTTATAACTACACTGAGATTACCGACCTCATGTCCGTCTCGCGCGTCATCGACCTCGTCTCGGGCAGCGGCTATGCCCGCGAAGGCTATCCCCACCGTGCCCTCTTCTCGCTGCAGTTCATGGGCCTGAACGATGAGGGTATCCCTCAGGTCATCAACGAGAGTGGCAACGTCACTACCAGCGACATCTACTTCCAGGAGTATGAGCGTCTCGACCACCTGAAGTATGAAGGCCCGTCGGAGCCTACCTACACCGGTGGTCTGAACAACATGTTCCGCTGGAAGAACTGGCGATTGAACGTCTTCATCACCTATTCGTTCGGCAACAAGCTGCGCCTCGATCCTGTATTCGCTGCCAGCTACAGCGACCTCGCTGCCATGCCGAAGGAGTTTAAGAACCGCTGGGTCATGCCTGGCGACGAGAAGGTGACCGACATCCCCGCCATCGCCTCCGTACGCCAGAACTACAACGACCGCTATCTTGGCTATGCATACAATGCCTACAACTACTCGACAGCTCGCGTGGCCAATGGCGGTTTCATCCGACTGAAGGATATCTCGCTGACCTACGACTTCAATCCGCAGTTCGTCAAGAAACTTGGACTCAACACGGCCTCGATGAAGATCGATGCCACCAACCTCATGCTGCTCTACGCCGACAAGAAACTCAACGGACAGGATCCTGAGTTCGTCAACTCGGGTGGTGTCGCAACCCCGCTGTCCAAGCAGTTCACCTTTACACTGCGCTTAGGCATCTAACGTAACAGAAATAATACTATTTTTTAAGAGAGATATGAAGAAGATCAGTATATATAATTATAAGGTTGCTGTCCTGGCAATGGCGGGCATGGTACTCGCCGGCTGCACTGACAGCTTCCTCGACAAGGAGCCCGACGAGCGCACGTCAATCCTGACCGTCGACGATGTCATCCAGCTCTTCACTGCCTCGTATCCCGATGCTAACTATGGCTGGGTGTGCGAACTGTCGAGCGACAACGTCATGGACCTCAACTCGAAACATCTGCCCGCCAGTCTCAACGCCGAGCAGAAGGAGACGCACTATAACCTGACTTCATCGGGCCGTCAGGACGACGAGATGTTCCGCTTCGAGCCAGTCAAGTCATCAACGTCGAGCGACACACCGGCCGCCCTGTGGACCAGCTTCTACACCGCCATCAACTCGGTCAACGAGGGAATGATTGTCCTTGACCGCATCGCTGCCCAGCCTGGTTTCGTGGCTGACCGCAAGTATAATGCGGCTCGTGCCGAGGGACTGCTCATTCGTGCCTATGCTCACTTCATCCTCGTCAACTGCTTCTCGCAGGCCTATAAGAACGATGAGCTGAGCCGTCATGACGTCGGCGTGCCCTATCTTTACAAGCCTATCACCACTGTCGACGACAACTACGACCGTAGCAACGTCACTGAGACCTACAACAAGATCCGCACTGACCTGGAGGAGGGCTTGAAGCTGATTAACAATATCAACTATAAGATGCCGAAGTGGCACTTCAACGAGGAAGCTGCTCATGCCTTTGCTGCCCGTTTCTACCTCTTCACACGTGAGTGGGACAAGGTCATCGAGCATGCCAACGCTGTCCTGGGTGATAATAACGAGACGTTGCTCACACGTATGTTCGACTACAGCGTGCTCGAGGATCTCTACTACCTGAGCGACTATGCCAACGCATGGCAGAGTCCTTACATCTATAGCAACATCATGCTTATCGATACCTATAGCACCGTTCTCCGTAAGGCACGCTACCGCTATTCGCAGGGCAGCCTCGTGGCCCGTTCGATTTACTACCACAATTCACCTATGTGGGCCGGTTATGTCGTTAATCCCACCGTGCTGGTCATGGGTCTCGGTGGTAACGGCTATGGTGCCTACTATCCCGCTTGGATCTCGGAGCAGTTCCAGTATAGCGACAAGGTGGCCGGCATCGGATATGCCCATACCATCCGCCGCGAGTTTACCTATGCAGAACTGCTGCTGGAGCGCGCTGAGGCAGAGATTATGGTTGGCAACATCGCCAAGGCTACAGAAGACCTCATCACCTACTCGACGAGCATTCAGAAGTTCTCCAACTCGACCAAGGAGACCTATGAGCGCAATGCCCGCATGACGCCGCTGACAGAGGACATGATTAATAATTGGTTTGCCAAAAAGCGCAACAACAACTACAACTGCTTTGACGACTGGAACTTCGTCACCAACATGAGCCCCGACTACGTCATCGACCAGGAGAAGGTGCCCTATATGAACGCGCTGAACTACTTCCGTCGCTTCGAGACCAACTTCACCGGCATGCGCTTCTTCGACCTGAAGCGATGGGGCATGGAGTACAGCCATGAATACGGACTCGACAATGAGGTCTACTATTTGAAGTGGAACGATCCGCGTCGTGCTCTTGAGGTGCCTGAGGATGCCATCGCTTCCGGTCTTGAGCCTTCACGCCCGCTGACCGTTGACTCCACGTCGACAGAGAAAGTAATACCAGCCAGCTATTTGCTGGGTGAAAACGAATAAGAAAGGAGGAAACTAACGATGAAGAAACTCAATTTTCTGCTATACGCATTCTTGGCCTTCGCAGGACTCACCTTCACCATGTCCTGCGGTGACGACGATCTGGGAGAAACCATCTTCCCCCGCGAAGATAAGCCTCTGGACCGCACGCTGGGCACATTCCCGCTCGACACCTTCATCAAGAAGCACATGCTCGAGCCGTATAATATGAAGTTCATCTATCGCATGGAGGATATCGGTGCCGACATGCAGCGCAACCTTGTCCCTGCCAGTTACGAAAAGAGCGTGCAGCTTGCAGTGCTGACCAAGTATCTCTGGCTCGATGTCTATGACAAACTGGCCGGCGAGAAGGAGGTTTTCCTCAAGAAATATGCTCCCCGTATTATCCATGTCATCGGCTCGCCTGCCTACAACGACGATGGTTCGCGCACGGTGGGTGTGGCCGAGGGTGGCGTGAAGATCACGCTGATGGAGGCCAACAAGCTTGACGTCAATCAGATTGAGGGTGCCAACGGCCTGAACAACCTCTTCTTCCACACCATGCACCATGAGTTTGCTCACATTCTCGACCAGACCTATCAGCGTCCGACTCAGTTCGATCAGTTGTCGTCTAATTTCTATGACTCCAACTGGAACGACAAGCACGATTCCGTGCAGTGCGCACTCGGCTTTGTCACGCCTTACGGATCGTCAGCCAGCCGTGAGGACTGGGTGGAGGTGCTCTCCTGCTACGTCACCTACGACCAGGAGCGCTGGGACCAGCTCCTTAACACGGCTTCTGTAGACTGGGAAGACGTCGAGATGACCGACGAACAGTATGATTCCCTGTTCTATAACTATCGTAAGAACCCTGACGGCTCCTATCGCCGCAACAGTGAGGGCAAGCTGATCCGTGAGAGTAACATTCGTAAGGAAGTCGACATTGACTCCGTGGGCTATCTGCACCAGCTCTCCAACCAGGAATGGCGCGTGGCCCGCAAGGTCATCAAGCGCGATGCCAACGGCTTTGCCGTCACCGATTCGCTGGGGCATGTCATCTTCGACCAGTCTTTGTGGGACAATATCGATGGCCGCGAGGTCATCCTGACCAAGCTTGACCTGGTGCGTACCTGGCTACGGGATAACTGGCAGATCAGTGTCGACGACCTCCGCAAAGAGGTGCAGTCGCGTCAGTACCTCACCGATGCCGACGGCAACTACATTCGCGACGCCAAAGGCGGTCTGATCAATAGATTGACTCAGCCTTATGAGAAAGATCCCAGCAAGACCCTCATCGAGTATCTCAACGAGGAAATCGAAGGCTACAAGAAGTTGCATGAAGAAGCATTAAATAACAAGTAAGCGATATCACACAAAGAATGATTATGAAAAAGATATTGTCCATATCACTGTTCCTTGCGTCGGCTCTGACTTTCGTCGGCTGCTCCGGCGAGGAGGAAGATCTTTTCAACGGATCGGCGGCCGAGCGCCTGAATGATGCCAGCGCAATCTATTCTGCACGTCTGACGGCACAGCCCAACGGATGGGCCATGCAGTACTATCCCACCTACGACAATGAGGCTCCTAACGGCAAGGGCTATCTGCTGCTGACACGCTTCAACAAGGATTTTACCGTCGACGTCTCGGGCTACGATTGGCCCTATTGGAGTTATGAGAAGACGTCCACCGAAGTCAATGCTACTGAGGAGTGGGTCGCCCATTACTATAATGAGTATCGTGAGGCAACATCCTTTTGGGAGGTCATCACCGACAACGGACCTGTGCTCTCGTTTAATTCATATAACGAGAATATGCACTATTTCTCGGATCCTGATTTTCGCGAGACGGGCACAGGATTCGGAGGCGACTATGAGTTCATCGTGGTCGATGCTCCGGATGACGCAAGCTACATGATGCTGAAAGGCAAGAAACGCGGCACCTACAACCTGCTTACTCCTATTGAGGAGGGTATCGTCTATGCGGACTATATGGCCGACGTGAAGGGATTCCACAACAGCAAGTTCCCGGTGAACGAACTGGTCAGCAACCTTGTCCACTTCGGCGACTCCGTCTATCGTATGGACGGTTCCAACGACGGTCTGCCCAATATCTATCCCTACGACGCCGACGCTATCACCAACGAGAACTTTAACCCGTTCCTGATTACCAAGCGCGGGGATGACTATTATCTCCGCTTCCGCGACCCCTTCGAGCGTGATGACATGGAGGGCGTCCTGCAGGAACTGCGCTTCGACCCTGAGGCTGACAAGTTCGTTGGTGTAGACAACGCTGATTTCCAGATCACGGGCTATAATCCGGCACTTTTCATTCAGGAGAAGGTTATGAGCGGATCAAAGTTCCAGTTCAATTCCAAATCAGTGTTCTCTGATAAGGTGAAAGTGTATTACGACAAGCTGACGTCTGACTTTGCTGATCTGCCAAAGATTAACAAACGTAGCTATAGCTTTATGGGCTTCAACTTTGTCTACGACAGCAAATCGGAGTCATATCTTTGGAATGTCCTTTTCCGTGTGCCTAGCTCGTCAAATACGTCATCCGCCTCGTTTATCGTTAATCTGACCCGAGAAGATACTAACTTCAAAATGGAATATGGCGGTCCGCTCGATGACGCAGCTACAAGTATCAGCGAACGTCTGCCTTATATTATTGAAGCCGTCAAGGCTTTGTGTCAGGAATTCAAGGTGACGCCTGTCATCTCGAATTTTAACCTCTCTCAGCTCAGGCTGACTTCTGTATCGGATCCCGATTTCTGGTTTGAATTCAATGTGCAATAAAAAAACTATTTATTTAAAATCTTAAACGATGAAAAAACTTTTACTGATGACCAGCCTGGCCTTCATGATGACTGCTCAGGCTAATGCCCAGGACAAAGTGACTGCTCCCATGGGTGAGAAGGTGTCTGTCAAGGCTGATTTTATGAATGTCGGCAAGGCTCCTATCAAGATGATGAATAAGGTGGAGCAGAAGGCTGCACCGCGTGGTCCTCGCAAGTTGCTGGCCGACGGTTTGTGGTTCCAGCGTCCTGAAGGTTCGCTCTGGATGCGTTTCAATGCTAATGCTTCGTGCTTCAACGTGCCTCCCTTCACTGAACTGCTCTATCAGAATATGTCGACTGACAAGGCCAGCACCACATGGGCCGTCACTACTCGTCAAGGCCTTGTGGAACAGCCTGGCGACGAGGACAACAACTTTGTTCAGATGCTCGGTGGCGCCGGTGGCTTCTATGCACCGACATTGCAGCGCGGCACGGCCTCTTACAACTATGGCGACGACACTGAATCACCTATTGTCTTGCCTTACGCTTATGCGCTTGACTCGCTCTATGAGTTGTCGCATTGCAATTACAACGGCGGTACTTATAAGGGCTTCACTGACGGTTATGTCTTCGGTACTTACGATCGTGATATAACGAAAGAGGATGGTTCGACCGTCCATGTCTATGCAAGTGCCATCCATGAGATGTTTGAGAAGCCCCTTCGCCCCCTCTATGTCTCGTCGGTTTTCTTCTATGGCATCAGTAGTGTCGAGGACTTCTTGCCTGAAGGTGTCGAGATGAAGCTGATTATCACCAAGATTTCTGATGAACACCAAGGCGAACTTATCGCCGAGATTCCTTTCACCAAGGATGATGTGATCCAGAGCTGGCAGTTTGACGGTGGAGACGACTGGGGCAGCATGTTCGAAATTTCGCAGAAAGAGGTTGACGCCTTCGGTCAGGAGTTTGCCGTGCCCATCATTATCGACGATGCCTTCATGGTGACGATCGAGGGCTTCCATCAGCCTGGTGTGAACTTCTCATTGTATATGACGGATGTCATGGCTGTGCCGACCGACTATTACGAGACAGCTGGCAAGGTTGTTCCTACGATGCGTTCCTATGTTCTCGAGGATGGCACTCCCTTGGATGACAACATGTACTATTGCCAGTATATTGAATCGACAGGTGAGAATGCACAGTATGCTCGTCAGTTCAACGCTTTCATGTTGTTCAACGCTTTCTATGACGTCGTTGAGCTTTATGATGACTGCAAGACGATGACTGCACCCGCCGAGGGCGGTGACCTCTATTTCGAGGCAGAGAAAGAGAACGACGAGGGCGAGATGGAGACGGTCCGCTACGGTACGCTCCAATTCTATTCCACCCTGCCTTTCTATTCCACATGGGAAGGTCTCGAGGGTGAGGAGAACTACTTCTTCGAGGATGTGCCCGAGTGGATTACTGTCGGTGAGGTCACAGACCAGTATCATGCTGACTACAGCACCATCCTGGCTCAGCTGACTGCAGAGGCCCTGCCTGAAGGCGTTGAGGGACGTACTGCTTCTATCCGCATCGTGAGCGATCGTGGTGCCGAGGCCGTCCTGACCGTTGTCCAGGGCAATGTCACTGAGGGTATTGTCACCGTCAAAGACGGAATCTCCAAGAGTCTTTCCAAGTATGCCTACAACCTTGGTGGCCAGAAGGTGAACAGCCTTTACAATGGTATCATGGTGAAGGACGGCAAGAAGTACTTCAATAAGTAAGCATTTGCATCTCATTGCAATACATCGTCCGCCCAAAGACTGTATGCCCTGTCTGAACCATAAGCAGGTCATACCGTTCTAAGGAGACTTAGAGACCTGCCCTGACCAACTCACTTGCATGGTGTGTGTGGAGGGGCAGGTTTTTATTTCTTTTACTGATACTAATGAATATGAAGAAACGTTTTTGTCTATTTGTCGTTGCAGTGCTCTTGTCACTTGGCTCTGTCCATGCTGTCCCGGCACGTCCCGGCGTCATGCGTCTGGCCCAGCCCGACGGAAGTTATGTAGACCTCTGCCAGCACGGAGATGAGTACATGCACTTCACCACAACGGACGACGGCTATACCGTGGTCAAGGACTCGAGAGGCTATTGGGTCTATGCTGCCTTGCGAGACGGCTCGCTCATCCCCACTGCCCACGTGGCCCACACAGCCGACGCCCGTAGCGCAAGAGAGAAGAGCTATCTTTCAAACATCGATCGCTATCAGATGCCCGAGATGTCGGCCCGCAACGCTCAGCTGCTGCGTGAGGAACGTGCTGCCGAGGCCCGCACACGTGCAGCCCGACGGGCTCAAGGTTATGACTATACGAAGATGCGTGGTCTGATCATCCTTATTGAGTTCAGCGACCAAGAGTTCTCGCGTTCAGACTATAAGGAGTTAATGACCGATATGGTCAACAAGGAGAACTACACCGGCTATACGAACCTTTCGGGCAGACCGATTGCCATGACTGGCTCAGTCCATGACTATTATCGTGACAACTCCGGCGGTTTGTTTACACCACAATTCGATATCGTCGGACCTTACAAGGTCAGCCGCAGCAAGTATTATCCTGGCGGCGGCGACTACAATGTCAGCCAGCTCATTCGTGAGACTATCAATGCAGCCGACCCGGATGTTGACTTCTCGCTCTACGACGGCGACAACGACGGCATCGTTGACATGGTCTACGTCCTTTTTGCCGGATGCGGCTCCCACATTACTGGTAACGACTCAAGACTGCTCTGGCCCCATGCCTCAACTATCATTGGTAATTATGGAAGTTATCTCTACAAAGACGGAAAACGGCTGGGCCGTTATGCTTGTTCGACGGAGATGACCGACAGCGAAAGCAATCCTTCATTGGACGGCATCGGAACCATCTGTCATGAGTTCAGCCATGTTCTCGGATTGCCGGACTTCTATGACACTGACTACCAGCGCAGCGGTGGTGAGGCTGACCATCCTGGCGACTATTCCATCCTGGCGGCCGGCAGCTATCTCAATGGCGGCAAGACCCCTTGCGGCTACACCTTGTTTGAGCGCTATGTCATGGGGTTCACCAAGCCGACGCTCATTGCCGAAGAAGGCAACTTCACGCTCGACCCCATCAGTGAATGTGGCACGGGCTATCGCATCAATTCCCCCAGTTCTCAGGAGTATTTCTTGCTTGAGAACCGCCAGTTGGACAAGTGGGATGCTTACATTCCGGCTCCTGGCATGATTGTGTTCCGCGTTGACTCATCCAATGTTTCGGTATGGGCTGCCAACAAAGTCAATGCCAATCCGGCTCATCAGTATTTCCAGTTGCTGCGAGCCGGCGGGTCTGTCCTTACGACACCTTTCCCTGGACTGGCTGGCAAGACTGAGCTCACCCATGCTACCTCGCCTGCCAGCCTGAAGACATGGAGTGGACTGAACACCCGTATGGGGTTGAGACAGATAGAACAGCAGAGTGGGGTGATCACGTTTGAAGCCTTCGACACCTACAAACTGGTCGATCTGTCACTTCCTAAGACCTTTGTCCTGAGCCCTGGCCAGACCCGTCGTCTGGTGGCAGAGCCTACGCCCTCCTATGCCGTGTATGATCTCACTTGGTCGACAGATAACAGCGACGTGGCTGTTGTCAACAGTGAAGGCTACGTGACAGGTGTGGGCGTCGGCACATGCCAGGTGACGGTGACCAGCGATAATGGCGTGACGGCCACTGTTCAGGTTGTCGTCGAGCAACAGACTTTTGTCGATGACATCGCATCTTTCAAGTCGCTGCCCGTTGGCGAGGAGGCCGTCTTGAACCTCAATGGTGCACAGGTGCTTTATGCCTATTCGAAAGACATATACATCCGCGATGCCTCCGGGGCTATCGTCCTCAATGGCACAGGCTTCTCACTTAAGCCCGGTCAGCTGCTCTACGGACCTGTATATGGTAAGCGTGGCGACCTCAATAACCTGCCCCAGTTTGTTGCTGTTAGTGGTAAGACCGCTATCACAGACCTCAAGATCGTTGAGGGCAGCGAGCCTCAGCCTCGTCATGTACAGCTCCATAACCTCACGCCGGCTGACTATTGCGACATGGTCGTCGTCGAAGCAGCGCCTCTGGTCATGGATAATGGTGTATATGCCGTCAGTGGAGACCGCCGGGCACGTCTTTGGAATGCCTTCCAGATTAAGAAGATCTCAGTCCCCAGTGCTATTGAAGGCAAGTTCTTCGATATTACATGCATTTACGGCACCAATACCGTCAAGAACGTCGGTGTCGTCGAGGAGTTGAAGTTGCTTGAATCGCCTGTCGAAGTGCCTGCACCCGATGCCATCGTCAGCGTCGAGGCCGACGATTCGGGTTCCCAAGTGCATTTCAACCTTAAGGGACAGCGAGTCTCTGACAGCTATCGCGGCATTATCGTCAGTCAGGGCCGCAAGACGCTGAATAGGTGAATCTTTGTTAATAATTCAATTTAACGAAATCTTTTTCGTATCTTTGCATCTCCAAAGAATTAAGAGTGTATAAGATATGAAAAAGATTTCGTTTTTGATAGTATCCTTCTGGCTGTCGTGTGTCTCTTTGTGGGCTATTCCAGCCCATAAAGGCAGTGTTCGTGTGGCTCAGCCCGATGGGTCGATGCTGACACTGCGGCTGGTGGGCGACGAGTATCTGCATTTCAATACGACTGATGATGGCTACTCCGTGGTACGCAATCAGCAGGGCGCTTACGTCTATGCCTGCAAGGGCAGCAACGGGCAGTTGGCCCCGACTGCCCTCGTCGCCCATGATGCCCCTGAGCGCCTGCCGTCAGAGGCAAGCTATCTGCAGGAGGTCGGCCGTTATCTGACTCCCGACATGACGACTGAGCGGGCTGCCGAGAAGCAGGCTGAGCTGCAGCGTCAGGCCAAGGCCCGTGCCATGCGCCGCGAACCTCAGTACGACTACAACAGTTTCCGTGGTCTGCTCATCCTCGTGGAGTTCAATGACCGCAGCTTCACCCGCACAGACATCCGTGACATCATGGACGAGATGGTCAACAAGGAAGGCTATAGCGGCTACGTCGGCACTAACGGACGGCGCCAGATCTATACGGGCTCTGTCCGTGACTATTTCTACGACAACAGCAACGGGCGCTTCTCGCCTGAGTTCGATGTCTTTGGACCCTATCAGATTGACTATAGCCAGTATGACGCCCGGGCTACCGACAATGCCGCTCAGCTGACGGTCGCAGCCCTTGAGGCCGCCGACGATGAAATCGACTACAGCGTCTACGACCGCGACGGGGATGGCTATGTCGACATGGTTTACTTCATCTTTGCCGGCTTGGGCTCTCACTTTACCGGCAACGATTCGCGCCTCTTCTGGCCTCACCGCAGTGTCATCTATAATCCAGCTGCAACAGGATGGGATGACTGGGCGATTGTCAAGGATGATGTCGTGTTCTACGACTATGCCAGTTCGGTCGAGCTGACTGGCTATTCGGGCTATCCCAACTCCATTACCATCGATGGCATAGGCACCATCTGCCATGAGTTCAGCCATGTGTTGGGGCTGCCCGACTTCTATGATACCGACTATGAGCGCAGCGGCGGCGAGAGCAATCATCCCGGTGAGTGGTCTATCATGTCTGGCGGTTCCTACAACAACAATGGCCGCACGCCGGTGGGCTATAGCCTTTTTGAACGCTATGCCGTAGGGTTTGCCGAGCCGGAGACGATCACTGCGGAGGGCTCCTATACGTTGCCCGAACTCAACTCGTGCAATACGGGTTTCCGGCTTAACACGAAAGTCGGCCGTGAGTTCTTCTTCTTCGAGAACCGCCAGCAGAATGGTAAGTGGGACCGTACGCTGCCCGGACACGGTATGCTGGTCCATCGCATCGACTCGACTAACTCGCGGGCATGGCGGGATAACACGATCAACAATAACCCGCGTCATAACTACTACGAACTTGTTCGAGCCAACGGCTCTACGTACGATCTGCCTGGCAATACGTTCCCCGGCACGCATCGGGTGCGTACGCTCAACAACGTGACGACGCCTGCCAACCTTCTCACATGGACAGGACAGCCCTCGCAACTCGGCCTTACTAATATCCGCGAACAGGATGGCGTCATCACTTTTGAGGTCGAAGATGTCTACGTGCTTCGCGAGATCAGTTTGCCTGACTCTCAGACTGTTTTTGCTGGCATCACGATGAAGATAGAGGCCGAGCGTACGCCTGACTACGCACCCTACACGCTCGAGTGGTCCAGCAGTGCCCCCGACGTGGCCACTGTTGACAGCGAAGGCCGTGTGACGGGCATCAGTGATGGCACGGCAGTCATTACGGTACAGGCCAATCAGAGCGAAGAACTCGTGGCACAGTGCCTTGTCACGGTCGTGACACGCGACATCTATTCCAGTATAGCCGACTTCAAGTCTGCCGTTGCCGAGCAGTCGTCTCTGCTGAGCCTTAATGATGCGGTAGTGCTTTACGCCCATAACAATCAGCTGTATATCCGCGACGAATCCGGAGCCATGGTGCTCAGCCAGTCTGGGATCAATGCCAACCGGGGTGACGTGATCAATGGTTTGGTTCAGGGCCATTGCCAGCTGCAGAATAAGATTCCTTATTTTTCTCCTGACAAAGACTTCACGCCCTACTTCGAATTGTCTGAAGGTTCAAATCCAGAGCCTCGCCCGGTTCTGGCGGCTGAGCTCTCCGATAGTGACTATGCCGACTATCTGACCCTCCATCAAGTTTCTCTTCAGCGCCTGACCGTAGGTGGTGTCACCGGACTGTATGCTGTCGATGGCGACCGTCAGGTCCGGCTCTACAACGTCTTTGGCATCCGACCCTCCATCACGGTGCCAAGCAACATCGAAGGCAAGTACTTTGACGTGCCGGGTATTCTGCTGACCCGTCTGACCCCGGATAGCGTTCTGATCGATGAGTTGGCCCTGCTTGGCTCCCCTGTTGAGGTGGAGGCGCCTGAGCAGGCTGGCGTCAGCTCCGTAGAGTGGAGTGCTTCTACACCCGTCGACGTCTTCACAGCCGAAGGGCGTCATGTGGCTCGCACCACGTTCAATGCCCTTAAGGCTTTGCCGCTACGCCGCGGTGTCTACGTTGTCCGTTCGGCTGACGACGTGAAGAAAATCGTCCGGCCGTAAATCTCCGAACTCTTAGTATAAAAGAGAATGGGGCCCTGATAGCGCGCACTATCAGGGCCCCATTCTCCTTTTCTGCTGCAGTTGAACCGATTAAGTGGAGCAAGAGTTAAAGGCTACGGACAACATCTTCGTCGAGTCCCAGACTTCCGGCAATGAGATCGACGGCGACGCCGTTGGCTCTCAACTGACGTGCATTGTCAAGCTTTTCTTCTTCCCGTCCTTCCATCTTGGCCGTGTCGAGCACGTCGTTCTGCACCATGATGTTGTCGATATGGCGCTTCGCAGCCCAGTCGAATCGGATGTATTGTCAGTCGGGAGTAACGTGAGAAAAGAATCAGCCAGCGACATTCTCGCGAGGGAATGCCGCTGGCTGGTGCAAGAAATTATTCGTCAATGACGCTGACGAAGCTTACTCATAGAAACCGGTATACTTCTGTCCGGACAGGCGATAGATATAGCCATAGGCGGGGTCATCGTCATTAAACGTGATGTCGAGCGTGATGCTGTCGTTCGGCATGCCGTGCAGGTTGGTGGCTGCTCCGAGCAGCACCTTGCCGTTGGTGATGATGGCCTTGCCAGTGCCGTCGGCGTCGTAGTCCTTCTCAGGACACGAGAACGTCAAGGTGTTGACATTGCAAGGTATCTTCATCTCAAACTGCCAGAAATTGTGGGCGTCGGTAATCCAGATGCTGTCGGCGTCGTTGGCCGAAGTGTTATAGGTGAACAGGTCGAAAGTCCCGCCCATGATGTCGGCAGCAAGCAGGTTGCCGGCTGTGTCGTAGAGGTCAGCCGTCACCTCCCAGTGGCCTGCCAGGTTCTGCACGTTGGTGCCGCCTGCCTCCTCGTCGGTCTCCACGTCGCAGGCCGTGAAACCAAAGCCCAGTGCCAGGGCCGTCATAGCAAAATAAAGTATTTTCTTCATAATCGTTTTCCTCCTTTCGTTTTACTTCGTTAATTGAACACTCAGTCCGTTGCTGGTAACCCAGCTGACAGTGCCCGTGCTGGGGTCGTAGACGCCGTTGGTCACTGTCGGCTTGCTCGAGAAGTACCAGCTGCCGGCTCCCACCTGCGTGAGCGTGTTGTCGTCGTTGAGCGTGACGATGGCTTCCAGGTGGAAGTCGTAGGTCGGCTCGTAGCCAGGATAATTATAGTAGAAGTAGTAGCCGGCCATGAGGTCGTCGATGGTGTAGGTGCCGTCGCCGTTGTCCGTGATAATGATCGGGGCCTCGGGGCCGTAGAACTGTGTTGATCCCCAATAAGCGCTGGCCAGACCGTTGGGATTGACCACCATCACGGTGCGGGTGACGCTGTTTGAGAAGTTGTCAGTGTTGGCCACGGAATAGACGAGGTCATAGAATCCGCCGACATTTGTGTTGACCGAACCGCTGACGACCACCTTGTCGGTGATGTCGTTCTCGCCTTCGGTGGCGGTGTAGCCAGGCTCGACGTAGGGTTCGCCGACATTCAAGACGATGAGTTCGTCGCCCTGTAGCTGCAGGTCAGCAAAGTGCGTCACGCGAGTGTCGGTCAGCTGGTCTTCGCCGTCGTTGCACGAGGTAAGCATGAATGCCGACAGACAGACAGCGAGTCCGCTCAGAAGTATCTTTTTCATATGCTTAATCATTTTCGGTTATCATTAATTGTTATCATTGTTACTTCACGTCCCAGAAGACGCGGTCGGTGATGGTGCGCACCGCAGGCGTGTTGACGTTGTATTTGCGGGAGTCGCTTGAGTAAGGAATGCTCAAGCAGAGTCCGCCGTTGCCTTTCATGTTGCGCACGGGAATGAGCAGCTCGCCGGGCGTATAGAGCGTCGGATTAGCCTTCACCTGGGCAGCCGTGACGGCCGAGACCTTGGGCACGTCGGTGCGACGCTGCTCGCTCCATGCCTCCAGATGGTCGCGCATGAACAGCGCCACCCACTTCTGCATGTAGATGAGCTTCAGGTTGTCGCTGCTGACGGGCGTCCAGGCACCGCTGGCAGCCAGGAAATCGTCGGCGCCGTCTATTCCGCGGGCAGCGAAGTCGGACTTAACAGCGGCCTCATATGCCTGCTGTGCGGCAGCGGCATCGTTGTTGAAGCGCAGCTGAACCTCAGCGATGAGGAATTGTAGCTCGCTCTGCGTGAAGAGGCAGATGGGTGCGGCCGCCATTGGCGAATAGCTGATGGCACTGACATCCGCATTCTTAGGAGTAGAGCCGCTCCAGAACACATTGTCCTGCTTGGAGCCAGGATAGAGTCCCACATAGGTGCCGTCGGACGAACGCTTGGCGATGGCATAGCTGATGCGCGGGTCGTTCATGGCCTTGTAGTATTCTACGATAGGATAGGCTGCGGCGTGATTCTGGGCCGAGAGGGCATTATAGGTGGCATACCACGGGTTCCACTGTCCCTGCTGGTTGGTGTAGACATCCCAAGCCACGTCGCCGGTGAAGAACTCGCCGGCATCGACCAGTGCCTTGGCCTTGGCGGTGTAGCCGGCGGCGTCGATGTTGGCATCGATGAAGCGGAGATACATGCGCAGGCGCAGTGCGTTGGCATAGCCTTTCCACTGAGCAAGACTTCCATTGAACACGGGGTCGTTGAGCGTAATCTTAGTGTCGAATTCACTGATGGCAGCCTCAGCGTCGTCCAGTTCCTTCAGTACGCTCTCGTAGACAAACTGACCGTCGTCATACTTCGGCGTGGAGTTGCTGTTGCCTTGAAGGATCTCTGTGTAGGGAGTCTTGTCGGTGCAGTCAACCAGGATCTGGAACGTCTGGGTACGCATCACTTGAGTGATGAACAGGTCGCGTGTGTTTGTGCTGCGGTCGGCAATCTCCTTCAGGTCTTGCAGTGCGCCGGCGTAGAGCACGCGGTAAGGGCGCATAAAGAGGTCGGAGGTCTCATCGATGTTGAGCTCAGCCAGGTCATTGTACTGGTTGGCTTCGGGGCGTTGGTCGAAGTACTGGACAAAGAAGCCGGCATCATTGAAGAGTGCATCGCCGCAGGCGGTAGCCACGGCATTGATGGCAGCCGGGAACTGCAGTTCCGACGTCATGGCATCATTGGCAGGATAGTTGGGGTTGTCGTTGATGTCCATGTCGCAGCTGGCCAGAGCCAAAGCAGCAGAAGTCAATAATAATATCTTTTTCATATTGATAGTCTCCTTTCTCTATTTAGAATTTAACGTTGATGTTGAAACCGAACTTCCGCGAGCTGGGGTTGGCCGTGTACTCACCGAAGTTACCAGTCAGGTCGTTACCGAACGAGCTCGTCTCAGGATCGACGAAGGTGTTGCTCGACGGTGTCCAGACAAAGAGGTTGTTGCCGAAGGCCGAGATGCGCATGCCCTGAACGAAGGAGCCCTTGAACCACTTCGTGGGCAGGTCCCAGCTGAGGACCACCTGGCGCAGCTTGACATAGCTCTTGTCGATGAGTGCGAACGACTCCATGTCGGTGGTTCCGTTATCATAGTAGGAATAAAGATTGGTGCCGTAGAGTGGAATGTTGTTCTCTGCATAGACGGGCTTCATGATCTCTGTGCCATAGTCGTCGAACTGACCGGTTCCCACTTCGCCCACCTGGATGACCGAGTTGGGCACCACAAACGGGTTGCGGTCGTTGTAGACGGTCTGAATGGCGTTACCGGTGAAGTAGCAGATGTCCTTTGTACGCGAGTACATCAGGCCGCCGTGGCGCACGTCGACATCGGCCGAGAGGCTGATGCCCTTATACGTGAAGGTGGTGTTGAAGCCCATCTGGTACTTGTTCTGCATGGAGCCGATGTCCACGCGCTCGTCGCTGTTCTGCGGCAGTCCGTTCTCGTCGACCACGATTTGGCCGGCCTCATTGGTCTTAGCCACGTTGGCACGCCAGATACCCAGTTCCTTGCCCTCAACGGCGTAGAGGCCGAGGCCACCGGAGAAGCCGTAGATGACGCTTTCGTTACCCAGCTCGTCGGGCAGGTCGATGACCTTGTTGTAGTTCTTGGTGAAGTTCCACGACAGATCCCACTTGAAGTCCTTTGTCCTGACGGGGGTGACGCTGACCAACAGCTCAACGCCGCGGTTGCGCACCTTACCCATGTTGATGTTCTGGGCAGAATAGCCTGAGGCGGCATCCATGGACAGCTGAGTGATCTGCTTGTCGGTGTTACGGTTGTAGTAGGTGACGTCGAACGACAGCCGGTTCTGCAGGAAGGCCATGTTCAGACCGAACTCGGTCTCGGTGGTCATCTCAGGACTCAGCGTGGGGCTGCCCAGCACGTTGCCGGCAGTATAGGCGTTCAGACTCAGCTTGGTGAAGGGGAAGGAGCTGGCGCCCCATCCGCTCGAGTTGGCTGAGGCCTGTCCATAGACAGAGTTGGTCATGTAGACCGACGCGTCGTTACCGGTCTTACCGAAGGCGGCACGCACCTTGCCGAAGGACACGATATCCTTCAGGCTCTGGGGCAGCATCTCGGTGAAGATCCAGCTGACGGTGACGCCGGGATAGAAGTATGAGCGGTTCTCCTTTGGCAGCGTTGACGACCAGTCGTTACGTGCAGTCAGTGTCAGGTAGAGCATGTCGTCCCAGCCAAACTCGGCCTGGGCATAGGCGCCGAGTGTGCGCAGCTTCGACTCATACTGTTCAACCGAAGGCATGTTGCTCGAGTTGGTGATGTTGAAGAAGGTAGGAATCGTAAGACCCTCAACAGAAGCGTAGACATACGACGTACGGTATTCGCGGCCGTTCAGACCTGCGATGGCATTGACGTCGAGCTTGCCAAACTGCTGGGTGTAGTTCAGCATCAGGTCGTTCTCGATCTGGCGGCGGCGGATGGTCTGCTGCGAGGTGCTGCCCGTCATCGACGAGAGCTGGTCGGCATAGTTAGGTGTGTCGGGATACATGGCCGCATAGTTGGGAATGCCGGTGTTGCGATGGCCGGTCGAGGTGTCGAGGCCGATGCGGTAGGTCAGCTTGAAGTGCTCCAGGAAGTCATAGTCGACCTGGAACTTGCCGTAGAGTCGCTCGCTCTCGTAGCGGTTCTCGTAGTCGTTCAGGATCTGATAAGGGTTGATGATGCCGTAGGGCGTGTAGTAGTAGCCCGGGGTGTTGAAGATGTTGGTCAGGTCCTTACACTCGGCGATGGAGATGTCGCGCGGCGTCTGCATGATAGCGTTGTACATCGAGTTGGCCTGCTGGCCTCCGCTGACGTACGAGTTCTTCTGCCAGGCGTAGTTCATCGACGTGCTGAACGTGACGGCACCCGTCTTGTGCGAGCCGCGGGCCGAGAAGGTGTACTTATCGTAGCTGTCCTTCGACGTGGGGATGATGCCGTCGTCGCTGATCTGCGAGAAGGAGACGAAATAGTTCGACTTGTCCGTGGCACCGTTGAACGACAGGCTGTTCGAGTAGCGGAAGCCCGTGTCGAAGAAGTCCTTGATGTTGTTCTCGATGGGCACATACGACTTGATCTGCTGCGAGGCGCGGTACTCACGACCGTAGCGCAGCGTCGAGCCGTCGAACTTCGGACCCCACGAGCCGTTCTCGATGTCGGTCTTGTCGCCGTCCCAGCCCATGCCGAACGTGTTCTGCATCTGCGGCAGGCGCAGCAACGACTCCCATTGCAGACCGCCGTTGTACTCGATGCCGACGGCCTTGTTCTCCTGCTCCTTACCGCTCTTGGTCGTGATGACAATCACGCCGTTGGCGGCACGCGAGCCGTAGAGGGCCGTGGCGGCGGCGCCCTTCAGGATGGTCATCGACTCCACGTCGTCGGGGTTGATCGCGTTGGCGCCGTTGCCGAAGTCATAGGTGCCATCGAGGCTGGTGCTCGAGATGGAGTTGTTCAGCATCGGCACGCCGTCGACGACATACAGCGGCTGGTTGCTGCCCGACAGCGAGCTGAAGCCGCGGATGACGACCGAGTTCGAGGCTCCCGGGTCGGCAGCACCAGTGCTGATCTGCACACCGGCCACCTTGCCGGCCAGAGCCGACATGACGTCGCTGGTGCGGCTCTCCGAAATCTTGTCGCCGTCGACGGCCGTGGCCGAGAAGCCCAGGGCCTTCGTCTGGCGCTTGATGCCCATGGCCGTCACCACCACCTCGTCGAGCGAGTTGGCGTCGAGGCCCAGGCGCACGGTCATGCCGTCGTGGGCGTTGACGGCCTGCGTCCGCATGCCCACGTAGGTGACGCGGATCTGCGTCCTGCCCTGCGGCAGGGTCAGCGTGAAGCGTCCCTGACCATTAGTCACCGTACCGATCTGTGTGCCTACGACAAGGACCGACGCACCGATGATTGGTTCGCCGTCCTCCTGAGACACTACGGTACCACTCACTTTAGTTTGGGCTAACGCTCCTCCCACTATGAGGAAGAGCCCCATCAAAAGCATTGTTAGTCTTTTTTCCATAAATCTCTCTCGTTTTTTTATTATATAAAGGTTGGTTGCTTTCGTATCCTACAGCCTTTTTACCCACTCGCACACCTCCGGGGAGGAGGTGTTCATAGTGACATGGAGTTTTGTTACTGAATGCAAAAGTAAATATTATTTTCTAAACTTCCAAATTATTTTTATAAAAAGTTTGAATTTTGAGGACAAAAATGATAAATTGAGGGTTTTTATAGGGAAAATATGCTAAAATGAAAGTTTATGGGTGTAAAACCTACCCTTTTAGCCCTCCTCTTCCATCTGCGACCTGCCGGAAAGGGCGTTTCAGGAGTAGCTTTGTAAAGAAAAGTGTAAATCTTTTATTACGCTTAGCCAAGCACTTGTTTTTCAATGATTTAACGCATCTCAAACGGAGAATCAGCCGTTCACAGGTCGAAAAGTGCCGCTTTTCGATAGTAATATAGGGGTATATTACCTTCGAAAAGCGGCACTTTTCTCCATGGAGAGGGCCTGATGTAAAGAAAGAATCAAACCAAGGCGCTATTCCGGCACGTCCTTTGGCACCTGACCGATGACCCGCAGGTTGGCTTGGGCGATGGTTTGGTCGTCGATGTCGCGGATGTAGGTCATGGTGGTCTGTGTGCTGGCATGTCCCAGCGCGCCCGAGATGACGGCCAGGCCCACGTCGGAATGATAGGCGGCCGAGGCCCACGTGTGGCGGGCGACGTAGCTGGTCAGCGGCATGTCGAGGCCAAGGATGCGGCCCAGCCGGTGCAGCCGGCGGTTGTAGCGTCCGAGAGCCAGGGCATAGTCGGCCTCGTCGTCGGCCCGCAGCAGGGGGAAGACATAGCGCGCCGACTGATGTTCATAGCGCCGGATGATGTCGGTCAGCTGCGGATGGAGGGCCACCGCGACGCGATGGCCCGTCTTCTGGCGGTGGTAGACGATGGCGTCGCCCGTGAGTTGTGCGGGCCTGAGGTGGGCAATGTCGACAAAGGGCATGCCCATGGCATAGAATGAGAAGAGGAATACGTCGCGGGCCAGCTGAAGGGTGGGCCTACGGCTCAGGTCGAGCTGCTGTAGCCTGGCTATGATGTCGAGCGGCAGCGAGCGCTTGCGCGTGCGCACCGACCCCCGGTAGACGTGGACGAAGGCCGGAGCCAGCCGCTCGTCGGCCTCGGTGAGCAGGGCGCGGAGCGAGCGCATGTAGCACGAGGCCGTGTTCTGGCTGACGCCGCGGCGGCGCAGCCATCGCTCGTAGCCCTCGATGGTCATGTGGTCGATGTCGGACAGAAGGGTCTGCGGCCCGACGTAGCTCAGCAGGGAGCGCATGGCCGTCAGGTAATTAGCCCGTGTGCTGGCGCTGCGCTTCGTAGCAGCCAGCTCCATTTGGCGTTGCAGCACGTCGGACAGCAGCACCGTCGCAGGCGTCTGACTTCCGGCAGCGTGGGGGGCATGACGACACGTCTGCCCCACGAGGGGCTGACAGATGTAGATGTTGATCTCCATTGTTCTTTTTTTTAGGGTTTTACAATTATTTGGTTTAGGTCTCTGTCTTTGATTTTATTTTCAAGTAACCGTTTAAATATAACTTGATATGATTAAGTCACAGACCCCACCCCCAACCCCTCCCCTTGAAGGGAGGGGAGTGCCTGCGGAGTCCCATGCGGCGGGCAAGGCGGAAGCCGCTCCCCTCTCTTCAAGGGGAGGGGTTGGGGGTGGGGTCTGTGACTTAACCATACCAAGTTATTTAACGGAAACTTAGTGAGCGTTAAAAAGGTAGCGAGCGTCACCCCTCGGGATGCCGAGCGGAAGGGAGGTGAGCGCCTGCAGGCATTCCCGCCGCGTCACACCTCCTCCCCGGAGGTGCGACTGGAGGGTAAATCGATGTCACAGGATAAGCATCAAAAATTATATACATTATTTAAAAAACGAGAGAGATTTATGGAAAAAAGACTAACAATGCTTTTGATGGGGCTCTTCCTCATGGTGGGAGGAGCGTTGGCCCAAACTAAAGTGAGTGGTACCGTAGTGTCTTAAGACGATGGCGAACCCGTGATCGGCGCATCCGTCATGGTCGTGGGCACACAGGTCGGTACGGTGACCAATGCCAGCGGACGCTTCGAGCTGACCTGCCCTAAGGGCAAGAACATGCTGCGCATCAGCTACATCGGCATGGAGCCCATCGAGGTGTCGGCTCGTCCGAACATGCGCATCCTCTTGACGAGCGACTCCAAGGCCCTCGACGAGGTGATCGTCGTGGCCTTCGGTACGGCCAAGAAGTCGGCCTTCACGGGCTCGGCCAAGGTGGTGGGCGCTGAGGAGCTGGCCCTGAGCCAGGTGACGTCGGTCACCGACGCTCTGGCAGGTGCCGTCCCCGGCGTGCAGATTGTCAGCTCGTCGGGCGACCCCTCGTCGACGGGTACGATCCGCATCCGCGGCTTTGGCTCGCTCAATGCCGGCAAGGACCCGCTCATCATCGTCGACGGTGCTCCCTACGACGGCGACATGGCCAACCTGAACCCCGCCGACATCGAGTCGATGACGGTGCAGAAGGATGCCGCCTCGAACGCCCTCTACGGTGCTCGCGGTGCCAACGGTGTGATCATGATCACGACGAAGCGCGCCAAGATGGGCCAGGACGCCACGATCACGTTCGACGCCAAGTGGGGTGCCAACTCGCGCGCCCTGCAGCACTACGACGTCATCAAGGATCCCGGCCAGTACTACGAGCTGCAGTACAAGGCCCTCTATAACAACCTGCTCGCTGCCGGCAACAGCGCACAGACGGCATGGGCCCTGGCCAACAACCGCATCACGACGGCACAGAACGGCGGTCTGGGATATCAGATCTTCACCGTCCCCGAGGGCCAGAGCCTCATCGGCCGCGACGGCAAGCTCAACCCCAACGCCACGCTGGGCTATCTGGCCCACTATCAGGGCGAGGACTACTGGATCCAGCCTGACGACTGGGAAGACCTGGGCACACGCATCGGACTGCGACAGGAATATAACGTCAACATGAGCGGCGCCAGCGACCGCGGCTCGTTCTACGGCTCCATCGGCTACCTGAAGAACGAAGGTCTGATGGAGAACAGCGACATGCAGCGCTTCACCAGCCGTCTGCGCGCCGACTACCAGGTGAAGAAGTGGCTCAAGGTGGGCGCCAACATGGCCTACACCCGCTTCGACCACAACTCGCTGGGCAACAACGGCTCGGAGACCTCCAGCGGCAACCCCTGGGCCTTCACCACGCAGATTGCACCCGTCTATCCGCTCTACCTGCGCAATGCTGACGGCAGCATCAAGGTCGACGGCAACGGCATCCGCGTCATGGACTACGGTACGGACGGCAGCGACGGCGACGTCACCAACGCCGGCATGAGCCGCTTGTTCATCAACAACGCCAACCCGATCCAGGACATGCTGCTCAACACCCGCAACTTCGAGGGCAACGCCTTCAACGGCACCGGCTTCGCCGAGTTCACCTTCATGCCCGGACTGACGCTGACCATCAACGGGACGACCAACCTCGACGAGACGCGCGGCACGTATGTCTACAACCCATACTACGGACAGTTCGACTCCACGGGCGGTACGGTCGAGAAGTATCACCAGCGCACGCAGAGCTTCAACTTCCAGCAGCTGCTCAACTACACCCACACCTTCGCCAACGTCCACAACCTGGGCGTGCTCCTCGGACATGAGTATTCCGACTATCGCACCGCCTATCTCATGGCATCCAAGTCGAAGATGTTCTCGCAGAAGAACAAGGAGCTGGCCGGCGCAGCCATCGACGGACAGAGCGCCTACTCGGAGAAGACCCGTTATAACAACGAGGGCTACTTCGGACGCGTCATGTACGACTACGACGGACGCTACTTCCTCAACGCCTCGCTGCGCCGCGACGCCTCCAGCCGCTTCGATCCCGAGTATCGCTGGGGTACGTTCTGGAGCCTCGGTGCCGCATGGCTCATCAACAAGGAGTCGTGGTTCGACGTCAGCTGGATCGACGAGCTGAAGTATAAGATCAGCTACGGACAGCAGGGTAACGACAACATCGGTTCCTACCGCTATACTGACCGCTACGTCATCAAGAACTCGGCCGGAAACCTCGGCGTGGAGTTCAGCGGCAAGGGTACGCGCGACATCACCTGGGAGACGCAGGGCAACTTCAACACCGGTCTGGAGTTCGAGCTCTTCAAGCGCATCACTGGTAACCTCGAGTGGTACTATCGCAAGACCACCGACATGCTCTACAACTTCAACGTCGCTCCCTCGCTCGGCTATACCAGCTATTACGACAACGTGGGCGACATGTACAACACGGGTCTTGAGCTCGAACTGAACATCAACGTGCTGAAGAAGAAGGACTTCCAGTGGGACATCAACCTCAACGTCTCGAGCCTGAAGAACCGCATCACCAAGCTCCACGAGGACCGCAAGACCACCACGGCCTACGACAAGGACGGCAAGGAGTGGAAGGGCTACGCCAGCGGCAGCTTCTACATCGCCGAGGATGCCTCGATCTACTCATGGTACATGAAGGACTATGCCGGCGTGGATGCCGAGACGGGCTTGGCACAGTGGTGGAAGAACACGTTCGACTACTTCGATGCTCAGGGCAACAAGGTGGAGCCGAACGACGAAGGCGACAACTACGTGCGCAAGACATGGACCGGCCGCGAGAAGACCAGCACGTGGTCGGAGGCCGACTACTACTTCGTGGGCGAGAGCACACTGCCTAAGTTCTACGGCGGCTTCGGCACCACGGTGAAGTACCGCGGCTTCGACCTGACGGCCAACTTCACCTACCAGATCGGCGGCAAGCAGATGGACAACACCTACGCCATGTTCATGACCACCCCGAACGACTCGCACGGCGGCTACAACATGCACCGCGACGTGCTGAATGCATGGACCGAGACCAACACCGAGACCGACGTGCCTCGCTGGAACTACGGCGACCTCAACATCGGTGCCACGCAGACACGATTCCTCACTAACTCCAGCTTCCTGAACCTGCAGAACCTCAACTTCGGCTACACACTGCCCAAGTCGTTCACCCGCAAGTTCGACGTCCAGAACCTGCGCGTCTACTTCTCCGCCGAGAACGTCTACTACTGGTCAAAGCGCAAGGGCTTCGACCCGCGCCAGGCCTTCGACGACGGCACCAACGCCACGCGCTACTCACCCATGCGCACACTCTCGGGAGGTATCACTGTAACATTCTAACCATTTTTAGAAAGGAGACATGAATATGAAAAAGATGAAGAATATATATGCACTGATGGCTGCGACGGCTGTGCTCAGTCTGGGCAGCTGCATTGAAGAGACGTTCCCTGAGAGCGACACCGCCACGGCCGAGCAGGTCAGCGAATCGCCCAGCGCACTCGAGGGCACCGTCAACGGTATCTCCTCACAGATGGTGCAGGGATACCTGGTCTACGGCGAACAGGAGCACGAGACCGACATGGGCTATCCGCAGTTCATGATTGCCAACACCGAGATGCTGGGCGACATGTATCCCGGCGGCTCCAACTCGGGCTATGACTGGTATCGCTCTTATAACACGATGCAGGGCAACAGCGACCGCAGCTACCTCAGCTTCCTGCCCTGGCGCACGCTCTACATGTTCGTCAAGACGGCCAACTCGATCATCTCGAACATCGACGTCAACGACGAGTCGCTCAGCGACGAGATGCGCTACTATGCCGGTGCGGCCTATGCCGACCGCGCCTTCCAGTACTTCAACCTGATGGTCTACTTCGAGCCCGTCGAGAACAAGTACACCAACTGCTCGGGCGTCAAGGGCCTGACCGTGCCTATCGTCACTGAGAAGACCACTGAGGACGAGGCCAAGAACAATCCCCGCGCCACGCACGAGCAGATGATGGAGTTCATCCTCAACGACCTCAACATCGCCGACCGCATGCTCGAAGGCAATGACCTGGCCGCCTACGGCACGGCTAACCGCATGGTGCCCTGCCTGGCCGTGAGCTATGGCATCCGCGCCAAGGTGCTCCTCTGGGACGGACAGTATGCCGAGGCTGCCAAGTATGCCCGCATGGCCATCAATGCCATGGGCTCGAAGGCCAAGATGATGACGGCCGACGAGATGGAGGATCCCACCTCGGGCTTCGCCTCTGCCACCGACGGCTGGATGTGGTATCTGCACTACAGCCCCGAGTCGATGGGCAACCTCTGCAACTTCACCGGATGGATGTCGGGCGAGGCCGCCTGGGGCTACAGCTCGCGCACCTGCCCCATGATCGACAAGTCGCTCTACGACCACATGGGATTCAGCGATGTGCGCCGCCACCTCTTCCTCGACCCCAAGCGCTACGACTTCTATGAGTATAAGACCAGCCGCACGAAGGAATATCTCGACGGCAAGCCCGACTATCTGGCCCTCAAGTTCCGTTGCCTCGAAGGCGACTACAACACCTACAGCATCGGCGGTGCCGTCGACGTGCCCGTCATGCGCGTCGAGGAGATGATGCTCATCGAGGCCGAGGCCGTCGGCGCTTCGCAGGGCGTCGCTGCCGGTCTGACACTGCTGAAGAACTTCATGAAGAACCGCGACGCCGCCTACAACTTCACGACCAGCGACCTCCGCGAGTTCCAGCTCGAGGTGCTCACCCAGATGCGCATTGAGGGCTGGGGCGAAGGCTGGGCCTTCCCGTCAGCCAAGCGCCTGAAGCCCGGTGTGATGCAGAACTACGAGGGCACCAATGCGCCTGCCGACATCTTCAAGATCAACTGCGAGGGCATCAAGCCCAACTGGAACATCGTCATTCCTAACAGCGAGGTCGATGCCAACGCTGCCCTCGAGGGTAAGAACAACCCCGATCCCACGCAGGCTGTCAAGGGCCCCTCGCCCGTAGGTAAATATGCAGAATAAGTCTAACCGTAAAAACCTGAAAGCAATATGAAACTGAATAAGCTATTTTTCGGACTTGCTGCCTTGACAGCCCTGTCCTTTACGGCCTGCTCCGACGATGACGTTGATTATCAGCGGGGCGCATGGGATGCCGCTGCAGGCTATGCTGACGTCTACTTCAAGGACCTCGCACCCTCGGTGGAGCTTGACCCCGTCGATGAGTGCTCGGCCACGTTGCAACTCTATCGTCGCCCGGTCCACGAATACACGTATGCCAAGGACTCCGAGGGCAACGACTCCGTGGTCAGCGACAAGATCGTGAGCAATCTGCCCGCCATGACCGTGAAGTTCGACATCACGCAGAATACTGACAACGTCTTCACCGTCAGCGACGCCACGTTTGCCGAGGGCGACACCGTCACTACGTTCAAGGTCGACTTCCCCAAGGCTGAGATCGGTAAGCCCTATCTGCTGGGCCTGAACATCTCGGATGCCAACCTTGTCTCGCCGAACTACTCCAGCGGCGACTACTGCACCTTCACCGTCAACCGCGTGAAGTGGAACGATGTCGGCTTCTACTTCGACGAGAACGGCAACAAGGTGGAGGGCTATTGCATGTTCACCGACGACTACGTGACTGGCTTCTTTGGCGTGGACAACGTCTCTTATCCCATCGTCATGCAGGAGCGCGACGACCGGAAGGGCTACTTCCGCATGAAGAATGTCTACGGCGCAAGCTATCCTTACAACGAGCCGGGCGACTGGGATACGTCGCAGGACTACTACATCTACATCGATGCTACTGATCCCGCTAAGGTGTTCATCCCCCACTATTGTGAGATAGGTATGGACTGGGGCTACGGTATGTTCCGCATCTCGAGCATCGCCGGACTGCGTCTGGCTCAGGACAAGCCTGCAGATGCCGAGGGCAACTACGGCACCTATGCCAACGGAATCATCAGCTTCCCGAAGGAAACACTGCTCATCTCGATGGCTAATTACGGCTCGGGCGGCTTCTATACCTGTAATTCGGCCGGACTGTTCAAGATCGTCGTCGACCCGACACTGAACCCCTATCGTGCTGATGTCGCCAAAGACTTCGAGTATACCAAGCTGTTCGACGGCGTGCTCATGTCGGGCCAGCGCGGAACGACGACCTCCACGGCCCTGTATGAAGGCAAGTGCATCACGACGACCGACAAGTGCGACTCGGTCTTTGCGGCCGACTATGGCACGGCTTACTGCGTGGAGAGCCCCTATGCCGAGGGCTACAACATCTACTTTACGGTCAAGGAGAACGGCGAGGTGGCTATCCCCGAAGGCTATGAGCTGCAGCCCACTGGACTCGACGACAATGCCGGCCATGACATCTTCGTCAAGCTGAGCACCATGTCGACCTATCAGGAGAACTACGTCACGCTGGTGGCCACCTTCCAGACCGAGGACGGCGAGCTGGTCTATGGCACTGCCGACGAGATTGTCGCCAACCTGACCTACTCAGAGGTCGGCAAGGGCGTCTACACCTACGGCGTGGGAGCGCTGTCGCAGAACGCAGGCAGCTACTACGAAGGTGCCGATGAGGCTACGCTCTTCCAGTGCGACCAGCTCAAGGGCAGCTACTACCTGAAGCCGTGGGCCTCGTCAGAGGAAGGCCTGAACTTCACCATCGGTGCCGACGGCAAGATCCGCTTCAATCAGAACACGGGCGACCAGTATGAGGAATACGGCGATGTCTACTTCATCGACCTCGAGGCTTACAATCCTGATTACACGAACTACTTGGGCGAATACGATGACGAGACGAAGACTTTCGAGTTCTGTGGCATCTACTACATCCCCGGAGTCGGTGGCTTCGGCTTGATCAGCGAGACCTTCCAGCTCGGTGCTGAGGTGCCCGCACCCGCGCGTGCTGCCGAGCAGAAGAGCCTGAGCATCTTCAAGAACTACAAGGCTCCTGGCCGCTTCGTGGGCACGAAGGTGAACCGCAAGCAACTGCAGACGCCAAAGGCTTCGGCAGTGAAGTGACCCCAGGCTGACCAACGCCCCTGAGAACTGACAACAGGCGGCATCCTCCGTGCGTTCGGAGGATGCCGCCTGATGTTTTTGCGTGTGGATAAGACCGTGCTTATCGCTTTTGCTTGAAGAAGGCCTGCATCAGCTCGCGGCAGTCGGCCTCGAGGATGCCGGCGGTGACGGTGGCGCGGGGGTGCAGCACGCGCGGGGCATACTCGCGGTAGCCGCGCTTCTCGTCGGCGCAACCGTAGACGATGCGCTTCACTTGGGCCCAGCCCAGGGCACCGGCGCACATGGGGCAGGGCTCCACCGTGACGTAGAGCGTGCACTGCGGCAGATACTTGCCGCCCAGCTCGTTGGCCGCCATCGTGATGGCCTGCATCTCGGCGTGGGCCGTGACGTCGTGGAGCGTCTCGGTCAGGTTGTGGGCGCGGGCGATGATGCGGCCCTGACATGTGATGACGGCGCCGATGGGCACCTCGCCTTTCGACAGTGCCCGCCGGGCCTCGTCGAGGGCCATGCGCATGAAGCGCTCGTCCTGTTTTTGCTGTTCTTCTGGGGTCATTTCTTTTCTTTCTTTTTTTCGTTATAACGTTATTTCGTTATATCGTTATTCCAAAGTTTTCGATATTTCGTTATAACGTTATTTCGTTATTTCGATATTTCGTTATTCCGATGCTTTTTGCTAAAGCGACTGGATGTATTGTTTGGGGGTCATTTGCATCTTGCGCTTAAACATCGAGCGGAAGTTCTTCGCGTCGCCGAAGCCGCACTGCTCGCAGACCTGCTCGACGCTGGTCTCGCCCTGGCGGAACAGCTGGACGGCATTGAAGATCTTATAGTCGTTGATGAATTCTACGAGCGACATGCCCGTCAAGGCCTTCAGCCGCTTGTAGAGGGCCGAGTGGCTCATGTTCATGCTCGTGGCCAGCAGCTCGATGTTGAAGTCGGGGTCGGCCAGATGCTCGTCGATGATAGCGCGCAGGCGGGTCAGCATCTGCTGCTCCTCCTTGTTATAGGGCTTGCGCACGTCGTCGGGCTGGTTGCCGGGTAGGGTGGGGGCCTTGTCGCCGAGCGTGGTGTCGCTGCTGAGCAGCCGGTCGATGTGCATGCGCAACAGACGCAGCGATATAGGCTTCGTCAGGAAGGCGTCGGCGCCCCTGTCGAGGGCGCTGACCATGTCGTCCTCCGCGCTTTGGGCGGTAAGGATGATGATGTGGGCGTGGCTGGTGCGGGCGTCGGCCTTCAGTTGTGTGAGCAGCTGCTGGCCGTCCATGTGGGGCATGACCAGGTCGCAGACGATGATGTCAGGCTGCTCCTCGACGGCCGTCGCGAGGGCCTGCTCGCCGTCGCTGGCCTTGAGCACGCGGAAGTCGGGGCTCAGGTTGCGCTCCAGCAGACTCAGCACGTCGGGGTCGTCGTCGGCGATGAGCACGGAATGTAGCGCGGCCGGGTTGGCGGGCGACTGCGGCTTAGCCGACGGCGCCGGCAGGGCCGACTCTGCTGACGGCGGCGTGGCTGTCGGCTGTGGCGTCGCGTCCTGACTGATGCTGACCTCGGCTTGGTCTGACGGCTGGCGGGGAATGAAGAACGAGAATCGCGAGCCGCGCCCCATCGTGCTCTCCACGCTGATTCGCCCGCCGTGCAGCTCGACGAGCTGCTTCACGTAGGCCAGTCCGAGGCCGTCGCCCTGGCGGCTCTGGCGCTTGCCGCGCTCTGAGCGGAAGAAGGGGTCGAAGATGGCCTGGCGCACCTGCGGGTCGATGCCGATGCCGTTGTCGGTCACGCTGAAGACGACGCGCTGCGGCTCCTCGCTGACGCTGAGCACGACGCGCCCCTCTTCGGCCGTGTATTTGAAGGCGTTCGACAGCAGGTTCGACACGATGAGCTCCAGCTTCAGCGGGTCATAGTCGAGCCAGATCTCCGATTGGGCAGCCTCCAGGCTGAAGTCGATGTGCTTCATGCGGAACAGGTCGGCATACGACTCCGTCAGTTGGCGGCAGAGCCTCACCACGTCGGCCCGCCGCAGGTCGAGCTGCAGCTGGGCGGCGCCCACCTTCCGGAAGTCGATGACGCGGCTGATGAGGTTGTTCAGTTTCAGCGCATGGCGATGGATGTCGGCCATGTAGGTGCGTGGTGCCTGGACGATGAGCTTACCCTCGTCGAGGAGCTGCTCCAGCTGGGCCATGATGAGGAAGACTGGCGTGCGCAGCTCGTGGGTCATGCTGGTGTAGAAGTTCATCTTGGCGTCGTTCAGCTTCTGCTCCGATGCCTTCTCGAGCTCCACCATCTCCACCTTGTGCTTGATGCTCAGCTCGCGGCGATAGAAGCGGAAGGCGGCGTAGACGACGGCTACGGTCAGCAGGGTCCACAGCAGGCGGGCCCACCAGGCCAGATACCACGGCGGCGTGATGACCACGCTGAGCACCGAGGGCTCGCCCCACTGGCCGTTGGCATCGCTGCAGCGCACGAGCAGGCGGTACTTGCCTGGGGGCACGCTGGTGTAGCTGGCCTGGCGGCTCTGGCCCAGTTCGCGCCACGTCGTCTCCAGGCCCTCGAGCTGACATGAGAATCGGAGCAGCTCGGGCGTGACGAACTCAGGCATGGCGTAGACGACGGTGAAGAAGTTCTGGCTGTGGGTCAGCCGCAGACTGGCTTCACGCTGGTTGCCGAGGGCGATGGTGAGCGGCTGGTTGCCGATGACGTGGAGCGAGGTGAAGCAGACGCCCGGCTGGCGGTCGGGCATGGTGATGTCTGACGGGTTGAAGCTGACGACGCCCTTGGTGGTGCCGAAGTAGAGCCGATGGCCGTCGGTGGCCGTGCAGTTGGGGGTGAACTCCGACATGTCGGCATCGATGTCGAGGCGTGCGAAGGTGGCTTTGTCGGCCGCATACCGGAACAGTCCGCCTGAGGTGCCGACGAAGATGTTGCCGTCAGCATCCTCGGCCATCGACCTCACGTGCGTGTTGGTCAGTCCGCAGCCGATGCCGAACGAGTCGATGCGCTCCTGACGCTCGTCGAGGCGATAGAAGCCCCCCTGGTCGGTGCTGAACCAGACGCGCCCCCTTCGGTCGGCAGCCAGGAAGCTGATGTTGTTCGAGGGCAGCCGCGGCCCGGTGGGGCTGTCCGTGCGGTAGAGGGCCTTCAGCCGGAGCGTGCGCACGTCGAACTTGCAGATACCCCAGAAGCGGCAGCCCATCCAGACGTCGTCGCCGCTGAGGGCCAGCGACATGCAGTCGGCCCGTTGGAGCGTGTCGATGGGCGTGATGCGGTGCGACTGCTTGTCGAACACGAACAGGCAGGGCCCGCCCACCCAGAGGCGTCCGCGATGGTCGTCGAGCAGCGTCCAGACGTTGTTGGCGTCCTGCTCCGTAGGTGGCATGGCGAAGGTGTCGAAGCGCCCCGTGCGCAGGTCGTAGCCGACGAGCCCCTTGGTGTAGACGCCGAGCCAGAGCCGCTCCTTGTCGGCCACGATGCTCACCACGTTGTTGCCGGGCAAGGGGCTGTTCTTCGTGGTCAGCAGCTGCTGGCGGCCCGTGGCACTGTCGGTCAGTTGCAGTCCGCCGCCGTCGAGTCCGATGGCCAGCCGTCCCGCCATGGGCACGACGGCGGTGACGATGTCGTAGCTCAGACGGTGGTTCTTGCGGCTCAGCGTGGCATACCACCGGGCGGTCGTCGTGCTCAGGCAGAGGCCCATGCGATAGGTGCCCACCCAGAGGTTGGCGTCGCGGTCGGTGGCCAGCGTGTAGACGGCGTCGCCGCCGATGTTGCTGTTGTAGGGGGTGCAGACGGTGCGCGAGCCGTCAGCGCGGTGCAGCTCGATGCCGCCGCCGTCGGTGCCGAAGACGGTCAGGTCGCCATAGTCGACGGTGCTGGTCAGTCCCTCGGGCACGTCCCATGTGCTCGTCGTGAGGCGTCCGTCGGGCGTCAGCGTGAAGGCGCGGCTGTCGTAGCCTATGCCATAGCCCACGACGATGAGGCCGAGGTTATGGCTGTAGTAGATATTGGTGCGGCCCGTGACGGGGGCCTCAAACGCTACTCTGCTCTCCACCCGCCCGTCGGCGGCGCGGAGCAGCCAGATGCCCTCAGGGCCCGTGGCCACCAGTTGGCGGTCGTCGATCGGGGTGAGGGCGTCGATGCGTCGCCCGTGCTGCGGGATGGGCTCGAAGTGGCGGTCGGCCGTGCGTCGCATGACGTGGCCGTAGTAGTCGACGGCAAAGATGTCGCGTCCGCAGCGCACGAGGCTGTTGAAGCGATAGCCCGTCGTGATGGTCGTGTCGGGGCGGGTGAACGTGCAGGGCATGAAGCGCGCCGTGGCGGTATGGAAGAAGACGAGGCCGTTGTCGGTGGCCAGGTAGAGGCCGTCGGCGTCGGGCAGCACGCAGCGTATGACGTTGTCAGACACGTCGGGCGCCGACGCCGTGCCTTCGGGGCGGTTGTGATAGTTGTTGAAGAACATGCCGTCGAAGCTGCTCAGCCCGTTGGCCGTGCCCAGCCAGACGAAGCCGTCGGGGGTCTGTGCGATGCTGAAGACGGTGTTGTCGGCCAGTCCCTGCACGGTGGTGAACGTGCGGAAGTCGGGCTGCGCCCCCGTCGGCATGACGATCAGCAGGAGCAGGGCCAACCAGTAGGGTCTAAGGTGATTCATGCTCGTTAGCGAAAAGTTTGCTGCAAAGTTACAACTTTTATCCGAGATTCCATCGTGAAGTGGCGCCTAATTCTTTTGGAAGCACAACTCCTGAGTGACCGAAGCGCCGCTTGACGGGCGGAGAAACGGTGCTTGGAAAAACACAAAACGGCGCTTTTCGAAAGTAATATACCCCTATATTACCTCAGAAAAGCGCCCTTTCGCACTTCATGACTGCTCGGAACCGACGTTGACAAATTCTATACTGCGGATTGTTTTCTTGACCACGAATTGCACGAATTACACGAATTGGCTGCGCCTGGAGCATGCACGTTTATTTACTCAATGTGGTGATAAGTTCCCGACAGCAGTCAACGCCCCCCTGCCCCCCTCTAATCTTAGAGGGGGAGCTGGATACCACCGCAGGAGCAGATGCTTAGAGGGGGAGTTGAGCAGATGCTTAGAGGG
>CACZBS010000017.1:64805-78362 GCA_902779455.1 uncultured Prevotellaceae bacterium
GCCCCCCTCTAATCTTAGAGGGGGAGCTGGATACCACCGCAGGAGCAGATGCTTAGAGGGGGAGTTGAGCAGATGCTTAGAGGGGAAGTCAACGCCCCCCTGCCCCCCTCTAATCTTAGAGGGGGAGTTGGATACCACCGCAGGAGCAGATGCTTAGAGGGGGAGTTGAGCAGATGAGCGCAGTGACACCAGCGGATGTGGGCGGCATGCACGCTATCTGACTCCCCCTCTAAGATTAGAGGGGGGCAGGGGGGCGTTGAAATCTCGGGCATTTATCACCACATTGAGTTTATTTAAACCACGAATTGCGCGAATTACACGAATTGGCTGCGCCTGGAGTATGCACGTTTATTTAAACCACGAATTGCACGAATTACACGAATTGGCTGCGCATAATTATGAATTGCACGAATCACACGAATCAGGCGGGGACTTTCTGGGCGCAGCCAATTCGTGTAATTCGTGCAATTCGTAGTCAAAAAAACTTCGTGGTCAAAAAACTTCGTGGTCAAAAAGACATCGGCCGTCAGAGCCCGGCTGTCGAGAAGAAGCGCTCGATGGCCTCGCGGCTGACGGTCGTCAGCGGCTGGCCGCAGGCCTCGCGGCGCTGCATGAGCTGACCCAGGTGCGGGTCGGCCCGGAGCATGTCGGCGAAGGCGGGGCAGTCGGTGCGGCCCTGGGCGTCGGCGGGCAGCTCGGCGTAGGAGCCGATGTAGACGTTGCCGTCGAACGTGTTGTGCGTCGACTGCGTCATCGTGAAGCGCGATGGCTCCAGGGCACAGAAGATGTTGCGGCGCAGCGTCGTGCGGTCGGCGCAGCCGTCCCATGAGTCGCTGCAGACCATCGTGCGGTCGATGTCGTCGGCCGGCTTGGGCGTGCTCACGATGATGTTGCGCTCGATGAGGGCGTCGCTGACGCGGCCTGCGATGTGGATGGAGGGCGAGAACATGCCCTGGCGCGTCTCGCGGGGCCGTATGCCGTCGCCGATGCTGACGTTGTAGCGCACGACGGGGGCCTCGTTGCCCAGGCTGTAGGTGCGCTCGGCGCCGTTGTCGCAGACGAGCACGAGCCCGCCGTAGTTGTCGTGGCTGTAGTTATACTGGATGACCGTCCCGCGGCAGTTGTAGTCGCAGTCGTAGGCCTGCGCGTCCCAGGGTGCCTTGTGACCGCTGACCTCATTGAACTGGATGACGGTGTCGTCGCAGCTCCAGGGCCAGATGCCGGCGGCGGCCTCGGTCATGGGCAGCAGGTCGGGACAGAGGCGCATCAGGTTGCCCTCGATGAGGGTGTGCTCGCAGCCGATGGGCACGATGCCGTCGCCGGGCACCTCCTCGATGAGGCAGCCGCGCACCACCGTGTTCGTGCTCGGCAGCCACTGGCGGCGGTCGTAGTAGCCGCTCCAGATGAGGGCGTTGCGGGCGCAGCGTGCGATGTGGCAGTTCTGGATGGTCAGGCTGTCGAAGCGCGAGGCCACCGTGCGGCCGCCGTTGACGATGAGGATGGCGGAGCCGCCGCCCTCGCTCTTGACGAGCGAGCCGTTGACGTCGCTGACCTCGACGCCGTCGATGGTCAGGGCGCGCGACACGCCGTAGTCCGTCGCCTCGATCTTCAGGCCCGTGCGGCCGGCCAGCCGCTCGCGACCGGTGTTGACGATGTGGAGGTCGGTGAGTGTCAGGTAACTTGAGTTCAGCACGCGCACGGCGTACATCGAGCGGTCGTAGCCCCGCACGACGGGCTGCTGGCCCTCGCCGTAGGCCCCGACGACGATGCGCTGTGCGGGCGTGCCCGTGCCACGGATCTCCAGCTCGCCCTCGAAGGTGGCGCCGCGGCGCAGCAGCAGCTGGTCGCCGGGCTGCAGGCGGACCTGGCTGGCGCGTGCGAGCGTGCGCCAGGCGCCGTCGATCGAGGTGCCCGTCCCCTCGTCGCTGCCGCGCTGGGCGTCGACGTAGTAGGTCGTGGCGGCGTGGACGGTCGGCGGCATCTTCTCGTCGGGCGCCGGCTCGGCGTTGCTGCATGCCGTCAGCATGCTCACGGCCGCTAACAGAAGGACTTTTCTTGTCATACTGATAATGTTGTTGATAATATACTTGGGACGAAAGATGAAGTTACAGACCCCACCCCCAACCCCTCCCCTTGAAGGGAGGGGAGAAGCCTCCCCCGACCCCTCCGAAGGAGGGGAGGGGCTGCCGCACTGCTCGTCGCGGATGACGGCGCAGCTGCTCCCCTCCCTTCAAGGGGAGGGGCTGGCGCACTGCTCGTCGCGGATGACGGCGCAGCTGCTCCCCTCCCTTCAAGGGGAGGGGTTGGGGGTGGGGTCTGTAACTTTTTTCCCATACCAGTTGTTTTCGGCTATTACCTAATTATAAAAACAACGAATTAAGACGAATGACGTGAAATATACAGATAAATTCGTTTCATTCGTCTTAATTCGTTGTCTTAGAAGAAAATCACAGTGTCAAGAGCTTACTTCCAGAGCGGATTCTGCTCCAGCTTCTTGTTGCTGTCGAGTTCGCTGGTCGGGATGGGCCACACGTAGTCGCGCTCACCGTTGTAGATGCGCGTCTCGTAGGCCATGCCGTAGTGCGTGCGCTCATATTCGACGGCCTTGACAGCATTCTCCAGCTCGTGCCAGCGGTAGAGGTCGAAGAGGCGCAGACCCTCGAAGGCCAGCTCCACGCGGCGCTCGTGCTTGATGACCTGGAGCAGGGCGTCCTTCGTCAGGCCCGTGCCCTCGACGCTCTCGACGCTGGGCATGCCGACGCGGCTGCGCACCTGGTCGATGAGCCCGAGCACCTCCTGCTCGTTGTAGCCGCCCTTCTGGACGAGGGCCTCGGCCAGCGACAGGAGCACCTCGGCGTAGCGGATGACGTAGAAGTCCTGACCGTTGTCCCACGAGTTGCCGGTGTCGGCCGGGTCGAAGTATTTCATGACATAGACCATCGACAGCGAGGCAGCAGCACCGCCATACCAGGCGTCTGCGCCGCCCGTGCCGTTCCACGTCATGCCGGGCACGAAGAGGGTGGCCTTCAGTCGCGGGTCGCGGCCGTCCCAGTGGGCGGCGTTGGGCTGCCAGAGGTCGATCTTGCCGTCGGTCATGACGCCGTAGTTGTCGTCAGCGACGCGCTTGCCGTCGAGCATGTAGTAGTCGTCGGCCAGGTTGAGCGTGCCGTTCATGGCCTCCAGCGGCGTGTTCCAGTGGGCATTGAACTGAGCACCCTCGTTCAGGCCGGGACCCTCGAAGCGCACGCTCATCACAATCTCGGGCGACGTCTGGCCGGCCGTGGTGAACAGCGTGGCATAGTTGGGGTCGAGCGAATAGCCGAGCGACTGCATGGCCTTGTAGGCGGCGATGGCGTCGTCCCACTTCTCGTTGTAGAGGGCCATACGGCCGAGCACGGCGTAGCAGGCGCCACGGGTGACGCGGCCCAGGTCGGCCGTCACGGGCAGGTCGCCCACGCAGGCCTTCAGTGCGGCCATCTCGCCGCTGACGATGTCGGCCCGCTTTGAGCTCGATGCCTCGGCCTTGTCGAGCGTCAGTGGCTCGGTGAGGTAGGGCACGTCGTTGTAGGTCATCGTCAGGTTGGTGTAGATCAGTGCGCGGATGGTCAGGGCCTCGGCCTTGAAGCGGGCACGGTCAGCGTCGCTGACGTCGACGCGGTCGATGTTGGCGATGAGCGAGTTGCAGCGCTTGATGACCTCATAGCAGGCCGACCAGTAGCTGCCGACGGCCCACGACGAGGGGTTCTGGGTGCCGTTGGCGATGTCGTAGCCCTCCATCCATCCGCTCCAGTTGAAGTGGCCGCCGTTGTCGGTCAGGCACTCCATGTTCAGACAGCCGAAGTCCCACGGGCCGCCGCCATAGAGCTGGTTGCTCTGCAGGGCGTCGTAGCAGGCCACGAGGCCCATGAGTGCGTCGTCCTCGGTCTGCCAGAAGGTGGCCGACGACGATTCGGTGAGCGAGTCTTCCTGCAGCCAGCTGTCGGAGCAGCTGACGGTGGCCAGCGAGGTGGCCAGCAGGGTCATACCGATATATAATCTGTTGAGTTTCATAATATGCTGAATGATTTAGAATTTAACAATAACACCGAAGGAATAGGCGCGCACGTTGGGGTGGACGTCGCCACGCTGGTCGCTGCTCAGCTTCTCGGGGTCGTAGTCGTCGAGCGAGGTGAAGGTGAGCAGGTTCGAGCCGGCCACGTAGACGCGCAGGCTCTGGATGCCGGCCTGCAGCAGGAGCGGGTCGTGGCGGAAGGTGTAGCCCAGCTCGAGGCTCTTCAGGCGCAGATAGTCGCCGCTGGTGAGCCAGAACGACGAGTAGGCATTGTTGTACTCGCCGCCCATGCGGGGCATGGAGCCGCCGACGTTGTCAGCAGAGTAGCGGTCGAGCCAGCGCTTCGTCTTGTTACCGCCGTTGGAGATGGTCGTCTCGTCCCAGTTGAAGCGGTCAAGGCCGGCGATGCCCTGCCAGAAGGTGGTCAGGTCCCAGTTCTTGTAGCTGGCGCCGAGCGTGAACGAATACTGCAGTTCGGGGAACGGGTTGCCCAGGATCTGACGGTCGTCGGCGGTGATGTTGCCGTCGTCGTTGAAGTCCTCATACATGATGTCGCCCAGGACGGGGTCCTGGCCGTTCTGCTTGATGACCACGCCGGCCGAGTTCTTGCGCTGCAGGTCTTCAGCGGTGCGATAGAGGCCCAGGGCCTTCAGACCGTAGTAGGAGCCGATGGCCTCGCCCTCACGGTTGATGGTGTTGTCGGAGATGCTCTCCTGTCCGTTCATGTCGATAATCTTGTTCTTCACACCGGCAATCTGGAATCCGGCCTGCCACGACCAGTCGCCAGCGCGGTCCTGATAGTTGGCCGAGAGTTCCCAACCGCGGTTGCGCACCTTGCCCGCATTCTGATAGGGGGCCGAGAGGGATCCGAGGAAGATGCCGGGCATGGGGAGCTGCAGCAGGATGTCGCTGGTCACCTTGTTGTACCAGTCGAACACCATCGAGATGCGTCCGCCCCAGAAGGAGGCGTCGAAGCCGAAGTCGGTGATCGTCGTCGTCTCCCACTTGATGTTCTCGTTGGCAATCTTCGAGGCGCACATACCTATATACTTAGAGCCGCCGAAGTAGTAGCTGCCCTGGGCCGAGAGGGTCTCAGAGTAGGCGTAGTTGCCAATCTCCTGGTTACCGAGCTTACCCCAGCTGCCGCGCAGCTTCAGCGACGTGAGCCACGAGATGTTCTGCATGAAGGCCTCGTTGCTCAGGATCCATGCGGCCGAGAACGAGGGGAACGTGGCGTAGCGGTTGGTGCTCGGCAGGCGCGACGAACCGTCGCGACGGATGTTGAACTCAGCCAGATAGCGGTCGGCGTAGTTGTAGTTGACGCGACCGAAGAACGACTGCAGGCGCGTCTCCTCGGCGTTGCCCTCGACGTGATCGTTCTGCGAACCGCCGTCGAGCTCATAGATGGCGTCGGTGGGGAAGCCCTGCTTCGAGCCGCTGTTCATGTCCCAGCGGTTGTGCTGGATGGAGTGACCCAGGAGGACGCCGATGGTGTGGTCGCCGAACTTCTGGTTGTAGGTCAGGATGTTCTCGTTGGTGTAGCCCGTCTCCAGCCAGCGGTAGTCGTTGAGCGTGTTCTGCGTGCCGGCGGGCACGAGGATGTCGCCCTCGGGGCTGTACTTGGCCTCGTTGCGGGGACTGTAGGTCGACGTCTCGTTGTCGTAGAACTTATAGGCCAGCGACGAGCGGAACTTCAGGCCTTTGTAGAGGTCGATCTCGCCGAAGATCTGACCGTCGAAGCGATAGTGGTCGTTGGTCTTGCGGCCGTAGTAGATGTCGTTGATGGGGTTCCAGAAGACGGAGGCGCTGATGAGCGGGTTGCCGTCGGTGTAGCCGTAGTGGCCGTTCTGGAACATGACGGGCACGGAGGGACGCGTAAACCACGTCAGCGAGCGCATCAGACCCTCGCCCGTGACGCCCTTGACGGGCTCCTTGATGTTCTGCAGGCTTCCGCTGAGGTTCATGCCAATCTTGACGATGCCCAGCTGGGTGTCGAGGTTGGAGCGGAAGCTATAGCGGCGGTTGGCGGTGTTGCGCATGATGCCGTCCTGGTCGGTGTACTGTGCGGAGAGCATGTAGTGGGTGGTCTTCGAGCCGCCGCTGACCGACAGGTGGTGCTGGTGCATGGCAGCCGTGCGGAACATCTCGTCGGCCCAGTCGGTGTTGGCGAAGTGGTCAGGGTCGGAACCGTCCTGCAGCTTCTGCAGCATCTCGGCCGTGTAGGCCTTGGCCGGCTGACACTCGTTGAACATGCGGGCCCACTCGTAGCTGTTGACATAGTCGGGCAGCACGGTGGCCTGTTGCAGGGCGATGCTGCCGCTGTAGGTGATGGTGGGCTTCTGCTCGGCACCGCGCTTCGTGGTGACGAGGATGACGCCGTTAGCAGCGCGCACACCGTAGATGGCGGCCGAGGCGGCATCCTTCAGCACCGAGACGCTCTCGATGTCCTCTGCCGACAGCTCTGCCATCTGCGAGATGCTGCTCTCGATGCCGTCGATGAGCACCATCGGGTTGTTCTTCGAGGCATCGCCGAGGGTGCCGATACCGCGGATGCGGATCTCAGGGTCGTCGTGACCGGCCTGGGCACCGTTGGTCTGCAGCACCACGCCCGGCAGACGGCCCTGCAGCATCGTGGCCGTGTTAGCCACAGGGATATTGGCCACGTCGTCGAACTTTACCGAGGCGACCGAACCCGTCAGGTTGGCCTTCTTCTGAGTGCCATAGCCCACGACGACCACCTCGTCGAGTGCCGTCTGGTCCTCGCGCATCTTGACCGTCAGCGGCTGGCCGGCACGGAAGCTGACCTGCTGCTCCTTGTAGCCCATGAAGCTGATCTGGAGTGTGCCGCTGGAGACACCGTCAATCGAGAACTGGCCGTCGATGTTGGTCACGGCAGCCTTGTTCGTGCCCACCACCTTGACCGTAGCACCGATGACGGGCTCGCCGTTCTGGTCGACGACCGTACCGCGCACGTTGCCTTGCTGCTGGACAGACTCTACGCCTGCCGTGCTGGCCGACGCCTGTATCGGCGTGCCCAAGAGCATGGCAGAAGCGACTAACGACGAAAGCACAATGACGCGCTTTGTTGATAGCTTAGATTTGTTTTTCATCTGTGTTTGTTTTAAGTTTAAATTGATAGGTTTAAAGTAATAGTTAGCTTTTCGGATGCAAAAATACAATAAAAAAGGTGAAGTCCGTGGGGTGTTTTTCGTAACAAAAGGGGCGTTTTTCGTATTTTCCGCCTTTCTTTGCCCTTATTTCACGATTTATTGTTAACTTTGCAGACCTATGGAGAAAATGGAGGTGATACATCTGTCAGAAACCGACTCGACCAACCGCTGGCTGCGCGAGCATCCCGCCGAGGGCGACGTGACCGTGTGGACCGACTATCAGTCGGCGGGCCGCGGCTGCGGCACGAACACGTGGGAGTCGGAGCAGGGCGCGAACCTGCTCTACTCCATGCTGATCCATCCTGAGCGGGTGGCAGCCACCCGGCAGTTCCTCATCTCGATGGTGACGGCCAACAGCATCAGCCGCGTCGTCGCGCGGTATACGGAGAACGTCAGCGTCAAGTGGCCCAACGACATCTATGTCGGCGACCGCAAGATCTGCGGCATCCTGATCGAGAACACACTCCAGGGCAGTCATATCAAGGACAGCATCATCGGCGTGGGGCTCAATGTCAACCAGCTGCGCTTCGTGAGCGATGCGCCCAACCCCGTCTCGCTGGCCAACCTGACCGGCCGGACGTTCGACCGCGCGGCGCTGCTCGGCGAGCTGCTCGAGGCGTTCCGCGACGAGTGGGCCGACGTGGAGGGCGTGCGCCGTCGCTACCTGGCCCAGCTCTACCGCCGCAAGGGCTTCTTCCGCTATCGCGACGCCAGCGGTGAGTTCATGGCGGAGCTGGTGACGGTCGAGGACGACGGTCACCTGGTGCTACGTCACATCGACGGCCCTACACACCGCTATGCCTTCAAGGAAGTACAATTCATTATATAATAAATAAGGTATATGGCAAGATTCAAGAGAATCCTACTCAAGCTCTCGGGTGAGAGCCTGATGGGCAAGCAGGGTCACGGCATCGACCCTGAGCGGCTGGGCGACTACGCCCGCCAGATTAAGGAGATTCACGACATGGGTGTCGAGATCGGCATCGTCATCGGCGGCGGCAACATTTTCCGCGGTCTCTCCGGCTCGAAGAAAGGCTTCGACCGCGTCAAAGGCGACCAGATGGGCATGTGCGCCACGGTCATCAACTCGCTGGCCCTGTCGTCAGCGCTCGATGCCGAGGGCGTCAGCAACCGCGTGCTCACGGCCATCCGCATGGAGCCCATCGGCGAGTTCTACACGAAGTGGCGCGCCATCGAGGCGATGAAGCGCGGCGAGGTCTGCATCTTCTCCGCCGGCACCGGCTCGCCTTACTTCACCACCGATACGGGCTCCAGCCTGCGCGGCGTGGAGATCGAGGCCGACGTGATGCTCAAGGGCACGCGCGTCGACGGCGTCTACACGGCCGACCCGGAGAAGGACCCCACGGCGACGAAGTTCAACGAGATCACCTACGACGAGGTGCTGTCCCGCAACCTGAAGGTGATGGACCTCTCGGCCATCTGCATGTGCAAGGACAACGAGCTGCCTATCTACGTCTTCAACATGGACGTCGTGGGCAACCTCCGCAAGGTCATCGACGGCGAGGACATCGGCACGCTGGTGCATAATTAAGGGAATAGTGAAGAGTGAAAAGCTTTTTAAGGGAAAAGTGAAAAATGAAAAGTGAAAAATTTGCTACCGCCGAAATAATCAGCGCGGCAGCAAATTTTTCACTTTTCATTTTTCACTTTTCCCTTCCAGGCGGCAGCAAATTTTTCACTTTTCACTTTTCACTTTTACCTTTCACTTCCCTGTATTCCACATATTCGCCCTCGTCGGGGGCGAATATTTTTTTGTTAGTCTCCTCCTGCGAGCGGCGGTCGATGATGGTGACGCCATCACTGGTGCGCGTCGTCGTCTGCTGCTGGCCGCGGCCGTCGTCGGTGTGTACGTTGACATTCCAGCGGAAGCGGCTCTTAGGCTCGAGGCCGAACAGCCGACGGATGAGGTCGATGCCCTTGCCGAGCAGGATCAGGCCGACGATGATCACCAGGAAGATGATGACCAGGAGGGCGATGAGCAGAAATCCAAGGAATGACAGCATGAGAGAAGTGAGAGGTGAGAGGTGAGAAGTGAGAGGTGAGAGGTGAGAGGTGAGAAGTGAGAGGTGAGAGGTGAGAGGTGAGAGGTTCTCCTTAGTTCTTATTTCTCACAGCCAGCAGGGCGGAGAGTACGACGTACCAGGCGATGGCGACGGCGATGCCGAGGACGCCGAGCCAGACGATGATGAGGGCCGATGTGGCGAGGAAGATGTATCTCACCTCGTTGCCCTGCCAGCCCCACTGCTTGAACTTCAGGGCAAACATGGGGATCTCACTGACGAGCAGGTAGCAGCTCAAGAACATCAGCGCCAGGACGATATAAATAAGATAAGGGGATGTATGGTATGGCTCGAACCAACTTCGGAATTCGATGCTCCAGATGAGCGCGCCCCAGAAGAGGGCGTTGGCCGGCGTGGGCAGTCCGATGAAGCCCATGGCCTGGCGCTCGTCGAGGTTGAACTTGGCCAGTCGCAATGCCGAGAAGGCGGCCATGATGAAGGCCAGGAAGGGCACGACGACCGTGTGGATGTGCTGCGCTGAGAGCCAGCTGAAGAGTATGGCCGAGGGGGCGAAGCCGAACGTGACGACGTCGGCCAGCGAGTCGAGCTCCTTGCCGATGGGCGACGAGACGCCGAGCAGTCGGGCCGTCATGCCGTCGAAGAAGTCGAACACGGCACCGATGATGATGAACGCCAGGGCGATGAGGTAGTCAGCCTGGAATGCGTAATACGTTGCGATGCAGCCCGAAATCAGGTTGTAGCAAGTAATCATATTTGGTATGTGCTTCTTCATAATACAGGCGGCAGCAAATTTTTCACTTTTCACTCTTCACTTTTCCCTTTCAGGCGGCAGCAAATGTTTCACTTTTCACTCTTCACTGTTCCCTTTCAGGCGGCAGCAAATTTTTCACTTTTCACTCTTCACTGTTCCCTTCCAGGCGGCAGCAAATTTTTCACTTTTCACTCTTCACTTTTCCCTTTCAGGCGGCAGCAAATTTTTCACTTTTCACTCTTCACTTTTACCTCAGCTTCGCGATTACCGTCTGGTCGCCCGTCGTCCGCTGGTTCATCTTCACGCAGACCTGCGACCCCAGCGGCAGGTAGACGTCGACGCGCGAGCCCAGCTTGATGAAGCCCAGGTGCTCGTCGATGTAGCAGTCCTCAAGATCCTTGGCGTAGGTGACGATGCGGCGGGCCATGGCGCCTGCAATCTGGCGCACCAGCACGCGGCTGCCGTCGGGCGTCTCGATCATCGTGTCGGCGTGCTCGTTCTCCTCGCTCGCCTTCGGCAGCCACGCCTTGTGGTAGTTGCCGTTGAAGTGCTTGACGAACTCCACGCGACCGTCCACCGGGAACCAGTTGGCGTGCACGTTCAGGGGACTCATGAAGATCGAGATGAGCTGTCGGCGGTCGTGGAAATAGTCGTTCTCCTCCGTCTCCTCGATGACCACCACGCGGCCGTCGGCCGGCGCCACCACCATCTTCTCCGTGTCGCCGTTGAAGTAGCGGATGGGGCAGCGATAGAAGTTGAGCATCAGCAGCCATGCCAGTCCGGTGATGGCGATGAAGATGATGAAGGGTATGGTGGTGTCGAAACTGCGATACAGGACGACGCCGATGGCCACGATGGCAAACATGCTGTAGAGCAGCTCGTCGGTGCCTTCGCGGTGGATGCGTATCTTCTTCAGTTTCTTGATTCTTTCTCCCATTTCAGCAAAGCATATAGTGTTGACATTGCAAAATCCGTGCAAAGGTAACACTTTTTTGTCAAACAGCAAACTTTTTCATGCTTTTCTTAGGAAATCTTTACAAATTGTCACACATCGTCGCTCCTCCCCGAATCTTTTTTCCGACGGCGAAAACCAAAAGACCGAAGCCTCGCCCGCGGTGCCCCCGAAACCGCAAAACGGCCCTTCTCGATGGTAATATAGGGGTATATTACCTTCAAAAAGCGCCGTTTCTCCGTTTTGCGTTTGACGATTTATATGTAGAAAAGTGTCCAAGAATTTGGTTGTTTAGATAATTATTCGTACTTATGCCTTTGGTTTTGGCGATTCCGCTATGTGCGGCACCATGTTGAGGCATATATTAACAATTCAAGTTTCGCTTGTACTAATTATCTGATAATGAGTGTCACTTCGTGACAGAAATCTAGCAAATCTTTTCAAATCTTCCAAAGCAGATTTGTTTGAGATTTGAAGGATTTCTCGCCGTAGGCGACTAAAAATCAAGGCTTTCGCATGCTTGCGAAAGTTGAGTTAACAATTCTAGCAAGGCGACGGCACCTATACTTTCACGATGCCCAATAGTAATGTGCTGGTCGTACCAGTGTTTGCCATTTCCATCAAGGACAATGTCGACAATAGCAGCCTGCTCGCCGAGCTGGCCTCAGCCCAGTCACCTAATACATTCTTCACTCATCACTTAAATTTGTCTGTTTTGCGCACGGATTTGTCTATTCTTAGCAAAATGGCCTAAAAACAGGGAAAAATTGAAAAATAATGCGCCAAAAACGAGGCCAATTCAAAAAAAAATTGTAACTTTGGACCTACAAAATCGGCCGCGCCTGCTGATGTCTTGCGGCTCCCATATTCATCAGAAAATTATTTAAAAACCTAAGACCATCATGAAAACAAACCAACAACACTACAAGAGGGGGACTGTCACCCTCGCCGCCCACTACCGCCTGGTGGAGGGGGCAATCTGGGCTAAGCGCTGCCTCCCGAGAGCGGCAATGACGCTACTCGCCCTGTTCAGCTTCATAGGGGCAAGGGCACAACAGACACTCACCGTGTATGACGGAACAGACAATAACTCTCATGTTCCGTTCTATGGTGTGTATGCAGACACCCAAGGAGCAGCTTCCGAATGTGTCATTCCCAGCCACCTGTTGGGGGAAATGGCAGGCGGTACCATCACCGCAATGACGTTTTATCTCCAGCAACCCGCTGCTGCTGCCTGGACAGGCACTCACCAAGTTTATATTGGCGAGGTGGATGCCACAACTCTGACGGGCATTACAGGCCCCGATGCATTCACCGTTGTCAAGACGGCCAGTTTTGATGCCACAGGAGCGGAATTGACAGTAGTGTTCGACGAGCCGTACACATACGAAGGTGGCAACCTGCTGATTGGCACATACGTTAGTGTGGCAGGCAACTATAAATCTGCTTATTTCTATGGTGTCAGCCAAACTGAAAACACGGGATGGCAGAGAACTAATGGAACTGCTTCTGGTGGTGCAGAAAAGTTCATCCCCAAGACCACCTTCGAGTACACTCCTGGCGGCGTTCAAACCTGCGCCAGGCCCTCCACCTTTGAGGTTTCTGACATCACTAACACTGGTGCCACTCTCGAGTGGGAGGACACAGGAGCAGAAAGCTACTCCTTTGAGTACAAGAAAGCCAGCGATACTGAATGGACAACAGTTATAATAGATGGGCAAGGCGGAGCAGGAAATGAATCATTTGTTTATACTTTGTCAGGCTTGGATCCTGATACAGACTATTATGCCCGCGTAAGGGCTATCTGCGGAGAAGGCTCTGAAAGTTTCTACAAGAGTCTCAGTTTCACTACACCTGAGCCATGTCCCGACGGCAAGGTGTGCATAGGAACAGGCACTGCCACCAACAATTATTTGCCCGCCAACAATTATTATGAATATAGTCTGACCGAGCAGATTTACACCGCTGACGAGATTGGCCAGGCCGGTGCCATTCTGAGCCTTGACTTCTTCAAAGCCAGTGACATCGAAATGGTGAAAGATTTGGACATCTACATCGTGAGCACCGACAAGACCGCCTTCGAAAGCACCACCGACTGGATTACTGTCACTGCCAGCGACCTCGTCTATAGCGGCACCGTGACCTTCGCTGACAACGACTGGACCACCATCGAGCTGGATGAACCTTTCGTCTATGATGGCAATAGGAATATCTGCATCGTTGTTGACAACAACACAGGCAGCTATAAGAGCGGCACACCTTTCCGTGTGTTCGATGCCTCAGGTAACCAATCAATCTCTTATTCGTTCGACAACACCAATCTCGACCCCACTGGCGCTATCAATGCAGAAGGCATCAGATACAGCAAAAAGAACCGCATTCGCTTGGGCTTTGGCGAGCCACCTACTTGCCCGAAGCCCACTGGCCTTGCTGCTTCTAATATTACAGCCCACACTGCCACGCTGACTTGGACGGCTCCCGCAACCGAGAAACCCGTAACGGGCTATGTCTATCAGTATAAGAAAGCCAGCGACACGGAGTGGAGCACAGGAGCATCTGTGACGACCACCTCAGTAGCGCTCAGCGGCCTG
>CACZBS010000018.1 GCA_902779455.1 uncultured Prevotellaceae bacterium
GAACCTCGACCGCCGCGAGCAGCGCCTGCGCGCCATCAAGGGCGGCCAGACCTACCGCTTCCTGCTGCGCACCCTGCTGGCCGACCAGCGTAACTCGGGTTACCTGCGCGTCTACTGGGACTACGTGCCCGACGAGATCGCCCGCCTGATCAACCAGGCCGTCGAGCTCATGCGCCAGGACAAGTACCAGGAGGCCTACGACATCCTCTCCATGCCTAAGGTCCAGGCCGACCACCGCTCCTGGAACGCCCTCGGTTGCTGCCACTACATGCTCGGCCGCGAGGACGAGGGCATCCGCTGGTTCCGCAAGGCTGACCAGGACGGCAACGCCGACGCTCGCAAGAACCTCGAGCAGCTCGAAGAGAAGTGAGAGGTTTAGGATAAATAACGTTTTTTATAAACAGATTAAAAATATGCAATACATGCAAAGGACACTAGGCAGAGCGCTGTTGTTGCTGGCTTTCCTCGCAGGAAGCCATCAGGCAGAGGCACAGATCTCGTTGAAGAACAATCTGCTGTATGATGCCAGCTTGACTCCCAACATCGGCATGGAGGTGGGACTGGCACGCAAGTGGACGTTTGATGCCACATTTGGCCTCAACCCCTGGACGTTCAACGACAACAAGAAGTGGCGTCACTGGCTTGTACAGCCGGAGGCGCGCTATTGGTTCTGCGAGAAGTTCAACGGCCACTTCGTTGGTCTCCATCTCATGGGTGGTGAGTTCAACGCTGGCGGAGTGAAGTTCCCATTTGGCATTGCCCCCTGCCTGCACCACAACCGCTATGAGGGATGGTATGCTGGTGGCGGCCTGGTCTATGGCTACCAATGGCCCGTCAGTCGTCACTTCAGCGTCGAGACCGTCATTGGTCTTGGCTACGACTACCTCAAGTACAAGAAGTTCCCCTGTGAGCATTGCGGCACACAGACGGGTGAAGGCCATTACAACTATATTGGCCCGACCAAGGTAGCCCTTAACATGATTTACAACCTCTAACCCTTATATATATAATAATGTATATGACTATCAAGTTACGCCATATCTTAGCAGGCCTGTTGATCGTGGCCTCGCAGTCGCTGAGCGCACAGACGCTGAGCGACGGCCAGACGGTTGTGAAGAATGCACTGCTTACACCCCAGAGCGGACAGATGTTGCTCACGATGGATGTCTGTCTTGATGAGCTCAAGCTCAAGCACAACCAGTCGGTGGTGATGCATCCCGTACTCTATTCTCTCGACGGCACTCAGAAGGCAGCCTTTGATCCCATGGTCATCGACAGCCATGCCGAGTATGTGCTCTACGAGCGCGGCCTGTCGAACGTGGCCTACAGCAACGTTCCTCATGTCAGCCGTCGCAGCGGAAAGCCTCAGACTGAATATTATCGCAGCACCGTGCCCTACGAGTCATGGATGGACGGCTATGAGCTGCGCCTCGAGGAGGATTTGTGCGCCTGCGGCGACCTGTCACAGCTGCCTTATGTCACTTCCTTGCGTCGTGACCTTCCGCCCGATCCCTATACCCTCATTGCCCTGACCAACCTCGAACCCACTCAGGACAAGACTCCCTATGAGCTGCATGGATCGGCTTTCATCAACTTTGTGGTGAACAAGTGGGAGATGAAGCCCGACTATATGGACAACCGCCGCGAGCTGCGCAAGATTACCGACACACTCGATATCATGGTGGCCGACAAGAACATCACCGTCAAGGAGATCAAGATCCACGGTTGGGCATCGCCTGAGTCGCCATTCACCCACAACCGCATGCTGGCCACCAACCGTGCCAAGAGCCTCACCGAATGGCTGCGGAAGAACTATGACCTACCCACCAGCGCCTTTGCTCCCGCCGAGGCAACGCCTGAGAACTGGATTGGCCTGCGCGAAGCAGTGGAGAACATGGACGGCACGCAGCTGGCCCACCGCGATGAGATACTATCCATCATACGTGAGCTGCTGCTGAAGGAAGACCGCGAGATAGAGCGCACAGCCGATGCCACTGAGGCACGCATCAAGTCCAGCTACCCGCAGGACTATCAGTACCTGCTCCGGACTGTCTATCCCTCGTTGCGCCGCTCCGACTATGAGATTACGTTCAACGTACGCACGTTCAACACCATCGACGAGTGCTTGCAGATCTACCGCACCAAGCCCTACCAGCTCTCGCAGCATGAGCTTTGGCGCGTGGCACAGACCTTCGAGCCCTACTCCGACGAGTATAACCGTGCTCTGCAGACAGCACTCAATAACTATCCTGACGACGAGGCTGTCAACCTCAACCTGGCCAATGTCGCCATACAGCAGCGCGATCCGCTGAAGGCCGAGACACTGCTGCAGCGGGCAGGAAACAGCGGCGCTGCCGAGAATGCCCGTGCCGTCGTATGCATCCTTCGCGGACAGTATGACGAGGCTGCACGCCACCTCGACAACGCACAGCAGAAGGGCATAGATGTCAGCCGCAACCGTCAGGCCATACAGAAGATGCTTCCCTATAAGGACAGAAAATAATCAAATTATTCTTTAACATTTTAATCTCTTTATTAATCATTTATGAAAAAGTTTAGTCTTTTCGCTCTCGCTGCAGCTGGACTGCTGCTCGGAGCCTGCTCGTCGGAAAAAGACGAGATTGCTGAGCCCAACAACCTCTACGGAATGGTAGAGGGAGAAAGCTCATGGCTGGCCGTAGGCATCTCGATGCCCGGCGACGCTATCACTCGTGCCAACGAGGATCTTACTGATGGAGAAACAACTGAGTTTGAAGTGAAGAGCGGTACGCTTTATCTCTTCAAGGGCGCCAATGAGGACGCTGCAGTGTTCTTCCAGTCGTTCCCCATCAATGCAACATTTAAGGATGAGGCAGCTGACAATGTTCCTGGTGGCAACAACCAGGGGACGACTGCTTCCGGCTTCGGTGAAATCACTTCCACAAGCACTCGCATGGTGCAGGAGATTCAGAACCCCAACCTAGGCATCAGTGATAAGCTCTATGCTTATGTCATCCTGAACGATGATGGTAATGAGACGGGAATTGCCGCAACAGCAGGTACAACCACAGGTGCACAGTTCAAGAAGCTGCAGCTGATGGCTATCGGTATTAAAGACGAGACGTTGGGCTATGGAGCCATCGGAACCGATGGTCTCGTGATGACCAGCGTGCCCATCTCTACCGTTGCCGGAGGTGAGGCTGCTCCTGCTAGTGCAAACATCATTACTTTCACGGAGATTGACAAGAGCGCCATCTACAAGACCAAGGCTGAGGCTGAGGCCAAAGGTGCTCAGTCGGCTTGCATTTATGTGGAGCGTGCTGCCGTGAAGGTTGAGGTGGACGTGGATGAGAATTTCGGCATTCAGCTCGATGGTCAGGAGACCGCTACAACGATTGCCAAAGCTGATGTGACATGGGCTCTCGGTAATGTGAACCACGGTGATAAAACAAATGGTGGTGTTGGATATTACAACACCCGTCAGGTCGACACTGACTGGCTGCCCTACAACAACGCCGCAACTACTCCTGCTTACCTGAGATGGCGTATGGTGGGTCGCACTCCGTTCTTCAACGCTGACCATACCCCCAACCCCGCCTTCCGCACTTACTTCGGTTATGATCCCAACTATTCTGGCACAGGTGCTATTCCTCAGGATGCCAATACGGGTCTGATCAACGCTCAGCTGACCGATGCTCAGTACACGCTGAAGTCTGAGGATGTCACATACACCTATGAGAACACCTTCGATGAGAATTGTCAGATCTTCCGCAACACCACTTACGTAGGTGTGAAGGCTAAGATTAATCCTCAGGATTTCTACACCATCGAGGGACAGCCCAATACCATGCTGGCTAACACTAACGACATTAAAGCTGTTGTTACGACACGTATGCGCGATTTCATCAACCAGCAGAAGGCTCTCATCCAGACCGATATCAGTGCCGACCTTGGTAAGGCTACTGCTGCAGATGGCCGTACCATCTCTGTTGGTGTGACAAGGGTGAGCTTTGATATTGATGTCACTGTTACTCCTGGTGAATATAATGCTAATACTGGTGAGCTGCCTTATACCGTTACGCTGGCTCTGACTAACATCAAGACCAATGGCGCCGCTGCATCTGCTGATGATGAAGCTGCCATCAAAGCTATTGCTAATCCTTACTTGAATCCCAAAGGTGGCATTGCAGTGCCTGCCAACTCTAAGGTTTACCAGTACAAGGGTGGTGTCTCCTACTATTCAGTTCGCATCAAGCACTTCGGCGATGTGGAGACTCCTTGGAACGCACCTGGAGAGGCATACAATGTCTATCAGGATGCTACCGTTCCTTGCATCTATCCTGCTAATGCAACTCAGACTGTCGACAAGGTGACCACCGTCTATGGTGAGAACTATGCCCATGCTTGGCTGGGCCGCTATGGTATCGTCCGCAACAACTGGTACGTTATCAAGCTGAAGAAGATTGAGGGTATCGGTTCGCCCGTTCCCGAGGACTTCAGTGGTGAGGCAGGTAATACTCCTGACGACAATCCTCCCACCAGCTACTTCATCTCTGCAGAGGTGCACATCCTGCCTTGGGTGAAGCGCTTCCAGGAAGAGACGCTCTAAGCTTACTATTCGCATAAAAGATGGCCGGCGCTACGCGGGCGCCGGCCACCTTTCCACAAACCCGCTTTCACGACGCGACATACATACAGAACGTATAGATACATAAACAAAACGTTAGAATGATGCAGTTCACAAAAAAGACATTCATTGCCCTGACGGCACTCGCTGCCCTGTCATCGTGCTCACTGATGAGCGACAGCCTTGAGGATTGTCCGCAGGGGCTCTCCGTGGAATTCGTTTACGACTATAACGTGGAGCGAGCCAACATGTTCAACGACCATGTGGGGAGCGTCACGCTCTATGTCTACGACCAAGCCGGACAGCTGGTGCGCATGCAGACGGAAGACAACACCGCTTCGGCACAGCCCTTGCGCAACGTGAACTACCGTATGACTGTCGATGGACTGCAGCCTGGCGAATATCGGCTACTGGCGCTGGCCAACCAGCGTCGCTATGCTGACATCAGCCAGCTCTCCGGCGTGCGCTATCTGCGCGACGGACAGTCTGGACCGATGAACAACCTCAGTGTCACCCTGGCCATGCCTGGCTCGCAGACCGCCACACAGATTGCTCAGCAGCTCGACACCCTTTGGCATGGCACCCTCCGCTCGGCACAATACACCCAGAATCCTGTGACGCGAGCCGACGATCCCGTGCTTGTCAATGCACAGACGGTCACCGTTCGCGAACATGAGCTTACAAGCTGTGTCGTCAGCCTCGTGCGCGACACTAAGCGACTTCACATCTCACTCCGCCAGGCCGATGATCCTGCTCACTGCGACATCGCAGACTATGAGATCTTTATCACCGACCAGAACGGAAAGATACTTTGGGACAATAACGTCGATACTGATGGTACTCCTCAGCTGACCTATCGGCCATTCGACGAGTGGAACACATACTACAGCTCTGTCACTGCACAGAGCTACGACAGCCGCCCTGCCAGCGATGAAGGACTGGAGGAGACGGCACATGCCGACCTTGACTTCAACCGCCTCATGCTGCGACAGGGCAACAGCACCGTCGCTCCCGCCATGCTCTATATCATCTATAGGCCCGACGGACATCAGGTGGCTGCTATTAACCTGCCCGAGATCCTGCAGCAGGGACGAGGTGCCTTCGAGCGCTACGCCTATAGTCCGCAGGAGTTCCTCGACAGAGCTTACGACTATCGCCTCGACTTTATCCTCGTAGGCGAGGAATGGAACTTCATAACCCTCGGCATACATTCACTGCCCTGGACAAAACGCTTCCAGAACGTAACGCTCCACTAATTATCAACAACAGACTACAACGATAGCATGAAACTGCTTCATAATATACTAATCCCTCTGGCCTTGTCCGGCTTCGTCGCATGTCAGGACTATGATGCCGACCACTATAACCAGGTGTATAGTGGGGTCGACAGCATATACATCGAGATGACGTTCGACATTGCCGATGGCGATGCTTTCACTCGTGCGGCTGTGCCTAACGGTGGTGAAGAGGGCGACGGATGGGAATATGGAAGAGAGTATGAGAACCAGCTGCACAACTTCACGGTATTTGTACTCGGAGGTGGCAATGGCATCAATGCTGCAGCCAACACGCAATTCGTAGGAAGCCGGTATTTCACCGACGAGGAAGTGGCAAGGGTAGACTCTATCCGTGAATATAACCTGCAATTGAAGAATTATGATGTCCGGAAAGATGTTCTCACCTATACATTCTCAATTCCCATCTTGAGCAGCCGTGAGGAAATAGTTCCCGACCCATATCGGTTCATTGTCGTTGCCAACGACGGTGATCTCACTTCATATAAGACACTGGGGGCCCTTCGTGATGCCCTTCCTGAAAAGTCATGGACTGAAGCTACTGCTGAGACTCCAACGCCAACTCGTTTTGTCATGAGCAACGAGAATGACAATTATTATGTCTCTGGTACCGGTGTGGTAGAAAATCCATATCGCCTGCATGTCACTATTGAGCGTCTGGCAGCACGTATCGACTACGATCCGACAGGAGCTGAAAAGACCGATCAGGGACTCCGCTATTCCATCTTTGCTCCTCCCGTTCAGGTCGTCTCTGCACCTACACGAGCTGACGGTGATACTCCTCTGTTATCTTATCTTTACGTCGACCGCATGGCTATTATTAATGGGTGTCAGAAGCCGTCCTATTATATTAAACGCGTGGCTGACGACATCAATGGTACAAATCTTGTCTATCTTGGCGACGAGACACCTACTCCTCGTGGTGTAGCTACTAACTATGTCATCGACCCCTATTCTGCACAGAAGACCGAGGCCAACCGCACTAACGCAGTACTCCTCGATATTCTTTTTGGCGACAGTCGTATCACCAATGCCGCTTCTCTGATAGCATCCGATGCAGCTAAGCTGCCAACCGTAGCCGATACGAAATCTCCCGTCATCCTCGGCTATGTCAACGAGAATACCTTCGATAAAGCGATGGCTTGGTCGGAATATACCACTGGCGTACTTATCCAGTGCCGCTACGCTCCTGTGGCAAACTATTATCAATCTTACAGCATTCAGACACAAGAGACATCAGACGGAACCATTGAGAACGAAGTGCTGACGCCAGACACCTATGTGCTGGGCACTACTTTCTATATGGTTGAGCCCAACACGCCTGACATTGATGAGAGTCAGCGATTGTATTTCAAGAATAAGGCCGATGCAGAAGCTTACGCTACTAACACTGCACGTAAGCATTTCTGCAAAGTGGTGGAATACACCAATGGCATCTGTTATTACATGACCTATATGCGTCACTCCAACAAGGTGGAAATTATACATAATACGATGGAGTTCGGCATTGTCCGCAACAATATCTATCGCCTCAAGCTCAATCCTCAGACCGGTCCTGGTACACCAACGGTTGATCCTCGACATCCAGAGGAATTGAAGGCTCGTATCTATGTAAAGAAATGGCTCGCTGTTGAGCATCCTATCATATATGTATAAAGAAGTATGAAGAAGAATATCACAATATGTTGTCTCCTTGCGCTCGCCACTGTTTTGGGGCTGGGCGCATGTAGCAGTGACGACGTAGACCAGATTCCTGAGGGCATGGGACAGGTGCAGGTGCGACTCTCTGCCCGTTATCATGGTGTAACACGTGCCACAGGCGACTGGTTAGACCCAACAGATCCGAAGGAGTTGATTCATGATTACTGGGTGGCTTTCGTCAATACCAGTAACATAGTTGAAGAGCTCGTCTCAGGAAATTGTGGGACCGCTGGCAAGGAAGAAGATACTTTCCGCTTTCTCCTGCCTCCGGGAAATTATAAGGTCTTTGCCTTTGCTAACTTGCCAACAAATGCCGATTTCGCATCACTGGGCATCAAGAAAGGTTCTGCTATGCCCGACCTGTCAACTAAGACTCTTCCCACCACCAATGGCTGGACCAACAACATACCCATGTCGAGCCATATCGGTGGACAGAATATTACCGTCAGAGAGGCTGAGAACCAGTCGTTCGAGGTGGAGCTTGTCCGTACGATGGCCAAGCTAGAGTTCACCTTTATCAATGACTCTCAGCAGCAGATGGATTTGCTAGGCTATGAGATTCATCCCTTAAAGAGAACCAACGTCAGCCTGTTGGAGCCGGATGATCCCGACGATTTTCGCACTGCCGAAGAGGATACTGCATCATATTATGTTGATCTTAGCACAGCTCCCTTAGTGCTCTATCCTAAGGGTAGTACTGGAGACGACAAACCTACACGTCATACCGTCTATTCATATGTTAATGAGACCAACGCCTCGGCTACGGCTACGCTCAACCAGTATTCACTTCGCATGAAGATGCGCCGCCATCGCGATGTGGGCGAGGAGGTGATTGACTATCGTTATGGTTTCACACTCAACAGCGATGGCATCGGTAAGGACCTGTCCGGAACAGATATTAACGGCTTTGACTATATCCATCGTAATGACTGGATCAAACTTCCCGTCATGTTCACCGACTGGACCTTCCGCATTGAGGCACTGCCCTTCCCACCCATCGCGGGCTTCCAGGCTCGTGTGCTTTCGGCCGATGCTCTGAGCATCACGTTTAGCTCGGGTGGTTACATCTTCCTCCGTCCTATGTTCCGCAACAACCATGACCCAGAGGGTATTTGGCGTGGCTTCGATGATGGTGATGTCACTTTCGTGTTGCCAGGTGAGCCCTATACAGTAAATGGTACACCAGCCGAGCAATTGACGATTACGGATACCCAGCCCTATGGTTGGACTACACCAGCAACGGGTGTGGCAGAATCCATCGACCCCACAACTGGAACAGGTGTTATTCTCACTGGCGATCTTGGTATCTTTGATCAGCGCTTTGTTCAACTTGCTTCGGGGGATATCGTGGGCAAGCTGACCAACAACAAGATAAAAGGTATGGTTACGGTTACCATCAAGTTGAAGCTGCAAGGTTTTTCCTATCAGTTCAACTATAATATTTACGAGGACAATCTTTAAGCAGGTTGACTATGATGAATTTGACATATACTTTCAATAGACGTTATCGTCGAATGGCCATGCTCTTTATTGCCAGCATGGCAACATTCGGTAGTGTGGAGGCGCAGAACGGTACTGTTACTGATGTCAGTACTCTGGAAATCATTCATCGCCAGTCGTTTATGGCCGATAAGGCTGATGGCGGTTTGAATTTCCCAAATGAATTCCTTCAGAGTGGACAGGGATGGATTCAGAAGCAGGTGAATGGTGAAACCATTCGTATTCAGAACACCTCCACTTATCGTATGACCCGCTATGTGAAGCAAGGTGTTGCTGTACCCCTTTATTTGACAACATCACAAAGTACAAGCAATGCTTCACCGCAGCACACATATCAGCGTTGGTATAATTATGATACGGAGCTGCCTCTTGAGAACGGTGTGAACTGTGACCTTTCTAAAGGTAATTTCAGTGTTCTGAAATACAAGAATGGTCTTGTGATGGGTTCTCATATTAAGGGAGGAGCCAATGATGCCAATCATTATGCCGGTTTCAATTTCTGGGGTATTCTCCCTACTTCATTGACTCGACTGAATATTGGTGCAGATCTTACAAGCTATAAAGATTGGAGTTATCAAAATAATGGTGCTAATGTGTCGGCTGCTAATGCTGGTAATATGACAGAGCCTTCACTAACTTTGCGTCATATCTATGAGTTGGTTGATGCTAAGGTAATGGCTGATTCGCTTGTCAAGATGACTGGCGATAAATGGTATGAGGAGCATGTCATTCACTTCCCAAGAATTAGTACTTTGGTATTTCAAGCTGCTAATGACGGTAGCAATTTTGTTCCTCTTAATATGGAGTTGGAAAATTATTGGTTCTATAAGGGCGATGGAACTCGTTCTGATGCCAATCTGCAAAACCTTATAAGTAATGATTATGTTGAGTTGACTTCTTCCACTAGCACAACCATGGCGGTGACAGACATCGCTTTTCGTGAAGCTCCAAATACTAACGCAAATGGTGTCACTGGTTCTACAAACAGTCGTCGACGTTTGATTGGCTTTAAATATAATACTGTACCTGCAGATTCAAGGTTGACCATCATGGTCAGGTCGAAAGATCCTAACAATGCCAATCGTAAGTATAATGTGGCAAAGTTCACCATCATTTTTGATGATAACTCTGAAGTCGTTCCTTATATGGATGTAGTACCTGCCAATGGTGCTAAGCATAGCCGTTCTACACAGGTGCTTCGTGAGGCGTGCCACGGTGCTGACCCTGTAGCACGTATCGATTTCGACTATCCGCATACGCCTGCCTATCGATCACCTACCGGAGGTATACATTTCAATAATACTGATCCTGGAGTCACTGATTATACTCATTCATCAGCTCTCCCTATTGCGTTTGAGAAGACGAGTTATGCCTATTCTCCGATTGCAAATAATGGAACATTGTATAACTATTGTGTATGGGGATCCTACGCTATTGTTGACAACGTGAATCAAAGTGGAACACTATACCCTGCTAGTACAGTTACAAACGATGATATTGATAAAGATCCATCAAATGAAGGCTTTCTCTATATTGATGCCTCTGATATGCCTGGCACAGTAGCGTCTGTCCCGTTTGAAGGAACCTTCTGTATGGGTACTAAGATGATGTGTTCGGGATGGATGTCGAGTGTTACAAATGATGTACCCGGTAGTGTTATCTTGAAAGTGATAGGAAAACGGGCAGACAACACCGAAAAGGAAATTTACGCTTTCTGTTCAGGACAGATCGGTAAGAGTTACCGTCCTGCTGGATCCTCAACTACCGCTTCACAGACTAATATGGTGTGGCAGCAGTTCTATTTCGAGTTCTTCCTCAATGAGCCTTGTGTGTCCTATGAGCTGCGCGTGGAGAACAACTGTGTGTCGACAGCTGGTGGTGACTATTTCCTCGATGATATCTGGGTGTTCGCTCAGCTGCCAAAGGTCGGTCCTGAGATGACGACCCCGCTTTGCGGTGGCGACCTGAGCGTCATTCAGCTGGAGACCAACTTCGACGGTCTTCTATTGTCTACAGGTCTCTCCGAAGCTACCAGCACCGTTCCTACAGAAGAAAGGCAGTATCTCTCGTTCATTTACTTGGATTGGGACAATTTCCTGCTGAGATTCCAGCAGCTACTTGCTTCTGAGAAGAATATCATCGTGAGTGGTCACGAGCTGCAGGAGAACATCAACACTGGTCGGTATGATGTCGAAGAATACCGAGATATTTATCGTACTGCTTTCCAGGAATCCATCATGCGCGATGCGACAAATCATAATATTGTTTATGGTAATTTCCAGTGGAGTCCTTATTTCGCTGATCATCCTGAATTCTCCTTTGCCGCGATGGCTCAAGATACGCATAACACCGTTTATGGAGCAACAGCTGCTAACAACCAGCGACGACTTGTCTTCAACGGAGCCATGGGTGGCTTTGCATGGGATTACTATCATAACTACGCGCTGCTGACAACACTTCACGGTGCTGAGCCCATGTCTGATTCTGAACTAAGTAACCTGAACTACATCTCTGATCAGCTGTTTAATGTGCTCAATGAGTGCTCCAATCGTTCAGTGATGTGGTTTGTTCCAAAGGTTGAAATTGTAGGAACTATCGGAGGCCTTGGCATTGAGGATATTGAGTTCTGCGAATACACCACCCAGACTTTTGCTATGGAGCTGGCTGGCTATACTAGGAAAGATGGTTATACTGACGATGATGGCACTCATCATCCGGGTGATTATGTTATCATGGATGAGGTCTATTTCGACTGGTGGATGGGCGTTCCGAAGTCGGAAGGCGTGGACAGTATTCCTGCTACTGTGGAGAATTACATGAAGCAGTATACTACCTATACTGAGACTGTGAATGGTGAGACTGTCGAGAGAAAGCTCTATCTCTACGATGCTGTCAGATGCTTCCGTTTCATGAATCCTGATGTCACTAGCCTCAGTGATCCAAATATCAAGTTTGGTCAGAATCCACTTTATCTGAATATCCCAGCCTTTACCCCACGAATGCTGGAGTATATGCGTTCATTGGCCAATCCTGCAGATGGCAGCAAGCCGCAGCTTTATATTCATACCAAGATTGTGGATGTCCAGATCAATGAAACTAATGTGGTCAATGAGATTTACCTTGGCGACACCATTAAATATGTGAAGTTCGTGGCTATTCCTATCGAGGCGAATATGAACGAGGCTGCGAAGGACTTTGTGTATATCTGTGCTGAGCCACAGCCCTTCAAGGTGAGGGTAAGTGACCACGCACCTCACATGCAGGTAGGCTTCAGCGAGAAGCACTACCCTGCTAGTCTTGGTACGCTGAGTGTACGAATCTCTAAGAGTCAGTTTGAGAAGCTGGTCGATCATGGGGATGGAAATTATAAGGAGTTACATATTCCTTTGCGTGACATCAATGTGGTGACGCCTTCCTGTACAGGTGTTAAGATGGCGGATGCTGGCAGTGACCTCCTTAAAGTGAGAATTGCTAACTCTACCGATAGTCTTATGCAGGATTACATCATGAAGAACATTGTGATGGATGAGAATAATGCCTGGCCGCCTGCTGTCGGTAAAGTTGACTACTTGGTAGGTAAGCATGACAAGTATTGGAATCAAGGTGAGGTGGAACGATTGTTGAAGATTCACTTTGACAAGGAGTTCCAGGTACGCGAAGGCTACAGCTATACCTTACGTTATTACTTCATTGAGGAATTGAATGCAGGTTATCAGTTCACTTGTAATGGTAATGCTGATATCATCATCAAGATTGTGCCTGACTATCAGGTTTGGACTGGTGGTGCTGATAATACCGACTGGAGTAATGATGAAAACTGGCGTCGTGCCGACTATGATGAGCTGTATGCTGGCAATGGTACGGATCTGAGACATTACCTGCCTAATGGAAAGCAGGGTGATAATCCTACTACCACAAACTTTATTACACCAGCTGACCGTAGTCGTAAGCAGGGCTTTGCACCTCTCTATTGCACGAACATCCTGATGATGACAAGTGAAAACTTCGGTCAGGTTTATTCAGGAACTACAACAACAATGAAGGTGAAGCCTGCTTCTGAGCTTTATGATGATGGCGATGAAGTCGTAAATGGAGTGAAGACGGGATTCCCTGCCCTTCGTCCAACAGCCTCTCCGCTTATCCGCTACGACTTCCAGGCGCATGAGTGGGTACAGGATAGTATTGATGCACACGAAGCTTGGACATATCGAGCTTTGGGCGATATGGTGACTGAGCTGTATAACGACAATGTTTGCGATAGCATTGCTTTCCAGTCGGAGACGGAGCTCGTCAATGCCCACCTGCTGAATTATAATAAGGCTTGGGTGGAGTTCGCATTGCCGAAGAACCAGTGGCACCTCGTGAGCTCGCCACTGCAGGGAACACTCTCGGGTGAGTGGTACGCACCAACGTGGAGTGGACGTCAGGAGACCACTTACTTCGAGCCTATCACCTTCGACGGACTGCCAGTGGCTTCTATCACTAGTGCTACAGGTACCTACAACCTCGGCTACGACCGCTTCGCTCCCGCCGTCTACCAGCGTCAGTGGGATAAGGCTAAAGCTGTGCTCTATGAGCGTGGCGCAGTGTGGAGTGCCAACGATGCCAGCCAGACCGAGAATCTGGGTGAAGGTGCACAAGGTGATTGGACACCAGGACAAGGACATGAATTCGAGTGGGATAGTAACAATGCGGACGAGTATTTGAATCGCTTGGTCTATAGACCCTTCGGTGAAAGTAAGATTAATGTGGCTGTGCGAGGCTCGTGGAGCGGTGCTCACAACGACCATACAGTGCCTTATGACAACGGTGGCTTCAGTGTGATGCCTATCAACAACCTGAAGGATCACAACGAAGAGTCTGTGAAGACAATCTTCCGTCTGCCGAAGGATGACCAGTACTACGACATTTGGGACTGGAACAAAACCTATGGCATAGAACGCCGAGTACGCGTATATATTAAAGAAGAGGGGCATCCCTGGCCAGCCACAGCAACTTGGAGAGATAGTATTAATGCCGATAGTTCTAATGTAGTTAAACTTAATAACCGCGGCCGTCTGCGCTCTGACTTCTTTGCCACACCTATTGAAGGTACTGCAACAGCAACGAATCCTACAGGTACCCTGCCTGAATACTATGAGGTGACGTTGAAGAATGAGGGACAGGGTAGTATGGGCTACTTCCTGGCTAGTAACCCGTTCATTAGTGGACTTAATATGAAGAAGTTCTTCGAACTGAATAAGGACTCGATCTACGCCTACTATCTGGTGATGAAGGGTAGTGATGTTGATCCAAATGACGCATCGCTGACCACCTCATACCTCGCCACGCAGCCTTCTGGCTCTACATGGAATTGGACTGATATGAACTTTGCTGGCTTCGATAGTGGTACAGGTACTAACCTGCAGGGCGACACAATCGTTCCTCCACGTTACGCCTTCTTTGTCAAGAAGAAAGATGTTGATGGAAAAGACTTGAACCAACTGACCCTGAAGTACACCACCGACATGATGGTGCATACTCCTAGAACTGTTCCCTCGGGAAGTTCTACTGGCGGCGGCTCACGTCTGTGGATGACAATCAGTGCTCAGCGCGACGGCAACAGCAGTGAGGCCCGTGTGATGAAGAGTCCTAATGCCAGCAATAAGTTCATGCCTGAGGAAGACCTCGAGACGTTCGTCGTGAGTGACATCACCTCTAACATTCCCGTTGTCTATACGCTGACAGGCCGTCTGGCAACGAGCATCAACCGCATCCACGACTTCATGGTGCTGCCTATCGGTATCGAGAGTAACAGCGATGAGCCTGCAACGGTCACCTTCCAGGGTGTGGAGATGCTTGGCGACAGCCTGATGCTGTACGATGCGAAGACGGGTGAGGCAGTTCCTCTCCACTCCGGCTTTACAACGAGGATGCCGGGCCGCACGCAGAACCGCTTCTTCATCGTTCAGGGTTCGAGCCTGAAGGAAGCTCTCGCTGAAAGCAATCTGCAGATCTTCGGTGAGGACGGCATCATCGTCGTGACATCTACTACTGGACAGCCTATTACGGATGTACGTGTCTATGATGCAGGTGGCCGACAGGTGTATGTTGCCGCACCTGGCCGCAATGAGCACCGCTTCCGCCTGTCAAAGGGCATCTATGTGGTGAAGGCAAACACCGAGGATGCAAGGCAGGTTAAGAAGATCAGCAACTAAGCTTGAAACACTGACAAATATAAAAAAATGTGGAAGTCGCTATGACCTCCACATTTTTTTGCATCATACTTACCACTGCTAACTACTATACTTTCGGAAGCTATGGCGCAAGGACAGATACGTGATACTGGGCCTTACCTCTGATTGGATTGACTCGGGATTTTTTTCTACGATTAAGGATATTTAACGCGAAATGGCGCAAGGTTTCTTGATTCCGACGTTTATTGAGAAAAACATTTCTATATATGATTATGAGTATGAAAACACTGAAGACTTTACTGATGCTTGCTGTGCTCTTTCTCGCATCTTGTGAGAGCACTGATCCCGAAGGAAAGTGGGACTCTATGATATGGAAAGCTGATGTTGCAGTACAGAAAACGGATGGTTTCTATCAAGTTCCGGCAGCAGGAGCGGAGCTGATATTCTCGTGTCAGAACTATTCCTTCCCTTGGATTTCTGATGCAGAGTCGAACGGGGAATACTTTTTCCCTCCACGTGAAGAGAATGACTTCCATACCATAACGACCGACTGGTTTAGGGCTGAAGCAAAGGGCAACAAACTCCATGTAAAGTTTGAAGCTAATGGAACAGCTAAGGAGAGAACCATGAAGCTAACAGTCACGGCTGGTGATATCTTCTATACCTTCGGGTTCAGACAGTCTGCTAACTAAGAAGGCTACGGCAGGAAGGAGGATGGCTTTCTTGGTCTACCCCGACAGCCTTCTAGGTCTACCCCGGCAGCCTTCTTGGTGTACTTCCGCGGCCTCTTTGGTGTACTTCCGCGGCTTCTTTCCTATGCTAGAACGGCTACTTTCGAGTACGAAAGTGCCTTTTCGGTTGAAATGTGGCGTATAGCTCATTTTGCAGGATAATTTTGAGTAGTAGGTACTCAATAGCTCAAATTGCAGGATGACATTTCCTGCTGTTTTCATGGCCGACTGGATGATTGTTTGTACCTTTGCTCCGCAGTCTGAAGCATAGTGGAGCTCTGCTGGGGAGCAACTCCATGAGGAATAGGGCTGTAACACGAAAGTGCAGAAGTCGGATGGGAACCGCATGTGATGTGCGGCTCCCATTCTGCTTTATAACTGCAATTCGTTGTTCAATGCCAAGAAAAACCCAGAAATGAACCGCTTGCGGTTCTCCTTAGTCAGTCCGCTGTGGTTGTTCAGGTTCTTCTTCAGGTCGGTGAAGGTGCCCTCAATCTTATTGTTCGTATTCGGCATTCCCTTGCAGTTCTCCCTCTGGTAAGTGAAGAGGTATGGCATGTAGAAGTCCAGGCTATGCATCGCTGATCGCAGACGCTGGTGGGTGTAGTGGGTGCTGCCGTCCTTATATATTGATCGACGGTCTATCATGTCATGCCACTCATCTTTCCAGGCAGCTAACTCAGCCTTGAACACAGACTCCTCGCTTCTGGTCAGTTTGTCCACAAGAGCATTCAAAGCCCTTGCTGCCAGCAGCTTGGGATTCTTCGTAAGGTATCTCTTGGTTATCTGCTTCATGTGGAACTGGCACATCTGTATGGGGTATTCTGCGAAGGACTTGAACAGGCTCTGCTTCCCGTCAATGATAATGCCGTCTATGGTGTATCCACGTTCCTTCACGCTCTGTACGGCATCCTCGTAGTCCTTGGTGGTCTCATTCTTTACAAAGGCAATGTATAATGGTCTGCCTGTGGCGTGGTCGAGGGCCAGGACAAGTACCAGGAGGCCTACGACATCCTCTCCATGCCCCGCGTGCAGGCCGACCACCGCTCGTGGAACGCCCTCGGCTGCTGCCACTACATGCTCGGCCGCGAGGACGAGGGTATCCGCTGGTTCCGCAAGGCTGACCAGGACGGCAACGCCGACGCTCGCAAGAACCTCGAGCAGCTGGAGGAGAAGTGAGAGGTGAAGATTGAAAATTGAAGATTGAAAATTGAAGATTGAAGATTCGTCAACAGACAACAACATATAGAGAACAAACATTTTTAGTATTAATTATTTATTCACTTTTAAATTTCAAAACAAATGAGAAAGTATCTAGTTTTTGGAATGATGGGTGCCCTCGCACTCTCATTCACCGCCTGCACCGAGTCTGACGATGCAGTGGCCCTCAATCCTACCTACGATGCTCAGGCTAACACGGTGAACGCCAAGATGGTGTTTAACGTCGCCACCGGAGCACAGACCCGTATGACGGCTGAGGCTGTTCAGCTTGCAGGGGAGAATGGCAACTTCCGCGGACTGCAGGATGTCGTCATCTACACGGCTAACGCTGCTGACGACTCTCACATGAACTTGGGCGACGCTTTCACGAAGAAGCTCCAGCTCGGTACGCTTTGGGCTGATGGTACAGTGCCCGTGGATCCCGCTTCTGACAAGCACATGCGCCTCATCGAGGCCGTCCTGCCTCTGCAGACCGACAACGTCGTGCTCTACGGCTTTGCTCCCGCTATCGCCAACGACAACATCAACGGTAAGATCACCAAGGTCTTCAACGACGCGGATCCTGATGCAGCTACCAATCCTACTGCCTTCACCCTCGTGAACCGCATCGGCGACAAGGTGGATGCTTACAAGCAGACGCTGGCTCTGGCTGAGCTGGTCGTCAACCGCTGTCTCGATGGCTCCCAGTATGTTACTTACACTGAAGACGGTGTAGAAAAGAGACGCACATGGGAAGCTATCTACGAAGACTACATTAACGAAGATCCTGAACTCACCCCGATGGGTGAAATCTTGGGTTCTATGCTCAATGAGATCCGCACGTTCGATAAGGGTGGTGCTGCCGTGACTGAGTATCGTGCAGGTTCATCTAACGCAGTCTACTACATGCTATCCGACATCTACAATACTCTTCAGAAGGTAATGGATGGAACGGCCACTTCTCCAAGGGAAACTTGGGCAAAGACATTGGCTACGATCATTCACAACCGTATTGCCAATTACATCGACGACAGCAAGAAGAGTCTGCAGACTGTTGACGCTATCAAGGCTCGTCTGATTGCTAATGCCGGTTATACAGAGGCTACGTTTAATGATGAATTTGGTCAAGTGACTGATGAGTACATTCAGGGTTATCCTGCTGCTTTTGGCCTGCCCATGGGTGCTACGACCTTCTCGTATGATGCTACTACAAAGAAGTTCTCGTTCAACGAGGGTAAGACTCTCGACCTGCTCGATGCAGCAAAGACAACCAATATCGAGAAGTTCATGTATCCTGCTGAGCTCTGCTACTGGGTCAACAGCCCCCTGCGCACTTCGGCTGTCGAGTGGGAGGAGAAAGACTATCCTCAGAACGTGACCGCTTGGGACACCGAGGCTAGCTGGAATGCCTTCACCGCCGCCGGTGCCGACGAGGTCCTCTCTTCGACCCGCAGCATCGCTGTGAAGAACAACATCAACTATGGTACCGCCCTGCTGAAGACCAACGTGAAGTTCACTGCCGACAAGCTGAAGGACAACACCAGCGGCCTGTTCAAGAAAGAGACTGACGCCGTGATTGATGCTACCGCCTCTGCATTCACCCTGACCGGTATCCTTATCGGTGGTCAGAACGCTACCGTTGACTGGAACTTCATCGACAACGACGCTGCTGCTGCTGATGCCAACGCTGTCATCTACGACAACTACATCAACGGTGCCGTCGGTTCTGCTATTCCCGCTGTCGGATCGGAGCTGACTAACTACACCATGGTGTGGGATAACTACGTGACTGGCACCGCACAGCAGAAGGTCAAGGTGGCCCTCGAGCTCGTCAACAACACTGGTAAGGACTTCTGGGGTGAGGCCAACCTGGTCCGCAATGGTGGCACCTTCTACCTCATCGGCGAACTGGATATCGACAAGGCTAAGACCAAAACCCTCACCTGGCCCGCGCACAACGTCATTCCTCCCTACACCGACGATGGCGCATCGCAGGAGGTTGGCCGTGTCTTCATCCAGGACTTCATGACCGAGGCTACCCTCAACATCGGCGAGAACTCGCTGAAGAAGGCTTATGTCACCGTCCCCAACCTGAAGTCGTCGCAGCTGAGCATCGCTCTGTCGGTTGACCTCAAGTGGAACGAGGGCTACAAGTTCGAGCAGACCTTCGGTGTGACCGATTAAGAGTCAACGACAATCCTACGATTACATCAAACGGATCATAACCCTTAACAGAGCAGGGGCGCGGCAAGCGCCCGCGCCCCTGCTTTCCAACAACAAACCAACAAGAACCCCGCAAGGGGGGAGCGCTGACCGGGCCACGAGAAAAAGCCCGACAACCCCAAACGAATCCATAAAAACAGAGAACGAATGAAACGCATTAGTATGACCATCAGACAACGTTCGACACAGATGCTCACCGGGATATGCCTCGCCGCAGGCGTCTTCCTCACTGCCTGCGGCGTCATCGACGACGACCTCTCAGACTGTGAGAAAGACCTCCATATCAACTACCACGTGGCGGTACAGACAAACCTGAGCGACCAGGTGCAGACCGTGCTCCGCGACCGTCAGGAGACGGCCGTGGCCCAACTGGTGGAAGACTCGCTGGCCGACTTCTTCCGTCCCTACGCCTACGACGCCGGCCTCTCGTTCTATAACGCCACGGGTCTGGCCCACGAAGAGACCCAACAGATGAACGCGCAGCACGCCACCTTCGACGTGACGCTCAAGCCCGGCGTCTACCGTCATCTGGCCCTCGCCAACATGGCGCGCATGAACCGCGTCGTGGCCCAGCAGACCGCTGACGCCACCACCTGCCGCCTGGCACAGACGGGCGCTGACAATCAGGAAGGCCACAGCTCCAGCCTCTTCACCGCCCGCAAGGACATCGACGCCCAGGGCACCGGCGAGGCCACGGCCGACGTCACCTTCTACATGACCAACTGCGCCAGCGTCCTCGTCATCCGCACCGACACCATTAAGTATAACGACATACGCGTGGAGAGCTGCGACTTCGCCGACGGCTTCTCCGTCAACGACAGCGTCTTCTCCTACGCCTCCAACCCCATCATCGCCGACCACCGCATGCGCACCGGCGTACCCGCACAGCGTGAGGTGTTCTATGCCAAGACGTTCCCCTCGCACGACACCGCCGCCGCAGCACATGCCCGCAGCCGTGCCGACGACCACCAGATGGGTGCCGACGACTCAGAGCGCGTCTGGCGCAAGGTGGCCTACGTGACCATGCCCGACGGCTCCATCACCCGCACCGTCATCAACGTCCGCACCCCGCTGCAGGCCAGCAAGGCCTACATCATCTACGGCATCATGGCCCCCGACGGCTCTATCCACTCCTACAACGTCGAGGTCGGTACCTCGGTGACGCTCAACTGGAAGGAAGGACTCATTTTCTAAGTGAGAAGTGAGAAGTGAGAGGCAGCAAGACTAATGTCTAAACTCCTAAACTCCCAAACTCCTAAACTCCGAAAAAATAAATAAGAACTATATATGGAAATGAAACAATCACTGTATATCGCATCACTGACGGGCGTGCTCGCACTATGCGCCGCCTGCTCCGACGACGACTCGTGGGGCGACGCTCAGCTGCCGCAGATCAGCACACGGCTGACCTTCTCGCTGCCCCAGCGCATCGTGGGCACCATGCCCGCCGCTGACAGCACGGCCGAGGCCCAGACCCGCATGACCGACTATGTGGTGCAGACCAGCGAGGACGCCAGCGACTTCCGCGGCCTCGACGACATCCGTCTGCTCTGCTTCGACGCCGCACCCAAGGCCGGAGCACGCAGCCGCAGCGGCCTGTCGCTCACCGGCGGACGTGAGATCAGCGACTACACGTCGCCCATCGCCGACTTCTCTAAGGTCTATCAGGTAGAGGTGCCCCTCGGCACCACCCACATGGCTTTCTATGCCAAGGCGAAGGACGACGGCTCCGACCCCGCACACAACGGCACGCTGCAGGCTGAAGGCCTCGACGGCACCGCCGTGGCCCTCGACGATGTCACCTTCACGCCCGTCGCCATCTGCACCAGCGAGGCCGACCAGGGTGGCAGCGCCGCCGGACAGGCCCTCGTCCGTCTGCTCAACGACCTCGCCGCCACGACCGGTCCCGAGGCAGCCCCCGACGACCGCTGGTCGACGGCCGCCGATGAGTTCCTCGTCGAGACGTGGCGCGGACTGACCGAGCTCAAGACGCTCTCCTCGGCTAACGTCGAGCGCGTCCTCGGCAGCATCCACCACCTCGTCAGCACCATCCCCAATGAATATCCCGGCCAGCAGCTCGGACAGGCCATAGCCGCCCGCATCGCCGCCGCCTGTGCCACGACGCCCGCCGCCGGCGATGAGGTCATCACCCTCAGCGACCAGTATCAGGGCTTCCCCGCCGACCTCGGTCTGCCCGAGGGTGCCGCCCGCATCGAGTGGGACGCCGCCGCCAGACGCTTCGTCACGCCCAAGGCAGAGGTCTACGGCAAGGGCCTCGACATCCCCGCCATGTCTGACTATGTCTATCCCGCCAACTTGCAGTATCTGGCCCTCTCGCCCATCGTCGCCAGCGACTCGCTGGCACTGCCCGGCGATCCCCTCGCCGACGACGGCAACACGGTCTACACCTCGTGGCAGCAGCTCCTCGACGCCTGCTATGCCGACGGTTACGATCGTGTCAAGGAGTCCACGCAGTCCGTCGCCATGGTCGACCAGGTACAGTATGCCGTCGGCCGCCTCGACAGCCGCGTGACCATGGAGAGCCGCTACCTCTACGACGCCTACGGACGCTCCATCGACGCCTATAAGGGCTTCACTCTCACCGGATGCCTCATCGCTGGCCAGCGCCCCGTCGGCTACGACTTCGCGCCCATCGCCACGTCGACCGACGACTACGTCATCTACGACACCGACCTGCAGGGCGGTCCCCAGCACGTCACCTATACCGACTGGACGAAGTATAACCACACCATCGGTCTGCCCACGGCAGCCGACGCCAACGTCCTGATGGCTCTCCAGCTGCGCAACGACGGCCCCGAGTTCCAGGGTGCCGACGGACGCATCGCCAGCGGCGCCACGTTCTATCTCGTCGCCGACCTCGTGCCCCGCACCGCCACCAACTACCAGTCGAACACCCTCGACCGCGTCTTCATTAGCGACCACATCACCACCGTCGCACTCAGCATCATGAAGGGCAGCGCCGACGTCAACGGCGACGGCAAGCCCGACACCGACCGCAACGGCGACGGCAAGCCTGATGTCTACGTCTTTGATCCGGTCACGGGGGTGCCCACCGGCATTGACGCCGACGGCGACGGCACGCCCGAGCCCACCTACGACGTCAACGGTGACGGCACGCCCGACACGTTCATCGCCAGCGACACCGACAGCGACGGTAAGCCCGACACGTTTGGATGGGACACCAACGGCGACGGCACCATCGACACGCCCGTGCAGCCCGCCGCTGACGACACCTGGCCCGACACGCCCACCACGGCCTCTGGCCTCGCCACCGCCACCTACGGCATCCCCACGCTCGTCGAGCAGCGCCAGCCGCGCACTTTCGGTCTGAGCGTCGACCTCAACTGGAGCCGCGGACACATCTTCGATATCGAGTTCTGACAATCCTGTATGCGTCATGAACGACAACATATAAACATTATTTAATATTAACTCAATCCATTTCAAACAACAATGAAGAAAATGAAGTATTTCGCCTTTGTAGCAGCAGTGCTGCTCGCAGGCATGGCAGGCTTTACCGCCTGCTCATCCGACAACGAGGAGGTGCTCAGCCCCAACGTCGTCTTCGATGAGATGGGTAACAAGGGCGTCAAGCCTGAGTTCGCCATCTCCATTCCCCGCTCGGTCGTCAGCCGTATGAGCAACGAGGTGACGCAGAAAGCTGGCAACTCAGCTGTTTTCCGTGGCATGGAGCAGATCCAGCTCGTACCTTTCAATGCTGCGATTACCAAGGATCTCGCCAAGTCGTCGGACGTCATCAATCTGGAGAACATCACTGCCCTGCAGAAGGTTGGTTCGCTCAACTACAAGGTCTATGCTGACAAGTTCGTCCCCGTGGGCACCAGCAACTTCCTCTTCTATGGCAAGGCTATCGACAAGCCCGAGACTCCTGCCGACAAGTTCAAGTATGGCGTGCTCACCGCTGCCAACCTGGGCAAGGACTTCACCACTCCCGCTGCTGTCCAGTTCGGCCTGGAGCGCATCAACGCCGACAAGAATGCCATCGCTGGCGACGCTACCGGCCAGGCCATCATCAACCTGCTCAACGACATTGCTTCTGTCGAGGGTTGGGCTACCACCGAGAATGATAACCTGAAGAACCTCTACACGAAGTTCACCAGCCTGACGGTTGCTGCTTCTTATCAGGTAGCCATCGTGCTGAGCGACCTCTACTATGCCGCTGCTCATGTCGACATGGAGGATGCTGCCTATGATCTGTCGAAGAAAATTCGCAAGGCTATCGAAGTTGCCGGCACGCCGAAGAGCAACCAGGCCATGGAACTCAAGGCCGAGTACAAGGGCTTCCCTGCCAACCTCAACCTGCCTGACGGTGCCGCCCGCATCGCATGGAACGGCACGAAGTTCGAGGATGCCACCGCTACCTATGGTGAGAACAAGGCAGACCTGACTCAGTATGCTTATCCCGCTGCTCTGTGGTACTATGCCAACACCCCCATCAAGGCTTCTGACGACATCGAGTCGACGGAGTATGACACTCAGGCCAGCTGGAACAACGTTATCGGCACTGTCTACGGCGCTGCCGGCGACAAGGTTACCGACAACACCCAGTCTGTCGCTCTCGTCAACCCCGCCCAGTATGCTGTTGGCCGCCTCGAGGTGACCGTCAAGCTCGGTGAGGAAGGTAAGACCGATTTCTTCGATCACGATGGTAAGAAGATGGACGTCTCCAAGGGCTTCACCCTCAAGGGCATCCTCATCGGTGGCCAGTGCGGTGTCGGCTACGACTTCACCACCCTCGGCAATGAGAACCTGACCATTTATGACTGCGATGTGGCAGCAGGCACCCTCGTCAGCACCGAGAAGGTTTCTACAGAAAACCAAACCCTGGCCCTCGAGACCAAGGCTGACCTGCCCGTTAACATCGCTCTCGAGCTCGTCAACAACGGCCCTGAGTTCGTCGGTCGTGATGGTGGCATCATCCCCGCTGGCGCTACCTTCTATCTGGCAGCTAAGCTCGATCCCGCTCAGGCCAACAACTACAAGGCCGGTGAGCTCGACAAGGTCTTCATGCAGGACCACGTGACCAAGGTGACTGTCACCATCAAGAATGGTACGGAAGGCACGCCCGATGACGACGGCCCTGGCGGTGGCGGTCCCACCATCCCCGACCTCAGCAGCCCCAACATCGAGCTCGGTACGTCTGTCGACCTCGAGTGGCAGGAGGGTCTGATTTTCGAGCCCGCCATCTAATCTGAACACATCACATCATTGAGAGCAAGAAGGTAAAAAAGCATCATGGTAAGAATTTTAAAGACAAGAAAACAAGTTATGAAGAAGCTGAAAATGACATATCGTACGATTGAACAACTGATGACCGGCAGCAGCCCGTCACCCAGTGCAGCCTCGCCGTCAGCAAGGTTCCTACCACTCTGCTTTTTTACCTCCATGCTCGCTTTCACAGCCTGCTCTACCGAGGAAGCTCTCGCCCCGCAGGACGAGGTCGTGCTCCACTCCGCACAGATGGCCATCAAGGTGGGCGTCAGCAACGCTGCCACCCGTATGACCGACGCTGCCACGCAGCAGTCCGAACAGCTCGCCGACTTCCGCGGTATCAGCGCACTCCACCTGTTGCCCTTCAACGTCAGCAACCCCACCGCTGCCTCGCCCGTCACGGCTACGATCCAGCGTCGCGGTCCTGAGCTCATCAGCATGCGCTCCATCGCTGACAAGACCCAGGAGCTGAACAACAAGGACAACAACCACTCCACGTATCGCAACGGCGTCAGTGTGCCTCTCTACACTAACGCCTTCCTCTGCTACGGCGCCTCGCCCAACGACGGGCAGCCCGCCGTCTACGGCCAGCTCAACGAGAACGACATCTATGCCGCTCGTCCCGAAGGCATCAGCTTCTCGCTGCAGCCCATCAGCACTGTCGACGCCATCAAGGCTGCCGGAAAGCCCCTGGCCGACTATCTCAACTCGATCTACGATGCCTCCACGGCTTGGGGCACCGATCCCATCCTCTTGAGCATGCGCGACTCTCTGCAGGCCCTCACGGCTGGCTCGTCACGCAACGTGCTCGCCTTTGTCAAACGCCTCCACGGCGCACTCAGCTTTGCCAGCAGCCAGACCGAGGTGGCCAATGTCCTCGCCGCCATCAAGGCCGGACTGAACCCGACGATGACCTCATTCGCCAACACCGACCTCGCTAACTTCCCCACCTCGCTGGGACTGCCCGACGGCGTAGCCTATATCGGCTGGAACAATGACGGAAACACCTTCCAGGTCTACACCGGCAAGGATAACGCCTCCGCACTCGACGTCTTCCCCGCCGGAAGCCTCTGCTATCCTCCTTCACTCTATTACTACGCCAACAGCAGCATCTTCACCTCTGACCGTGAGCTGCCGTCGGATCCCGCTGACCTCAAAACGCTCCTTGACCAGATCTTCAAGGCACCCGACAACTGGGTGACCGACGACCTGGCCCAAGGCACCACCACCGACAACGACTACGTATTCACGCAGGCCGGAGAGGACGGCTTCCTCTTCACTCCCAACGCCAGCGTCCGCAATACCACCACCATAGTGGGCATCACCAAGCCCCTCCAGTATGCCGTCGCACGTCTCGACGTCACCGTCAAGAACGGCGGCAACGCCACCACCGGTGAGACCCCCATCGTCACCCTCGCCGACAAGAAGAAGAACATCACGGTCGAAGCCAACACCTTCCCCGTCACTGCCATACTCATCAGTGGACAGAAGACCGTCGGCTGGAACTTTGAGCCCAAAGCCTCTTCCAACGAATACACTGTCTACGACACCTTCACCGGCGTCCAGCTACCCGCCAACACCACGGCAGCCACGTCGCCTCTCCGCACCCTCGTCCTCGAGACCGCCCAGGACGCACCTGTCACCATCGCCCTCGAGCTCGAGAACCAGTCGGGTCAGGACATCGTCACCGGTGCCAACGACCGCATCGTGCCTCCCGGCTGCAAGTTCTACCTCATCGGTCAGCTTGACCCCAAAGCCACCACCGGCGTAACCGCACCTGCTACCGCCCACGGCAAGGTCTTCCGTCAGGATCAGGTGACCTCCGTCACCCTCACCATTGCCGACCTCAAGCAGGCCTACAACGTCATCCCCGACCTGACCAGCCCGCAGCTCGAGTTCTCCCTCGGCGTCACCGACTGGCACATGGCCACCCCTGCCGGCGTCGAGCTCGACAGAGAAGACTGACCTGTCGCCCCCTAGGAAAGAAAGTAATCAGAAACAATCACATATTTCAGCATTATATTATATGATGAAACACTTGAACGAAATAAAAAGCAGGCTGACGCGCCTGGCTACGCCGCTCACCTATGGAGCGGTCAGCAGCAGCATGCTCCTGCTCTTGTTTGCCGCGTGCTCAGAACAAGAAGACGATCCTCGGGCTGCTCTGACACAGCCTCTGACACTTTACCTCCAGGCTGCCGGCTCACAGCAGACACGTGCCTATGAAGGTGAGGTGCAAGGCAAAGAGGCAGAGAAAACGCTCAACGACGTCAAGGTGTGGCTCTTCGACAGCACCGTACCCGGAATGCTGCTCGACTACAAGGAGACGACCACCAGCAGCGTTGTCATGGACGTGCCCCAGTACATCATCGATCAGAACCGTACGGTCGACCTCTATGCCATCGGCAATGCCTCCGTCGTCGGTTTGACCACGCTCAATGGCACCACGCCGCTTGAGGACCTGAAGGCTGCCGTGCTCCAAGGCACCAACTTCACGCCCACGGGCAACACCCGTCTGGGAGGCACGGACGGCGTCAGCGCCCTGCCCTTCAGCCGCGTGCTGCAGCAGTTGCCGGTCGTCGTCGAGAAGAACGGCAAGCGTCAGCTCAGCGAGAACCTCGGCGTCATCAACCTGACACGGGCCGTCTCCAAGGTGCGTTTCGCCTTTGCCCGCACCACCGGACTTGACGACGTCGACATCACCGGCATCGAGTTCGACGGTAACCTCTTCCCCTCCGCCCAGTGCATCTTCCCCATCGACTCGCTGACCAGCGTGAGCGACAATGAGGGACGCGACTATGCCGCCACCGGCATCGGCGACGCACGCTACATCGGCGACCTGCGTCCCAACCTTGCCACGACCAACACTTTCATTACGGATAAGCTCGTCCTCCGTGCCGGAGGCGACACCGACTTCTCGACAGCCCTCGTCGCCAACGCCGACATCCGCGAGTACGACGACCCCAGCGCTAACACCTGGGCCGCCATGAAGACCGCTGATGCCAGCCTCACGGCCCAGATGTACGACGACTTCATCAACACCGTCATCCAGGGCAAGTACGACTTCACCACCTATCTGCGTGAGACCAGCAAGCCCATCACCGGCACCATCCACTACACCATGTCAGGCGTCAAGCGCCAGAAGACCTTCAGCATGTCAGCCGACCAGGTCAACGACTTTGCCCGCAACCACGAGTGGATCGTCTACGGCTACTTCAAGGGCGAGGAGCTCCAGCTCACGTTCACCGTCATGCCGTGGATCAAGTGGCTGCGTCAGACCGACTATAAGAGCAACGTCAGCGTAAGCCAGCAGCTCCACTGGATAGACGGTACCTACGACAACACCAATACCAACGCTGCTGCCCCCATCACCATCGACGGCACAGCACATAAGGTCATGGTGCTCACCTACGGCACCTCCATCGAGGGCAGCTTCTCGTTCGACACCCCCTACGGCGGCACGTGGATGGCCATCCTCGAGCCCATCAACGGCAGCGAGAACGGATCCATCGTCTTCACCAGCAACAACGAGACGACCCTCACCGGCACCATCGGCACCAATGCCGTCACCTTCCAGATCAAGGCTGCCGAGAACCAGGTCAGCCGCAACCAGTATGCCCGTCTGCGCTTCGTCTGCTATTCGATGGACCATCAGCCCTACCCGGTGAATGACGGGGTCATCGGCGGACCCTACGTCATTGCCCAGTATGCTAACTGATGATAATTTGACCTTAAGTAATCAACTGAAGTTAAGATTAGCCATATATACGATATGAAACTGAAGACTATATACAGTTTGGGCCTACTGCCCGCAGCGATGTTCATCTTCGGCAGCTGTGCCACCGAGGAGTTGTTCACCGACGACCTGCTGACCAACAGCAGCCTGCAGCTCAGTGCCAGCATCGCCATCGACGAGCGAGGCACCCGTGCCGGCGATGCCGACGTCACCAACCCGGGCACCGAAGCCGGTGAGCAGGAGATGAACGAGAACGTCATCAACACCCTCGACGTGTTCCTCTATCCTCAGGATGCCGACGAGATGACAGAGGCCGTAGAGCACCGTTTCTATAAGCCCGGTGTGCAGGACACGTGGACCAAGAAAGAGGCTATCTCCGTCGAGACGCTCCACAAACTCATGGGTGACGAGCTCCTTACGGGCGACAACCCTTCGATGTGTAATGTTTACGTGGTGGCCAACTACTACGACGGCACGTTCAATGCCGGCTCCACCACCTCGAAGTTCACCGGCACCGAGAGCCGCAACGCCATCCGTCTGACAAAACTCACCAGCACGTTCAATCAGAACGTCAAGCAGGAGAGCTTCGTCATGGAGGGTGAGGCCCTCATCCCCCTGAGCCGTTCCGCCACGGGCCACTACCTGCTCAGCGGCAACATCAGTCTCTATCGCGTCGCTGCCAAGGTGCGCCTGAGCATCATGATCGACCCGTCGCTCACCACCTACGACGCACCCGAGCCTCACGGCGTCGAGGATGCCAACGGCAACTTCTGGTTCCCCTCCACCGAGGGCATGAAGTGCATGCTCGTCAATGGCGTTAAGAGCGGCTATATCAGCCGTGAGCTCCAGCAGCATGGCGTCAACTACAACTACCTGCCCCAAGCTGCCGACTACTTCCCCACCGACATGACCAACCGCCTGCAGGAGATGAACACCTACGGACGCGACCTCCGTACCGCCGGCACGGACGCCGAGGGTCACATGTGGTACAAGCACGACTATCCCTTCTACAGCTATCGTACTATCGACTGGAAGGAGCAGCCTGAACGCGAGGCATACATCCTTCTGATGGTGCCTTGGACGCGCCGCGTAGGCACCAGCACCGCCACGGCCTACACCTTCTATCAGTTGCCCATGCCTATCTTGAGCATCGAGCAGGACTATATGCTCCGCTCCTACCGCTACTATCGCATCGAGGCTAACATCGGCTCCATGGGAAGCTTCTCCGTCGAGGACCCCGTGAAGGTCGAGAACAACAGCTACATAGTCGTCAACTGGGGCGTCATCGGCACCTCCTTCTCTGCAGACCTCGACCCCGTGAAGTACCTCGCCGTCTATGAGAACAACATTGTCATGGAGGATACCGATGTCAAGGAGATCCAGTTCGCCAGTAGCGACGACCTGCAGGTGGTCACAGGTACTGTCAGTATGCGTCAGCGCGACCTGGCCAGCACCAATTATGCGAATGTCAATCCAGGCAACTGGACGGAATTTACCCTGGCAAAAGGTGCTACCACCACTGAGAACGGCGTCAGCACGACCACGTGGACGGCCAACAACAACGGGAAACCCATCACCATTAAGATTAACAACGAGACGGGCATCATCACCTTTGAGCATGACCTTAAGAATGAGATTGCCAGGACGGGTGACTTCACGGAGTATCTGATCTCGTTTACCGTGGCGCACGGCGGTACTGACGCCATCTATCGTGAGACAATCAACATCACACAGTATCCTATGCTGCCAGTGAAGAGAGAGTTGAATGCCGACTATGGAACTACCAACCATAATCAGAATCGTGGCTATGTATATGTTAATGGAAAAAAGAATACCACGACAAGTAATACAGATGCTAGCCATTATGGATATAACTCTCAAACTTATGGTGGAACTCATGGCCAGTTAAATAGTAGCAACCAGAACCCAAATAGATACATCATTTCTGTTTCTTCTTTAACAAATGACAATTATGTTATAGGTGATCCTAGATTGAAATATGTTAATAATGATTTGTCTGGGACCGGAAACATTACAAATGAGTCAACAGGACAGAAAGCGTGGACTGCATACGCTTATAATGTACGTTCTGCAGTTGATCTTGATAGATGGGGTTATACGCAATACGAAACTGAAACATATTATGCATATGATTTGTATTCGACCGGCTATCAAAATGAATTAGAGTATTATCATCCGACAGAAGAAAGTACGCGCACACAGAAAATGCTTTCTCCCCAATTTATGGTAGCATCGTCCTATGGTATTTGCACAAATGGAAGAACTAAAGAAGAAGCTCGAAGACGTTGCGCATCCTATCAAGAAGATGGTTATCCTGCTGGCAGATGGCGTCTACCGACTCAGGCAGAGATTGACTATGTCGTACACTTGTCAGCTTGGGGTAAAATACCTATTCTGTTTGGTTATATACAGAGCTCAACAAGTTGGGGAAACGATGCTCCTTATTGGAGTGCCAATGGCGTTATAAGTGTAAATTCTCGGTCTGGCAATGTTCAAACGACAACATCAACATCTGGTGTTTCTGTCCGTTGTGTCTATGACACATGGTATTGGGATGATAAGATACCCGATGCCTATAAGAACCGGTTCTATTGGGGCGACAAGGAAGATGCAGCATACTGGAATGCTCAATAAAAGCTAATTGTAACGATGAAACGAATGATCAATTATAAGACATGGATGCTGGGTCTGCTGGCACTGGTGCTGGCCGGCTGCAGCGAGGAGTTGCTGCCTGTGAACGACGGGCGGCAGGTAAGCGACGGCGACAAGGTGGCGGTGAGCGTCGGCCTGGACTTCATGGATCCGAGCACCCCCACCCGTGCCATGGGTGAGATCAGCGATGCCGACCGTCTGAACCTGGCTGTCCGCCTCTTCGTGTTCGATGCCGACGGCTATCTCGTCGAGACGGTCGACGTGCCCAACGGGACGACGGACGGAAATCCCGACCGCACGAACAATAACACGTTCGAGACCGGGAAGCGCAACGAGACGAAGTTCTGGGTCGAGCTGACCAAGTCGAACAAGGAGCGCCGCATCCACTTCGTGGCCGTGCGCCTGGCCGCCGGCCAGACCTTCGACGACGTCGTCACCATCGGCAACCTCTATGGTACGGAGGCCAGTGTGATGAACAGCATGAGCGTCAGCGGCACTCAGGATGCCTACTGGCAGCGCGTGGTCATCCCCGGCGGCATCCCCGCCCCCACGGCGTCCGCCACGACGGTCCAGATTGAGGAGCTGCAGCGCGTGCCCCTCATCCGCAACTTCGCCAAGTTCACGCTGGCTGAGACGATCGACAACTTCGAGATCACCGGCTTCGTCGTGATGAACATCCCGACCGAAGGCACCGTCGCCCCCTACAACACGACAACCTCGGCCTTTGAGCCCTTCTACGTCCCCGATGCCGACAAGATCTACATGAGTAAGAAGTATTTCGACATCACCTATACTGGCTTCCTGCCCAGCAGCGACGTGGAGCGCGCCAATACCGACGCCAGCACTTTGGACGATGCCCTCTTCAACGATGCCAATCCAAAGTATATGTACGAGAGCCCCAATGCCGACGGCGACCTGCGCGGTAAGACCTACATTCTGCTGAAGGGTCGCTATCGCGAGAACGCCTCGTCAGCATGGCAGGAGAACCGCTATTATAAGCTCGACATCATCTATCAGGACGAGACGACGAAGACCACCTACTTCTACAACATCCTGCGCAACTTCCACTACGACATCACGCTCAATGCCGTCAGCTTCGCAGGCTATGGGACGGCTGCCGAGGCTGCCCGCCGTCCGGCATCGAACAACATCTCGGCCTCCATCGAGGCACAGGGTGTGAACAACATCGCCGACTCCCACAACCGTCTCTTCGTCAGCAAGCTCTACTTCGCCTATATGAGCGGCGGCGTGAAGCCCGTCGGCACCAACCTGACGACTGACGATCTGCTCTTCAAGTATCGCCATGTCAATCAGGACAACTGGGAGAACTTCCGTGTGGGCTACACCATCCTCGACGGCAGCGACGACATCTTCGTCACCGAGGGCAACAGTTGGACGGGCGCCATGCAGCTCAACGATGGCAACACCACCGCCAACTCCTACGCTAACGTCAACGGCACCACCGCCAACGGATGGAGCTCCGTACGCTTCAACCTGAAGGAGCCCGGCGACATCCCCCAGACCGCTACCGTAAGATTCTATTCGACCGACGATGGTTATAACACGCTGAGCCGCGACGTCACCATCCTGCTCCATAAGCCCTATGAGATGAAGGTGGAGTGCCCCGAACTGGTGCGTGGGGCCACAGGCACCGCCATGGACGTCAACCTGTTGCTGCCTGTCGGCATCAACGCCGGCCTGTTCCCCCTGACGTTCTATCTTGAGCCCGTGAAGAAGACCATTTATCCTGACGCAGAACTGGAAGCTGAGCTCCCCGTCCACATCGGACAGACCATCATCACCGGCCAGAGCTACAACTCTTATCAGTATGAGCGCCACGTGACGGCCGAGGAGTATGAGAGCGCTGAGATCAAGGTTGTCGACGGCGTCAGCTATCGCGTCATCCCCAGCTACTTCAAGACCAGTGTGAACGAGAGTGCTACGACGGTCTATGCCACCAATCAATACTTCACTACGGCATATGACAACTTCCAGAATGGTACTACGGTGTTCCCCACTGGTCATGTCGTCACCATTACGCCGACGGAATACTATGGCATCGGTAATACTTATATCACGCTGAGCTTCAGCACCACCGCTGCCGCCACAATCACCTACAGCGTGACCGAGGGCACCGTGACCACTCAGTATACTTATAATGCAGGGGCCGCAGGAGTCCACAACATTCAGGTGCCGACGACCACTTTCGCCAGCAACAACTATAGTGTCAGCATGACAGGACGTTATGTGGGCGAGACGACCCAGCAGAGCATCAGCGGCGTGTACAATTCCGACTGGACTTATGGCGGTTCCGGCTTCAGCTATCCTGTCCACCGTCATATCCTGCACCTGCCGCATCTGGCCTTCGAGACCAACATCGGCAGCCAGGGCTTCGCCACTCGCGAGTATATCCGTGTACGTCGTAACGGTACGGTCAACTGCGGACGTGTCTACCTCGAGGCTCATGGTATCTGGGGTGATGCCCAGAACAACTATTACAACATCGACACCGACTATAATGCAGCTGTCCTCGAGGCCTCGACGCCCATTACCTTCACCCAGGAGGGCGACAACAACACGGGCTGGACAACGTCGATCACTGCCGGTGAGATTACGTCGCTGCACAAGGTCGACCAGGATGCCCATTTCACCGACCTGCACCTGCTCTCCGAGGAGGAGGCAGCCGCACAAGATGCTGCGGCCCCGGCGGGTGGTCTCTACCAGCGGCAGCTGATCTTCGCCGCACCCTGACATCTCTCCTAACGCAAGGCATGCCGGCCAGGATCGCGGATCCAGCCAGCTGCCTTCGTTTCATGAAGTGACGAAACGACTAGCCCACTGCGAAGTGCGCTTTTTATAACTATTTTGTGTTATGAAATTCAACGGCGTCCCCCTGCCGGGCCTTGCATTCAGCAGCCCGGCGGGGGACGCTCCTTTTTCTCCTCCGGCCGCCGCCCGAAGGTACTCCCGCTCGAAAAATCTCAAATTAATTTGTTTTTTTGCTCGCTTATTCGTAACTCTGGGCTGGCGCCCGAAGTTACTCCCGCTCGAAAAAACTCAAATTAATTTGGTTTTTTGCTCGCTTATTCGTAACTTTGCGGTCTGAATGATGAAGAAATATGTGAAGGACCTGAGGGTCAAGGCCGTGGAGCGGCTGCACGAACGGTATGTGCTGCTGCGGCTGAGCGGCGATGAGGGGCTGCCGGAGATGCGGCCCGGACAGTTTGTGGAGGTGCGCGTGGACGACGCACCTCACACGTTCTTGCGTCGTCCGATATCAATCTGCTTTGTTGACAGGGAGGCGGACGAGCTGTGGCTGCTCGTGGCCTGCGTCGGCGAGGGCACGCGGCGGCTGGCCTTGCTCCGGGAGGGCGACCGGCTGAACTGCATGCTGCCGCTGGGCAACGGCTGGAGCCTCGGCGACGGCCCCTCGGCGACAGGGGAGGGGAGACGGAGGCTGCTCGTCGGCGGTGGCGTCGGCGTGGCGCCGCTGCTCTTCCTCGGGGCGGAGCTGCGGCGGCAGGGGGCTGACGTGACGTTCCTGCTGGGGGCGCGGTCGGCCAGGGACCTGCTGCTGCTCGAGACGTTCGAGAGATATGGGCGCGTGCTGGTGACGACGGAGGACGGCTCGCGGGGCGAGCGTGGCTTCGTGACGCAGCACTCGGTGCTGGGCCGCGAGCACTTCGACATGATACAGTGCTGCGGGCCGACGCCGATGATGAAGGCGGTGGCGCGGTATGCCCGGCATTCGGCGACGCCCTGCGAGGTGTCGCTGGAGAACCTGATGGCCTGCGGGCTGGGGGCCTGCCTGTGCTGCGTGGAGAAGGCCTACCTGAGCGGCAATGCCGCTCAGCACCGGACAGGAGGAGGCAGCCCCTTGCAGGAAGGAGGGGCCGATGGGAGCGGCATGAGGACGACGGGCAATGTGTGCGTGTGTAAGGAAGGGCCGGTGTTTAATATAGAGCGACTGCTATGGCAAGATTAAATGTAGAGATAGGGGGGCTGAAGCTGAAGAACCCCGTGATGACGGCCTCGGGCACGTTTGGCTACGGGCTGGAGTTTCAGGATTTTGTAGACCTGGAGGATCTGGGCGGCGTCATCGTGAAGGGCACGACGCTGCTGCCCCGTGAGGGCAACGACTACCCGCGCATGGCTGAGACGCCGATGGGCATGCTCAACTGCGTGGGTCTGCAGAACAAGGGCGTCGACTACTTCTGTGAGCATATCTACCCGCAGCTGAAGGACATCGACACGCAGTTTGTGGTCAACGTGAGCGGCTCGTCGCCGGAGGATTATGCCGAGTGCGCCGCCCGCATCGACCGGCTGGAGAATATCCGGGCCATCGAGCTCAACATCTCATGCCCGAACGTGAAGCATGGCGGCATGGCCTTCGGCACGACCTGCGAGGGGGCCGAGAGCGTCGTCAGGGCGGTGCGCGAGCGCTATCATAAGACATTGATCGTGAAGCTGTCGCCCAACGTGACGAGCATTGCCGACATCGCGCGGGCCGTCGAGGCGGCGGGTGCTGACGCCGTCAGCCTGATCAACACGCTGATGGGCACGGCCGTCGACATTGAGCGGCGCCGCCGTGTGCTCAGCATCGGCACGGGCGGCCTGAGCGGTCCCTGCGTGAAGCCCGTGGCGCTGCGCATGGTGCTCGATGTGCGCAAGGCTGTGCGGATCCCTATCGTCGGTCTGGGCGGCATCATGACGGCGCAGGACGCCCTGGAGTTCATCATGTGCGGTGCGACGGCCATCGAGGTTGGCACGGCCAATTTCATCGACCCGGCCGTGACGGTGAAGATCCGCGACGGCATCAACGCCTGGCTCGACAGCCATGGCGTCAGCGATGTGCGGGAGATCGTCGGGGCGATCGAGTAAGGAATTTTCCGGGATGGCGGGATTTCGTTATTTCGGAATCTCGTTATAACGAAATATCGACGCTTCGGGATATCGACGCTTCGGGATATCGACGCTTCGGAATAACGGCATTTCGGAATAACGGAATATCGACGCTTCGGCATAAAGAAAGCAATAAAAACAACAACAATAGAATGAGGAAATGAAGAGAACTACTACTAAAACAATGATTCTGGGGCTGATGATGCTCATGGGCAGCATTGGCGCCATGGCCCAGCAGCTGGCCTTTCCCGGCGCACAGGGCTGGGGACGCTTTGCCACGGGCGGCCGCACGGGAAGCGTCTACCACGTGACTAACCTGAACGACTCGGGCACGGGCTCGCTGCGCGACGCCGTCAGCCAGCCGAACCGCATCGTCGTCTTCGACGTGAGCGGCGTCATCCGCATCTCGTCGCGCATCGTCTTTGCCAAGAACCTCTACGTGGCCGGTCAGACGGCTCCGGGCGAGGGCGTCACGGTCTATGGCGACGGCGTGTCGTTCTCGGGTGCCGACAACCTGATTGTGCGCTACATGCGCTTCCGCATGGGTGCCGTGGGCACTAAGGACAAGGACTGTGCGGGCATCGCCAACGGTCAGAACATGATCTTCGACCACTGCTCGTTTGCGTGGGGCCAGGACGAGAACTTCTCGATCAACTGGGACAACAAGGGCACGGCCCCGAAGAACATCACGCTGCAGAACTCCATCGTCGGCCAGGGCCTGATGACCCACTCGGCCGGCGGCCTGATGCAGGCCGACAACATCACGCTCTATCGCCTGCTGCTCGTCGACAATTCTACGCGTAACTTCAAGGTGAAGGGTATCAACCAGTATGCCAACAACCTGGTCTACAACTGGAAGAACGCGGCCTACAACATGGGCGGCGACTCCGAGGGCACGAGCTACTGCAACATCGAGTCGAACCTCTTCATCAACGGTCCCGCCGTGGGCGGCAACTGTCTGACGGGCGGCAACGCCAACTTCCACTTCTACGGCGCCGACAACTGGCAGGACCAGAACCGCGACGGACGCTTCAACCCCACTGAGTTCACGGGCGACGGCGGCGGCGACCGCCAGGCCCAGCCATACAACTACCCCGAGCTGGAGAAATGGGCCGCCACCGACCTGGTGGAGAAGCTGTTGCCCGACGTGGGCGCGTCGCTGCCTTATCGCGACCTGGCCGACTGCTACATGGTCGACGAGGTGCTGTCGTTCGGCAAGCAGGGCCGTCTGATCACCAACGAGAACGAGCTGCCCATCGGCGTGCCCACGCAGTGGAGCTGGTTTAAGGGCACGAAGGCCGAGGACAGCGACGGCGACGGCATGCCCGACTGGTGGGAGACGGCCAATGGCTGCGACCCTCAGAAGGACGACGCCATGACGCTCGACGCCAATGGCTATGCAAACATCGAGAACTACATCAACAGCCTGACGAAGGCCGACCGCGAGTTCTTCCTCCGCGCCCCGCTGCTGCCATCGCTGCTCTCGGCTACGACCAACTCGCTGACTCTCACGTGGTATGACTTCACGGACAACGAGGAGGGCTTCATTGTCGAGATGAAGCAGGGCGACACGTTCGTCGAGGTAGGGCGCACGACTGACTCTCAATTCTCAATTCTCAGTTCTCAGTTCCCCCTGGAGCCTGGCCGGGCCTACGTGGTGCGCGTCTGTGCCTACAAGGGCTCAGACAAGAGCGACTACACGCCTGAGGTGACCGTCAAGACGCGTCCCGAGCAGGTCGACATCATCGACTGTGAGACCTTTACGGGCACGGGCGACGGCGAGTGGCTCATCAACCCGCTCGACGACGAGACGATCACCCTCACGGAGCCGACGGAGAAGACGGCCGTCGTCGTCTACAGCGACGCCCACGTCACCCTCGACGGCACGGGCTACGTCAGCGGTCCGGCCTCGATGAACAAGACGGGCAAGGGCACGTTCACCGTGGTCAGCGACCAGCACTACGAAGGCGCCACCGTGCTGCACGACGGCACCTTCGAATTCGCTACGTTGAAGAACGGCGGCGAGCCCAGCGGCCTGGGCATGAGCCAGGAGTTCTCCCAGAACTGGGTGATGGACGGCGGCATCTATAAGTACACCGGTGTGACGACGACTACCAACCGCTCGGCCCGCCTCTACAGCGACACTGAGTTCAACGTGGCCAACAAGAGCGCTGTGGTGACGATGAACGGCGCCATTGAGGGCCAGGGCGACCTCATCGTCGACGGCGAGGGCACCATGAGTGTCAACAACACAGGCTTCTTCAAGTTCGACGGCGACCTCGTCCTGCGTGGCGGCACGGTGAAGCTCAACACGAAGGACGTCTCCAGCGCCGGCATCGGCTCGGCCTCGCGCCTCGTCCTGGCCGGCGGCCGGCTGACCACTGTGGGCAAGAGCGAGTCGAGCGTCGGCTACAGCTTCCCCATCGTGGCCGAGGCCGGCACGACGTCGACCCTCGAGTTCGACCTGTGGAACACCAACAAATGCGCCGTCTCGGGCACGGGCACACTGGAGTGGGGCGTCACCTACCTGCGTGAATACATCGAGGGCAACTGGGACAACTTCACCGGCCGCCTCATCATCAAGCCCTTCGGCAACAACGGCAGCAACCGCCAGTTTGCCATCCGCAACGGCGCGGGCATCCGCAACGCCACCATTATGCTCAAGAGCGGCGCAGCCATCAACGGCGCCAAGAACGAGTCGACCTACTATTTGGGCGGTCTCTCGGGCGAGGTCGGCTCGAAGCTGTCGGGCTTCAACGTCAAGCAGAAAGGCTCCGGCACGTGGATTGTCGGCGGTGCCAACACCGACGAGGAGTTCCGCGGCACGATTGACAACAACGACCAGGCCGGCTCGCACCCCGGCACCACCAACATCGAGAAGCAGGGCACGGGCGACTGGCGACTGACGGGCAACAACGTCTACAGCGGCACGACCATCGTCACCCAGGGCGCGCTCATCGTCAACGGCCGCCACACGGGCACGGGCAACGTCACCGTGCGCACCAACGCCACGCTGGCCGGCACGGGTCAGCTAGCTGGTAACGTGACCATTAACACGGGCGCCACGCTGCAGGTCGGCGATACGCTCGTCAACGGCGACGGCCTGACCTTCGGCGGCGCGCTCAAGATGAACGGCACGAGCCGTCTCGTCGTCCTGGCCGACCGCACCCGCAGCAACACGCTGACCCTGCGGGGCCAGACGACCATCTCGACGCAGTCGACGCTCTGCCTCGACTTCGAGGAGGCTCCCTACGACAAGACCGAATACCAGATCTTCAACATCGACGGAGCCACCATCACCGGACAGTTTGCCGCCATTGAGCCCGCCACGCCCGGCGAAGGCCAGACGTGGGACACGTCGCGTCTCTACACCGAGGGCGTCATCACCGTCGTGGGCGGTGAGACGAACCCTGACACGGGCGAGACCCCCGGTCCGCAGCCCGGCGAGATGAAGACGGCCCTGCTGGCCTGGGGCAACATGATCAACAAGTCGTACGACAACTCGGAATATAAGAACATGATGGTGGGTGCCGAGAACGACGAGGCACAGGGCTTCTCCCTCGTCATCACGGGCAACCTGCAGAAGTCGTACGCCAGCGCCGGCACGCCCAAGCTGCCCGTCGAGTACAAGGGCGAGATCATCGAGCGCACGGCCATCAAGCTGTCGAACGGCGCCCAGAACACGATCTTCATGCCCGAAGGCGCCCGCGCCACGAAGATGACCATCTACAGCATCACGGGCACCAACGCCAGCAACCGCGAGAGCTACTGGAAGGAGGTGGCCGGCGTGACGTATACGCCCGCGACGACCACTGTGCTCGACCTCGACGCCCCGCGCTCGAATCCCAACAAGGTGACGTTCGAACTGAACGACGTGCCCAGCCAGGTGACGTTCACCAACACGGGCGAGCAGCAGTGTGTCATCATCTATCTGGAGTACTATATCGGCGGTGAGCCGGATGGCATCGGGAGCGTCGGCCCTGCCAGCGCCAAGGCTGTCCGCACGGAGATCTTCACCCCCTCGGGCGAGCGCATCACGCAGCCCCGCGCCGGCATGCTCTACATCGTCCGCACGGTCGACGCCGCTGGCCGGATGACGAGCCGCAAGGTCGTTTTCTGAACCTTATGAAACCGAACAGTCCTCTCCCGCCATGGGGTGGGGGAGGAAAACGAAAAATGCCTGACCTCACGGCCAGGCATTTTCCATCTAAAAAACTTATATAATAATACACGTACTACATTAAGAACGTAGCGAGAGAGAGTCGGCACACAATGAGGGCGCATCACTCCTACGAATGAGTGTCCAAAGTCTGATTGTCATGATCGCCTCGGCACGCTTACATCGAGCGTGTGTCGGCATTTTCTCTTCACCGAGGCAGGTCTTCTGACTTCGTTCCCATCGGCCGTCTCCTTCCCGCCCGTTTTGTGTTCAGAAGGGCAGTGGATTCTGTTTTTTTTTGACGGCTAATGCTTAAAGGAACTCACAGCTGCGGGACAGTCGGAGATTCTCACTCACATTCCCTATTGATCGCGGTTAAGCGAACCTCAGTGGCGCTTTCTTGTCGTTAGCGGGTGCAAAGTTACGAAGAAAAGTTGAAACGGCCAAACATTCCGAGCAGTTTCTTCACGTAGGGCCGATTCCAGTCGCGCTCGTGGTAGCGCCGGCCGTCGTAGAGCAGCAGGTCGAGGTCGATGCGGACGATGCCCTCGCGGCGGTCCTCGGCCGTGCGCCCCATGTCGGCCTCGATGCGCTTGAGGGCCGCCTCGAGGTCGTCGGCGTTGAGCGCGGTGTCAGCCTCGACCAGCTGGTTGAGGTAGAGGTCGGGCCGTGCGGAGTGGATGGGCTCCGTCCAGATGGCGTCGGTGTAGCGCCGTGGGGTGATGATGGCGTCGAGGCGTCGGCGTGCCTCGGCGATGTTCGCCTCCTGGTCGCAGTTGGAGGCCAGCGATATGATGATCTTGTGGAGCGTCATTGTGCAGCGGCTTTTATTGTTTGATGTGCAAAATTAGTAAAAACTTGGCATAAACGTGACGTTTTCTGAGATTTTTTTCGTACCTTTGCGCCAAATGGAAGAGACGCGCCATATTTCGGCTTACCGGCAGTCGTTGCGCGAGAAGATTCTCGACAAGGCGATGCAGGCCTTCGTCGCCCATGGCATCAGGGCGGTGAAGATGGACGACATCGCCCAGAGCCTTGGCATCTCGAAGCGCACCCTCTATGAGATCTATGAGAACAAGGAGGTGCTGCTCACCGAGGGCCTGAAGAAGGCAAAGGCAGAGGAGGAGCGCCGTCTGTCGGCCATCGTGGCTGAGAGCGGCAGCGTGATGGACGTGCTGCTCTACGTCTATCGGCGCCGGATGGAGGAGTTCAGCGTCGTCAATCCCGCCTTCTATGCCGACATGGCCCGCTATCCGCAGCTCATCGAGTATCTTGAGGCCGACAAGGAGCGCCATCGTCAGCGCATGCTGGACTTCCTTCGTCGTGGCGTCGAGGAGGGCTTCTTCCGCAGCGACATCGACTACGTGCTGACGATGAAGGCCTTCGAGGCGGTCTCTGACCTGGTCATGACGCAGCAGCTCTACCGCACCTACACGATGCGCGACCTGTTCAGCAACATCCTCTTCGTCATGCTTCGTGGCATTTGCACGAAGCGTGGCGTCGACGTGATCGACCAGTTCAAGCAGTACACTTGATGATTCTCAACAACGAATTAAGACGAATCTCACGAATTACACAAATTGGTTGCCCCTGCAGGAGGTGACGTGTCCCCACGTCGCACTTGCCACAGGTGTCACGTGAGGACACGTGACCTCCTAAAACGTACCAAGTAACTCGTGAAATTCGTCTTAATTCGTTGTCTTCAAGATGTTTGAAAGGCTATTCCTTAGTTGAAGAAGTTCCACGAGATGCCCATCTGGAGGCTGGAGCGGTCGATGGGGTAGTGGGGCGTCAGGAATGCCTGGCGGCTGAACGACGTGCCCATGGCGTTGGTCATCATGACGAAGAAGCGGGCATGCTTCAGGTGCAGGTTGGCATAGACGTCGATGAAGGGGAAGTTGCCCAGTTCCATGCGCGTGTCGGCATTCTGCTGCACGCCGAACTGGTTGAGTTGCGGACAGAAGTCGGGAACCGCATACTTGGTGAAGTAGGTGGCGGCGGCGCCCAGCTCCACCTTCAGCACATGGGCCACCATGAAGTCGAGGTAGAGGTTGGAGAAGATGTTCAGCTTCGGCAGCGGCAGCACGTCTTTCGCGCTCGACGACTGGTAGGTCACGGTGTTGTCCCAGTGGAGCGGTCCCAGTCGGAGGCGCTGGTCAATCTGCGCGGTGAGGATGTTGATGTTGCCGCTGTGCTGCATCATCTGAGCGGAGAGCTGCTTGCGCGTCTCGCCGTCGATGGCGTAGTCCATTCCCAGGTAGGTGTAGTTCTGTATCTCTTCGACGGCCACGCGCAGTCGCGTCTTCGTCTTGTTGAAGCTGAAGTCGCCCTCGATGCGCGTGCGCATCTCCTTGCTCAGGTGGGGGTCCCACCAGAAGTGCTTGCCGTGGTAGTGGCGCTGGGTGAACGTGGGGTTCAGCCGGTAGAAGTAGCCGCGGGCGGCCAGCCGCACCGTGTCGCCCAGCAGACGGAAGTTGAGGTCGGTGCGGCCGTCGAGCTTCAGCTGTCCCAGGTCCTCGCCCACCACCCATGTCTCGGCCGTCACGTCGTAGTGGAAGGTGCGTCCCTGCTGGCGGATCAGCTGTCCGCCCAGACTGAAGTTGTGCTCCGTCAGCCTGTTCATGTAGGCCGTCGTCCCCTCGTCGTCGACCCATGGCAGCTCGAATCGTCGCAGCTCATGCGTGGCAAAGACCTTGAGTCCTGAGGGCACGTAGCGGTTGAAGCCTTCGAGCAGGGCCATGGCCACCGTGTTGCGCACTGCGAAGTGGCGTGTGGGGTCATAGATGGAGTCGCCCGAGTAGGTGCCCCGCAGGGTGCTGAAGTAAGTGTCGGCGTAGAGCCCCTTGGGCGAGTCGTAGGCCTGGTAGATGCGCTCCTGGTTGGTCAGCTCGAGGGTGTGGATGAAGCTGGTCACGGGCACGAACTCCCGCTTCATCGTCTGCTCTATCGAGTCCTCACGGGCTGCGAGGGCCTGCAGGCTGTCGGCCTCGGCCTTCGAGTTGACGGTGATGCGGGTGGCGTCGGCCGCTGTCGAGTCCGTCGGCATCGCCGTGGGCATGTCGCCCGCTATCTTCGCATCGTCGGGCCGGCCCTTAATGATGGGCTCCGGCTCCTGGTCGACCTTGTCAGCCATCTCGCGGTCCTTGGCGCTCTCCATGGCAAACTGTCGGGCGCGCAGCTCCTCCTCCGTCATCTTCACCTTGCGGTAGAAGCCGAGGGCATAGCGGTGGGTGAGGAAGAGCCGCTGCTGGTTGTGGCGGTTCCAGTTGCGGTCCAGCAAGACGGGAATCTCGCTGTCCTGATAGCTCTCCGTATAGATTTCCGGGTGCACGAAGTACTGGTCGTCCGAGATGCCGCCGTTCTCCGTCGCTTTCTGGTGGTTCAGCGTCACGAGGGCGTGCATCTGATACTGGTCGCCCCTGTACGAGGCGTAGAGGTTGGTGTTGAAGTGCGAGTTGTTCTGATTCTGGAAGTAGCCGCGGGCGTAGAGGTAGTCCAGGTCGAAGCCGACGCCCAGCCGCTTGCCGAAGTTGGCAGCGAAGCGGGCGTCGATGTGGTCCTTGCCGTTGGTCTTGTCGCCGCAGTTGTTGTAGGTCAGGTTGGTGACGGGCGACAGCGTGTTCGTGAAGTGCCATGCGTCGGGCGACTCCAGCACCTGGCTGTAGACGTCGGCCAGTGCGAACTGCGACTGCAGCGGCCTGTTGGCGAAGATGCGCGACAGGCGGGCCGAGTAGTTGTTGCCCACGGTGTTGTATTCGCCCGTCGGGCCGATGCCCATCGTCGTGTGAGGGAAAAGGTGGGGCAGGGTGTCAGGCTCCGTCCGCGTGATGTCGCCGAAGCGGCGGTCGACGGTCCATACGTAGAGTCCCCGCGGGATGATCTTCTTCTTGTTCTTCGTCGTGTCGTTGTTGTGGGGATTGAAGTTCTGGTTGCGCCGCGTGACGTTGCCCGACGCGTCAATCTGGTTGAAGTCCTGGGCACGCAGCACCGTGGGCGCACCGAGTGCGACCAGCAGCAGGAGCAGCAGCGGGCGTAGCGTCGTTGTCGTCATGCGTCAGATCTTTAGGATGCGCAGCGTCAGCTCCACGAACTTGAACAGCGAGGCGACGACGAGGATCCACTTCGCCACCTCGTGGTCCCACTTATAGTAGCACAGCAGTCCGGCCACGGCGCCCACCATGAAGATGACGTTGAGCCAGAAGCGCAACACGCGCGTGCGGCTCGAGTCGCGGAATGGCTCCAGGTTGTGGCGCTTCTTGTGGGGTATCTGCTCGTTCAGTTGTTCTTCCATCGTCGGTGAGGGCTTAGCTTATTTGGTGAGAACCTCGCTGAACTTACGGAAGAGGTAGTCCTTGCGGTCGATGGTCTTCTGGCGGAACTTGCCGCTGACGCGTGCCAGCTTTGTCTGCTTCTTGTTCAGTCCGTACTTGTCGTTGATCCATTCCTCGGCCTTGTAGGTCTGAGCCTCGCGCTCCTCGTCGTAGATGTAGATGATGCGGGTCATCTGCAGCTTCACGCGGCCGTCCTCACAGTCGGCTACGAGATGATAGAGCAGGCGCGTGCGGTCGAGCACCAGCGCCGTCGACTTGAACACGAGCCACTCCTGGAGGCTGGCCACCACCTGGCCCTTCTCGGCGTCCTCGATGGCCACGCGGCTCTGCTCCTTCACCTGCTCGGGAGCCTTCACCAGGTCGTGCATCAGCTTCACGACGGCGTCGTAGAGCTGTGCCTTCGTCTTGCCCGGGGCGCTGATGGTCGTCTCGAAGACGACGCGGCCGTCCACCTCGGGCACGGCTCCCGCCAGATACTTCGGGTTCATCTTCGGGTCTGTAATTGTCGTCTCCGTCTGTTCCCAGGCGTTGCTTTGTGCCGTGGCTGCCAGCGGCAGCATCATCAGCAGTGCTATCACGATTCGTTTCATCTTTTCCTTATTATTTATTGTAAAACCGTGCAAAGTTACGAAGTTATTCCGAAATAAACAACTTTTTTCCAAACATTAACGCATCCGAAGGAATCTGACGAACTATTTCCAAGCCATGAAAATATATTTCCAAGCCATGAAAATCTATTTTCAAGCCTTGAAAATAAATTTCCAAGCCTTGAAAATAGCCTCGTCGACTTCGCCGTCACGTTTTCGCCCATCCCGCCGTATGATAGTTGTGCAGCTATTTCCAATTATTTTTCGCAGTTTTTTTTACTCCAGTGTGCTTTATTCCATTGATTTTTTGTAATTTTGTAGCGCACAAGTAGGAGGCGACGTGTCCCACGTCGCAATCCAGACGATTGATGCGACGTGGGACACGTCGCCTCCTACTGCATATAGAAGCAAAATAGTAATCGGGAGCAATGGGAATGAAGACAGATAATCAGATTGCAGAAGCTGCAGCGAAGTTTGCAACACGTTGGGAAGGCAGGGGCTATGAGAGAGGTGAGTCGCAACCTTTCTGGATTGACTTGCTGAGCCATGTCTTTGGCATTGAGACACCTACAGATGGATTCATACGCTTCGAAGAGCATCATAAGGTAGATGAATCGAACTTTGTTGACGGGCGCATCCCTTCCACCCGTGTGCTCATTGAGCAGAAGTCGCTGGGCAAAGACCTGCGGGCACCTATCCGTCAGAGTGACGGTGCACTGCTTAATCCATTCCAACAGGCTCGCCGCTATGTGGTAGGGCTGCCTGTCTCTGAGCATCCTCGCTGGATTGTGACCTGCAACTTCTCCGAGTTCCTGGTCTATGACATGGAGCAGCCCAACGGTGAGCCGGAGCAGATTATGCTGAAGGACTTGGGCAGGGAATACTACCGGCTGAAGTTCCTCGTTGATGCCAAGAACGAGCATATATCGAAGGAAATGCGGGTGTCGATGCAGGCAGGTGAGATTGTCGGCAAGATATATGACGCCTTGCTGAAACAATACGATGACAATTCGCCCGAAGCCCTCCGCTGGCTCAACATTCTCTGTGTGCGCATCGTGTTCTGCTTGTATGCCGAGGATGCAGAGATATTCACGCACGACCAGTTTCACGACTTCCTCACGACATACGAAGCCAAGGACATGCGCAGGGCATTGCGTGATTTGTTTGAAGTCCTGAATACGCCACAAGAGAAGCGCAGTAAATATCTGCAGGACGACTTGAAAGCATTCCCCTATACTAATGGCGGGCTATTTGCAGAGGATATCGAGATACCGCAGTTCACTGAAGAGCTTAAGCTGACGCTGCTGCAGAATGCGTCGCTCGACTTCGACTGGAGCGAGATTTCGCCTACCATCTTCGGAGCCGTGTTTGAATCGACGCTAAATCCTGAGACACGTCGCAGCGGCGGCATGCACTACACCTCGATAGAGAACATCCATAAGGTCATCGACCCGCTGTTCTTGAACGACCTGCGACGTGAGCTTGACGAGATCCTGGAGGAGAAGGTCGAGCGCCAGCGCCAGCGCAAACTCGGCGAGTATCAGTCGAAACTCTCGTCGCTGACTTTCCTTGACCCGGCTTGTGGCTCGGGCAACTTCCTTACGGAGACTTACCTCTCGCTTCGCCGACTGGAGAATGAAGCCATCCGTGAAATGTATCACGGACAGATGATGTTGGGGGCCTTCGTCAACCCCGTCAAGGTGAGCATTCAGCAGTTCTACGGCATCGAGATCAACGATTTCGCCGTCACCGTGGCCACCACCGCCCTGTGGATTTCCGAAGCGCAGATGCTTCGTGAGACGGAGAAGATCGTCCATCAGGAAATTGACTTCCTGCCGCTGAAGAGCTATACCAATATCAGAGAAGGTAATGCCTTAAGAATGGACTGGTTAGGAGGCGACGTGTCTCACGTCGCAACAGGGGACGCCACGTCTCGCGTCGCAACAGATTGCGACGTGAGACACGTCGCCTCCTATGATTACATCATCGGCAACCCGCCGTTTATCGGCGCCCGCCAGATGGACAGCGAACAAAAACAGGATGTCCTCAGCATTTTTGGAGAAAAGTGGAAGAATGTCGGCAATCTTGATTATGTCTGCTGCTGGTATAAGAAAGCCTTCGATGCATTGAAGATAGGCAATCCCAAGGTGGCTTTTGTTTCTACTAACAGCATCTGTCAGGGTGAACAAGTGGCTAATCTTTGGCAGCCTCTTATGGAGCGTGGCTTGCATATAGACTTTGCTCACCGCACCTTCCGCTGGGACAGCGAATCCTCAACAAAAGCACAAGTACATTGTATTATCGTGGGCTTTAGCAAACAAGATGGCCAGTTGCGACGTGAGACACGTCGCCTCCTAGGCGACAAGGAAAAAGAGTGCTTGTTGTTCGACAATGACAAAGTGACAAAAGTCAAGCACATCAATGCCTATCTGACTGCCGCACCCGATATTTTTATTTGGAGCCGACCGAAGCCAATATGCGATGTACCGCTGATAAGTATGGGTAACCAGCCTATAGATGGTGGTAACTATCTTTTTGACAAAGATGATATGGAGGATTTCGTCAAAGAAGAGCCTTTGTCTGCTGCATATTTCCATCCTTATTACGGAGCTCTTGAATTTATCAACCGCAAGCCCCGATATTGCTTATGGCTCGGAAACTGTACGCCAGCAGAATTACGTAATATGCCACACTGTATGAAACGCATTGAGGCTGTACGCGAAGTAAGATTATCAAGCAAAAGACCTTCTACGCTTAAACTTGCAGACAGGCCGACACGTTTCCAAACAGAGAACTTCCCTAAAGAAGATTATATCGTCATTCCAGAGGTTTCATCAGAGAAACGCCGTTATATTCCGATGGGGATTATGACACCAAACGACATATGCAGCAACAAGCTACGCATTATGCCTAATGTTTCTCGCTACCATTTTGGAATTCTTCAGTCGAATGTTCATATGGCGTGGATGCGTCAAGTTTGTGGTCGAATGAAGAGTGATTACAGCTATAGCATAGATGTGGTATATAACAATTTCCCTTGGCCTACACCCACGGACGAACAGAAGGCAACGATAGAGCAGACGGCTCAGGCAATTCTTGATGCCCGTGCTCTCTATCCCGACTCTTCACTCGCTGATCTATACGACGAACTGACAATGCCCACAGAACTGCGCAAAGCCCATCAAGAGAATGATCGTGCCGTCATGCAGGCATACGGTTTCCCTGTCAAGAGCACTTTCACGGAAAGCCAGTGCGTAGCAGAACTATTCAGGCTATATAATGAGATAACTAAGTAATATGCAAAAAAAATTGGTACAATTTGGCTGCCTCTGTAGGAGGCGACGTGTCCCCACGTCGCACTTGCCTCAGGTGTCACGTGAGGACACGTGACCTCCTAAATCTTACGGTCACTAAACAATCTTGACGTCTGGCTGGCTACTTCAGTTCTATCTCGGCCTGCAGGCGGATGATCTCGTCGCGATACTGGGCGGCCTGTAGGAAGTCCATCTTCTTGGCGGCCTCCTTCATGCGGCGGGTGGTCTCGGCGATGAGCTTCTCGATCTGCGGACGCGTCATGTGCTCGATGATGGGGTCGGCGGCGGTGTCGAGCTGCGGGTTCGCAGCATACTGCGAGCCGAGGAGCTCGCGGACGTCGGGCGGCGTGTCCTTGGTGAGCGTGCCGTGGAGGGCCTTGACGATCTGTGTGGGGGTGATGCCGTGCTCTTCGTTGTAGCGCAGCTGCTTGAGGCGTCGGCGGTTGGTCTCGTCGATGGTGAGCTGCATGGAGGCGGTGATGGTGTCGGCATACATGATGACGCGGCCGTTGACGTTGCGGGCGGCGCGGCCGGCGGTCTGCGTGAGTGAGCGGTGGGAGCGGAGGAAACCCTCCTTGTCGGCGTCGAGGATGGCGACGAGCGACACCTCGGGCAGGTCGAGGCCCTCGCGGAGGAGGTTGACGCCTACGAGGACGTCGTAGACGCCCTGGCGCAGTTTCTCGAGGATCTGGACGCGGTCGAGGGTGGCCACGTCGCTGTGGATATAGGCCGTCTGGACGCCGTGGTTCAGCAGATACTCGCTGAGCTCCTCGGCCATGCGCTTGGTCAGCGTGGTGACGAGGGTGCGCTCGTGGCGCTCGATGCGCTGGCGGATCTCCTCGAGGAGGTCGTCGATCTGATGCTCTGAGGGGCGCACCTCGATCTCCGGGTCGAGGAGACCTGTGGGGCGGATGACCTGTTCGACGACGACGCCCTCGGCCTCCTGCAGCTCGAAGTCGGCGGGCGTGGCTGAGACGTAGATGCGCTGGTGGGTGTGCTCCTGGAACTCGTCGAAGGTCAAGGGGCGGTTGTCGAAGGCGGCAGGCAGCCGGAAGCCGTACTCGACGAGGTTCTGCTTGCGGGCGCGGTCGCCGCCGTACATGGCGCCGATCTGGGGGACTGAGACATGGCTCTCGTCGACGACGAGGAGGAAGTCGTCAGGGAAGTAGTCGAGCAGGCAGTAGGGGCGCTCGCCGGGGTGGCGGCCGTCGAAGTAGCGCGAGTAGTTCTCGATGCCGGAGCAGTGGCCCAGCTCCTTGATCATCTCCATGTCGTACTCGACGCGCTCCTTGATGCGCTGCGCCTTGAGCTCGTCGCCCAGGTCCTCGAAGAACTGCACCTGTCGGACGAGGTCGTCCTGGATGTCGTGGATGGCGCGGTCGGTCTGTTCCTGGGTGGTCATGAAGAGGTTGGCGGGGTAGAGGCGGTAGTCGGCATAGCGGCCCATGGGCAGGAGCGTGACGGGGTCGAGCTCCTCGAGCTGGTCGATCTCGTCGTCCCAGAAGGTGACGCGCAGGATTTTCTCGGCGTAGGCCACGTAGATGTCGACGGTGTCGCCCTTGACGCGGAAGTTGCCACGCTCGAGGGCGAGGTCGTTGCGGACGTAGAGCGACTGCACCAATTTTCTTAACAAAATATTGCGGTCGATGTGCTGACCTTGGCGCAAATCGATGACGTTCTCGGACAGGGCGTTGGGGCTGCCCATGCCATAGATGCACGAGACTGACGAGACGACGATGACGTCGCGACGTCCTGACAATAAGGAAGATACGGCGGCGAGACGCAGACGGTCGATCTCCTCGTTGATGGCCAGGTCCTTCTCGATGTAGGTGTCGGTATGGGGGAGGTAGGCCTCAGGCTGGTAGTAGTCATAATAACTGACATAATACTCGACGGCGTTATCGGGGAAGAAACCCCGCATCTCCTCGTAGAGCTGTGCCGCCAGGGTCTTGTTGTGGCTGAGGATGAGGGTGGGTCGCGCGACGTTCTGGATGACGTTGGCGATGGTGAAGGTCTTGCCGGAGCCCGTGACGCCGAGGAGCACCTGGGCACGGTCGCCCCGCAGGATGCCGTCGGTGAGCTGTCGGATGGCCTCGGGCTGGTCGCCCGTGGGCTGGTATTTTGAGGTTAGTTTGAAGTCCATATCGGGTGCAAAATTACGAATTTCTGTCGTAATAAACGTTATAAATGCGAAAAATCATTTGAAAAGCTTGCTTTTTCGGCTGAAAATGAGTAATTTTGCAGGCTAAAATACGCGAGCAATGAAGAAAACCGTACTTTATATGGGTTGCCTGATGCTGCTGCTGACGGGCTGCGCAGGCGAATTCAACAAGGTCTACAAGTCGACCGACATGGACTATCGCTACGAGTATGCCAAGCAGGCGTTCGCCGAGGGCAAGTACTCGCGGGCGGTGGGGCTGCTCGAGGGGCTCATCACGGCGAAGAAGGGCCGCGAGGACGCCGAGGAGTCGCTCTACATGCTGGGCATGGCCGAATACATGAGCCACGACTACGAGTCGGCGTCGGCCACGTTCAAGAAGTATCACCAGACCTACCCGAAGGGCATCTATGCCGAGCAGGCCTCGTTCTACACGGGCCAGGCCCTCTATGAGGGAGCGCCGGAGCCCCGCCTGGACCAGACGCCCACGATAGGCGCCATCAACGCCTACCAGCAGTTCATGGACTTCTATCCTGACTCGCGCCTTCGTCAGCAGGCCCAGCAGCGACTCTTCGAACTGCAGGACAAGCTGGTGCAGAAGGAGTTGCTGTCGGCCCAGCTCTACTACAATCTTGGCGGATACTTTGGCAACATCAACTCGAACAACGAGAGCAACTATATCTCATCGATCATCACGGCGCAGAACGCGCTGAAGAGCTACCCCTACTCCAAGTGGCGCGAGGACTTCTCGCTGATCATCATGAAGAGCAAGTTCGAGCTGGCCGAGAACTCGAGCGAGGACAAGCGCCTGGAGCGCTATCGCGACGCTGAGGATGAGGCCTATGGATTCCTGAACGAATATCCGGAATCGAAGAACTGCGAACTGGCCAACAAGTTCATCGCCAAGTGCAAGAAGGTGGCGGGAGAGAAGTGATGAGTGAAGAGTGAAGAGTGAAAAGGGAACAGTGAATAGTGAAAAGTGAAAAATTTGCTGCCGCCATTTTTTTAGAAAGAAAACATCAATAACGAGAATAGAAAAAATATGGATTACAAGAAGTCAAAGGCTCCGGTGAACACCGTGACGCGCAACATCATGGACCTGTGCGAAGAGACGGGCAACATCTACGAGAGTGTGGCCATCATCGCTAAACGTGCTAACCAGATCTCCGTGCAGATCAAGGAAGACCTGTCGAAGAAGCTGGCTGAGTTTGCCAGCTACAACGACTCGCTCGAGGAGGTGTTCGAGAACCGCGAGCAGATCGAGATCTCGCGCTACTACGAGAAGCTGCCGAAACCCACGCTGCTCGCCACTCAGGAGTTCATCGAGGGCAAGGTGTACTATCGCGACCCCTCCAAGGACAACCAGACCGTTGCTGCAGAGGTATGATACAGAGGATTCAGACTGTCTATCTCTTCATCGCCTTCGTCGTGCTGGCCGTCTGTGCCGCGTGCGACCAGACGTTCGGATTCCTGTGCGGATGGACGGCAGCCCTGGCAGTGCTGACGCTGGCCGACGTGTTCCTCTACAAGAAGCGCACGCGCCAGGCGATGCTCTGTCTGGTGCTGATGGGGCTGGCCCTGGTCTACTATGTGGCCCTGGCGGTCTATAACCACCGCATGGGCGGCGCCCTCGTGCTGACGTGGCCCATGGTGCTGCCTGCCGTCGCCATCGTGCTGCTGTTCATGGCCCGCAAGCGGATTATCAAGGACGAGAAGCTGGTGCGTTCGCTTGACCGCATCAGGTGAGTTGAGAGTTGAGAACTGAGAGTTGAGAATTATGGAGATTAAGACCGCCGAGTTTACGCTGTCATCACCGATGGTGAGCATGTGTCCTAAGGACACCAAGCCTGAGTATGCCTTCATTGGCCGTTCGAACGTGGGCAAGTCGAGCCTGATCAATATGCTTTGCCGCAACAAACGGCTGGCCAAGACATCGGCCACGCCGGGCAAGACGCTGCTCATCAACCACTTCATCATCAACCGCGAGTGGTATCTGGTCGACCTGCCCGGCTACGGATTTGCCAAGCGGTCGAAGTCGGAGGTGCAACGCCTCGACCAGATGATCCGCGGCTACCTGCTGGAGCGCGAACAGCTGGTCAACGTCTTCGTGCTCGTCGACGTCAGGCTGGAGCCACAGGCCATCGACCTGGAGTTCATCAACTGGCTCGGCGTGTCGAGCATCCCCTTTGCCATCATCTTCACGAAGGCTGACAAGCTGTCGGCACTCAAGGTGCGCCAGAACGTCGAGGCCTATAAGACGAAGATGCTCGAGACGTGGGAGGAGATGCCGCCATATTTCATCACGTCGGCCGAGAAGCAGGACGGTCGCGACGACGTGCTCGGATATATTGAGCAGATCAACAAAGGGCTGCTGGATGGCTAAGGAGATACCTTGTCTCGACGTACAGAACCTGACCAAGTCGTTCGGGTCGCTGGTGCTCTTTGAGGGCATCAGCTTTTCTATTGCCGAGGGACAGAAGGTGGGACTCATTGCCAAGAACGGCACGGGCAAGTCGACGCTGCTGTCGCTGCTGTCGGGCAAGGACGGCTATGACAGCGGCTCCATCATCTTCAGGCGCGACCTGCGCGTGGGCATGCTGGAGCAGTCGCCACGCTTCGACCCCGAGGAGAGCGTCCTCGATGCTTGCTTCAACCATCAGGGCGATCCCGACAAGGTGCTGAAGGCCAAGCAGATCCTCACGCAGCTGAAGATACGCGACCTCAGCCAGCCCATGGGGCAGCTGAGCGGCGGACAGCAGAAGCGGGTGGCGCTGGCCAACGTGCTGATCACGGAGCCCGACATGCTCATCCTCGACGAGCCCACCAACCACCTCGACCTGGAGATGATCGAGTGGCTCGAGGGCTTCTTGAACCGCGGCAACAAGACGTTGCTCATGGTCACCCACGACCGCTACTTCCTCGACCGCGTCTGCACGGTCATCCTCGAGATCGACGACCGCACCATCTACACCTATCGTGGCAACTACGCCTACTATCTGGAGAAACGGCAGGAGCGCATCGATAACCGACGTGCCGAGATAGCACGGGCCAACAACCTGTACCGCACGGAGCAGGAGTGGATGCGACGCATGCCGCAGGCCCGCGGCCACAAGGCCAAGTATCGCGAGGACGCCTTCTATGAACTGGAGCGCGTGGCCAAGGCCCGCATTGAGGAAAGGGCCGTCAGGCTGAAGGCCTCGAACGTCTATATCGGCAGTAAGATCTTCGAGTGCCAGTATATCTCGAAGGTCTTCGCGGACGACGTGGTCATCATGAAGGACTTCTACTACAACTTTGCCCGTTTCGAGAAGATGGGCATCGTCGGCAGCAACGGCACGGGCAAGTCGACCTTCCTGAAGATGCTGCTCGGCGAGATGCAGCCCGACGAGGGCCACATCGTCGTCGGCGACACCGTACGCTTCGGCTACTTCTCGCAGGAGGGCTTGAAGTTCGACGAACAGCAGAAAGTCATCGACGTGGTGCGCGACATCGCCGAATACGTCGACCTGGGACAGGGCCGTCATCTCTCGGCCAGCCAGTTCCTGCAGCATTTCCTCTTCACGCCGGAGCAGCAGCACAACTACGTCTACAAGCTCTCGGGCGGTGAGCGCCGCAAGCTCTACCTGTGCACGGTGCTGATGCGCCAGCCTAACTTCCTCGTGCTCGACGAGCCGACCAACGACCTCGACATCGTCACGCTGCAGATCCTGGAGGAATACCTGCAGGACTTCCCCGGATGCGTCATCGTCGTCAGCCACGACCGCTACTTCATGGACAAGGTGGTCGACCACCTGCTTGTCTTCCGTGGTCAGGGCGAGATCAAGGACTTCCCCGGCAACTATACGCAATACCGGGAATGGCTGACGCTGCAGCCCAATGCGGGCGCCGCAGCTGGCAGCGTCAAGGAGGCGTCGCAGCCGAAGAAAGACTATCACCACGACGAGCGCCGGCGCATGACGTTCAAGGAACGGCGTGAGTTTGAGCAGCTCGAGAAAGACATCGCAGCCCTGGAGGCTGAGAAGAAGGAGATTGAGGAGGCTCTCTGCGGAGGCACCACCTCGGTCGACGAGATCAACCGGCTGAGCAAGCGTCTGGCCGTCGTGAACGACGAACTCGACGAGAAGTCGATGCGATGGCTGGAACTGGGGGAGATTGAGAGTTGAGAACTGAGAAGTGAGAGTTGAGAGGTGATACAACAATATCCATCACGACTACTGGAACAGGCGGTGCAGCAGTTTGCCACACTGCCGGGCATAGGGCGCAAGACGGCGCTCAGGCTGGTGCTCCACCTGCTGCGGCAGGACACTGAGACCGTCAGCCTGTTCACCAAGGCCATCGACACGATGAAGCACGAGGTGAAGTTCTGTCGTACCTGCCATAACATCAGCGACACCGACACGTGCCCCATCTGTGCCAACCCGCATCGCGACGCAACCACCGTCTGCGTGGTGGAGAACATCCAGGACGTCATGGCCGTCGAGAACACACAGCAGTTCAACGGACTCTATCACGTCCTCGGCGGACTCATCTCGCCGATGGACGGCATTGGTCCGAGCGACCTGGAGATCGACTCGCTCGTTGAGCGCGTCGGGCAGGGCACGATCCGCGAGGTGATCCTGGCCCTCAGTCCGACGATGGAGGGCGACACGACCAACTTCTACATCTTCCGCAAGCTGGCTCCCTTCACCGATGTGCGCATCAGCATCATCGCGCGAGGCATCGCTGTCGGTGGTGAGCTGGAATACACCGATGAGGTGACGCTGGGCCGCTCAATCCTCAACCGGACGCCTTTCGAAGGCAAATGAAACATAGCAATCATTCTCAGATGAAAAGAATACAAAACATATTGATGGTGCTGTTCTGGGGCCAGCTGGTCGTTCCGACACTGCTCTACGTCTGCGGTGAGTTCCTGCATGTCGACATGGCGGTGCTCAGCGAATGCTCGCCGACGTGGCGCTATGCGGTCTCGACGGTGATGATCCTGCTCTCGCTGGCCCTCATTCCGCTGGCGCTGAGGCTCTTCAAGTTCGGAAAGGTCCGACGCGACCTCGCCGAGCATGGGGCGGAAGCCCTCGGCAAGTGGGGGAGAATCCGGCTGCTGATGCTGGGCGACCTGCTGCTGGCCAACACCGTGCTATACTATGCCTTCGCCTATGAGCCTGCCTTCGGCTATCTGGCTGTCGTCACGCTGCTGACGATGCCTTTCGTCTATCCAACAAAGAACCGTTGTCTCACCGAGACGGAAGCCGCCGGGGAGGGCGCTGACGCATGAAGCTCACGGTCGTCATCGTAAGCTACAACGTGCGCTACTTCCTGGAGCAGTGCATCATCAGCGTGCAACGGGCCTGCAAGGACCTGGAGTATGAGATATACGTCGTCGACAATGACTCCAGCGACGACACCGTCGACTACATCACGCGCCGCTTCGGTGATGCCATCACGCTCATAGAGAGCCAGCACAACCTGGGCTTCGCGCGGGCCAATAACATCGCGATACGTCAGACCGAGAGTCAATACGTGCTGCTGCTCAATCCTGACACTTTCGTCGGTGAGAACAGCATCCGCACCGTCATCGACTTCATGGATGCTCACCCCAAGGCGGGTGGGGTAGGGGTGATGATGCACAACCCTGACGGCACCGTTGCCCGCGAGTCGCGCCGTGGACTGCCCACGCCATGGGTCTCGCTGCTGAAGATGCTGGGCAAATCGAAACGCTACTACATGAGCCATTTGCCATGGGATGAGCCGGCACAGATTGAGGTGATGAGCGGTGCCTTCTGCATGCTACGCCGTGAGGCCCTCGACAAGGTGGGACTGCTCGACGAGGACTTCTTCATGTACGGCGAGGACATCGACCTGAGCTATCGCATCATGAAGGGTGGATTCGAGAACTGGTATGTTCCCGCTAAGATCGTCCACTATAAGGGTGAGTCGACGCATAAGACGAGCTATCGCTACGTCCACGTGTTCTATCAGGCCATGGCCATCTTCTTCCGCAAGCACTATGGTCATCTCTCCATCCTCGTGACGCTGCCCATCCATCTGGCCATCTACATGCGGGCCTTCATCGCACTCATACACATGCAGGGACAGCGCATACGCGAGTCGCTGGGATTATACGCGCGCCGGGCGGCTGAGGTGGACTATGCCTTTGCCGGCAGCACACGCATGCAGACGGAGTGTCGGAAACTGGCCAAGCGCAAAGGCCTCCAGGGACGCTTCGGCTTCTCTGCCAACGAGGTGGAGATGAGCGAGCATACGTGTCTCGTATATGACTCCCAGAAGTACAGCTTTGACGATATTATTGCCGACGCCCGACAGCGGGCCGGCCGATTCAAGTGCATCGGCACCTACAACAGCGATACGCGGTTGCTCATCACACCAAACGACATCTTCAGATGACCGGCAGCAACCAACGAACCCGTCTGCGGGCGATGGAGCCCGAGGATCTTGACCTCCTCTATCGCATCGAGAACGACGTCGAGCTATGGGACGTCGGCACTACCAGCGTGCCCTATTCGCGCTATGTGCTGCACGACTTCCTGGCCAGCAGCTCTGGCGACATCTACACCGACAAGCAGCTGCGTCTGGTCGTGGAGAATGAAGACGCCGAGGTGGTGGGGCTGCTCGACCTGTGTCACTTTGATCCCAAGCATCTCCGGTCGGAGGTCGGGATGGTCATCGAACGGCCCTGGCGGCAGAAAGGCTATGGACTGGAGGCTCTGCAGCAGTGTATAGCCTACGCGCGGCGTACGCTCCATCTGCATCAGCTCTATGCCGTCGTGTCGTCCGACAACGAGGCAGCCCTCCGCCTCTTTGCCGCAGCAGGCTTCAAATCGTCGGCCTGCCTGTCCGAGTGGCTTTTCGACGGCGATGGATACCGCGATGCCGTGGTGATGCAACGCACCCTATAACAAGCACAATTTCTTCTTATTTCCTGCGTCGGAACTCTGCGCATGTGATGGCCGTGGCAATGGCCACGTTGAGGCTTTCAGGACCCTCGTGGTAGCGAGGTATGAGCAGCCGGTGGCTGACGAGCCGCCTCACCTCAGGCGAGATGCCGTTGCCCTCGTTGCCCATCACGATGATGCCCTCCTGCGAGAGCGCCTCGTCGTAGATGCAACGTCCGTCGAGCAATGTTCCGTAGACGGGCACCTGCGACCTGCCGATGAGCTCCACCAGATCAGTATAAATAATGTTTACGCGCGCAATGCTTCCCATCGTGGCCTGAACCACCTTGGGGCTCCAGGCGTCGGCCGTGTCCTCCGAGCAGTAGATGGTCGTGATGCCAAACCAGTCGGCCACGCGAATGATCGTGCCCAGATTGCCGGGATCCTGGACGCCGTCGAGTGCCAGCCGCAGGCCAGCCTCCTCCTGAGGATTCTTTTGCTCGGGAATCCTGAACACGGCCAACACCTCCTGCGGATGCTGCAGGAAACTGAGTTTTCGCAGCTCGTCGGCACTGATACGCTGGGGCTCCATGATGCCTTGTGGCTGCTGCCACGACTCGGTGGCAAAGATTTTGACGGGGCGGAATCCGCTACTGATGAGGTCGCCCACTACTTTGGGCCCCTCGGCCACGAAGGCTCCCTCAGACCGGCGGTGCTTTTTCATCTCCAGCTGGCGGACGTATTTCTGGTCATTCTTGCTTAACATGCCGCAAAGTTACGACTAATTTGCGGATTTCCGTGTCTTGTCCTTGGTTAAAAATAAATAATTGTCAGCATCGCAATGCATTTTTTGCTCATTTTCTTTGGCCGTGTGCGAAAAATCGTGTAACTTTGCACAATTCCATAAAACTTATATAACCATTTATCATCAATATCAATTAACTAATGAGTCAAAAAAGAGTTTACCTCTTCGGCAATGGTAAGGCCGAAGGTAATGCAAAAATGCGTGAGGAACTTGGTGGCAAGGGTGCTAACCTGGCCGAAATGAATCTCATCGGCGTCCCCGTTCCTCCTGGTTTCACCATCACGACCGACTGCTGCAACGAGTACTACAAGGTTGGACAGCAGAAGATCATGGAGCTGCTTCAGGACGACGTCATGGCTGCCGTGAAGCACATCGAGGTGCTGATGAACTCGAAGTTCGGCGACAAGGAGAACCCCCTGCTCGTCTCGGTTCGTTCGGGTGCCCGCGCTTCCATGCCTGGCATGATGGACACCATCCTCAACCTCGGTCTGAACGACGAGGTGGCCGAGGGTATGTGCAAGAAGACCAATAACCCCCACTTCGTCTATGACTCCTATCGTCGCTTCGTGCAGATGTACGGCGACGTGGTGCTTGAGATGAAGCCCGTCAACAAGGAAGACATCGACCCGTTCGAGGAGATCATCGAGAAGGTGAAGGAAGAGCGCGGTGTGAAGCTCGACAAGGACCTCAACGTCGACGAGCTGAAGAAACTGGTCCGCCTGTTCAAGGAGGCCATCAAGGAGCGCACCGGCAAGGACTTCCCCAACGATCCTATCGAGCAGCTCTGGGGCGCCATCTGCGCCGTGTTCCGCAGCTGGATGAACGAGCGCGCCATCCTCTACCGCAAGATGGAGGGCATACCCGACGAGTGGGGTACGGCCGTCAGCGTGATGGCCATGGTGTTTGGTAACATGGGCGACACGTCGGCCACAGGTGTATGCTTCAGCCGCGACGCTGCCAACGGCGAGAACGTGTTCAATGGTGAGTATCTTGTCAACGCTCAGGGTGAGGACGTCGTTGCCGGTATCCGCACACCTCAGCAGATCACCAAGCTCGGTTCACAGCGTTGGGCAGAGCGCGCCGGTATCAGCGAGGCAGAGCGTGCTGCCAAGTATCCCTCTATGGAGGAAGCTATGCCCGAGATCTACAAGGAGCTCGACGGCATCCAGAACAAGCTCGAGGAGCACTATCGCGACATGCAGGACATGGAGTTCACCGTTCAGGAGGGCAAGCTCTGGTTCCTCCAGACGCGTAACGGCAAGCGCACCGGTGCTGCCATGGTGAAGATCGCCATCGACCTGCTCCACGAGGGCAAGATCGACGAGAAGACCGCCATCATGCGCTGCGAGCCCCAGAAGCTCGACGAGCTGCTCCATCCCGTCTTCGACAAGAAGGCCCTGACCACCGCCAAGGTTATCGCACAGGGTCTGCCCGCCAGCCCCGGTGCCGGTTGCGGCCAGATCGTCTTCCACGCTGACGACGCTCAGGCATGGCATGCCGATGGTCATAAGGTGGTGCTCGTCCGCATCGAGACCAGCCCCGAGGACCTCGCAGGTATGTCGGCTGCTGAGGGCATCCTGACCGCACGTGGCGGCATGACCTCTCACGCTGCCGTCGTGGCACGTGGCATGGGTAAGTGCTGCGTCTCTGGCGTCGGAGCCCTGAACGTCGACTATAAGGCTAAGACCGTCGAGATTGACGGCGTGGTCTACAAGGAAGGCGACTATATCTCCATCAACGGCACGACCGGTCAGGTCTATGCCGGCGAGGTGCCCACGAAGGCTGCTGAGCTCAGCGGCGACTTCAAGGAGCTGATGGACCTCTGCGACAAGTACACCAAGCTGCAGGTTCGCACCAATGCCGATACGCCCCACGATGCACAGGTGGCTCGCAACTTCGGCGCCAAGGGTATCGGTCTGACCCGTACGGAGCACATGTTCTTCGAGGACAAGAAGATCATCGCTATGCGCGAGATGATCCTCGCCGACAGCGTTGCCGGACGTGAGAAGGCACTGGCTAAGCTGCTGCCCTATCAGAAGGCTGACTTCAAGGGCATCCTCGAGGCTATGGACGGACTGCCCGTCAACATCCGCCTGCTCGATCCTCCTCTCCACGAGTTCGTTCCCCACGATCTGGCTGGACAGGAAGTGATGGCTAAGGAGATGGGTGTCTCGCTGGAGACCATCCAGCGCCGTGTGGCCTCTCTGGCAGAGAACAACCCGATGCTGGGTCACCGTGGCTGCCGTCTGGGCATCACCTTCCCCGAAATCACCGCTATGCAGACCCGCGCCATCCTCGGTGCTGCCTGCGAGCTGAAGAAGGAGGGCAAGCACCCCATGCCTGAGATCATGGTGCCCCTGATTGGTATCCTCCATGAGCTGAAGCAGCAGAAGGACATCATCCTGTCGACTGCCAAGGAAGTGTTTGCCGCCGAGGGCGTTGAGGTCGAGTTTGAGATTGGTACGATGATTGAGATTCCTCGTGCAGCTCTGACCGCTGACCGCATTGCCACTGAGGCACAGTACTTCTCATTCGGTACGAATGACCTGACTCAGATGACCTTCGGCTACTCACGCGACGACATCGCATCCTTCCTGCCCGTGTATCTGGACAAGAAGATCCTGAAGGTCGATCCCTTCCAGGTGCTCGACCAGAACGGTGTCGGCAAGCTCATCAAGTACGCCGTCCGCCAGGGCCGCGAGGTGCGTCCCGACCTGCGTTGTGGCATCTGCGGTGAGCACGGTGGTGAGCCTTCGTCGGTGAAGTTCTGCGCCAAGATCGGCATGAACTACGCCAGCTGCTCGCCCTTCCGCGTCCCCATCGCCCGTCTGGCCGCCGCACAGGCCGCTGTAGAAGAATAAACGGAAAGTGCTGAAAATTAGCTACATACAGGGCAAGTATCTGGGAAACAGGTACTTGCCCTTAGTTTTTTGTGCATG
>CACZBS010000019.1 GCA_902779455.1 uncultured Prevotellaceae bacterium
AATCGGACAAAATTCACGCTCATACTATCATGATGCATAGTGTTCAAGCTCTTTACTGCAATTGAGATTGCCATTGAGATTGCTTGCGGATTTTAGGCTATATATATGATATTATCCCAGCTAAGTGCATCCTTCACGTCAGCCTCAGACATATACTGCTTTGCAAAGCAGTATGGACAGCTTCTGACACAAGTTTCTGTTAAAAGCACATTTGCCATAGGCTTATTTAATTTTAATTTAGGTTGTTTTTATTTAATGTAGATATGACTGAATTGTTGAATTACGACTTGAAATTATTTTTTTTGCAGACGATATGTTGTCCACATTGTGTGTGCAAAGTTACAATTATTTTCTCGAATTCGACAAAATCATAGCCGATTTGTTCGGATTTTAGCAAAATTTGATTAAATTCACGCGCGCAGCAGGATGTTTAGTGCGATTTTGGTGTGATTTCAAGAATACTTTTGTACTTTTACTGATAGAATAATACATGATGAGTATGTTACTAAAAATGGTACGTGGCTGTATGGCCTATTCGCTTACGGTGGATGGTAAAGAGGAGAAAGACTTGACCGACGGGGAGCGTTTGAGAAGAATCTTTGAACATCTGGAGCCAAAAGACCTCACTGAAGTGATGAAAGTTCTTATAGAGAGATTTGGAAATTGCGAAACAGACGACCAACCTTGTGCGACTTATGGAGATTATGTCGATACATATACGTGGAAGGTCTAACGGATTTGTTTGTCCAATTTACTTCTAATCGCTCCATATCGCCTCTGATGGTGCGGTTTGTTTGGATAAAAATAGTTAAATAAAGTACAAGTGATTGATAATCAACAGGAAAGTACCTAAAATAAAGTTTTCAACGAGGATGAGTATTAAAGCCTGTCATTAGGTTTAAGCAATTGAATACCAGCGAGATAAACAATAATTATTTGTTTATCTCGCTGGTGTTTTAATTATAGATATGGGACGTGCGAAGTCGCGAAATAAAAAGCAGATCTTGACTCATTAGAGCCGTCACAGCCTGAGCAGGATAATAATGAAGAGTTACAGCAACCTGAACATGATAACGGGTCAAGGGGTCTGGCCCCTTGACCCGCACGACACACAGCCCGCGCAACCCCTCCAAATCTGTCGCAACGGGGCATTGCTGAAGAGCCAACAAATGTTATAATTTGGGAGTGGTTGGGCGGGATATGCAGATTATTGTGTAACTTTGCTCCCTGCAAACGAGACAGAGAAGCCGCCTGGCCGACCTCAGGGAGCCGCCGGGCGAAAAGAGAAACAAAAAATGTTGTTCAATTCCATAGCATTCCTGCTGTTCTTCCCCATCGTCTGCGTGCTCTATTACGCGCTGCCGTCGGCGCAGCTGCGGGCGCGCAACCTGTTGCTGCTCGCAGCCAGCTATTATTTCTACATGAACTGGGAGCCCGCCTATGCCCTGTTGCTGCTCACGAGCACCGTCGTCACCTACGTCGCAGCCATCGGCATCAGCCGCCTCACGTCGCGGCGGGCGAAGCAGCGATGCCTCGTCGCCAGCCTGGTGCTCAACCTCGCCATCCTCTTCCTGTTTAAATATTACAACTTCCTGGGCGCCAACGTCGAGGCGGCCCTCAGGGCCTGCGGACTGGCCATCGACGTGCCGTCGTTCGGCCTGTTGCTGCCCGTCGGCATCTCGTTCTATACGTTTCAGGCCCTCGGCTATTCCATCGACGTCTATCGCGGCACGACGCGCGTGGAGCGCGACTTCCCCACCTACGCCCTCTTCGTGTCGTTCTTCCCACAGCTCGTCGCCGGCCCCATCGAGCGCTCCAACAACCTGCTGCCGCAGTTCCGTGAGCGCCACACGCTGGATTACGCCAACGTCATGGCGGGCCTGCGGCTGATGGCATGGGGCTACTTCATGAAACTGGTGGTGGCCGACCGCTGCGGCCTCTACGTCGACGCCGTCTTCAATCATGTGGCGATGCACAACGGCGGGTCCTATCTCGTCGCCTCGCTGCTGTTCCCCTTCCAGATCTACGGCGACTTCGCGGGCTATTCACTCATCGCCATCGGCGTGGCCCGCGTGCTGGGCTTCCGCCTGATGGACAACTTCCGCCGCCCTTACTTCGCCTGCAGCGTCGGCGAGTTCTGGCACCGCTGGCACATCTCCCTCTCCACGTGGTTCAAGGACTACGTCTACATACCCCTCGGCGGCAACCGCGTCGTCCCCGCCCGCCGCTACGTCAACCTGCTCGTCACGTTCGTCGTCAGCGGCATCTGGCACGGCGCCAATTGGACCTTCTTCTGCTGGGGCACCCTCCACGGCCTGCTGCTCTGCGTCGAGAAGGCCCTCGGCATAGGCCGGCGGCAGTATGCGGGCGTCTCCCGACTCCTCCACTGGGCCGTCACGTTCGTCCTCGTCGCCCTGGCGTGGGTCCTCTTCCGGGCCAACAGCCTGGCCGACGCAATGACCGTCATCACGGGCATCGTCCGCCGTCCCGCACTACCCGACATCACCTTCGCCCAGTTCACGGAGATCACCGTCGCCATGGCTGCCCTGGCCGTCCTTCTCGGCAAGGAACTGCTCGACGAGCGGGGCTTTCGGCCCCGCCTGTCGCCCGTCTGGCGTCAGGTGGCCGTCCATGCCTACCTGGTGCTGCTCATGGCCGTCACGCTGCTCTTCGGCGTCCTTGGCGGCGACCAGTTCATCTATTTCCAGTTCTAAACAACCCGCAGCTTCTATAACAACTATTTTATAACAACGAATTAAAACGAATTACACGAATGGAACGAATTATAACTGATTACACGAATGACCATGAATTGAAAACGAACTTTTCATGGATAAGCATCTATGATCAATTCGTGAAATAAGTGACAATTCGTGAAATAAGTTTCAATTCGTGAAATAAGTTTCAATTCGTATAATTCGTGTAATTCGTTTTAATTCGTTGTTTTAAAAAAATAATTCGTCGTCTTTTAAATAAGAGTCCCTATGAAGAAATTAGTCTATAGTCTCGTCATCGTCGCCGCAGCCCTGTTCGCTGTCGACCGCCTTGGCGGACAGCTGATGGGGTGGGCCAGCCGCCACTCCGACGACGTCTTCTCGCCCAAGTTCCGCTATCTGCTCGACAGTGTCCACGAGGACGTCGTCCTGCTGGGCGCCTCGCGCTGCCATCACCACTACGTCCCCGCCATCCTCGCTGACTCGCTCGGCATGACCGTCTACAACGCCGGCATCGGCGGCGCCGACAACATCTTCTCCCACTACATCGTACTCAGCCACATCCTCGAGCGCACCGTCCCCAAGGTGGTATGCCTCGAGGTGATGCCCTCCGACTACAACCGCCAGCCCGACCCCTTCGCCGTCATCAGCTTCTTCGCACCGCTCTGGGGCCACAGCGCCGCCGCCGACTCCGTCTTCAGTCTCGCAGGCACGGCGTGGCGCTATCGCCTGTCGCATCTCTATCGCTATAATGCCAAGGCGCCGTCCACGCTCTGGGGCCTCGCCCTCAACCGCCAGCAGGGCAGCGACCACGGCTACATGCCCCTGCCCGAGCCCCGACAGCATCCCGACACGCTGACGCGCGAGACGCCCGACCTCTCGCGCGACCCGCTGAAGACCGACTACCTGGAGCGCCTCGCCAACCTCTGCCGTCAGAAGGACATCCGCCTCGTCTTCGTCGTCTCGCCAAAGTACACGCAGGTCGGCGCCGACCACTACGCCCCGCTCCGCACCTTTGCCGACCGTCATCACATCCCCTTCCTCGACTACCACACCGCCGCCCTCTACCACGACCACCCCGACTATTTCAAGGACGCCGTCCACCTCACCGACCGCGGCGCACGCCTCTTTTCCGCCCGCTTCGCCCACGATCTCAGGCAGGTTCTCCAACTCTCCGACTGAGGCCGTCCGCCAATCTCTCGTCACGTCGTGACCGCATGCCGTCACGACATGGTTTCATGCCGCCACGCCGTGACGCCATGCCGCCACGCCGTGACGGCAATTTTTTTGCCGATTTCCTTGCATTCGCCTCATTTTTTTTGTATCTTTGCAGCGCACAACCAGGAGTCGACGTGTCTCACGTCGCAATCCAGCAGATTAATGCGACGTGAGACACGTCGCCTCCTACTCTGCAAAACGCCGTAATAATATAGAAGACTATTCCATTAAAAACACACAAACACAAGAGAGATTATGGCAAAGTACATTAAACAGGAGATGGCCGACCTCAATGGCACGGGCTCCACTCAGGCTTACTACCGCATTCAGTTGAACCGACACATCGATTTCCAGGAGTTCGTCGAGCGATGCACCCGCCACGGCGGCATTCAGCGCAGCACCGTCGTCGGCACCGCCGCCCACATGGCCCACGAGCTGGCCCTGCTGCTGGCCGACGGCTACAGCGTCACCATCGACGGGCTGGGCACGTTCCACGCCCGTCTGGGCGTGCGCCCCGACGTGACGCAGGACGGCTTCGACGCCGGCGAGCCGCAGCACAACGCGACGACCATCGGCGTCAGGGGCATCGCCTACCGCGCCGACCCCGCGCTGACGCAGGCCGTCGACAGCCACTGCACGCTGGAGCGCGGCGCGGCCAGCCGTCTGCGGCGCTCTCCACTGACGGCTGCGGAGCGCGTGGCCGCCGCCCGTCGCTATCTGGCCGACCACCCCTTCATGCGCACGGCCGACTATGCAGCCCTGACGGGCCTGTCGCTCACCACTGCCGGCCGCGAGCTGCGCCGCCTCACGGCTGACGCCGCCGCCTCGGGCATCGTCGCCCGTGGCCGCTCCAGCGCGCGCGTCTACGTCCTGGCCGGGTGAGGGGAGACGAATATTTTATAGTCTGCGACGCTACATGTAATACACATGAATAACCATGTAATGAATCATAAATATTTTTGAAACATTCATGGACATTCATGGATATTATATGTAGCGCCGTAGGCGTTTATTATTGGAAAGAAATTGGAAAGAATTAGAATAATTTATTTTAAAGTCTGCGACGCTACATGAATACTCATTAATAACCATGTAATGAATCATAAATATTTTTGAAACATTCATGGACATTCATGAATATTATATGTAGCGCCATAGGCGTTTTTTGTTAAGGAAAGAAATCAGCAAGAATTAGAATAAATTCGTTTCAACAATGAGAATAAATATTATTTAAATTCGTGGTCAAAATTATGATAATTATGGTAATTCGTTTCAAATAAATCTGAGCGTAATGGTTTTTGTTTGGAAACGAATGTGAATAATAAGAATAATTGACCCACGAATGTGAATAATATATTTTTTTGTCTGCGACGCTACATGTAATACTCATTAATAACCATGTAATGAATCATAAATATTTTTGAAACATTTATGGACATTCATGAATATTATATGTAGCGCCGCAGGCATTTCCCAACGTCTTTATTGAAAAGAAATTAGCAAGAATTAGAAGAAATATTATTTTAATTCTTATGATAATTATGGTAATTCGTTTCAAAAAAAACTGAGGATAATGGTTTCTATCTGGAAACGAAAATAATAAGAATAATTGTCCCACGAATTTGAATAATATATTCTTGCTAATTTCTTTCCAAATAATAATACGCGAAGAAAAAAAGGACGGGCGGATATAATAAAAGCGGTGGGGAAACGTTATTATTTACGTGTTTAGGCGAATTCTCACGATATTGGCCCTGTTGTTGACGGCCCTCAGCGAGGTGTCGGCCCAATACGATCCGTCGTTCAGTCACTACTGGGCGATGGAGACGTCGTTCAATCCGGGCGCCGTGGGCAAGCAGGAGAAGATCAACATCGTGGGGGCCTACAACATGTCGCTGACGGGATTCGAGCATAACCCGCGGACGATGTACGCCTCGGGCGACATGCCCTTCGTCTTCCTCGGCGCGACGCACGGCGTGGGCGCACGCTTCGTCAACGACGCCATCGGACTCTTCTCGCACCGCATCCTCGGACTGCAGTATGCGCTGAAGAAGCGGCTCTTCGGGGGCGTACTGAGCGTGGGCGTCGACGGGGCGCTGCTGAGCGAGTCGTTCGACGGCAGCGACCTCGACGTCGTCGACTCGGGCGACCCGGCGCTGCTGTCGAGCGAGGTGACGGGCTCGGCCTTCGACCTGGGTGCGGGCCTCTACTATCAGCACAAGCGATGGTATGTCGGCGTGTCGGCCATGCACCTGCTGGCCCCGATGATCGACCTGGGCGAGACGAGCCAGCTGAGCGTCGCCCGCTCATATTATTTCACGGCCGGATGCAATATTCGGTTTAAAAATCCGTTCTTATCATTGCACCCCTCCGTGATGGGCCGCTCGGACGCCATCGGCTATCGGGCCGACGTGACGGCGCGGCTGAAGTATACGCACGAGAAGCGCGTCATGTACGCCGGCGTGGGCTACAGTCCCACCAACTCGGTGACCGTCATGCTGGGCGGCAACTTCCACGGCATCTCGCTGGGCTACAGCTACGAGATCTACACCAACGGCATCTCGCTGGGCATGGGCAGCCATGAGCTGTGCGTCGGCTATCAGATGGACGTCAACCTCACGAAGAAGGGGCGCAACCGCCACCAGAGCGTGAGAATATTGTAAGAAAAAGGACAGGTATGAATATTAATAAACAGAAGGATATGAAAAAAAGTCATCGCAACGTCGTGGGCAGCACCGTCTGTGCGCTGTGCATCGCGTTGCTCTCTTCATGCTTCGGAAGCAAGACGGCCTCACAGGACGGCGGCGAGCTGACAGGTGCCAGCGGCAAGGGCTTCTCGGAGCCCGCCCCCTACGGCATGGTGCTCGTCAAGCGCGGCCACCTGCGCATGGGTCTCGAGACGGCCGACTCGCTGTGGGGCAAGCAGACGCCCACGCGCGACATCTCGGTGGAGGGCTTCTGGATGGACGACACGGAGATCACTAACTCGGAGTATCGGCAGTTTGTCAACTACGTGCGCGACTCGATCATCCGCGAGCGTCTGGCTGACCCGAACTATGGCGGCGACGAGTCGTATAAGATCGAGGAGGACAAGAACGGCGACCCCATCAAGCCTCACCTGAACTGGAAGAAGTCGCTGCCTCGCAAGCCCAACGAGGACGAGCAGCGGGCCATCGAGAGCGTCTACGTGACCAACCCGGTCACGGGTGAGCGTCTGCTCGACGCCTCGCAGATGAACTATCGCTACGAGATCTACGACTACACGGAGGCTGCCCTGCGCCGCAACCGCGTGGATCCCGAGGAGCGCATCCTCGACACCGACAAGTGGAACGACGAGCGGCAGGGTGGCATCTACGACGAGAAGGTCTACATCTCGAAGGACACCGCCTATATCGACGACGAGGGCCGGATCCATCGCGAGACGCTGAACCGTGAGTACACGGGGCCGTGGGACTTCCTGAACACCTATATTATAAATATCTATCCGGACACGACCTGCTGGGTCAACGACTTCCCCAACGCTGACAACGAGGTCTACATGCGCAACTACTTCGCCAACCCCGCCTACAACGACTATCCCGTCGTGGGCGTCACGTGGGAGCAGGCCAACGCCTTCTGCGCATGGCGCACCGACTATCTGCTGAAGGGGCTCGGCCCGGCTGCCCGCTACGTGCAGCGCTACCGTCTGCCGACGGAGGCCGAGTGGGAGTATGCCGCACGCGGCAAGGACGGCAACGAGTTCCCCTGGGAGAACGTGGACGTCGCCTCGGGCAAGGGATGCTTCTTTGCCAACTTCAAGCCTGAGGGCGGCAACTACACCAAGGACGGCAACCTCATCACGTCGAAGGCCGGCATCTACTCGGCTAACACCAACGGGCTCTACGACATGGCCGGCAACGTGGCCGAATGGACCTCGACGATCTATACGGAGGCCGGCGTCGACGCCATGAGCGACCTCAACCCGCAGCTGAAGTATAATGCGGCCAAGGAGGACCCCTACCGCATGAAGAAGAAGAGCGTGCGCGGCGGCTCGTGGAAGGATCCCGAGACCTACATCCGCTCCGCATGGCGCACCAGCGAATATCAGAACCAGCCGCGATCCTTCATCGGATTCCGCTGCGTCCGCTCTCTGGCCAACACGTCGAGCGAGAAGGCCAAGCAGCAGAAACAGCAGAAGCAGGCCAAGGCCTCGGCGAAGAAGCAGCGGAGGTGATTTCTCTTCCCTTCCCCCGATATTCCGACATTCCGTTATCCCGATATTCCGTTATCACGATATTCCGACATTCCGTTATTCCGACAATAACTCATGACAAAGTATAGCAAATACAATCCCGTCTATCGTCTGCAGAAATGGCTCGACAGCGTGCCAGGACAGACGTTCATGAACTACGCCTACAGCTGGGGCGCATCTATCGTCATCCTCGGCGCCCTGTTCAAGCTGACCCACCTGCCGGGCGCCAACTTCTGGCTGTTCCTCGGCATGGGAACTGAGGTGTTCGTCTTCTTCATCGCAGGCTTCGACCGTCCGTTCGACAAGACGGAGGACGGCAAGGATCTGCCCACGCACGTCGACCTCGAAGGTCTGCCGACGACGGAGGGCGCAGAGCCCGTCGAGGGCATCGAGGGCGCTGGCCTGCAGCCGGCTGCCGTCATCGGTGGCGGCGTGGCTGGCGGCACGATTGTCGGCGGCACGGTCGCTGGCGGCGGCGGTGGCGGCGGAACCATCATCATCGGCGGCGGTGGCGGTGGCAGCGCTGAGAGCGTGGCCGCTGGCGAAGGCGTCGAAGTGGGCGCTGGAGGTGCCGGCGTCGTTGGCGGTGGCGGCATCATCGGCGGCATCGTCGCTCCGCAGCAGCCCGAGCTGCCCGACATCGACCCCGAGGAGATGGAGGAGGCCACGCAGGGCTACGTGGAGCAGCTGAAGGCCCTGACCGAGACGCTGAAGAAGGTGTCGGAGCAGAGCGAGCGGCTGACGCGCGACTCCGAGGAGATGGAGAACCTGAACCGCACGCTGACCGGCATCTGCAAGGTCTACGAGATGCAGCTTAAGGGTGCCAGCCAGCAGATCGGCACCATCGACGAGATCAACGAGCAGAGCCGCCGCATGGCCGACCAGATTGCTGAGCTCAACAAGATCTATACGCGCATGATCGAGGCCATGACGGTCAACATGCCTAAGGGGGCGCAGATAGTGAAGAGTGAAGAATGATAAGTGATGAGTGAAAAGTGATGAGTGATGAGTGAAGAATGAAAAATTTGCTTCCGCTCAGATGCTTAATGTAAATACCAAATAATGGCTATAAAGAAAAGACCCGTCTCTCCGCGCCAGAAGATGATCAACCTGATGTACGTCGTCCTCATGGCCATGCTCGCCTTGAACGTATCCAACGAGGTGCTCAACGGCTTTGCCATCGTCGGCGAGAGCATCGGGCGCACCACGGAGAACGCCATCAAGGATAATCTCTCCATCTATGAGGCTTTCGAGCAGCAGATGGAGGCCAACCCGCAGAAGGTGCGCGAGTGGTACGAGAAGGCACAGCAGGTGAAGCTCATGAGCGACTCGCTCTACGACTTCGCGGCTGAGCTTAAGCTCGCCATCGCCCAAGAGGCCGACGGCAGCGATGCCAACCCCGACAGCCTGCGCAACCAGGAGGACCTGGAGGCTTCGAACCAGGTGATGCTGGCCCCGGGCCGCGGTCGCGGACAGGAGCTCAAGGACGCCATCGACAGCTATCGGCAGCGCATCCTCAGCATGATCCCCGACACGGCCAAGCAGCGCAACATCGCCAGCGACCTGACCACCGACGTCAACCGCCGTGCCCGCTCGCTGGGCAAGAACTGGCAGGAGTCGCAGTTTGAGGCCATGCCCGCCATCGCCGCCGTCACCATCCTGTCGAAGCTGCAGGGCGACGTGCGCAATGCTGAGAAGGAGGTGCTCCACACGCTGGTGCAGAACATCGACGTCAAGGATATCCGCGTCAACCTGCTCGAGGCTTTCGTCATCCCTAACTCGCAGACCATCGTCCGCGGCGACAAGTTCTCGGCTAAGATCGTCATGGCCGCCGTCGACACCACGCAGGTGCCGGAGATCTACATCGGCGGACAGAAGATGAACCTCCGCGACGGCGTCTACGAGACCGTCTGTGGCCGCACGGGCGACTTCACCCTCGCCGGATATATCGAGACGGTCAACGGCAACGGCGACCGCCTGCGCCGCGACTTCCAGCAGAAGTACACCGTCGTCGACCCCTCGGCCACCGTCTCGGCCGACCTGATGAACATGCTCTATGCGGGCTACAACAACCCGATCAGCGTCTCCGTGCCGGGTGTGCCCCTGAACAAGATCCAGGCGACGATGACCAACGGCTCGCTGACGCCCACAGGGCCCGGCAAGTACATCGCCAAGCCCTCGAAGATCGGACAGGACGCCACCATCACCGTCACCTCGACCAACACGGGACGGCCGCAGCAGATGGGACAGTTCACCTTCCGTGTGCGCAAGCTGCCCGACCCGACGCCTTACATCGACATCAAGGACGAGGGCGGCAACCCCTCGCGCTTCAAGGGCGGCAACATGCCCAAGGGCAGTCTGCTCGCCACCGAAGGCATCGGAGCCGCCATCGACGACGGCATCCTCGACATCGGCTTCCGTGTGCTCTCCTTCGAGACCGTCTTCTTTGACAACATGGGTAACGCCAAGCCCCTGGCCAGCGACGGCGCACGCTTCTCCGCTGCCCAGAAGGAGCAGTTCCGCCGTCTCTCGCGCGGCCGCCGCTTCTACATCTCGCGGGTCGTTGCCATCGGTCCCGACGGCATCGAGCGCACCCTTTCGGCCGCCATGGAGCTGAAGGTGCAATAAAAGGGAAAAGTGAATAGTGAAAAGTGAATAATTTGCTTCCGCAGTGGAGGGAAAAGTGAAAAATGAAAAGAGATATGACTAAAATGAATATTCGCTGGATCGTGGCAATGGTGCTCTTCGCCGCTCATTGTTCGTTGTTCATCAGCACAGCGCAGGCTCAGCCCCGGCAGCGCCGCGCACAGGCGCAGCAGGCCCAACAGCAGAAGGCGCAGCAGGCCCAGGGCGGCAGCTCGATGTCGCAGCGCATGCGCATCCAGTATCCCACGGCCGTCGACATGCCTGAGGACGTCGTATGGCGCCGCGACATCTATCGCGAGATCGACCTTAACCACGAGGACAACGCCGGACTCTACTATCCCGTCGAGCCCATGGGGCGCCAGATGAACCTCTTCACCTACGTCTTCCGCCTCGCACTGGCCGGCTATATTCCCGTCTATGAGTATAACCTCGACGGCAACGAGGTGCTCGAGTCTGACACGAAGGTCGAGATGAAGTCTATCCTCGACAACTACCATATCTACTACGAGGAGAAGGACGGCAAGATCAAGGTGGAGAACAGCGACATTCCCTCGCCTGAGGTGAAGCTCTACTACCTCAAGGAGAGCGCCTACTTCGACCAGGCCAATTCCACGTTCCACATCAAGCCGCAGGCCTTCTGTCCCGTCATGCTCCGCGAGGACGACTTCGGGGGCGAGGCCGCCAAGTACCCGCTCTTCTGGGTGAAGTATAGCGACGTGGAGCCCTTCCTCAGCCGTCAGACCATCAAGACGAGCGACATCAACGACGCGGCCGTCATGACCCTCGACGACTACTTCGCCATGAACAAATATCGCGGCAAGATCTACAAGACTGCCAACCGCCTCGGCAAGACCCTCATGCAGATCGCCCAGGGCGACTCCACCAAGCTCACCGCCGAGCAGAAGCGCATCGAGGCTGAGCTCGAGGCCTTCCGCAACAACATCTTCGGCGCACCCGAGAAGCGCGACTCGCTCGACTCGCTGGCCATGGCCTCCGACTCGAAGAAGCTGAAAGGCCAGAAGCGCAGCCGTCGCGGCAGCGAGCCGAAGGAGAAGACCGTCCGTCAGAAGAGCTCCTCCGGTTCCTCCGGCGCCGCCCGCGTCTCAGTGCGCCGCGAGCGTCACTGATAGGACCATGTACAATGAATAATGAACAATGTACAATGAAGAGTGAAGGTCGAAATAGCGAATCGTTCATTCTCCGTTGTACATTGTTCATTATACATTGTACATTTCTTATTACCCTCTCCGCTCAGGCACAGACCGTGCAGTTCGGCCTGCGCGGCGGCGCCGACATCATCGACATGCAGTTCACGAGCGACGCCCTCCGCAGCGCCAACCGCGCCGGATTCTTCCTCGGACCGCAGCTGCGCATCCACACACCCGTCGTAGGCCTCACCGTCGACGTCGCGGCCCTCTATGACCAGCGCGACCTCCGCGTCGAGACCCAGACGCTCAAGCAGAAGACCCTCCAGCTGCCTGCCAACGCCCGCCTCGGCATCGACCTCATGGGTGTCGTCGGCGTCTACCTCAGCATCGGTCCGCAGCTCAACTTCAACCTCGGCGAGTCCACCTTCTATTGGGAAGACCTCAAGGGCTACCGCAACCACTTCACCCTCCAGGAGACCACCCTCGGCCTCAATCTCGGCGGCGGCGTCACCCTCGGCCGACATCTCGAGGCCGCCCTCTATTACAACATCCCCCTCGGCAAGACCGCCGACATCACCTGGGACACCATCGTCGACGCCCTCCAGGACCAGACCATGCACCGTGCCCGCTCCAAGACCAACGCTTGGCGCATCGCCCTGACGTACTACTTCTGAGCTTCCCTTCATAAGGTTATTCGATATTTTTCCTCTTTTCCTTTGCCCGTTCCAATTTTTTTTCGTATATTTGCAGCGGTGTGGTGAGCCTCGTGCCTGCCGCTCCGTACTTTTCGTGGGAAAAAACAGAAGCGTTATGCTCTTCTCTTGCAAGCTGAAAACCTAGGAAATTTTCATTCATTGCAAAGAATCCTCGGAGACCTATGGATGTCTCTCAAAGAAATGAAGAAAGACATGACAGCTTCACGCGTATGCGTGGGACTGCCGTTTTCATCTTATTCCGTTGGGCTTTCCTAGGGCTTTCAGCTTGGAGATGTGGAACATACAGTTCCACGCTTCATGTGTACGATTTAATTGTTCTCTGTGGGGCTGGGAGGGCAACATAAAATAATATGAAAACTAAACATTTCCTTTTGACCTTGTTGCTTCTTGCTGCAACAACCATTCTGAGTGCCCAAGAAATCGTGAAGGGCGACATGAACGGCGACAACGAGATTTCTGTAGTCGATGTGACAAACCTGGTGGATGTCGCGCTGGGCCGTTTGCCCAAGCAGACCGTCAGCCTGGGCGTCGACCCCTACAAGGTTGACAACACCCTGGTTGTCGGCACGTGGTATGCCCCCGACGGCACGTCGTTTACTCTGGATGAAGACGGCACGACCAGTTATCCCGGCGCCGCCACCTATAAGTTCCGCCCCAACCTGGGCACGCTCTTATTCTTCAACGCCAAAGGCGTGCCTGTGAAGAAGCTGACGATCGAGGAGGTGGAGCCGGCCCGCTATCTGCTGACGACGGACTACTCGAAGAATGCCTTCATCTACTATACCGGCGAGGCTTCGCTAGCTACAGGCATCACCCTCGACCAGACCTCGCTCTCCTTGAACAGCGGCACCACCGCCCAGCTTTCTGCCACCATCAGCCCAGAGGATGCCATCGCCACCATCACGTGGACGAGCAGCGACGAGAGCATAGCCACCGTTGACCAGAACGGTCTTGTGACAGCCGTAGCCAGCGGCACCTGCACCATCACGGCCACGACGAGCGTCAGCGGAAAGACGGCGACGTGCGAGGTGACCGTCGTCCAGTTGGTGACAAGCATCACGCTCAGCCATACCACCCTCAACCTTGAGAAGGAAGATTATAAGAAACTCACTGCCACCGTCCAGCCTTCCAATGCCTCCAACACAAAAGTGACATGGAGCAGTAGCGACGAGAACGTGGCATTAGTGACGAGCAGCGGCCTCGTTGAAGCTACAGGATGGGGCCAATGCACGATTACTTGCACGGCTGCTGATGGGAGCGGCATAACAGCAACGTGTAAGATCATTGTCAATAATACTGAGTATGTCGACCTGGGTCTGCCATCAGGCACACTGTGGGCCGCATGTAATATAGGTGCATACAACCCCGAAGAATATGGGGACTATTTCGCCTGGGGTGAGGTCACGGGCTATCTGGACGGCAAGACTACTTTCGATTGGAGCACGTATAAGTTTTGTAATGGTGATTGGAACCAACTGACTAAATATTGCCCGAAGTACGATTATGGCTATAACGGCTTCCGAGACTATCTGATAGAGCTGGAGCCTGCTGACGATGCCGCCTACGTCAACTGGGGCCCTGAATGGCGCATGCCAACTAATGGTCAGTGGGAAGAGTTGATCAACAGCAACTACACCACTTCCACGTGGACTTCTCAGAACAATGTCAATGGCCTACTGATTACCAGCAATACGAATGGCAATTCCGTCTTCCTGCCTGCCGCAGACGAGTGCGCCGGCAGTTCGCTCGGTGAAAGTGCGGGTTCGTACGGCTTCTACTGGTCGCGCACGGTCTACGAGAGCGATCCGGGCAGTGCATGCGACATGAGCTTTAGCGACCCAATCTTTAATTATGAGTACAGTTTCAGAACCCTCGCCACTTCCCGCTACAAGGGTCTGAGCGTTCGCCCTGTACGGTCCTCAGAATAAGTGCATTCTCAGCCCCTTGGCACACCCACCTCCGTTGCTTCCCGCCGCCCAGCCTGCTCGAGAGAGCGTGTCAAGACTTTTAGTGACCGTAAATAATAACTTGGTACGATTTAGGAGGTCACGTGTCCCCACGTGACACCTGCGGCGAGTGCGACGTGGGGACACGTCGCCTCCTACAGGGGCAGCCAAATTGTACCAATTTATTTTTTTTGCATATTACTTAAACGAGGGTTTGCAGGTCTAACTGACTCCCTTTCTGGGAATAGTCTAACCTTACTGCCCAATGTGGCGGCGGATCCGACTGGGCCGATCTGGCTGGGGGGACAATATAATAAGGAGTGACTTCCGTGGGGAGTCACTCCTTATTTATATTGGGCGGGCCGAGCGAACTGCTCATTCGTGCAATTCGTGTAATTCGTGGTCAATAATATTCCCGTCGGATTCGTGGTCAGGATTATTCCAGTCGGATTCGCGGGCTGGGGCAAGGCGTCAGCGGTTCAGCTTCCAGGTGGCGCCGTCCTTGGTGTCCTTCACCTCGAAGCCGGCGGCGGCCAGCTGGTCGCGGATGAGGTCGCTGGTGGCCCAGTCCTTGGCGGCCTTGGCCTTGGCGCGCAGGTCGAGGACCATGTCGACGACGTGGCCGAAGGCCTCCTCGCGCTCCGCATTCGAGGCCGAGCGCTGCTGTGGCTGGAGGCCCAGCAGGTCCTCGACGAAGAGGTGCATCACCTCCCCCAGCTCGCGGAGGCAGTCGGCGCAGATGGTGGCCTTATGGTCCTGCAGCTTGTTGATGACGGAGCAAGCCTCGAAGAGGTGGCTGATGAGCTGCGGCGTGGCCAGGTCGTCGTTCATGGCGTCGTAGCAGCGCTGGCGCAGGCCGCGGACGATGCGCTCCGTCTCGGCGTCGCATTGCTGTGAACCGTCACACTGTGACGGTTGACCGGACTGGAGACGCTCGAGGGCGCCCATGGCGTCCATGAGCTTCTCGAGGCCCTTCTCGGCGGCCTGCAGGGCCTCGTCGCTGAAGTCGACCGTGCCGCGATAGTGGGCCGAGAGGATGAAAAATCGGATGGTCATGGGCGAGTAGGCCTTCGAGAGCAGGGGATGCTGTCCGGTGAAGAACTGCTCGAGCGTGATGAAGTTGCCGAGCGACTTGCCCATCTTCTGTCCGTTGATGGTGATCATGTTGTTGTGCATCCAGTAGTGCACCATCGGGTGGCCCATCGAGGCGACGGCCTGCGCGATCTCGCACTCATGGTGGGGGAAGATGAGGTCCATGCCGCCGCCGTGGATGTCGAACTCGTCGCCCAGATACTTGCGCCCCATGGCCGTGCACTCGCAGTGCCATCCGGGGAATCCGTCGGAGATGAGCTTGTGGTGATGGCCGTCCTCGGGGATGTCGAAGTCGACGTGCCAGCGCATGATGTGCTCCGGCTGCGCCTGCTTCCACAGGGCGAAGTCGGCCTGGCTCTTCTTCTCGCCGACGCCGTCGAGGTTGTCGCGCGAGGCGTCCTTCACGTTCTCCAGCGAGCGGCCTGAGAGGATGCCGTACTTATACTGCTTGTTGTAGGCCTCGATGTCGAAATAGATCGAGCCGTTCGACTCGTAGGCGAAGCCGCGGTCGAGGATCTGCTGCACCAGCTCGCGCTGCTCGAGGATGTGGCCCGTGGCGTGCGGCTCGATCGAGGGGCGCAGGCAGCCCAGGGCGTCCATCGCCTGATGATAGCGGTTGGTGTAGTACTGGGCGATCTCCATCGGCTCCAGCTGTTCCAGTCGGGCCTTTTTGGCTATCTTGTCCTCGCCCTCGTCGGCGTCGTGCTCCAGGTGGCCCACGTCGGTGATGTTGCGCACGTAGCGCACCTTGTAGCCCAGGTGCTTGAGGTAGCGGAAGACGAGGTCGAAGGTGATGGCGGGCCGTGCGTGGCCCAGGTGCGGGTCGCCGTAGACGGTGGGTCCGCAGACATACATGCCCACGTTGGGGGCATGCAGCGGCTTGAACAGTTCTTTCTGTCGCGTCAGCGTATTATAGATGACGAGTCTTGATTCCATAATGCTTTTTTCCTTATTATATGGTGATTGTGGCGCAAAGGTACGAAAAATCCACTGATTTCGCACTGTCTGTGTCGAAAAATTTGAGTCTTCAAGCCTTTTCTTATTAGATTTTCACACAAAAGGGCCATGAATGTCAAACATTTTGTGTAATTTTGCAGAGTCATCATGAAATACAGACTGCACACCATCGGACACTCCAACCAGTCGCAGGAAGATTTTCTCGGACTGCTGCAACGCCACGACATCAATTGTGTCGTCGACGTGAGGAGCGTGCCCGCCAGCAAGCACAACCCTCAGTTCAACGAAGATGCCCTTCGCGCGTTTCTTCTCGGCAAAGGCATTGACTATCAGTTCTTTGGTTATGAGTTCGGGGCACGGCGGACGGACAGCATCAATCAGGACGGACAGGTCGATTTCGAACAGGCCGTCAAGACCGTCCTGTTCCGTCAAGGCGTCGGAAGGCTGCAAAGCCTCATGGCCGAACGCAACGTGACGCTGATGTGCTCAGAAGCCGATCCGCTGGAGTGTCACCGCTTTGCGCTCGTTGCCCGCTATTTCCACGAGCAGGGAGTCCTGGTTTCCCACATCCTTGGCAATGGCACCGCCGTCGCCCATCAGGATCTGGAGCGGCAGATGGTAGCCCGCTATCTTCATGCCAAGCGCCCACTGCTGTCAGACGTTGACGAGCTCTTCGGCTCATACACACCTGCCCAGCAGTTGGCCGATGCCTACAGGCTGAAGAACAAGGAGATAGGCTACAGGCAGGACGTCACCGAATACTACGACTGAGACTTCAGAAAGGGGGTTGTAGCGATGGATGCTTATTTCGTTTGTCTGGCAAATTCGTATAAGCGGGGCGGCCGATGCGTGGCCGGAGTGGAGATCCGGATTGACACGTCGATGCACTGGGACGTCGTCCGGCGTGACGACGGCACACCCCGATGGATTCTCCCCATAGCCCGGGAGACAGATTTTGGCGAGATTCCGGAGATCATCGCCCGCGACATTCCCCTCTGGTCGGTGGCCAAGCTGAGTGATGCCGATCCCTGTCCAGAGTTCTCACACCGCGAAGACGTGCACTTCTCACAGATTCAGGCCATCGGAACGGTCCGGCCGGACCGGCGAATCATTGAGCAGTTCGTCGACAACAACCAGTCGACATTGTTTCATTCCACCGACAATTCGATTTCTATTGAGGCCTATCAGCTGGGCGACCACTCGCTGACGATGGTGCATCCCGACGGGTTTACGTTTCATCTCGACGCGACCAGGCAGCGGGCCAAGTATCGCCTGTATTTCAGCTACAGCGGCGCCAATTACGACATGCCCATCACCGACCCCGCCTTCTACGGACTGCTTGAGCAACGGCCACAACTGACCGATGAGCTGACGGATGTCTATCTCGTGTTGTCGTTAGGGCTGGAGTACGAGGGACGCCATCATAAGCTCATTGCAGCCATGATCATGCCTGGGGCCGACGTCGGCGCCGAAGTACCGTTCGGCGTGATCACTCTGAACCGACTGCGCGAAAAGTCGGTCCGCCGTTTCTCGCGCGCCGAGCGCCGTGCCTGCAAGAAAGCCATTGTCGTTCCGAGCAACGACGGCCCGTCTGTTTATTTCAAGATGCGCGACGGGAGCGAGAAGTTTGTCATGCTGGAGTCCGGTTCGCGGCAGCGCATGTGGTCTGTTGTCAATCTGAGGCATGCGCTCCTGCTGACCTATGAGGATGCCCAAGGCCGCGAGGTGCAGCGCATCAGGATGCTTCCCTTGAATAATTGGCAGTCAATCTTAAACCGAATAAGAACATTAAAACCATGAAGCGTAGTACATTATTATTTCTATCGGCCGTCGTGCTGTTACTCTCGTGCCATAAGAACGGGAGGCAGGTGAGCACCCAGCCAGAGTCGTCCGCAGCCATTACCGCAGATATGGCCTACGACGGGGTCAGCAACTATTGTCATCGGGCGTACGACTGGAGTGTGGCCGAGGACCATCCGTCCATCATGACGCTGGAGATGGGCGAGGAGACGGATTCGGCGTATCAGGTGGTGTTCCGCAGCTATACCGGGGCGCTGGTCTATTTCTATGTCGACAAGTCGAGCGGCACGACGCGGATGGTGGAGTATGTCCCCGCACTGGATGTCAAGGAAGAGGCCGGCACCATCGATCTGTTCGACTATCTGGAAGAAGCGGAGTGAATACCATCGCTTTTTTCACCGACAGAATGGTCAAAGCCCCCTGCTTTGACCATTTTTTTTCCTTTATTGGCAAGAATGAATCCTTCGGATTGCGGGGAATTGCTTAATTTTGCAAACGATATGACACAACAACGACTATTCATTACTACTGCCGTCGCCGCACTGATGGCGGTGGCGGGCGCCAGCGCGCAGCGACTGGGGCGCAATCCGATCGTCGAGGGGTGGTATGCCGACCCCGAGGGCGCCGTCTTCGAAGGGCGCTACTGGGTCTATCCCACGACGAGCGACGTGTATGAACGGCAACTGCACTTCGATGCTTTCTCGTCGAAGAATCTCCGTAAGTGGAAGAAGCACCCGCGGGTGCTGACGGCCGACGCGGTCAGCTGGGCGCGCCGGGCCATGTGGGCCCCGTCGGTGGTCGAGAAGGACGGCACGTACTACTTCTTCTTCGCCGCCAACGACGTCCACGAGGGCGAGGTCGGAGGCATCGGCGTGGCTACGAGCCGGCGGCCCGAGGGCCCTTATAGCGACGCCCTGGGCCGGCCCCTCATCGGCGAGATCGTCAACGGGGCGCAGCCCATCGACCAGTTCGTATTCCGCGACGACGACGGCCAGTGGTATATGTACTACGGCGGCTGGGGCCACTGCAACGTGGTGCGCCTCGCTGACGACCTGCTCTCGCTGCAGCCCTTTGCCGACGGCACGACCTTCAAGGAGGTGACGCCCGAGGGCTACGTCGAGGGCCCGTTCATGCTCAAGCGTGGGGGCAAGTATTACTTCATGTGGAGCGAAGGCGGGTGGGGCGGTCCCGACTACTCGGTGGCCTATGCCGTCAGCACGTCGCCCCTGGGCCCCTTCCGCCGCATCGGCAAGATCCTCGAGCAGGACCCCGCAGTGGCCACGGGCGCCGGCCATCACTCCGTCATCAAGGACCGCAAGACTGACCAGTACTACATCGTCTACCATCGCCGTCCGCTGGGCGACACGGGCCGCGACCATCGCGTCACGTGCATCGACCGCCTGGAGTTCGACGACGAGGGACTGATACGGCCCGTGCGAATGACCCCTTAGTAACCATAAAAGACTTATTTGGATGAAAGAGTTAGAGACCCCACCCCCAACCCCTCCCCTTGAAGGGAGGGGAGTAACCCCACCCGGCCTCCCCGAAGGGGAGGAGGGGCTACCGCACTGCCCGACGGGAATGACGGCGCTGCTCGATGGGATGACGGCGCAGCTCGATGGGATGACGGCTCGGCTTCTCCCCTCCATTCAAGGGGAGGGGTTGGGGGTGGGGTCTCTAACTTCTTCAAACGAGACTTAATGCTTTTTTCACGACCTGAAAATTTATTTTCAAGCCTTGAAAATAGATTTCCAAGTCGCGAAAATATATTTTCAAGCCTTGAAAATAGTTTTGCAGACGACAAAAATAACAATTAAACGTAAGTAATAATGAGATTAAAAGTAATGGCAGCCGCGTGCTGCATGGCAATGAGCATGAACGCACAGACGACAGACGGGCCGCAGCGGACGGCCTACATGGTGAGCGACGCCCACCTGGACACCCAGTGGAACTGGGACGTGCAGGCGACGATCAAGAGCTACATCTGGAACACGATGGTGCAGAACTTCCACCTGCTGCGCCAGTACCCAGACTACATCTTCAACTTCGAGGGCGGCGTGAAGTATGCGTGGATGAAGGAGTATTACCCCGAGCAGTATGAGGAGCTGAAGCGATGGGTGGCCTCGGGCCGCTGGCATCTGGCCGGCTCGTCGTGGGACGCCTGCGAGACGATCGTCTGCTCGCCCGAGTCGTGGCTGCGCAACATCCTGCTGGGCCAGACGTTCTATCGTCAGGAGTTCCAGCGTGAGGGCACCGACGTGTTCCTGCCCGACTGCTTCGGCTTCCCCTACACGATGCCGACGCTGATGGCCCACTGCGGGCTCATCGGCTTCTCGAGCCAGAAACTGATGTGGCGCACGGCCCCTTTCTATGAGGGCAATAAGAAGTATCCGTTCTCGGTGGGCCGTTGGCGCGGCATCGACGGCTCGGAGATGTTCATGACCCACGGCTTCGGCTACGGCCAGCGCTTCCAGGACGGCGAGGACCTCAGCCACAGCGAGATGCTGCGGCGCGAGGCCAACGAGAGTCCGCAGGGCCTGCTCTACCGTTACTACGGCACGGGCGACATCGGCGGCTCGCCGACCGTCGGCTCCGTCCGCGCCCTGGAGCGCGGCCTGCGTGGCGACGGGCCGGTGAAGATCATCTCGGCCACGAGCGACCAGATTTATAAGGATCTGGGAGCCCCCCTTTCGCCCCCGCGGGGGGGCACTATAGCTTCTTCCGCCAACAAAACTATAGAAGCCCCCTCGGGGGCCGTAGGGGGGGCTTCGGGGGCTTCTGGGCTTCCCACGTTCGACGGCGAGCTGACCATCGACCTGCACGGCAACGGCTGCTACACGTCGCAGGCCGCCATGAAACTCTATAACCGCCAGAACGAGCACCTGGGCGACGCCGCTGAGCGCTCGGCCGTCATGGCCGACTGGTTTGGTGCTTATAAATACCCCATCCAACAGATGACCGACACGTGGCGCCGCGTCATCTGGCATCAGTTCCACGACGACGTGACGGGCACCTCCATCCCCCGCGCCTACGAGTTCTCGTGGAACGACGAGCTGCTGTCGCTGAAGCAGTTCTCTGACGTGCTGACGACCAGTGTCGGCGGCGTCGTCAGGATGATGGACACGCAGGTCAGCGGCATGCCGGTAGTGGTTTATAATAATGAGAGCTATGGGCAACACCAAATCGCCCAGCTGCCCACCCCCAACCCCTCCCAAGGGAAAGAGCCCACCCCCAGCCCCTCCCAAAGGGAGGGGAGTAAAGTCAGTTCTTACCGTGTTGTAGGGCCTGACGGCCGTGAGGTGCTCTCGCAAGTCGTAGATAATAACGGCAATAAGGAATTGATTTTTGAAGCTACAGCCCCCGCCACCGGCCTCGCCATTTATAACGTCCAGCCCATCAAGGGAAAGAATCTATCTTCGCTCCCCTCCCTTCGGGAGGGGCAGGGGGTGGGCTCGGGCGTGGGCTCTGGTGTGGGCTTGTCCAACTCTGTTTATAATGTCACCATTGATGCCCACGGCGACATCACCTCCATCTACGACAAGCAGGCCCGCCGCGAGCTCGTCGCCGACGGCCGCCAGGTGCGCCTTGTCGTCTTCGACGACTGCCGCTCGGAGGCCTGGCCTGCCTGGGAAATCCATAAGCGCACGCTTGACAAGGCGCCGCTGCCCATCCACGACGGCGTCAGCGTCACGCTCGAAGAGGACGGTCCCCTGCGCAAGTCGGTCTGCATCAAGAAGAAGTATGGTGCGACGCAGATCACCCAGCACATCCGCCTCTACGAGGGCAGTCAGGCCCGCCGCATCGACATCCAGAACGAGGTCGACTGGCAGTCGGAGAACGCCCTGCTGAAGGCTGAGTTCCCGCTGAGCGTCAGCAACCCCGAGGCCGCCTACGACATCGGCCTGGGCTGCATCCGCCGCGGAAATAACCGCGAGAACCAGTACGAGGTCTACAGCCACGAATGGACCGACCTGACCGACCGCTCGGGCCAGTATGGCGTCACCATCCTCAACGACTCGCGCTACGGATGGGACAAGCCCACGGACAACACGCTGCGCCTGTCGCTGCTCTATGCCCCGAAGCCGGGCGGCGGCTATGTCTATCAGGCCCATCAGGACAAGGGTCACCACGTCTTCACCTACAGTATCGTCGGCCATGAGGGCCAGCTCAACCTGGTCGACGCCAACCGCCAGGCGGCCGCGCTGAACAGCCCGCTGCGCGCCTTCACGGCTCCGAAGCACAAGGGCTCGCTGGGCCGCACGTTCTCGTTCGTCGAGTCGGGCAATCCCAATGTCGTCGTGCGGGCTATGAAGCGTGCCGAGGTGAGCGACGAATACGTCGTGCGGGTCCATGAGCTGAGCGGCCGGGGCGAGCAGCAGGCCACGCTGACCTTCGCGGCCGACATCCTCCAGGCGGTCGAGGCCGACGGCACGGAGCGCTCGCTGCACCAGGCCGCCGCCAGCGGTCGCGAGCTGCGCTTCACGATCAAGCCCTTCAGCGTGAAGACCTTCAAGCTGAAGCTCCGCCAGCCCGACCAGCTGCAGCCGGCGACGGCCCGACAGGAGGCGCTGCCCTTGACTTATAACAAGAAGTGCTTCACGTTCAATGAGTTCCGCGGCGAGGCCGACTTCGAGGGCGGCTATAGCTTTGCGGCCGAGCTGATGCCCGCCGAGGGACTGACCGTCGACGGCATCGACTTCCGCTTCGGCGAGCGCGACGGACAGAACGGCCTCGTCTGCCGTGGCGACACGCTGCAGCTGCCCGCAGGCCAGACCTTTACGCACGTCTACCTGCTGGCCGCCAGCAGCAAGGGCGACCGCCAGGCCACGTTCCGCGTGGGCCGTCAGGAGCAGACCGTCGAGGTGCCCTTCTACACGGGCTTCGTAGGCCAGTGGGGCCACGACGGACAGACGCGCGGCCACCTGAAGCAGGCCCAGATAGGGTGGGTGGGCACCCATCGCCACTCGCCCCAGGGCGACGAACCGTATGAGTTCACCTATATGTTCAAGCTGCGGCTTGACGTGCCTAAGGGCGCCACGCAGGTCGTCCTGCCCCGCGACGAGCATGTCGTCGTCTTCGCCGCCACGGCCGCTGCCGACGACATCGCCGCCACGGCCGCCGCTCCGCTCTTCCAAACCAGCAACCGAGACGACCTGAGCTACCTGAAGGCCGACGCTGAGGCCGCCAGCCATGGGCCGAGCCTGCTGCGCGGGGCTAAGATCCTGAGCTATTCGGGCTACGTCAACGACCGTGAGCGGCCGGAGATGCTCGTCGACGGCGACCCTGACACGAAGTGGTGCGATACGCATCGTGCACCCAACTACATCTCGTTCGACCTCGGCTCGGTGAAGCCCGTCAGCCGCTGGCACCTGCTCAACGCCGGCAGCGAGATGCAGGCCTACGTCACCCGCACCTGTCTCCTCCAGGGCCGCAGCAACGAGCAGGAGGAATGGCAGACGCTCGACATGATCGACGGCAACCGCCAGAACGACATCGACCGCACCTTCCAGCCCGCCTCCGTCCGCTACGTCCGCCTCTACGTCGTCGGACCCACGCAGGAGGCCCGCATGGATGCCGTCCGCATCTACGAGTTCGACCTGTGGTGAAGATTATCCTTGGTCGTACTGAGGCGATGAGCCATTAGTATGGATCTTTCGTTTGAATTATAGGTAGCACTGCAGGCAGAAAAACAGCCTCTTGCTGTTTACTTCCTGCGGTGCTGCATATAGTTGATATGAATGGTTCATGCAAGTATTTATATAATTTAACGTTCGTAACTGCCGCTTTCTTTTTGTAGTTTTGGAGTTTATTTGTAACTTTGCAGCCAAGTGAGACAACCCAAAACAAAGACTTTATGAAACACGACAACGACAATCAGCTCAGCCGGCGCGACTTCCTGCGCCGCATGGGGATCGGCATGGGCTCGGCCGTGGCCCTCACGGCGCTCGAGCCCTTCAAGGCACTGGCCGACAGCAGCGCGAAGACTGACGACGACAAGACGCCGCTCATGACCTACCGCACGCAGAACGGCTCGGGCGAGAAAATATCGCTGCTGGGCTTCGGCATGATGCGACTGCCGAAGGAGCAGGAGGAGGTGAACCGGCTGGTGGACCATGCCCTGGCCCACGGCGTGAACTATTTCGACACGTCGCCCATGTACGGCGGCGGCCGCAACGAGGCCGTCACGGGCGAGGCCCTCAGCCGCCATCCGCGCGAGAGCTACTACGTGGCCACGAAGATGTCGAACTACAACGAGGCGATATGGCCGCTGGAGGAGTCGAAGAAGATGTATTATAACTCGTTCAAGCAGCTGCGCGTCGACTATATCGACTACTACCTGCTCCACGGCATCGGCCAGGGTGGCATGAAGAACCTGCACGGCAGGTTCCTCGACAACGGACTGCTCGACTTCCTCGTCGAGGAGCGCAAGGCCGGGCGCATCCGCCACCTCGGCTTCTCGTATCACGGCGACGTCGAGGCCTTCGACTGGCTCGTCGACCATCAGGAGCAGTACCACTGGGACTTCGCCCAGATTCAGATGAACTTCCTCGACTGGCGCCATGCCTCGATGGGCGGTGGCCGACGTCGCGACGCCGATGCGGAATATCTCTACACGAAGCTCGAGAAGGCCGGCATCCAGGCCGTCATCATGGAGCCCTTCCGCGGCGGTCGGCTGAACAACATGCCTGAGGAGTGGCAGAAGCAACTCTCAGAGGCACGGCCCGGCGCCAGCGTCGCCTCGTGGGCCTTCCGATGGGTGGGCAGCTATCCCAACGTGCTGACCGTCCTCTCGGGCATGAACCGCATGGAGCACCTCGAGGACAACCTCAAGTCGTATTCGCCGCTGGAGCCCTGCAGCGACGCCGAAAAGGCGCTGCTGGCCAAGGTTGCCGACGCCATCTCTGGCATTCCCACCATCCCCTGCACCACCTGCGCCTACTGCATGCCGTGCCCCTACGGCGTCGACATACCCGCCAACTTCTCGTTCTACAACGACTGTGTGGAGAAGAAGCTGCTGCCCCTGCCCGACAAGTCGGCCGCCGACTACGACCAGCGCCGCCAGCAGTTCCTCGACGAATACATGAAGGCGGTCGGCACGGAGAAGTGGGCCCGCAAGTGCGTCGACTGCGAGGAGTGCCTCAAGCACTGTCCGCAACAGATCCGCATCCCCAACCAGATGGCCCGTCTCGTCGAACTCATCCGTCCGCCGCGCCGTGCCTGACAACGAGATTTTTTTAACCACGAATTAAACGAATTAAACGAATTATTTTTGGGAACAACGAATTAAAACGAATTCTCATGCGAGTAATGACTTTGACGGCTTTCGTGAAATAGAAGATAATTCGTGTAATTCGTTTAATTCGTGGTTAAATAAAAGAATCCGTTGTCCAACTATACTAAGATTAAGAAGCATGCAAGCAGACGAATTGTACGAGATCTGTCGACAGCTGGCCGCCAGCGAGCCATCGCCTGGCGGCCGGCGTCGTCTGCATGAGGTGCTGACACTCTGTTGCGCCAGTCATCAGGGCATGACGTTCGGTAACCTCTTCTCGCACATCGACTGGCTCTGCAAGCACCTGGGACTGAGCACCGACGACATGATTGCCGTGCAGACGGCCCGCCGCCACAGCAACCAGACGGAGCCCATCGCGACGGACGACTGGCGCTATGATGTGCGCGCCGTCGTTCTGTTCGTCTCGGCCGTGTTCCGTGAGGACGTGCCGGGCGACCTGCTGCGTCTGCTGCCCCCGACCAACAAGCCCCGCGAGCGTCAGCCGGGCGTCGACCGCCGCTACGTGCGCTGCATCGTCAGCCGCCACGACGCCACCACCATCTGGGCCGACACCGACGACGGGCCCATCGAGGTCGACTATTCTGAACATGACTACCTGCAGCGCATCCTCCGCCCGGGCATGCAGCTCAACCTGCTCGACATGACGGGACGGCGCCCCGCCGTCATCATCGTCGAGCCCGACTACCTCATCGACATCTCGTCGCTCGCCGCCTGCTTCACCAACTACGGCCACCACCCTCTGCTCTACACCTTCAACCGACTGAAGCCCCGCGCCAACACGCAGGCCATGCTGCTCGGCAACTTCGCCGGCACGGCCCTCGACCTGCTCATCCACAACCCCCGGGCGACGACGGCCGACGTGCTGCGCCGCTCCTTCCGCGAGCAGGCCCTCCGCTTCTGCGCCTGCGACGACTTCGCACCCGAGAAGTTCAAGCAGGACGCTGAGGTGCAGATGCAGAACCTTAGGGAAGTGATAAGTGAGATCTTTAAAGTGAGAAGTGCGTCCGTCATAACTAATAATACTTCTCACTTCTCACCTCTCCCTTCTGACTTCTTGTTAGAGCCCTCCTTCGTCTGCGAACGCCTCGGCCTGCAGGGACGCGTCGACCTCATGACGACAGACATGTCGTTGCTCGTCGAGCAGAAGGCCGGGCGCAACTATAAGATAGAGCGCCAGAGCCACGACCCGCACGGCCTGCAGCAGGAGAGCCACTACGTGCAGCTGCTGCTCTACTACGGCATCCTGCGCTATAACTTCCAGAAGAGCGACCGCCAGGTCGACACGCGGCTGCTCTATTCGCGCTATCCCGCCTCGCAGGGACTGCTATCGGTCAACTACTACCGCACGCTCTTCCGTGAGGCCCTGCGGCTGCGCAATCAGATCGTGGCCACCGACCTGCTCATCGCCCGCGACGGCTTCGGCCGCATCCTGCCCCTGCTGACGGCCGACACAATCTATCCTGCCAACATGCGCGACGGCCACTACCAGCGCTACGTGGCCCCCGAGATGACGGCCTTTGCTGCCCTCGTCGCAGGGCTCACCCCCCTGGAGCGGGCCTATCTGGAGCGCATGATGACCTTCGTCTATCGTGAGCAGCGGGCGCAGAAGCTGGGCGGTGCCGAGGCCCAGCTGCACCACAGCGGCGCCAGCACGGCCGACCTCTGGCTGATGCCCCTGGCCGAGAAGCTCGAGACGGGCAACATCTACGCCGACCTCTGCATTGTCCGAAGCGAGAAGAGCGCGCCCGACGGCGGCTACGACCTCATCACGCTGCGCTTCGGATGCGAGGCCGACGTCGTCTCCAACTTCCGGCGGGGCGACTCGGTCTATCTCTACTGCTACGACGGCCAGCCCGACGTGCGACGCAGCATCCTCTATAAAGGCACGCTGACCGACCTCGGGCAGGACGAACTCACGGTCAGCCTCACCGACGGCCAGCAGAACCCCGACATCTTCCGCGTGGGCGACGGCCGCAGCTGGGCCATCGAGCACAGTGCCAGCGACGGCACAGCCGGCAGTCAGGTGCGCTCGCTGATGCAGCTCATGACGGCCGACCCGCAGCGCCGCCAGCTCCTGCTCGGCCAGCGGGCCCCGCGTGCTGACCGGAGCCGCCGCCTCTCGCGCAGCTACAGCCCCACCTACGACGACATCGTCCTCCGCCAGAAGCAGGCCCTCGACTACTTCCTCCTCGTCGGCCCGCCCGGCACGGGCAAGACGTCGATGGCCCTCCGCTTTATTGTCGAGGAGGAACTGGGGGAAGTGATAAGTGAGAAGTCAGAAGTGAGAAGTATTATTAGCAATTCTGACAACACTTCTCACTTCTCACCTCTCACTTCTCACTTCTCCATCCTCCTGACGGCCTACACCAACCGTGCCGTCGACGAGATCTGCGGCATGCTCACCGACGCCCGGCTGCCCTATCTGCGTGTGGGCAACCCCGCCTCGTGCGACCCTCGCTATCATGACCATCTGCTCAGCCAGCTCTCGCTGCCGACCGTCGACGCCTACCGCGAGGCCATCGACCGCACGCCCATCGTCGTCGCCACGACGTCGACGCTGCAGGCCACGCCCTACGTCCTGCAGCTGAAGCACTTCGCCCTCTGCGTCGTCGACGAGGCCTCGCAGATCCTCGAGCCAGCCATCATCGGCCTGCTCGCCAGCCCCCACATCGACCGCTTCGTGCTCATCGGCGACCACAAGCAGCTGCCGGCCGTCGTCCAGCAGGGCGAGCAGGACGCCGCCGTCGCAGAGCCACTGCTGCGCGACATAGGGCTCACTGACTGCCGCCGCTCGCTCTTCGAGCGCCTCATCGGCTGGGAGCGCCATGAGCAGCGCACGCAGTTCACCGCCACTCTCCGCCGTCAGGGCCGCATGCACCCCGACGTAGCCCTCTTCCCCAACGACCATTTCTATCACGGCGAGCAGCTCGACTGCGTCCCCCTGCCGCACCAGCAGGAGACCACGCTCGGCTATGACCTCCAGCCGGCCGACCATCTCGACCGTCTGCTCATGTCGCGCCGCGTACTGTTCCTGCCCGTCGAGCCCGACGAGCCCTCCGTCAGCGACCAGGCCAACGAGGCCGAGGCCCGCCTCGTGGCCCGCCTCGTGGAGCGCATCGCCGCCTACTACGGCCCCCGCTTCGACCCCGCCCGCACCGTCGGCGTCATCGTCCCCTATCGCAACCAGATTGCCGCCATCCGCCGTCAGCTCGCAGCCCTCGAGGCCGCCCCCGCCTCCTCCGCCGCCCCCTCCCCCTCCTCCCGTCCGGTTAACTGCGGCATTGCCGCAGTTCACGCAACGGGACCGTCCCCCGCATCCCCCCTCTCCCAGGTCAGCATCGACACCGTCGAGCGCTATCAGGGCTCGCAGCGCGACGTCATCATCTACTCCTTCACCGTCAGCCGCCGCTATCAGCTCGACTTCCTCACCTCCAACACCTTCGTCGACGCCGACGGCCGTCCCGTCGACCGCAAGCTCAACGTCGCGCTGACCCGCGCCCGCCGCCAGATGATCATGGTCGGCTCGCCCCGCGTGCTCAGCCACAACCCCGTTTTTGCCCAGCTCATCCGTCAGTTTGCGGTTTGATTCACTTTTTTTCTTCCGATTTATGCATGAGTTTCAAGAAAAATGTTTAAATTTGTCGGCGATTTAAACATTCAACAACCATCTAAAACAGAGAAAAATGAAAAAGTACACAGTCAAAGTAGCCGTCGTCCTCATCGCCGCCGGCATGATGTGCTCATCGTGCATCGGATCGTTCGGACTCTTCAACAAGTATGAGAAGTGGCAGTGCTCCATGACGGGCAACAAGTATGTCAACGGCATCGTAGGACTCATCCTCCAGCCCATCGTCGCCCCGATCTGCGCACTCGTCGACGTCGTCGTGCTCAACACCATCGAGTTCTGGACCGGCAAGAGCCCCGTCACCGCCCAGACCATCCAGCAGATCAAGGGTCAGGACGGCCGACTCTATGCCGTCAAGACCACCAAGAAGGGCTATGAGATCAAGTCGCCCACAGGCGAGGTGACCCTCCTCATCTTCAACGAGCAGGAGCAGTCGTGGACCATGTCGCAGAACGGACAGACCCGCGAGATCTTCCGCGTCAACCCCGACGGCACCATCCGCGCCACCCTGCAGGACGGTCGTCAGATCAACGTCACCGCCGACCAGGCCGGTCTCGACCAGGTGCGTCAGGCCGTCGACGACCGCTGCTTCGCCCTGCGTTAAGCATCGACCCGAAAACCACGAAACGGCGCTTTTCGGAGGTAATATACCCCTATATTACCTTCAAAAAGCGCCGTTTCTTCATTCTCGCAGCGCCGTTCCTCGCCTCGAGAAGCACCGCTTCTTTCCTAACGATCGATTATTCCCGTTCGCATCTTTCGCTTATTTAAAAGTAACCGAACACGTGGTACGATTTAGGAGGTCACGTGTCCTCACGTGACACCTGTGGAAAGTGCGACGTGGGGACACGTCGCCTCCTACAGGGGCAGCCGAATTGTACCAAGCTATTTTTAACGTTCACTATATTGTGAGGACAACAGTGGCGTCAGAGCGGCCGCGTGGCCTCGCGGAGCCACTGCTGCTCGTCGGGGGCGAGGTGGGGGGAGAGGCGGTCGTAGACCGTCTGGTGGTAGTCGTTGAGCCAGCGGATCTCCTCGTCGTCGAGCATGTCGCGGACGATGGGGCGCTTGTCGATGGGGCAGAGGGTCAGGGGCTCGAAGCGCAGGAAGGGGCCGAACTCGGAGGTGCCGTCGGGGGCGACGTGCGAAGCACAGGCGGGTGGGAAGGTGCAGGGCACGATGAGCAGCGTGTTCTCGATGCGCACGCCGAAGCGGCCCTCGAGGTAGATGCCGGGCTCGTCGGTGACGGTCATGCCGGCGACGAGCGGTGCGGGCTTCCATTCCATGCGTATCTGGTGAGGACCCTCATGGACGTTGAGGAACGAGCCGACGCCGTGGCCTGTGCCGTGGAGGTAGCTGAGGCCCTCGCGCCACATGGCCCGCTTGGCCAGCACGTCGAGCTGCGTGCCGCTGATGCCTGAGGGGAAGACGGCGAGCTCGATCTGTATGTGACCCTTGAGGACGAGGGTGTAGACGCGCCGCATCTCGTCGGTGAGTGGTCCGAGGGCGATGGTGCGGGTGATGTCGGTGGTGCCGTCGAGGTATTGTCCGCCGCTGTCGAGCAGCAGCAGACCCTCGGGCTGCAGGGGTATGTCGGTCTCGGGCGTGGGCTCGTAGTGGACGATGGCGCCGTGCGTGCCGTAGGCGGCGATGGTGTCGAACGACAGTCCGCGGAATCCCGGCTGCTCGGCCCGCAGGGCCGTCAGCTTCTGGTCGACAGCGAGCTCTGTAAGTGAAGAGTGAAGAGTGAAGAGTGAAGAATTTGCTGCCGCAGTTCTTTCCGATGCAGAATCTGCAGCGGTAGCAAATTCTTCACTCTTCACTCTTAACTCTTCACTTTCTCCGTCGAGCCACTTTAGAAACTTGACCATGGCGATGCCGTCCTTCAGCATCGCCTCACGAAAACCCAGCTGTTCCCTTTCGTTCTTGACGGTCTTCATGCGCTTGACGGGCGACTCGGCCTCGATGATCTCGCGCGTGACGGATTTAAATAAGGTGTAGTTCACCTCCTGCGGGTCGAGCAGGATGTTGTATTCGAAGTAGTCCTTCAGCCCGCGTGCGACGTTCTCGTAGTCGTCGGTGGCGACGCCTTCCTGCTTGAGGTAGGCCTTGACCTCGGGGGTGAGCTTGGCGGGTTCGATGTAGAGCGTGGCCCTGTCGGTGGCGATGAGCAGATAGCTGACGACGACTGGGCAGCAGTGGACGTCCTCGCCGCGCAGGTTGAGCGTCCAGGCAATGTCGTCGAGCGAGGCCATGAGCATGCCGTCGGCGTGCTGGCGGCGCAGGGCCTGGCGGATGCGGCTCAGCTTGTCGTGGGCCGCCTCGCCGGCATATTCGAGGGGCTGGATGAAGGCAGGCGCCAGGGGGATGGGCGGCCGGTCGGCCCATATCTCGCGCAGCGGGTCGATGTTGGTGCGCAGGGTGAAGCCGCCGTGGCGGCGCAGCTCAGTGATCAGCTCGCGCACCTCGGCGCATGAGCTGACCATGCCGTCGATGCCCACCTCGGTGCATGGCTCATTGTTCGTTGAACAATCGGATGCTATCCATTCGGCGATGGTCGGCGTGCCGGGCATCTTGAGGCGCATCAGCTGGAACTCCGTGCCGCGCAGCTGTTCGGCGGCGGCGATGAAGTAGCGGGAGTCGGTCCAGAGGGCGGCGCCCGACATGGTGACGACGGCGGTGCCGGCCGAGCCGTTGAAGCCGCTGATAAACTCGCGGCCCTTCCAGTGGTCGGCCACGTATTCACTCTGGTGCGGATCGGTGCTGGGGAAGATGAAGGCGGCCAGATGCTCGCGGCGCATCACCTCGCGCAGATCCTGTAGTCGTTGGTTGATGTCTTTGCTCATAGTTATTGATGGTTTTGGGGTTGTCTTATCTTGTTCTTATCCGCCGATGACGACCTTGAATCCGTAGCTGCTGAGCAGGTCGGCGCAGTGCTGCTGACGCTCGTCGGTGGGCGTCGTCATGGCGATGTTGTCGGGATTATAGCGGCTCCACATGCGGAGGTGCTTGTCGCGCCCCACGTCGTGGTAGGGCAGGAGGTGGACCTGGAGAGGGGAGTTCTGATAGGTGAGAGTCGAGAGGAATCGGGCAGTGGCCTCGATGTTCTGGTCGTCGGCATTGATGCCCTCGATGAGGGGGATGCGGATGCGCAGGTCGTGGCCGGCCGCGGCCAGTCGGGCGATGTTCTCGAGGATCAGCTCGTTGCCGACGCCCGTCAGGCGGTGGTGCAGCGCCGAGTCCATCAGCTTCAGGTCGACGAGCAGCAGCTCGCATTCGGCTGCCACGCTGTCGGCGACGGCAGGCTGGGCGTAGAGCGTCGTGTCGACGGCGCGGTGCAGTCCGCGGCGCCCCAGCTCGCGCAGTATTGCCAACGTCGCGTCGGGCTGCATCAGCGGTTCGCCGCCGCAGAGCGTCACGCCGCCGCCGCTCTGCTCCATGACCATGCGCTCCTTCTCCACCTCGGCCATCAGCTCGTCCATCGTCCACTCCCGGCCGCAGACCTCCAGGGCCCGCGTGGGGCATGCCTCGGCGCAGCGGCCGCACAACGTGCAGCGGGCGGAGTCTCTTTTTAGTGTAGAATGTAGAGTGTAGAGTGAAGAGCTTGCACTAAAGCTAAGCGCTTGGTTGGGACAACTGTCGACGCAGGTCTGACAGCCGATGCACCTCGTCTGCTTGTAGAGCAGCTGCGGCAGCGCATCCCAGCTCTCGGGGTTATGGCACCAGACGCAGCGCAGCGGACAGCCCTTCATGAAGATGGTTGTGCGGATGCCTGGCCCGTCGTTGATGGCGTAGCGCTTGATGTCGAAGATGAGTGGCTGCTTAATACTCATTGTTCTCTGTGCGGGCGATAATCTCGTTCTGCAGCTGGGCGGTCATGTCGTTGAAGTAGTCACTGTAGCCGGCCACGCGGACGAGCAGGTCGCGATAGCGGTCGGGATGCTGCTGGGCGTCGCGGAGGGTCTGCGTGTCGACGATGTTAAACTGGATGTGGTGGCCGCCCAGTCGGAAGTAGGTGCGGATGAGGGCTGCCAGCTTCTGCTGGTCGGACTCGCGGCGCAGCAGCTGGGGCACGAAGCGCATGTTGAGCAGCGTGCCGCCGCTCTTGGTCTGGTCGAGACGGCCTAACGACTTGATGACGGCCGTGGGGCCGTGGGTGTCGCTGCCGTGGGCGGGCGACGTTCCGTCAGAGATGGCGAAGTGGGCCATGCGTCCGTCGGGCGTGGCGCCGCAGACGCTGCCGAAGTAGTTGTGGCAGGTGGTCGAGAGCATGTTCAGGTGGGTCTGTCCGCCGCGCGTGTTGGGCCGCCCCTCGATGGCTTGGACGAGGTCGTCGTAGATGCGCACGGCGATGTCGTCAGCCTCCGGGTCGTCGTTGCCGAAGAAGGGCGTGTGGTTGCGGATGTATTGGCGGATGATTTCTAATTGAGAATTGGGGATTGAGATTTGAGAATTGGCTGGCGCGGTTGGCTCTTGGGCGTTTCCCCAGTTCTGGCGACAGGCCTCCAGCATCTGGTCCATGGTGTAGCGGTGGTCGTCGAAGACGTGCTTCTTCAGGGCGCAGAACGAGTCGGTGAGGGTGCCGAGGCCGGTGCACTGGATGTAGGTGGTGTTGTAGCGTGCGCCGCCGTTGTAGTAGTCGCGCCCCTTGTCGATGCAGTCGTCGATGAAGATGCTGAGGAAGGTGGCGGGTGCGTAGAGGGCGAACATGCGCTCGATGTAGTTGTTGACGGCGAGCTTCAGGTTGACGAAGTACTGCATCTGGCGATGCCAGGCGTCATACAGTTCCTCGAACTTCGTGAACGTCCGCGGGTCGCCCGTCGCCAGTCCTAACGTCTTGCCCGTCTCGGGGTCGACGCCGTTGTGGAGCGTGATCTCAAGAATCTTGGGCGTGTTCAGATAGCCCGTCAGCAGATAGGCCTCCTTGCCGAAGGCCCCCACCTCGATGCAGCCCGAGCAGCCGCCCTCGCGGGCATCCTCGACCGACTTGCCGGCGCGCACCATCTCCCTGACGTACGTGTCGGGATTGAAGATCGAGGGGTAGCCGTGGCCCTGCCGGATGACGCCGATGCCGGCCATGAGGAAGTCGTCGGGCGTGACCTCGGCGATGTGGATCGAGAGTCCGGGCTGCAGCTGGTGGAGCTCCTCCTGAATCTCGAGTATCATGTATGACAGGTCGTTGGCGGCGCTGCGTCCCTCGCGGTCGATGCCGCCGATGTTGATGTTGGTGAAGTCGTTGTAGGTGCCGCTCTCCAGTGCCGTGACGCCCACCTTGGGCGGTGCGGGCTGGTTGTTGAACTTGATCCACAGGCACGAGAGGAGCTCCTTGGCCTGGTCGCGCGTCAGCGAGCCGTCGGCCAGTCCCTTCTCATAGAAAGGCCGCAGGTGCTGGTCGATGTGTCCGGGGTTCATCGAGTCCCATCCGTTGAGCTCCGTGACCGTGCCCAGATGGACGAACCAGTACATCTGGATGGCCTCCCACAGGTCGCGCGGCGCATGGGCCGGCACCCATCGGCAGACGTCGGCAATGCGCTCGAGCTCCTTCCTCCGTTGTCCGTTGCTTTCCTTGGCAGCCAGCTGCAGGGCCAGCTCGGCGTGGCGCTCGGCCAGCAGGATGGCGGCGTCGCACGAGATGGCCATGGCCTCCAGCTCCTGCTGCTTGTCAGTCGCCTCAGGGTCGTTGATATAGTCGAGGCCGGCAATCTTCTCCGCGATGCGCTGCTTGACGTCGAGCAGCCCCGCGCGATACATCTTGCCGTCCATGGCCGTATGGCCTGCGGCGCGCTGCTCCATAAACTCGGTGAAGACGCCCGCGTGGTAGGCCTCCTCCCACTCCTTCGAGACATGGCCGAAGATGCGCTCGCGCTGCGTCTTGCCGCGCCAGTAGGGGATGACCTCGCGCTCATACGTGTCGATGTCGTCCTGCGAGATGAGGTAGGGCTGCAGCTCGCGCTCGTTGAGCACATGGAGGTCGTCGACGGAGTGGCACGTTAGTTCGGGGAACGTCGGCACGGCCTTGGGCCGCGGGCCTCGCTCGCCGACGATGAGCTCGTCGGGTCCGATGTAGATGGTCTTCAGCCGGCAGATCTCGTAGAAGTTGCGGGCGCGCAGCACGGGTGTCGACATCGTGCCGTAGTTCTCCTTATAGAAAGCGGTCTCGATCAGTGCGCGCTCTATCGAGAGCGTCGTGGGCGTGGTGAGGCTCTCGTGGCGCAGTCGGCGTATGCGGTCGTTCATGCCGTCGAGGCATTTGGGGTGCTTGATTTCAAACATGTCTGAGGATTTTAGTTTAGGTCTCTGAGGATCTTGGATTGGGTCTCTAAAGATCTTTGTCTTGTTCTCTAAGGATTAAAGGATTTTAGGATGGGGAGGCGTTCTTGGCCTGATAGACCTCGTCGATGGTCATGGGCTTCTTGATCTTGCCCAGCAGGCGGGCGCCGGTGGGCGTCATGACGTAGTTGAGCTCATTGCGCAGGCCGGTGAAGTCGCGCCAGGGGCGCAGCCGGTCGTAGCAGATGAAGTCGCGGTGCTGTCCTTCGGCCTCCCACTTGTCCATCAGCTCCGGGATGAAGTAGATGCCCGGCTCGACGGTGAAGACGAAGCCCACCTCGAGCGGCCGCGCCAGTCGGAGCGACTTGAATCCGAACTGCGTCGACTTCTGCTGGCCATCGGCATAGCCGACATACTGCTCGCCCAGGTTCTCCATGTTGTGGACGTCGAGGCCCACCATGTGGCCCAGTCCGCAGGGGAAGAACAGGGCGTAAGCCCCGCTTTGCGCTGCCTCGGCCGGGTCGCCCTTCATCAGTCCCAGCTCCTTCATGCCGCGCGCTATCTCCGTGGCGGCGGCGAGGTGGGCCTCGAGGAAAGGTGTGCCCAGCTGCAGGCGGTCGACGGCGGCCTGGAAGCTGCGCAGGTGGATCTCGTAGACGGCGGCCTGTCGGTCCGTGAACCGCTCGCCGACGGGCATCGACGACGACAGGTCGCCCGCATAGTGGCTATGCGTCTCAGCCCCCGCGTCGAGCAGGAAGATGTCGCCCTCGCGCAGCATGTGGATGAAGCCGTGGTTATGGAGCACCTGCCCCTGCACCGTGGCGATGGTGGGGAAGGCCAGCGCGTTGCCATGCCGGCAGGCCACCTCCTCGACGGCCGCCGCCACCTCCGACTCGTGAATGCCGGGTCGGACGGTGCGATAGGCCGCCAGGTGCATCTCGGTGCTCAGGTCGACCGACTGCTCGATGAGGCGTATCTCCTCCTCGTCCTTATGGTTGCGCTGGCTGACGATGGCCTTGATCAGGTCGACGGAGGCCATGGCCGGCTGGGCGGCCGGCTCGACGCCGAGCAGCTCCCAGAGCCACACGCGGTGGTCGCCGCGATAGGGCGGCAGGAAGTGGATCGGCTGACCTTTGCGGCGCGCCCGGTCGAGATAGCTCTTCAGCTCGCTTAGAGGGCGCGTGTCGCTGATGCCGTAGGGCAGGCATTTCTCGCTGAGCGACGGCTGCCGTCCTGTCCACACGATGTCGTCGATGGTCAGCTCATTGCCGAAGACGACGACGCGGTCCTCGTCGACATCGATGACGGCGGCCAGTCCGGCATAGTCGAGTCCGATGAAATAGAGGAACGTGGAGTCCTGGCGGAAGCGGTAGGTGTTGTCGGCATAGTTCATGCCCACCTCGTCGTTGCCCAGCAGCAGGAGCAGCCCGCTCCCCATGTCGCGCATCAGCTGGCGGCGCCGGCGTTCGTAGGTCTCTTTCTTAATATTTTCCATACTCGTTCACTTTCTTATGTTTACTGATTTGTAGGGCAGTCTTAGGAAAAAATTCGGCCAGCAGGGCGTAGAGGTCGGGGTCGTACGCCTCGAGCTCCTCGCGCGTGTTCACCCAGTTGTGCTTGCCGTCCGCACGGGGCATCTCGGCGTTGACGTTGAACCAGTCCTGCACGGCCTCGGCCATGTATTCCTCCTTGTCCGTCGCGCGGTAGGTGCCGTCGAGGATGCCGCTGGCCTTGGCCCGCTCGTAGCATGCCTTGAGCCGCGCGTCGAAGTCGGGCACGGCCAGCATCAGCCCGATGAGGTGGATGCTGTGTGCAAACTCATGGATGAGGATGTCCTCGGCGTGATACTTGTCTATCTGGTAGCCCAGCACGTTCTCCTCGGCACAACTCGTCAGCGGCAGCTCCAGGTCGCCGCCCAGCCCGCGGGCCCGCAGGTCCCAGTTGAGCGTCGTGTCGCTGGCCAGGTGGCGGTGCTCGGGGATGTCGGTCGTCCCCTCATAGCGCCCCATGATGGCCACGCGCGTGCCTCGGCCCACCATCGAGTCGAGCACGGCCTTCGGCAACATGCTCGTCATGGCATAGAGCGTCGCATGGGCGGCCGTGAAGGCCGAGTCGGGCACGCGCCACGACGAGATGAGCGGGATGCCGTTGACGTCGACATACTTCGTGTAGAACGCATCCAGGGAGAGCGAGTCGGGCGGAGCCGTCACGACGCACTCGGGGATGCTGAGCACTTCGCTCTCCGTCGCCGTGCCGTCGCCCCTCGGGGCCCTCTGGCAGGCGGCCACGTTCAGCAGCATAGCAGCGAGCATTAAGACTTTTAGTTTCATAGGAATCATTGTTTTTGTCATTTCGAGGTTACAAAGATAGGAAATATAATTTAAAAAAGAACAATGAAAATCGAAAAATATGTTCATGTCAGCAAAATTTCCCTTTGTCTGTCCGCTTATCTCAATTTATTTTCGTACTTTTGCACTCGGAAAACATCCGTCAAATGTATTAACATATTAACCAATATAAAACATTAAAAAAAGTATTATGGCATTTTTGACTGACGAGAAATTAGTGATTGTTGGTGCCGGCGGCATGATCGGCTCTAACATGGTGCAGAGTGTGCTCATGCTGGGCCTGACCCCCAACATCTGCCTGTATGATATCTACGAGCCGGGCGTACATGGCGTCTACGACGAGATCTGCCACTGCGCTTTCCCTGGCGCCAATGTCTACTACACCGTTGATCCCGAGAAGGCTTTCACGGGTGCTAAGTACATCATCTCCTCTGGCGGCGCTCCCCGTAAGGAAGGCATGACCCGCGAGGACCTGCTGAAGGGCAATTGCAAGATCGCTGCCGACTTCGGCGAGAACATCAAGAAGTACTGCCCCGACGTGAAGCACGTCGTCGTCATCTTCAACCCCGCTGACGTCACCGCCCTGACCGCCCTGATCCACTCGGGTCTGAAGCCCAACCAGCTCACCTCGCTGGCCGCCCTCGACTCCACCCGCCTGCAGCAGCAGCTCGCACTGGAGTTCGGCGTGCGCCAGGACAAGGTGACCAACGCCTACACCTACGGTGGCCACGGCGAGCAGATGGCCGTCTTCGCCTCGAAGGCCCTCATCGACGGCAAGCCCCTCTCCGAGCTGCCCCTGAGCGCTGAGCGCTGGGCTGAGATTAAGCACATGACCACCCAGGGTGGCTCGAACATCATCAAGCTGCGCGGCCGCTCGTCGTTCCAAAGCCCCGCTTACCAGGCTGTGAAGATGATCGAAGGCGCCATGGGCGGCGAGCCCTTCCGCTGGCCTGCCGGCTGCTATGTCAACGACTTCGGCTTCAAGAACGTCATGATGGCCATGCCTACGGTCATCGACAAGGACGGTGTGCACTACACCAAGCCCGAGGGCACGGCCGAGGAGATGGCTGAGCTCCAGAAGTCGTATGAGCACCTACAGAAGATGCGCGATGAGATTATCTCGCTCGGCATCATCCCCGCCGTCGAGGACTGGGGCAAGGACAACGCCAACCTGTAATCGGAGGTAAAAAGTAAAAGCGAAAAGTGAGAAGTTTGCTACCTTCTTCCTTTAAAGACGGCAGCAAACTTCTCACTTTTCTGTTTTTTTTACGAGAAATAAACGTAAAAAAGGATTGATGTTAGCCGAAAACGGCTTACCTTTGCAAACCGTATGCGAAACATTGATTTGTCTTTCCGCACTTATTACCGCCCGCTGTGCCTCTATGCGCTGCACTACCTGCGCGACGTGCAGGCTGCCGAAGATACCGTGCAAGACTGCTTTGTGAGCCTGCTGGAAGCCGAGGTGACGCCGGAAAACACACGGGCGTGGCTCTACACAGCCGTGCGCAACCGCTGCATCGACCAGCTTCGCCGCCGCCAGCCCTTGTTTGCCGACATACAGCCCACTGACCTCGATGGCTGCATCACCGACGAGGAGGCGCAGGAGCGCTCGCTGCACGAGGCAGAGTTGTGGACGGCCGTAGACGCCCTGCCCCCGCGCTGCCGCGAGGTGCTGCTGCTGGCCAAACGTGACGGTCTGACCTACAATGAGATAGCCCTGCGCATGGGCATCTCGGTGAAGACCGTGGAGCACCAGATGAGCAAGGCCCTGCGCACGCTGCGCAAACGGAAAGCTGACTTCTTCTACTCTTTCTTGTCCTTCGTCTGATGCGGCTCAGGCAGCGACGGATGGTGCTCGTAGAACGAGTCCATCGCCACCACGCGACCGTTGCGGAAGTTGACTATCAGCACATCGTCGTCGCCGGTGAGGAAGTGCTTCCGGTATTCCCATTCTTCGTAGTTCTCATTGAAGCGGCGGTAGCTGGGCTTGCCCAGCGACTGCTGTACCTCCTGTGCCGTCATGCCTGGCTGAATGTGTGAACTGCGCTCGCCCAAGGTTGAGGTCAGCGCGCCGCACGACGTGAGCATAGCGGCCAGACCCAGAGTAATCAGTATTCGTTTCATATCTTTTCACTTTTTTTCTTGATGCTGCAAAGATAAGCCTTCCTGGCCAGACAGACAAGGAGAAAACCCTATTCGTGTGTAGGGGATTTCCTATCGGCAAACACCCGGCATTTTTTTTTCGCTTCGTCATAGGGGTATTCTTTTTTTTTGCGTCAAATAATTATAGTGTATAAAAAAACAGACCCTATTAACATGAGAAAGTTCATCACCATCATCGCCCTGCTCATGGCCACGGCCACGGGCATCGGCGCACAAGAGACAACCACCACAGCACGCCGCTGGCACTTCGAAGTAGACCTGCGCTACCAACACATGGTCTTCCACAACACCACAGGCCGGACAAAGATTCACTTCTACGACACGGAGAAACAGGCCTACATAGACTATGACTACAAGAACAACAATCATCAAATCATAGGCGACCAGGGATTTCCCGACAAGTACGGCGGCAACACACTCGTGCTGATGGAAACCTTCGACATCAACCGCAGACTGACGGTCGGCCTCGGCCTGACCCTTGCCCGCTACAACCAAATGGATGAGAGCGGCGGCAACCTGGTGGCGTCGCTACGCTACAAACCCTGGAGCCAGCACCCCTACGGCTATTTCTACACTGAGCTGGGGCTGGGGCCGCTGGTCAACCTGGGCTGGGGCACGAGCGTACGCCTGTCGAAGCGCCGCCGACTGGCCTTCAAGGTGGGCTACAACATGCAGTGCATCAACAGCTACCTGAAGTTAAACAGTACCAACAGCGAAGGCTACGAGAATTACTATAACAGCCATCTACACAGTTACATGCACTGCCTGCAGGGCAGCATCGGCATTGTGTTCTGACAACCTTTATTAATAATGAATAAGAAAATCAGATTTGTTCTGCTGCTGGCGCTCTTGTGCTGCTGCCGGCACGCCATGGCACAAACCACCTTGCGCGAACAGGTGCAGGTGATGCGGGAGACCCACAACGTCAACTTCGTCTACGATGCGACGCTCAACCTCTCTGCCCCCTACAAAGGGCCACAGCTGACGGGCCTCCCCTTGGCAAGGGCACTGAAGACGCTTTTTCAGGGCTCGGGCATCGACTACCGCCTCGACGGCCACTATGTCACACTGAAGCAGCGCGCCCGGCGCTACACACTGAGCGGCCACATCAGCGACGCATCGGGCGAACGACTCATCAATGCAACGGTCTATGACCTGACCACGCATCAGGGCACCATGACCAACGAGTACGGCTACTATTCGCTGACGCTGCCTGAGGGCGACCACCGACTGCGCATCACCTATGTGGGCTATCACGAGCAGACCATCAGCGTCAGCCTCAATGCCGACCGGAGGCTGGATGTCAATCTACGGGAGGGCCGGCAGGTGGGCGAAGTCATCGTGACGGGCGACCTCAGCTCGCCCGTCGTAGGTACCCAGATGGGTCTGCGCTCGCTCAGCCAGGCCGACGTCAAGACCGAGTTTGCCCTGCTCTCCTCGCCCGACGTCATCAAGTCGCTGCAGCGCCTCAGCGGCGTCCAGGAGGGCATCGAACTGGCTTCGGGCCTCTATGTGCACGGCGGCAACGACGACGAGAACCTCTTCCTCATCGACGGCACGCCGCTCTATCAGGTCAACCACTCGCTGGGACTCTTCTCCTCGTTCAATGCCGACGTGGTGAAGAATGTCGACTTCTACAAGAGCGGATTTCCGGCCCGCTACGGCGGACGACTGTCGAGCGTGGTCGACGTGCGCACCCGTGACGGCAACATGCACGAGTGGCACGGCGCCTACCGCCTGGGGCTGCTCGACGGCAGCGTGCAGTTCGACGGACCCATCCGCCGCGGGCGCACCTCGCTCAACGTCGGGCTGCGCCGCTCGTGGCTCGACCTGCTGACGGAGCCCGCCTTCGCCATCGCCAACCGCCTGAGCGACGAGGAGCAGATCAAGTTGAACTACAACTTCCACGACCTGAACGCCAAGCTGACCCACGTGCTCAGCGACAGCTCGCGCCTCGCGCTGAGCATCTACTCAGGCGCCGACCGCCTGACGACGAAGGACGACTGGGACGACGGCCACGACGACTACACCGACCGCGACATCATGGAGAACCGCCTGCGCTGGGGCAACCTGAACGCGGCGCTCGACTGGAACGGACAGCTCTCGCCCCGCCTGATGGCCAACCTGACCGTCGTCTACACCCACAACCGCGCGAACATCAGCTACAGCGACGATTGGCGCTACGGCCGCGGCGACGAGATGACCATCAACCACAACGAGCACACGTCGCGTTCGACCATCGACGACGTGGGTTATCGCGCCCTCTTCGACTATCGCCCCCAGCCCCGCCATCACATCCGCTTCGGCCACGACTACACCTACCACCACTTCCGCCCGCAGACCCACAGCGAGCTCTACTACTTCGGCACGGCCGAGGGCGACACCCTCAGCTCGTCCAGCGCCAACCGCCAGACGGGCCACGAGCTGACCCTCTACGGCGAGGACCAGCTGACGCTCAGCGACCGCTGGAGCCTGAACGGCGGCCTGAACATGTCGCTCTTCGTCGTCAGCGGCAAGACCTACTGCTCGCTCGACCCGCGACTGGCCGTGAAGTTGCAGCTCAGGCCGTGGATGTCGCTGAAGGTCAGCTACACGATGATGACGCAATACGTGCACAGGATATCCAACTCGTTCCTCGACCTGCCAACGGCCTACTGGGTGCCTACGACGCGCCGCACGCGCCCGATGCACTCCAGCCAGCTGGCCGCAGGCATCTACATGCAGCCCTCGCGCCGATGGACCCTCTCGCTGGAGGGCTACTACAAGCTGACACGCCACCTGCTCCTCTCCAACTCGTGGGCAGGGCTGGAGCCGCCGGCCGCCTCGTGGGACACCGAGGTGATGGACGGCCGGGGCCGCTTCTACGGCTTCGAGGTGGACGCCCGCTACCTGACGCCCAGGGTGCAGATTGATGCCGCCTACACCCTGTCGTGGAACAAGCGGCGCTTCGACCAGTTCTATCCCCACTGGTTCTACGATAAGTTCGACAACCGCCACAAGCTGAACATCACGGCCCGCCTGCACCTGTCGAAGAAGAGCGAGATGTATGCCGCATGGACGATGCACACGGGCAACCGCATGACGATGCCCTCGCAGTTCGTTCAGCTGCCTGACATGCCGGGCCGCGATGGTGCCGCCGACCAGCTGTGGGACCTCGGACGCCGCGACTACATCTACGAGCGGCCCAACAACGTGGTGCTGCCTACATACCACCGGCTCGACCTGGGCTTCAACCTGCACCACACGACGAAGCACGGCCACGAGCGCATCTGGAACTGGAGCATCTACAATGCCTACTGCCACCTGAACACGCTATGGACGACGGTGCAGGAGACCAATGACGGCCGCTTCCGCGTGAAGACCCACGGCTACATCCCGATCGTCCCGTCGTTCAGTTATACGATTAAATGGTAAGAGCCCACCCCCAGCCCCTCCCCAAAGGGAGGGGAGTTTGGGCAGATTGGATAACTATATTAGATATGATTATGAATAAGATAAAACAAAAGACAAAGCGTAGGCTCGTCTTTTTCCAGGCAGTCATGACATCCCTCCTGTGGGGAGGGGGAGGACTGCTGATGTCGTGCAAGGACTCCTTCGACATCGATAGCCTGCAGGAGCAGCCGAAGCTCGTCGTCAGCTGCTTCCCGTCGATGGGCGACACGACCTTCGTCAGCGTCACGCGCAGCGTGCCCGTCAGCAAGGAGGGACGTGTCTATGGCCAAGACCTGAGCGTCGGCGATGCTACTATTATATATAAGGTGAACGGACAGCCGCGGGAGGTGATGGCCGACGGCGGGCGCCGCTACGTCCTGGGGCCCCACCGGGCGGGCGATGTCGTCGAGGTGGAGGCCGTCGCCGAGGGCTATGCCGCCGTCAGCAGCCGCACCGTCGTGCCGCCGGCCGTGCCCATTGAACTGAGGGGCATCACCGAGACGCGCATCTACGACACCTATTGGGAGGAGAGCGTCGACGTGCTCCAGCTGGCCGCCACGTTCACCGACCCTGCCGCCACGCAAGACTACTATGCCGTGCGCATCCGCCTCCGTCACTTCGCCCTCACGGCCGTCGGCGACCTGCGCCCCGACTGTCCGCAACATGATTACTATGACGACGACTACAACCGCCACGTGGAGTGGCCTGTGAACTCGGAGGACGAGTATCGCTATATCTCGGAGACAGGGTGGGCCGACGTCTACGACTTCCACCTGCGTCGGGACACCGCCTACACCTATCCCGCCATCCGCACGGCGGGCGAGCCGCTGCTGCAGCCCCTGAGCGGGGTCGACGGCGACTTCGGCTTCGAGAATGAGTTCTATCAGCAGTTCTATGTCTTCAGCGACGCGCAGATCGACGGACAGACCTATACGCTCCGCCTGAACATCAACCAATGGGCCAGCGAACTCAACACCCACATGGCGCGTCCGGCCGAGTTCCAGGTGCTGCTCTATCACCTGACGCCCGAGTTCTATCGCTTCGTCAAGTCCATCAATGACATCGACAACAACGAGCTGGCGCAGAGCGGCTTCTCGCTGCTCTCGCCCACCTTCACCAACATCACCGGAGGCATCGGCATCCTCGGCGCATACGCAGTAGCAGAAAGTGATCCCATGACACTAAACACTAAACAACGATGAACGACGACAACAAACTTCTCAACTTCGTGCTGCGCCACTATCGTGAGGGCGCACTCGACACTCCTGAGGCGCTGCGTGCTGTGAAGCAGCGAATCGGTGAACCGCTCACGTCAGGGCCTCGCCGGCCTGCCGCCTGGCGCTGGGTCGCCGTGGCGGCCTCGCTGCTCTGTCTGGTGGCTTTTGCCGCGGTGATGACCATCAGGACCTCCACGCCATCCGCCTCTCCTTCGGTGGAGTCGGTCGTGGTCTCCTCCTCTCCTTCGGGGACAGCGGTTGTGGCGCCTAAGACGTTCCACTTCGACAACACGCCTTTGCCTGAGGTACTTGCCGACCTGTCTGCCTATTATGGCGTCGAGCTGACGGCCGACCGCGAGGACTGCCGCCTGACGGCCGACTTCACTGCCGACAGTCTCAACGTGACCATCCGCCTCATCGAGGAAGTGCTGGACGTAAATATTTCGCAGTCTCAGAAATAATGTAACGTGAGTCCGACGTGAGGAAAGTGTCAAAATATTTGTGGGAATACTTTTAGTGACTCAAAATGAAACACTATAGTAAACTTAAACACATAACAAAAATGAAGAATTTGAAAATTTGGAGACTTGCCTTTGTGGTGCTTGCTGCCTTCTCCCTTGCCTCTTGCAGTAGTGACGACGAAACTCTTTCAATTTATACTTTTGGCCTTACGTCGGCTATTAACGGCAATAACTCCGAAATAGAGGCTATTCAATTAGCATATTCTGATGCCTACAAGATGAACAAAATCAAAACTAATTCACGATCTTTTGCTCCAGGAACTTCAAAAGATTTAATACTCAAATCTTGCAAACAAGCAGAAAATGCCATCCTCACATCGTCGATGAAATTCGAAGGACGGTATGTATATGAAGTAAAATCAAAAGATATGGTTTTATATCAGAAAGTTTACGGAGTCAGGTAACAGGAAGAGCCATTTCTGAACTCATTTGTGAGTCAAGAAATGGCTCCTTTACAGAACATATAATGTTGCTATATCGAATACAAGTTATAATGTACAGGTCGAAATTATTTTTTGAAAGAAATTAGCAAGAATTAGAATAATTCGTTTCAACAATAAGAAAAAATAATTTTTTCCTAATTCTTTGAAATAATTATTTCTAATTCTTGCTAATTTTTTTCCAAAAACAAAACGTAAATATGAATAATTGCTTTTCCGTCTGCGCCGCTGGCATATAATGTTCATGAAAGGTCCATGTAATGAATCAAAAATATTTCGCAGTATCAGAAATAAAATGTACCTTTGCAGGCGCAAAACTTTTTTAATCGCAAAGATAAAATGGCATTGATCAAATCCTACAAGGGAATGAGCCCCAAATGGGGACGTGAGTGTTATTTCAGTGAGAACGCCACGATAGTAGGCGACGTGACGATGGGCGACGAGTGCTCGATATGGTTTGGCGCCGTGGTGCGCGGCGACGTGGCCCCCATCACCATCGGCGACCGCTCGAACGTGCAGGACAACTCGGTGGTGCACGTGACGCACGACACGGGCCCCACGCACATCGGCTCCGACGTGACCATCGGCCACAACGTGACCGTCCATGCCTGCACCATCCACGACGGCGCCCTGATAGGCATGGGTGCCGTGCTGCTCGACGGCTGCGAGGTGGGCGAGGGGGCCATCGTGGCTGCCGGCGCCCTGGTGCTGCAGGGCACAAAAATACCGCCTCACGAGATATGGGGCGGCGTGCCGGCCAAGTATATCAAGCCCACGCGGCCTGGCCAGACGGACAACGCCAAGCACTACGTGGCCTACTCGAAGGAATACTTGAAGAATGATGAATGAAGAGTGAAGAATTAAGGGAAAAGTGAAAAATTTGCTGCCGCACGTGGGAAACCCTCTCTGTGCGGCAGCAAATTTTTCACTTTTCACTTTTCACTATTCCCTTAAATCGCGACATTTACCTGAAGCCAGCCCCAGTCCTGCCAGCGGCTGTGGTCGCCGCCCTTGACGATGTCCATCGTGTGCTGGCCCAGCATGAAGCTGTAGCCGCCGCTGAGGCTGACGTTGGGCGACAGGCGGTAGCTGAGCTGATAGTCGACCTCGTGGCCCAGGCCGAGGATGGCGTCTTGTCCGGGCACCTTGGCGGCCGTGGCGAAGTAGTGGTAGGTGAGCTGCATGGGCAGCCATCCGATGTAGTCTGACTCCACGCCGAGCTGGATGTCCTGCAGACCGACGTTGCCGGCTTTCCAGGCGGAGGCATAGAAATAGTCCATGGCCCCGTAGAACTTGTGGTGGGTGCCGTAGAGGGGGAAGAAGGCATGGTTCTTCGTGCCCTTGCCGTCGTCGCCGCTGAGGTAGTCGTAGGCGGCATGGACGCGCCAGACGTCGTCGAGGCGGTAGGCGGCCTTGAGGCTGGCCATCCAGGCCGACGTCTCGTTGCCCATCTGATAGTAGAAGGAGGCGGTGGCGTCGAGCCCGTCGAGGGGCGTGGCGTTAATGTGTGTGCCCAGCGTCTGCATGTGCTTCACGTCCGAGTGGTTAGTGACGGCTGTGCCCTGCTCGAGGCCAAGGTTCATGAAGAGCACCGACACGTCGAAGGGTATCGGCTGATGATGGCCGTCGTAGTGATACCAGACGGTTTCCATCGACTTGTAGGGCTGGCCCTTCGAGGCGTCATACCAGACCTGCTTCGTCGGCTCGTCGTTCTGATTGAGTGCCAGGATGAGGTGCACCTGGTTCGGGCCGTCCTGATAGCCGGCACGGAGGGCGTCGTGGGTGCGCCCGGCCACGTTCCAGTCGAGGGCGCCCAGCAGTCGCTCGTCGTCGTAGACGAGGGGCTGGCGGCCCAGCTGGACGAAGAAGGCGTCGTCGGCGAACGTCATGCGAGCCCACGCCTCATGGATGGCCATGCGGCCCTGCTTGTCCACCTGCGGGTCTTGTCCCCAGACGCCCGTGTGCTGAGCCGAGAGACGCATGCTGAGGTCGCCGCGGCGGAAGGTGGCGCCGAGGCGTGCCCGCTCGTTGACGAAGGTGGCGGCCCCCTCGCCTTCATTGCGGGGGAAGAGGGCGCCGTTGCGATACTCGGCACGCGTGCGCAGCTGGGCGTCGAAGCTGAGCGTCTTCTCCTGCGCCGTCGCCGTCATGGCGCCCATCAGGAGGCAGGCATAGAATAGCGGTTTCTTCATTGTAAACACTTGTTTAACTGAGAACTGAGAGTTGAGAACTGAGAGGTATGATTAGACTTGTCGTTTTTTAGTAATCATACCTCTCACCTCTCAGTTCTCAACTCTCAACTGTCACTTGTTCTTCTCATAGTACTCGAGGGCGCGCTTCACGTTCTCCTTGATGGCATCGCTCGAGTAGGTGGCACCCGTGCGGCCGTCGACCTTCATGGACTTGGCCTCCTTGACGGTCTTGCCGTCCCAGGCGTTCTTCAGGTGCTTGGCAGCGGCCTGCCAGTATTTGGGCGTCTCGGTGTTGTCAAGATATTCAATCTTCTCAACCTTACCCTTGCGGATGTAGACCTTCAGGGGCGTGGTGCTCTCATAGCCGATGACGTCCTTGGCCAGCTCGGTCGTGTTGACCACGTAGATGCCATTCTCCTTTGTCATAGCTTTCTTGGCAGCACTCATCATCAGCACTGCCATCAGCAGGCCTGCGCCTGCAGTAATCATTGTCTTCTTCATCATTATAAATATCAATTCTAAATTCTAAATTCTCAATTCTCAGTTCTCAATTCTCAGTTCTCAACTTCCATCACGACGTATTCCGAACGCGTGCCGATGCGATACTTGCCGCCCCAGATGCCCAGCCCCGACGAGACGTAGTAGCGGGTCGCGCCGCGCTGATGGCTGCCCCACGAACATTCGTAGAGGGCATCGGTGATCCACGAGATGGGCCACACCTGGCCGCGGTGCGTATGGCCGCTCAGCTGGAAGTCGATGCCGGCCTGCTCAGCCTTCTCGAGATGATAGGGCTGATGGTCGAGCAGGATGGTGAACCGGTTGCGGTCGGTCTTTGCGGATAAGTCGGCAACGGATAGCCGTCGGCGGTTGCTCAGGTCGTCGCGGCCGATGACGACGACGTCGCCGCCGGCCAGCGTGGCGGCCGAGTCGCGCAGTAGCGTGATGCCGGCCTCACGATAGAACTGCTCGGCACCGGGCTCGCCGCTGATGTATTCGTGGTTGCCCAGACAGGCATAGACGGGAGCCTCGATGCGCCGCAGCTCGTCGGCCATGCGCTCCTCGAGGAGCGGCCGCAGGCTGCCATCGATGATGTCGCCGGCAATGAGCACGGCGTCAGGGTGCTCGCGGTTGATCATGTCGACCCATCGGGCCAGTTCGTGGCGCGGGTTGTGATAGCCCAGGTGCAGGTCGCTCAGCAGGACGAGGCGCAAGGGTCGGCTGAGCTGCTTGGCCGTCGTCAGGTGGAGCTCGGCGCGCACCTTGTGGTGATAGCGGATGTTGCCGAGCACGAAGACGGCGAAGAGCGTCAGGGTGATGGCGATGGTCGTATAGCCGTTATGATGCATCCATGAGGTGGGCACGACGCGGACGAGCCGCAGCAGGTCGAGCGCAAGGAAGATCATGACAACATAGAGGAGCACGAAGACGGACGACGTGCTGACGTCGTAGACGAGTCGGGCCAGCGGCAAGGGCCAGCTGTCGATGACGCGCGTAATGGACAGGAAGAGCGACAGGAACGCCCCCACGCCCAGGGCGATGATGAGTCCTCGCCATAATGGCGGCAGGGGCACCAGCGTCCAGACATGCCAGCCAGCATAAACCAGGTCGGCCAGAGGCAGCAACAGGAAGGCTATCATCCAGATCATCTTCATTACGCGGCTTAAAAGAACTGCGGCTGCAAAGTTACGCATTTTATTCCGATTCAGGCGGTTTTGTTGTCCTAAACTTTCTAAAAACTTCCGACTTTCCTGAATAATCATTTGGAAATGTGGCGATTTTGTCTTATCTTTGCCGTCGATAGTAAACCAAAAAGACTATGAATATCGGAGATAAGGCGCCCGACTTTCTGGGCAAAGATGAACAGGGGCGTGAGATTCGCCTGAGTGACTACCGTGGGCGTAAGCTGGTGCTCTACTTCTATCCGAAGGACATGACCAGCGGATGCACGGCCGAGGCCTGCAGCTTCCGCGACCATCGCGACGAGCTGCTCCGTGCAGGCTACGACATCGTCGGCGTCAGCGTCGACGGCGACGAGCAGCACCGCAAGTTCAAGGAGAAGCACGGCCTGAACTTCCCCCTCATTGCCGACGTGGACAAACGGCTTGTCGAGCAGTTCGGCGTCTGGCAGGAGAAGTCGATGTACGGCCGCAAGTATATGGGCACCGTGCGCACCACCTTTATTATCAATGAGGAGGGCGTCATTGAGCAGATCATCGGGCCGAAGCAGATCAAGACGAAGATTCACGCCGAACAGGTGCTGGGGGAAACGAAATAAGTGTCGTTATTTCGAAAATGTCGTTATAACGTTATATCGAAATAACGAAACAAAAAAGCGAAAAGCCATGGAACTTCGCCGCCGGCTGGCCCTTGAGGCCGCACGCCAGATCAACAAGAACCTGAAGCGTGAGCATCCGCTGCGCCAGCTGTTCTGGGAGTGCACCTTGCGATGCAATGTGCACTGTCGCCATTGTGGCAGCGACTGTCGCCACGAGCCGGCGAAGCCCGACATGCCCCGCGAAGATTTCTTCCGAGTGCTCGACCGTGTGGCTGAGCGCTACGCCCCCGCAGAGGTCTTCGTCATCGTCAGCGGCGGCGAGCCCCTGATGCGCGACGACCTGGAGCTCATCGGACGCGGCATCCATGAGCGTGGCTATCCATGGGGCATGGTCACCAACGGGCTCTATCTGACGCCTGAGCGCTTCCATAACCTCAAGGGCGCGGGACTTTGCTCGCTGGCCATCAGCTTCGACGGACTGGAACAGGAGCACAACTGGCTGCGCTGCCATCCCGACAGCTTCCGGCGGGCCGACGAGGCCATCGACCTGCTTGTGGCCGACGGCACCGTCAAGTACGACGTCGTCACCTGCGTCAACCAGAAGAACTTCGGCCAACTGGCGGAGCTGCGCGAATATCTCATCAATAAAGGTGTCGGCGACTGGCGCCTGTTCCCCATCTTCCCCGTGGGCCGCGCGGCCCATGACCCCATGCTGCGCGTCACGAACGAGCAGTTCCGCCAGATTCTCGACTTCATCCGCGAGACGCGACGCGAGGGCCGCATCCACGCCAACTACAGCTGCGAGGGCTTCGTCGGCCCGTATGAGGGCGACGTGCGCGACTGGCTGTTCCGCTGTGCGGCGGGTGTCACCGTCGGCTCCGTCCTCATCGACGGCAGCATCAGCGCCTGTACCAGCATCCGCTCGAACTATGCAGAGGGCAACATCTACGAGGACGACTTCCTCGACGTCTGGGAGAACCGCTACCAGCGCTATCGCGACCGCACGTGGATGAAGAAGGACGCCTGCGCAAAGTGTCGCTACTGGCGCTACTGCGAGGGCAACGGCATGCACCTGCGCGACGACGACGGCCGTCTGCTGGTGTGCCACATGGAGAGGATAGAGGGTTGAAGTCGGACGTAAGAGGTGTCGGCTTTTGCCTAATAAGATAATAAGAAGAAGGAATGAAAAAGAGGTTTCTCAAAGTGTCGAATCTGTTGCTGGGGTCGGTCGTTGCGGCCCTGGGCTTCGGGGCTTGCCGATCGGCAGAAAAACCGATGGCCAATCCGGCTGACGACCCGGTCGCTGCGCCCGCAGCGAAACAGGAGGCGACGGATAGAATCAGACTCGTCTATGGGCCGCCTCCCATGGCGAGGAATGAGAGGAATGAGAATGAAAAACTCGACCCGACGAGGGTCTATGAAATAGTGGAGCAGATGCCCTGCTTCCCTGGCGGTGACGAAGCCATGATGACGTGGGTGAAACAGCATCTGCAATATCCCGAGTCGGCCCGCCGCGATAGCATCGAGGGGCGCGTCATCCTGACCTTTGTCGTCGAGCGTGACGGCACCACCACGGACTTCAAGGTCGTCAGGTCTGTCCATCCCGCCCTTGATGCCGAGGCCCTGCGCCTGCTCTCGACGATGCCTCGCTGGATACCCGGCCGGCAGAATGGCGTGGCGCTTAGGGTGAAATACACTTATCCTGTAACCTTTAGGCTGGAATAGAATATATGAAGAAGAAGTTTTTCAAGGTCTCAAACCTGTTGCTCGGCTCGCTCATAGCAGCCTTGGGACTGGGGGCGTGCAAGACGGCCCAGCAGAAGCGGATGGCGCTTGCCTATGGTCCGCCGCCTACGCAACAGAAGATCGGCGAGCTCGTCGGCCCACAGCAGGACGACGCGCAGCAGCGTGAGGAGATGCAGAAAAAGGAAGCAGAGCGGCAACGTATAGAGCGAGGAAATATCAAGCTGGTCTATGGTCCGCCGCCATCGCGCTACCGCAATGCGGTGCCCGATCCTGACGGGATCTACGACGTCGTGGACGACATGCCCCGTTTCCCTGGCGATGTCTCGGCAGAGGATTGGATCCGCCAGCATCTGCGCTATCCGGCCAAGTCCCGCCAGCGGCTTGAGCAAGGCCGTGTGATCGTCAGCTTCATCGTGCGCAAAGACGGCACGCTCGACGGTGTCACGGTGGTCAAGTCCGTTGCCTCACTGCTCGACCAGGAGGCCGTCCGCGTGGTGAAGTCGATGCCCAAGTGGGAACCCGGCCGCCATCGCGGTGAGTCCGTGAATGTGCGCTATGTGCTGCCAGTGACTTTTACTCTGTAATAACGAAAAAGTGATGTAGGATCGAGTCAGAACCCTACATCACTTAATATTTTATTGGTGGCGCCGGCCCGGCTCTGCACGTAGGTGCCAGCCTCACGGGATGCCTTGGCCAGGAAGTCGGGCTCTCGCTCGAAGCGGTCCATCAGGCGGGCGAAGTCGTCGTAGGAGGCGATTTCGAAGCCGCCTTCGCATCCCTTCAGCTCCTGCACCTCCTGGAACTTATGGTTGTTGGGCCCGAAGACGACGGGCTTGCCCCAGACGGCAGCCTCCAGCGTGTTGTGGACGCTGACGCCGAAGCCGCCACCCACGTAGCAGACGTCGGCATAGCGGTAGATGCTCGACAGCAGACCGAAGCAGTCGATGATGAGAGCCGAAGCCCCCCCTACGGCCCCCGAGGGGGCTTCTGTAGCTTTTTGGGCGGAGGCGAGGCCGGCTTGTTGAGTGGGCGTGAGACGGGTGTAGCGTAATGTCTTGCGGCTGCCGAGCGCCTTCTCTATCTGTTGCAGATGATCCTCGCCGATGACGTGTGGGGCGATGATGAGCTTCCAGTCGGGATGCGCCTTGAAATATTTGATGAAGATTTCTTCATCGGGCGGCCACGACGAGCCGGCTACGAACACCTTCCCCTTGCTTTCCTCGATGAACTGCTCGACGACGGGCAGCTGGCGGGCCTGCTCCTTGATCTGCAGGACGCGGTCGAAGCGGGTGTCGCCCGTGATGCTGACGTTGGTCAGTCCGATGGAGGCCAGCAGCTCGTGGCTCTTCTCGTTCTGCACGAAGAAGTGGGTGAAGCATTTCAGCACACGTCCGTACTGACGTCCGTACCAGCGGAAGAACACCTGTCCGTCGCGGAAGATGCTCGACACGCTGTAGGTGGGCACGCCGCGATGCTTCAGGATGTGGAGGTAGTTGTACCAGAATTCATACTTGATGAAGAAGGCCATCTCGGGCCGTATGAGCCGAAGGAAACGGCGGGCGTTGCGGATGGTGTCGAGCGGCAGGTAGCAGATGATGTCGGCCCCCTCGTAGTTCTTCCTGACCTCATAGCCCGATGGCGAGAAGAAGGTGAGCAGGATCTTCAGGTCGGGGCGACGCCTGCGCAGCTCCTCCATCAGCGGTCGTCCCTGCTCGAACTCGCCGAGCGAGGCCGCGTGGAACCAGACGTAGCGCGCCTTCGGGTCGACCTGCTCGCGCAGCACCCTGAAGGCGTCGCGCTCGCCGCGCCACATCCGCCGCACCTTGTCGTTGAACCGGCTGTAGATGGCGACGCCAAGCAGGTAGAGGTAGATGATCAGATTGTACACAGAGCCCCCCCTTCTGCCCCCGAGGGGGCTACTATAGTTCCGCCGTTACAAATACTTCTGTATCTCATTCAGTACTTGGTTTATGTTTCTGAATAGTTCTTCGTTCGTGAATCGCAGTACTGTAAACCCCTTGCTCTCCAACCACTCTGTACGCATGGAATCGGCCTCCTGCTGACGATCCTGTCGGTGATAACCACCATCAAGTTCGATGACCAGCCTGCTGGGCAGACATGCAAAATCAACAATACAATCGCCAATGATATGTTGGCGCTTAAAGGGTTGTCCTATCCCGTTGCCTCTGAGATGTTCCCATAACAAGGCCTCGGCTTCAGTCGGATGATTCCGGTTGTTGCGGGCATACTCCTTGAGCCTGCCATAGAGCGCCGGGTCAGCCGTCTGATAGGCGTAGTCCATAAAGCAGCTAAGCTATGGTAGCCCCCTCGGGGGCGGAATGGGAGGCTCCCAATACCTCGCATGCCCTCTTTGTGCGCCGTATGGTCTCCTCCTTGCCGAGGAAGGCCGAGATGTCGAACATGCCGGGGCCTTTGCCCTCGCCGACGAGTGCCAGTCGCCAGGCGTTCATCACTTGGCCCAGCTTGTAGCCCTTCTGCTCAATCCAAGAATGAACGACCTTCTCTTGATTCTCCAGCGAGAAGTCGTCGAGATCCTGCAATACCTCGTCGCATAATTCGTTCAGGACTTCTGACGACGGTCTGCGAGAAGGGTCTATAGTAGCCCCCTCGGGGGCTGAAGGGGGGGCTGCCTGTATCCAGCGCTTCTTGGCCGTCTTCTCGTCATACTGCGTCGGAGCCTCGAAGAAGAAGGAGCAGAGGGGCCACAGCTCCTTGACGAACGAGACGCGGTCCTTCATCATGGCGACGACCTGCTCGATGCGCTCGAAGCTGTCCGTGACGCCGTGCTCGCGACAGACGGGCTCAAACAGTCGGGCAATCTCCTCGGCCGACTTCTTCAGGATATATTCGTGGTTGAACCAGATGCCCTTCTCGTAGGCAAACTTGGCGCCGGCCTTCGAGCACTTCTCGATGTCGAAGGCCTCGACCAGCTCGTCGAGCGTGAAGAGCTCCTGCTCCGTGCCGGGGTTCCATCCCAGCAGGGCCAGGAAGTTGACCACCGCCTCGGGGAAGTAGCCCTGCTCGCGGTAGCCAGTGGCCGTGACGTTGCCCTCCTCATCCTTCCAGTCGAGCGGGAAGACGGGGAATCCCAGGCGGTCGCCGTCGCGCTTCGAGAGCTTGCCCTTGCCGTCGGGCTTGAGCAGCAGCGGCAGATGGGCGAAGCGCGGCATCGTGTCCTCCCATCCGAAGGCCTTGTAGAGCAGCACGTGGAGTGGGGCAGAGGGCAGCCACTCCTCGCCACGGATGACGTGGGTGATCTCCATCAGGTGGTCGTCGACGATGTTGGCCAGATGATACGTCGGCAGCTCGTCGGCACTCTTATAGAGCACCTTGTCGTCGAGGATGTCGCTCTTGACGTGCACCTCGCCGCGGATCATGTCGTCGACCGTCACCTCCTGTCCGGCGTCGATCTTGATGCGCACCACATACTGCTGGCCCTCGCTGATGAGGCGCTCCACCTCCTCGGCGGGCATGGTCAGCGAGTTGCGCATCATGCCGCGCGTGCGGTTGTCATACTGGAAGTTCTGGATCTCCTCGCGCTTGGCGTTGAGCTCCTCGGGCGTGTCGAAGGCGATGTAGGCCTTGCCGGCGTCGAGCAGCTGGCGGACGTATTTCTTGTAGATGTCGCGGCGCTCGCTCTGGCGGTAGGGCCCATACTGGCCTCCGAACGAGACGCCCTCGTCGAAGCGGATGCCGAGCCATCGGAAGGCCTCGATGATGTAGGCCTCGGCCTGGGGCACGAAGCGCGTGGTGTCAGTGTCCTCGATGCGGAAGACGAAGTCGCCCCCGTGCTGGCGGGCAAACAGGTAGTTGAACAGGGCAGTGCGCACACCGCCGATATGCAGGGGCCCCGTGGGGCTGGGTGCAAAGCGCACCCTCACTCTTCTCTTTTCTGTCATTTTGCTTGCTTTTCTTTTTGGATTTGGGTGCAAAGTTACAAAAAAACCGCCACACGGCGCATCGTTTCCTTGTTTTTTTCTGCTTAATCGGATAAAAAGTCAAGAAAAAACAACGAATCTCCTTGGCAGTCTGCGAAATAATGCCTAATTTTGCCCTCGCAAATAATGTAGAACAATGAAACGCATCAACCTGAATTTTGAACTCACATGGCGCGACATCGCATGGCGCGTGGCGCTGGTGTTGGCAGTCGTGGCCGTCATCGTGTGGTTTATGCCCCGCGACCACCGTCCTAACTTCAAGTTCGAGCAGGGCAAGCCCTGGAACTATGCCGACATGACCGCCACGTTCGATTTTCCCGTCTATAAGAGCGACTCGGTCGTCAAGGCCGAACAGGAGGCTGCGCTCAAGGACTATGAGCCATATTACACCTACGACGCCGAGGTGGGGCCCGAGCAGGTGAGGCGCTTCATGCAGCAGTTCGGCCGCGACCAGAAGGGCCTGAGCTCCGACTATAAGCGCATCATCGCCAACCGCCTCAATGCCTGCTATGCCCAGGGCATCGTCGACACGAAGTCGCCCTCGGGCCTGCAGCTCGACTCTACAGCCATGCTGCGGCGCGTCGACGGCAAGGATGCCGTCAGCGTCGCCGTGTCCAGCGTGTTCACCGGACTCGAGGTCTACGAGCTGCTGCTCAGCGACCCCATGCTCCGCGACCGCCTGTCGGCCCTGCAGGACCTGGACCTTAATGAGTATATCGTGCCCAACCTGGTCTACGACGAGGAGCGCAGCGACCAGAGCCGCATCGACCTGATGAACAGCGTCACGCGCGCCAGCGGCGTCGTGCTCCGCGGCCAGAAGATCATCGACCGCGGCGACATCGTCGACGAGTCCACCTCGAGGGTGCTGCAGTCCTATCTGACCGAGATCGACAAGCGCCACCAGGGCGACCGCGGCATCAGCTCCACCGTCATGGGCGAGCTGCTCTACGTGCTGCTGGTCGTGCTGGGCTTCACCGTCTACCTGACCATGTATCGCAAGGACTATTTCGACGACATGCGCTCCGTCGCCATGCTCTACACCCTGCTCGTCCTCTTCGCCGTGCTGGCCTCGATCCTGGTAGAGCACAACGTGCTCCACGTCTACATCCTGCCCTTTGCCATCGTGCCCATCTTCGTGCGCGTCTTCATGGATTCGCGCACGGCCTTCATGGCCCACACGGCCCTGGTGCTCATCTGTGCCTGCATCCTGCAGCACCCCCTGGAGTTCATCGCCGTCGAGATGGCCGCCGGCCTGGCAGCCATCTTCTCGCTGCGCGAGCTCTCGAGCCGCTCGCAGCTCTTCTGGACGGCCACGCTGGTCACCCTCGTGGCCATGCTCACCAACCTGTCGCTCTTCCTCATCCGCTCAGGCGACTTCTCGCGCATCGACACGTCCGAATACTACTTCCTGCTCGTCTGCGGCATCGTCATCTTCTGCAGCTATCCTCTGCTCTACATCGTCGAGCGCACGTTCGGATTCGTCAGCAACATCACGCTCATCGAGCTCAGCGACATGAACAAGGAGCTGCTGCGACGCATGAGCGAGGTGGCCCCCGGCACGTTCCAGCACTCCATCCAGGTGGGCAACCTGGCCGCCGAGATAGCCCGCAAGATCGGGGCCAACGCCCAGCTGGTGCGCACGGGCGCCCTCTATCATGACATCGGCAAGACCCAGAACCCCATCTACTTCACCGAGAACCAGTCGGGCGGCATCTCGCCCCACGACCACCTGTCGCTCATCGAGAGCGCCCAGATGATCGTCAGCCACGTCACTGAGGGCCTCAAGCTGGCCGACCACTACAACCTGCCCCAGCAGATCCGCGACTTCATCAGCACGCACCACGGACTGGGCAAGGCCAAGTATTTCTTTATCAAATATAAGAACGAGCACCCCGACGAGCCCGTCGACGACCTGCTCTTCACTTATCCCGGCCCCAACCCCTTCACCAAGGAGCAGGCCGTGCTGATGATGGCCGACGCCGTCGAGGCCGCCTCGCGCTCGCTGCCTGACTACACGGAGCAGTCGATCCGCCAGCTCGTCGGCCGCATCATCGACTCGCAGGTGCAGGAGGGCTATTTCCGCGACTGCCCCATCACGTTCCGCGACATCGCCTACGCCAAGACGGTCCTCATCGAGAAGCTCAAGACCATCTACCACACCCGCATCAGCTATCCGGAGGCCAAAGCCTGACGGCCCGCAGGCGGCGTCGCGGAGGTCGATGACCTTCGCTTCTGAGTGGTGTTTTGTAAATAAAATTCCGAATGGACGAGCTAGATTTCACAACTGCTTGTTTTTCAGTCGTATATAATATTCGTAAAAATGAAGCGGCGCTTTTCGATGAGAGAAGTGCCGCTTTTCGTGTCAAAAAGGACCGCTTCTCGGGCCGAAAAGCACCGCTTCTTTGTCTTCGTTGTATCGTTTGTCAGAATATTTCGCAATAGTCGGTAAGATTTTATCCGTTAATTTTCCTTAATTATTGCACACTTTTGATTTGAGTGTGCGATAATATGCGTACCTTTGCCGCCGAAATCCAAAGAATTGTTTAAAAGGATATGAAAATTTTAAAATCATTGATGGTCAGCCTTTTGCTGACCTCTGCCGCAACCACCGTGATGGCTGGCGGCATTCTGACCAACACAAACCAAAGTGTAGCTTTCTTGCGTAATCCCGCCCGCGACGGCGCCATCGGCCTCGACGGTGTCTACAGCAATCCGGCTGGCGTAGCCTTCATGGACGACGGTCTGCATCTGGCTTTCAACTGGCAGTATGCCCACCAGACGCGCACCATCACCTCGACCAACAACCTCTTCACGCTGGGCGCCAAGAACGGCGGACTGGCCACGAAGGAGTTCGAGGGCGTGGCTGATGCGCCCATCATCCCCTCGCTGCAGGCCGCCTATAACAAGGGCCCCTGGAGCTTCCAGTTCAATTTCTCCGTGCCCGGCGGTGGCGGTAAGTGCGAGTTCGACAAGGGTATCGGTTCGTTCGAGACCTACGTCGGCGCCATTGCCCAGCGCCTCATCGGCACGTCGCAGCAGCTGAATGCCAGCCTGGCTCACTTTCCCTCAACCAACCCCAACGACCCCCTCCCCAGTGTGCCCAACGTCTATGGCTACGACGTCGACGGCTACATGAAGGGCAAGCAATACTACTTCGGAGTGCAGCTCGGTGCCGCCCGCAAACTGACTGACAACCTGTCGGTCTATGCCGGAGTGCGCCTGCTCTATGGTACGGCCAGCTATGAGGCCCGCCTCAATAATATTCGCGTGATGGACGGAAGTGAGCCCGGTAAAACCCTGCCGCAATACTTCGAGGGCGTCCAAGGCGGACTGACCAAGGCCTATACGAATGCCGTCGCCAGCTATATGGCTGCCGGACTGTCGCAGGAACAGGCCATGCAGCAGCCTGCCGTCAAGCAGCTTGAGGCCACGGGCCAGCAGCTGAACGCCAGCGCCGAGACGCTGGCTCCCTATTCCAACGGCGTCAACCTGAAGAGCGACCAGACGGGCTGGGGCATCGCCCCCGTGCTGGGCATCGACTACAAGATCGGCAACTTCAACTTCGCCGCCAAGTATGAGTTCAAGACCCGCATGCGCATGAAGAACGACTCCGACCTGAAGGAGGCCTCCGTCATCTCGGCCACCAAGAAATTCGTCAACGGCACGAGCGTGCCCGAGGACTCGCCCGCACTGCTCGCCCTCGGCGCACAGTGGAGCGTCGTGGACAACGTGCGCGTGAACCTGGGCTATCACCACTTCTACGACACGTCGGCCCACTGGTATGAGCACTCCGAGCGACTGCTCGACGGCGGCACCAACGAGTATCTGGCCGGTGCCGAGTGGGACATCACGGACCGCCTGACCGTCTCGGGCGGTGGACAGCTGACGCGTTATCAGCTGACCGACCAGTACATGAACGACATGTCGTTCGTCGTCAACAGCTACAGCTTCGGCCTTGGCCTGGAGTATAAGGTGACCGACAACGTGAAGCTCGCTGCCGCCTACTTCCAGACCAACTATGAGGACTACGACATGGACACGCCCGCACAGAGCATGGAGGCCCTCGGACTGAGCATCCCGGCCGGCAAGAACTCGTTCACCCGCACCAACCGCGTGCTGGGCCTGAGCTGCGAGCTGACCTTCTGATTCAGCGGCGCCATAACACAGAAAAAAACATCCCGTTCCTTTGGTGGAATGGGATGTTTTTCGTATCTTTGCCGTCGTAAAACTAAATAAGAAATTAGTAGAAATGGCAACAATCGTATTGCAAGTTCCGGACGAGAGTCTTGTTGCTAAGGTGAAGCAGGCCTGTAAGATGCTGGTCGGCGTCGCATCTGTCAAGGTGGAGCGCCCCAAGGCCCCTAAGGCCAAGGATTTCGATGTCACGAAGACGGCCGCCTTCAAGGAGGCACTGGACGACGTGGAGCATGGACGTGTGTATCATGCGGATAGTGTTGAGGATATGTTCAAGAAGATTTTAGGATGATTTATGTATAGTATTAGTTATTCGAAGCGTTTTGAAAAAGACCTGAAACGGTGAAGAATTCATGTGGAAGTGTTTTGGATAATCACAAACTGTTGTAAATCAGCGCATAACAAGAAGTGCCCAAAATTAAACGGTACAAAAAAGTGCAATAGCAAAAAATGGGAAATCTAAGAGTTTTGTAGAGCAAAACCAGCCTTCAAAGGTGTGCAACATTTAACATTTCGTTAAGATTATTTAAC